>CAXUHA010000040.1:0-32974 GCA_964250735.1 uncultured Nakamurella sp. | reverse complement strand
GTGGCATGCCGTGCAGGAACAGCAGGTGAAGGACGGGCCGTACATCATCCCGGCGACGAACAACTGGCTCGACGCCTACGGCACCAAGGTGCGGGGCGCCCAGACCACGTCGGCCTTCTCCTGCAACTACTACGACTTCTCCGGAACCTGGCTGACCTGAGTGGGACGTTCGTGATCCCTGCCGCCACGGGTCAGTGGTTCACCGTCGGCGAGAGCTCGCCGGCCAGTAGGTCCAGGATGCGGCTCACCGGTTCCACGGTGTTGGGCAGGTCGAGAAACGAGTGCGCGACTCCCAGGGCCGTCACCTGGCGGACGTCCACGCCGGCGAGCGCCAAAGCAGCCACGAAAGCCTCGCCAGAGGCGCGTAGATCGTCATATTCGGCGTTGACCACCACTGTCCGACACAGCCCCTCGAGTACACCGAGGGCGGGCATGGCGTAGCCGTCGGCCGTGCTCTCCGGGCCGCCGAGATAATTCCGATTCATCTCGGCGATGTCGGCGGGCGGGAAACGGAGCAGATCGGGTAACTCGGCAAGCCTGGCCGCCAAGGCGGGGGACAAGGGCGGCAAGACCGGGTGAAGGGTCGGGTAGACGAGCAGTAGGGCCTCCGGCAACCAGTTGTCTTCGTCGCGGAGGCGCAAAGCCGCACCAGCGGCCAGATTGCCTCCGGCGCTGTCCCCGCCGACCGAAATCAGGGCCGGATCGATGCCCAGAGCGTCGGCGGTCTGGCGGACCCACCGCACGGACGCCACGACGTCGTCGTGCGGAACGGGATAGCAGACCCCCTCGACGGCCAGACGGTACTCGACCGCGACGACGACCGCCCCGACGCGCGAGCACATCTGTCTGGCGAACGCATCCTGCACCGGTTCATCGATGCTGCCCATCCGAAAGCCACCGCCGTGCAACCAGACCAGGGCGGGCTTCGCCCCGTTGTCGTCGTCCGGCGGTGTGTAGAGCCGGACTCGCACCGGCCCGTGGGGACCAGGTACGTGGTCGGTCGCGGTGACGACAGCCGGGGGCGGCGTCCCGTCGTCGACCGACAGGTACTGCGCCAGCCGCGGTGCCAGTACCGGATCGGCGAGAGCGGTTTCGAACGAGGAGATTCCGTCCAGGAGGTGAAGCCGGGCGGCGAAGGTCGGATGAAGGGGCATGGTGGCGCTACTCGAAGGCGCGCTGCACGGCGGTGAGCTGACGTTCCAGCTCGGCGAGTTCGGCGGGCTCGGGCATCAGGTAGGGCTCCCGGACGTCGCCCACGTCGATCCCCTGCAGGGTGCAGGCCGCCTTGCAGATCGACATGTAGTTGGGCGAGCTTTCCATGAATCGCAGGAAGGGACGAAGCCGTTGCCAACGTCCCACGGTGGCTTTGGTGGGGCCGGTCGATTTCAGTTCACCGACCATGCGCACCAGGATTTCGGGTGTCGCACTGGCCGCGCCGAAGACGGCGCCCCGGGCGCCCGCGCTGATGGCGTCGTACAGGAACGAGTCCAGCCCGACGTACACGCTGAAGTCGACCGCCGCCGACCAGGCCAGCAGATCACCCATGAGCACCGGGTCCCCGGAGCTGTCCTTGACCGCGCTGATGTTCGGCAGCGTGGAGAGCTGCGCAATCTCGCTCAACGTCAGCAGTCCCGAGGGCGGGGTGTTGTAGATCATCACCGGAAGCGAGACGCTCGCCGTGACCCGCTCGTAGAAGTGCACCCGCTCCCGCCAGTTGATCGGCTCCCCGTAGGGCGAGGCCAGCAGAATGCCCGTGGCGCCCTCCGCCTCGGCGCTCCGGCTCAGCGTGATCGAATCCCGGGTGGCCAGCGCTCCGGTGTGCACGACGACGGCGATCCGCCCGTCGACCCGGGCGATGGCCTCGCGTGCCAGGTGCTGTCGCTCGGCCATGGTCAGCGCGCCGTACTCACCCGTGCCGCCGGCGATGACGAGACCGGCGACCCCGGCGGCGATCTGGCGCTCGATCAGGGCGCTGAGCGCCGCGCCGTCCACCTGGCCGTCGGTGAGCGGGGTGACCAGGGCCGTCATCAGCCCTTCGGGCCAGGGATTGGTCGTCATCGCGCGGTCTCCTCGTGGTCGGTGGAACGGGTCGCGACCCGCTGCAGGAAGTCGAAGTCGCAGCCGGTGTCGGCCTGGGTGACGCTGTCGACGTAGAGCTTCGCGAAGCCGCGGGTCGGCGCCCCCAGGGGCACAACCGGCGTCGGCCGCTCGGCCCGGCGCTGCGCCAGCTCGAGGTCCGAGAGCTCGACGTCGATCCTCCGGTTGGCGAAGTCGAGCACGATGGTGTCGCCCGTCCGGACCAGGCCGATCGGCCCGCCCACGGCGGCCTCCGGGGTGATCTGCAGAACGGCCGTACCGGAGACCGTTCCGCCGACCCGGCCGTCGGTGACCCGCAGCATGTCGGTGATCCCCTGGTTCAGCAGCTTGGGAGGCACCTGGATCCGGCCGTATTCGGGCATTCCGGCCGAGCCCTTGGGTCCACCGTTGCACACCACGACCACATCGCCGGGCCGGATATCGAAGTCCGGCTCGTACAGCTGTGCGTCCTGTTCCTGCTTGGAGGCGAACACCACCGCCCGGCCCCGGTGGGACAGCAGGTCCGGGCTGGCCACTCCGGCCCGGATGATCGCCCCGTCGGGGGCCAGGTTTCCGTGCAGCACGGCGATGCCCAGCGCGGGAGCGATCGGATTGTCGAGCGTTCCGATGACTCGGTCGTCCTGGATGGCGGCGCCCTCGATCTCCTCGCCGAGGCTGCGGCCGGTCACGGTGATCAGGTCACGGTGGATCAGCGCCCCCATGGCGTTCATCAGGGCCGGCACGCCACCGGCATTGAAGAAGTCGTTGTAGTAGTACTTTCCCGAGGGGCGCACATTGAGCAGCACGGGCGTGGTGGAGGAGAGCTCGTCGAAATCGGCGAGCTTGAAATCGACGTCGAGGCGCCCCGCGATGGCCAGCAGGTGCAGCACGGCGTTGGCCGAGCCGTCGATGGTGGCCAGCACCCGCACCGCGTTCTCGAACGCCCGGGTGGTCATGATCTGGGACGGTCGCAGGTCGGCGGCCACGGCCGCCATGATGTATTCCCCGATGTCCCGGGACATGGCCAGCCGGCGCGAGTCCACCGCCGGAATGGCCGAGCTACCGGCCGGTGCCATCCCGAGCGCCTCCGCCATCGTCACCATGGTTCCCGCGGTGCCCATGGTGCTGCAGTGCCCGGGGCTGCGCTCCACCGACAGTTCGAGAGCCTCGATGTCGGCCTGATCGATCTCGCCGCGGCCCAGGGATTCGAACGCGCGGTGGCAGTCGTAGCCCGAACCGACGTCCCGGCCCCGGAAGAAGCCGCTGAAGGAAGGGCCACCCGGCAGGATCACGGTCGGCAGGTCGATCGAGGCCGCGGCCATCAACATCGCCGGAATGGTCTCGTCGCAGGCGCCGAGCATCACCAGGCCGTCCACCCCGTGCAGGCTGGCCGTCTGCTCGATCTCGATGGCCAACAGGTTGCGATGCATGAACGTCATGCCCAGGGGATAGGCGAGGTCGGCACCCATGGTCATGGTGTTGAATTCGCGGGGTCGACCGCCGGAGGCCAGTATCGATTCCTTCACGGCGGTCACCATGTTGTCGAAGTGCGTGTGACATCGATTGAACTCGCTGGTGTTGTTGGCGATGCCGATCACCGGCCGCTGGTAGTCCTTCTCGCGCAGACCCTGGACCTTGAGTGCGGACCGCTGCAGGAACCCGTTGACACCGGTGTCGTTGTACCAGGTCTCGCTCCGAAGTCGACGAGCCTGGTCTGCCATGGATACGTCCTCGCCATCAGTCGTTCGGTCGATGCCGTGCCCGGTGACGCCTGACCGAAAGGACTCCACCATAATATTTGATCCTACAACTTTGCAAGGCTCGCGGACGAGGCCGGCCATCCGCACCGTGGGTGCAAGTCGTTGTGCGCAAATATTCAGGACATGGGTTTATGATCGAGGCCCAGTCGTGAGGTATCGGCGCAACAGCGGGAGTCCGGAATGACGGCGACAGCATCCACCGACCACCCTGCCCGGCCTGCCGCCCCGGGGGGAGTCCAGGTGCGCAACCTCATCGGCGGGGTCTGGGCCGACGGGTCCGCGGCCGACGTCATCGACGTGGTGAATCCGGCCACCGGCGAGGTGCTGACCCGCTTCCACTCGTCCTCGACCGATGACGTGGACCGTGCGGTGGCGGCGGCGCGGGCCGCGGCGGCCGGTTGGGCCTCACGCACCACCGGTCAGCGGGCCCAGCTGCTGCACCAGTTGGCGGATTCGTTCGCGGCCCATCTCCCCGAGCTCCGAGACCTCGAGATCGCCAACGTCGGCAAGCCTGTCGCGGTGACCACGGCCGAGGAGTTCCCGCTGATCCTGGACTCGATCCGGTATTTCGCCGGGGCCGCTCGATCCCTGACCTCGCAGGCTGCCGCGGAGTACCTCCCGGGTGTCACCACGATGTTCCGGCGCGAGCCGTTGGGTGTGGTGGGGGCCATCACGCCGTGGAACTATCCGCTCTGGATGGCCATCTGGAAGGTCATCCCGGCCCTGGTCACCGGGAACACCGTCGTGGTCAAGCCGGCCGAGAACACCCCGCTGTCGACCACCCGGTTCGTGGAGCTCGCCGCCGACCTGCTGCCGCCGGGTGTTCTGAACCTGGTGCACGGATACGGAGGCGTCGTCGGCAACCATCTGGCCCACCACCCCGACGTCGATCTGGTGTCCTTCACCGGTTCCATCGCGACCGGTCGGGCCATCGCCCGCGCCGGCGCAGCACGGCCCCGGCGGTCCATTCTGGAGCTGGGTGGCAACGCTCCGGTCGTGGTGCTGGACGACGCCAACCTGGCGGAGGCGGCTGAGACCATCGCGATCACGGGCATGTACAACGCCGGCCAGGAGTGCATGGCCGCCACCCGGGTGATCGTCGCGGCATCGGTGGCCGACGATTTCGTCGGCCGGCTGGTGGCCGAGCTCGACGCCGTCGTGCTGGGCGATCCGACGTCCGAGACCACCACGCTCGGTCCGCTCATCTCGGAGCAGCAGTTGGCTCGGGTCGAAGGTCTGGTCGCCCGGCGTCCCGACAGTGCGAAGATCCTCACCGGCGGACGGCGGGCCGACCGGCCCGGCTTCTTCTTCGAGCCGACCGTGATCAGCGGGCTCGGGCAGACCGATGAACTGGTCCAGGAGGAGATCTTCGGACCGGTCATCACCGTCCAGACCTTCGCCGACGTCGACGAGGCGTTGGCGATGGCCAACGGGGTCGGCTTCGGGCTGGCCGGCTCGGTGTGGACCGAAGACATCGAAAAAGGCCTTCGGCTGACCAGTGCGCTCAACTTCGGAAACGTATGGCTGAACACCCACCTGGCGGTCGGGCTGGATTTTCCGCTCGGCGGATTCAACGAGTCCGGCTACGGCAAAGAAGGCGGCCTGGCCGGAATCGAGGAGTTCACCCGGGTGAAGCAGATCGGGCTGCGCAGCCGCCCGGTGTAGGTACCCGGTGTAAGTACTAACCGGGCCGACGGGCCTGGGGCGGTCGGTGGTCGGTGAGCAGGGTCCAACCGAAGAGCGGAAACGGGTGGACGGTGTATTTCCGGTGGTCGGTGACGACGTCGCCGGCGCTCCAGGTGTTGGAGTTGGCCACGATGACCCGGTTCTCCCAGTTCAGCAGGAGGCGGATGTGGTCGGGGCTGGCCAGCCACGGGGCGAGCTGTCGTTCCAGGTCGGCGACCTGGAAGTCGGCGGCGGCCACGCCCAGGAAGCGTTGGCGTCGGAGGATGGGGACGGCGACGGTGACGATGTAGTCGTCGGCGCCGCCGTAGTCGACGTACGGGCCGGTGGCCCAGGGCTGCAGTAGTTGGCGCGGCTTGGCCATGTATTCGTGCGATTCGTAGTCGTAGAAGTCTTCCCGCTTGGGGTCGGTGACGTGGCTGTCGTCCTTGCGTGGGCCGGAGTCGCTGCGGTGCCAGGCCTCGGTCCAATAGGCGTGCTGTGGGACGGCGCCGACCTCGGTCAGCACGGTGACCTCGTCGACGAAGGGGGGCATGGCGCCGAACCGGCGGAGGATGGCCATCGACACCTGGCTGCGGAATTCCGGTTCGTCCAGGTGTCCGCCGAACAGCGGGGCGGTGTCCTTGGCCACGGCCTTGAGTTGGGTGAGCAACGCCGCGGCCAGGTCGGTGATCTCCTGTTCCAGGCTCCGGTCGGTGACGGCCGTGCGGATGTGGTGGCGGGCGGCGATGGTTTCCAGTCGGAGTTGGGCCAGTGCGCCGACCAGGCGGGTCGAGTACGCCTCGGCGGCGGCCCGGGCGCTGTGCCGGTCGTGGTGACGCACCGCTTCGGTGATTTCGAGCAGCCCTTTCGAGCTGTCCGCGCGCTGCTCGGCGGTGCGCAGCGCCAGCCCGAACAGCCAATCGATTTCCTCATGGACCCCGAATTCGGCGCGGGTCATCCGCAGCGACTGGGCGGCCGATGCGAGTTCCACGTGGAAGCGTCCGTGGGCCCGGCGGGCCTGCGCCCGGGTGGTGGCCCGGCCGACCAGGGTGGCGAAGTTCTCCAGCCGCCGGTAGTTGGACTCGGAGGCGCGCTGCGCGGCGAGCGCGGCGGAGTGGGCGGCGAGCATCTGTCGCCAGTCACCCAGGTCGCGAAGTTCGGCGGAGGTGAGACGGAGTAACTCGTCCCGCTCGATCTCCTCGCTCTCCATCGGGTAGGTCACGAAGCTACCGCCGAATTTTCCCGGCCGGGTCACCAGCAGGCCCTGATTGCGCAGTTCGCCGAGCGCTTCCCGGAGCGAGAACGTGGCGATCCCCAGTTGGGCGGCCAGGTCGGACTCCCGTGGCAGCCGGTCGCCGTCGGCCAGCAGGCCCAGCCCGATCGCCGCCCGTAGGCGCCGCACCACAGCACCGGAGGTGTCGGTCGAGGTGAGCGGTCCGAACAGCACTCGGCGGGTGGGCGCCGGCAGGGGACCGACGTCGGCGGGGTCCTGGGCCGGGTCGGCGACCGCGCCCCGGTCCGGGCTGGCTGGCTGAGACACCGCGATCCTGCCCTTCCGACTACGCTGTGGCGTCGCCGACGACAAACAATGTCATCAAATATTAACCTGGGCAAGGTTCTGTTCGACGACACACCGAAAGGACCGCGTGACCTGCATCCCGCCGGGGGTTCGGGCGGGGTCTACCTGATCACCGGGTGACCGGCTCCAGGACCCGCATCAGCCGGAGGTCCTCGTGGTTGGGCGAACCCTCCCAGTCGCCGGCGGAGGTGCACGCGAACGCGCCGGCGGCACAGCCGGTCCCGAGGCGGTCGGTCAGGGCCGCTGGGCCCAGGGACGCCGCGAGAAAGCCGGCGACGAACGCGTCGCCCGCGCCCACCGAGTCCACGACCGGGACGGCGACCGCCGGCGCGGACGCCGTCTGGTCACCCGCGACGGCGAGCGCCCCGCGGTCACCCAACTTGAGCACGACCTCAGCGGGGCCCATCGACTGCAGCCGCCGCGCGAGCGCCGCCTCGTCGCCGCTGTCACCGACGTCACCGACCGTCATGGTGGCCTCGTCCACGCCGGCGAAGAGCAGGTCGACGCTGGGCAGCAGTCGGGTGATCGTGGCCTTCGCCGCGGCCGGAGACCACAGCCGGGACCGGTAGTTGATATCGAAGCTGACGCGGGTGCCGGCGGCCCTGGCCACCAGCACCGCATGTTCCACCGCCGCGGCGGCGCTGTCCGAGATGGCCAGGGTGATACCGGTGACGTGCAGGACCTGCGCTCGTTCGATGATCGCGTCGTCCAGGTCCGCGGCGGTCAACGCCGCACCCGCGCTGCCGCTTCGGTAGTAAGAGATGCGTTGGTGCAGGGGAGTGCGACGGTCTTTCACCATCAGGCCGGTCGCTCGTTCCGCGTCCCGTACGGCGACCACATCGACCCCTTCCCCGCGCATGGCCCGGATCACCTCGTCCCCGAAGGGATCACGGCCGAGCCGACCCATCCAGCACACGGGCACGCCGAGCCGGGCCAATCCGATGGCGACGTTGGATTCCGCCCCGCCGATGCGGAACCCGAACCCGGTGCCGGAGCGCAGCACGCCGGGCTCGGACTGGGCGAACAGGGCCAGCGATTCGCCCAACGTGACCGCGGCAGGCGGGGCGTTCACCGGACCTCGTCGACCAGGCGTCGGACGTGGGCCGCGCGGGAGGCGAGGGCATGCAGATCGCCACCGCGCAGGGCATCCCCCACGAGCTCGCCGCCCAGGCTCACCGCGACCGCTCCGGCGCGGAGCCAGTCCGGCGCGAGCTCGGGCGTGACCCCGCCGGACGGCACCATGTCCACGGCGGGAAAAGGCCCGCGGAGCGCAGACAGATAGCCGGGCCCCACCACGGAGGCCGGGAAGATCTTCACCGCGCTGGCGCCGGCGGTCCAGTTGCGGTGGACCTCGGTCGGCGTGAACGCACCCGGGTAGACCGGCCGGCCAGACCGCACGGCGGCGGCCACCACCTTCGGTGCCACCGTCGGCGTGACCAGGTAGGCCGCGCCGGCGGCCAGCGCCGACTCCGCGTCGGCGGCGGTCAGCACCGTGCCCACGCCGATCTCCGCACGCCCGTGGAAGCGGGCGACCAGCTCACCGATGACCGCGATGGTGCCCGGGGTGCTGAGCGTCAGTTCGATCGACACCACGCCGGCGTCGACCAGCACCTCGACGACCGGCAGATAGGCCTCCGCGGCCGCGGCCCGCAGCACGGCGATGACCCGGCTGGAGCGCAACAACGGCGACGGTTCGATGCGGGCGGGACCGGCCTGCTGCACGTCTTCGATCATCGAGCGCCGACCAGGTCGTCGTCGATGAACGATCGATGGATGAGGTCGGTGAGTCGGCGGTGGTAGTCGACGTCGCGCCACATGCCGACGAATTGCGGTCCGCAGAAATTGGACGTGGCCAGCGCCACCCAACGACCGGTGGCGGCGGCGCGTACCACGGCCCGCTCGTTGAGGTCCTTGACCCAGTCCCAGTCCAGGCCGGGCCAATCCTTGTAGTCGATGATCGACCAGCATTCGGTGGTGGCCAGCGGTTTGCCGACCGTCCGGGACCATTCCGCGGCCAATTCGATCTGCTGGAAAATGGCGGCGTCGTAACCGTCCTGGCCGGCCAGGTAGGTGTCGCGGCCCCGCTCCACCAGGTTGTCGTACCCGACAGGGTCGAACCGCTCGAAGTCGTACCCGACCTTGTCGTAGAAGTCGGTGACGCCGGCCATCCACAGGTGCGGTTCGAGTAGGTCCAGGGCACTCACATCGGCGTCCCGCAGGAATGTGACATCGGCGGCGAAGGAATAGGCGTAGTCCAGGTCCGGGTAGACCTGTCGGACCAGATTCACGGATTCGGCCATCCAGGCCTGGATACGCGCGTCGGACAGGGGCGACCCGACACCCTCGGTCGTGCCGTAGAGGAACGGTGCCCAGCTGGGCAGCGGAAACTCGTTGCACAGGTCGACATAGACGATGGACCCCAACAGGTCGGCCTCGGCCAGTACGTCCAGGGTGGCGATCCAGGCCCGGGCCAGGGCCGCGGGGGTGGTCAATTCCATCCGCACGTCCTGGACGTCCTGACGGAACCAGGACGACAGGGCCACGCTGATGCCGTGCGCCGCGGCGGTCCGGATGAAGTCGACCAGGTGCGGCAGGACCTGCACCACGATGACGGACTGCGCGCCCCAGGCCTGCTGGTTCCACTGCGGCCGCAGCGTCCACTGTTTGGCTCCGTCGCGCGCCACCAGATGCGGGTAGGCGTCGATGCGGACGGTGTCGTAGCCACGATCGGCCAGTTCGGACAGGGCCTGGTCCCAGTCCTCGTACCCGGCACCGGGCCAACGTCGTTCCAGCCAGGAGAAGTCCCACATGGTGATGGCTCGCGGCGCAGCGGACGGTGGGCGGGCGGCGTTGCTATCCATCGAATTCCCATCTGGGACCGCATCACGGATCTGGAACCGGGCGATCTGAATCGGGCGGGCCTGAATCGGGCGGATCTGAATCGGGTGGCCGAAAGTGCCTTCCTCAGGCCCATTCTCCGGTGCTATGGTATGACCGGACAGACCAGTTGTGCAACCGGTTCCATCGCGCCGCGGAGGCCGCATGAAGATCGAATCCGCCGAGGTCGTCGTGTGCAGTCCGGGCCGCAACTTCGTGACGCTGCTGGTCCGGACCGATGACGGGCTGGTCGGCGTCGGTGATGCGACGGTCAACGGCCGTGAGCTGGCCGTGGCCAGCTACCTGACGGACCACGTCGTGCCCACCCTGATCGGCCGCGACGCCCACGCCGTCGAGGACACCTGGCAGTACCTCTACCGCGGCGCGTACTGGCGGCGTGGTCCCATCACCATGGCCGCGATCGCCGCTGTCGACGTCGCCCTGTGGGATCTGAAGGCCCAGGCCGCGGGACTGCCCCTGTACCAACTCCTGGGGGGCCGGAGCCGGAACCAGATTCGGGCCTACGGTCACGCGCACGGTCGGGACGTGGCGGAGCTGACCGACTCGGTACGGGCGCGGCTCGACGAGGGTTTCTCGGCCGTCCGGGTGCAGATCAGTGTTCCGGGCCTCGGCGACGGGTACGGGGTGTCCCTGGCCCCCGGAACGACGAGGTACGAGCCGGCCCAGGCCGGCGCGCTGCCGCTGGAGGAGGTTTGGGACACCGGCCGGTACCTGCGGCACATACCGGGCGTTTTCGAGTCGCTGCGCGGCACCTTCGGGCCGGCCCTCGACCTTCTGCACGACGTCCACCACCGGCTCACCCCGATCGAGGCGGCCCGCCTGGGGCGCGATCTGGAACCGTTCCACCCCTTCTGGCTCGAGGACGTGACCCCGGCGGAGAACCAGGAGTCGTTCCGGGTCGTTCGTCGTCACACCACCGTGCCGCTGGCCACCGGCGAGACGTTCAACTCCGTGGTCGACTACCTCCAGCTCGTCCCTGAACAGCTCATCGATTACGTGCGCAGCGCCGTCACCCATGCCGGCGGCGTCACCGGGCTCCGGAAGATTCTCCATTTCGCTGCGCTGTACCAGATCAAGAGCGCCATTCACGGACCGTCCGACATCTCGCCGGTCGGCCTGGCCGCCGCCTTGCACCTGGACATCAGCCATCATGAATTCGGCATCCAGGAGTACATGCAGTACGCCGAACCAATCTCGGAAGTCTTCGGCCCCACGTATACCTTCGCCGACGGAGCCTTCCAGCTGACGGAGCGTCCCGGCCTTGGCGTGGAGTTCGACGTGGCCGCCGCCAAGCGTCACCCGTACCGGAGGGCATACCTGCCGGTGAACCGGCTCCTGGACGGCACGCTCCACGATTGGTGACCCAAGATTGGTGCACGATCGGTGCGACACGATGAGTGACAGTGGTGCGAATGAGCACGGGACTGGTGAGCGCTTGCGCGAAGGGCCGGGATCAGGCGTGAGTGCGGACACGCCTGCCACTCCGCCCCGGATCGCCAGTCGGGCGCATTTCGAGGCCGACCTGGTCCGGAAGATCCTGGCCGGCCTCCACCCACCCGGTAGCAAGCTGCCCAGCGAGCGCGCGCTGTCCCTGGCGGGCGGCTTGTCCCGACCGGTGGTGCGGGAAGTCCTGCGGAGCCTGGTCGAGCGGGGCCTGGTCGAGGTGATACCGGCCCGCGGGGCCTTCGTCCGGGTACCGGATCCCATGCAGCTGGGCGGCGTCGTCGGATCGGTCGCCCGTTACCAGCGCGCGACGCCCCGGGATCTGGTGGAGGCGCGCAACATGATCGAGTCGCAGTCGGCGCGCCGGGCGGCGGACCAGGCCGACGCGGACGGTGTGCGCAGACTCCGTGATCTCGTCCGGGCCTTCGATGCCGCCGACACGACCATCGAACGCGCACAGTGCGACCTGGCTCTGCACGCCACCATCGCCCAACTCTCCGGCAACCCGGTGTTGGGCATTCTGTTCGGCGCGCTCGCTCCGCTGGTCATGGACCTGCAGTTGCGCAGCCTCGCCGATCCCGCCGTCCTACGGGCCGGCGCACCACTTCACCACGACATCGTCGAGGCCATCGCCGCCGGGAACGGCGGGCGGGCCGCGGCGGCCATGTCGGAACACATCCTGCTGGCCCTCGAGATGTACGGGCCGGACCTGGACGTCCCGCTGAACGACCTGGCCGTCGGCCGGCTGGAAGCCCTGCTCGGCGACCAGCGGCGCCTGGACCACGTCGTCGACGACCTCCTCACCGCAGCGAACATTTATGGGCGAACATGACGCGACCCGGACCGGACATGGTGGCGGTGCGCTGGCGCGGCCGGCGCGACATCCGGGTCGAGCAGGTGCCCGTCCCCCGGCCCGCGGATGACGAGGCGCTCGTCCGGGTGTCCTTCGTCGGGCTCTGCGGCAGCGACCTGGAGGAATTCCTCGACGGACCCATCGTGGTCCCGGGGCCGGTCACCCTGGGCCACGAAATAGTCGGGACCGTCGCCGCTCCGGCGCGTGACGGATCCGGACCCCCGGAAGGGGCCGTCGTGGTGGTCGACGTGGTGACCGGGTGCGGTTCCTGCCATTGGTGTCTGCGCCACGAAGAAGGACAATGCCCGCGGTTGCGGGTCACCGGACTGGATGTCGACGGGGGCCTGGCCCAGTTCGTCACCGGCAAAGCGCGTCGGCTGGTCACCGTGCCCGCCGGGCTCGACCCGATGCACGCCGCGCTGGCCGAGCCGCTGGCCGTCGCGGTCAGGGCCGTCCGCAAACTCGGCTCGGTGCAGGGCCGCGGGGGAATCGTCATCGGCGGCGGGGCGATCGGGTTGCTCGTGGCGCAGGTACTCCGTCACGCCGGCGCGGCACCTGTGGTGATCGTCGAACCGAGCGCCCGGCGCCGCTCGATCGCGGAGGAACTCGCGCTCACCAGTCGCTGGGCCGAGACCGAGGAGCTGCGAACGGCCCAGACCGTGGCGCTGTTCCCCGCGCGCGGCGCCGACTTCGTCGTCGAATGCTCCGGAGCCGACGGCGCGGCCGGAGAGGCCATCCGCCGAACGCGGCGCGGCGGTGTCACCGTGCTGCTCAGCGTCACCGCCGGCCACCAGCGGATCGACACCAACAATGCCGTACTGGGTGAGAAAACGATTCTCGGTTCCGCCGCGCACATGTGGGACGACGACGTCATCCCCGCCGTGGCGCTGCTGGCCGGAAAAGCGGTGGACGTCCGGCCGCTGATCAGTCACGTCATCCCGCTGGCCGACGGCCCGTCGGCGTTCTCGCTGCTCGCCGACCGGTCACAACATGCGCTCAAGATCGTGATCGATGCCGGGTCCGCCGGTTCGTCCGGGCCCATTCACCCCTTGACATGACTGACGAAAGAGAGCCCGACATGCTCGAAGACGCCGAGACTGCTCAGCTGGTAGGGCTTGTCGCCAGGCTCGACCTGGATCAGAAGGTGGAGCTGTTGTCCGGGGCCAGTTCCTGGGCCACCGCCGGCAACGCCGCTATCGGCTTGCGGAGCATGGTGATGTCCGACGGGCCCAGCGGTGTGCGCGGCCAGTTGTGGGACGAGCGGTCGACCTCGCTGATGCTCCCGTGCGCGACCGCACTGGCGTCGAGCTGGGATGTCGACCTGGCCCGCAGGTACGGCGGCGTGGCGGCCCAGGAGGCTCGTCGCAAGGACGTCGACATCATCCTCGGGCCCACCGTGAACCTGCACCGCTCCCCGCTCGGCGGCCGTAACTTCGAGGCCTACAGCGAAGATCCGGTGGTGACCGCCGAGATCGCCGTCGCCTACATCGGCGGCGTTCAGGCCAACGGGGTCGCGGCGGCGGTCAAGCATTTCGTCGCCAACGACTCCGAGACCGACAGGTTCACCACCGACGTGCGGGTCAGCGAACGTGCGCTGCGCGAGTTGTACCTCCTGCCCTTCGAACGGGCAGTCACCCAGGCCGGGGTCTGGCTGGTGATGAGCGCCTACAACTCGATCAACGGCACCACGGCGACCGAGAACGAGTTGCTGGTCGACCCGTTGACCTCCGAATGGGGGTTCCAGGGGGTGGTGGTCAGCGATTGGACGGCGGTTCGCAGCGTGAACAGCGCGCGCGGCCGCCAGGACATGGCCATGCCCGGACCGCACACGGCCTGGGGTGGGGCGCTGGTGGCCGCGATCCGCTCCGGCGAGGTCGACGAGGCGGTCATCGACCGCAAACTCGTGCGGATCCTGCAGCTCGCGGGTCGGGTCGGCGCGCTCGACGGGCCCTCGCCCGTTCCCCCTCCCGCCGACGACGGCCCGGTGTTCGCCCGCCACGTGGCGGCCGAGGGGATGGTGATGCTGAAAAACACCGACGCGTTACCCCTGGAGCCCTCCGGCTACCGGCGCATCGCCGTCATCGGTCACAACGCCAAGCACACGCGTGCGCAGGGCGGCGGGAGCGCGACCGTCATGCCCGAGTACGTGATCAGCCCGCTGGCCGGTCTGCGGGCCGCGACGCCGGAAACGGTGGCGATCGACTATGCGATCGGCGCCGTGGTGCAGACCGGGATCGCCGTGTTCGAGCGTGACCAGATCACCAACCCGCTGACCGGGGAGCCCGGTGCGCAGGTGTCCTACCGCGGGGCCGACGGTCGGGAGATCTTCGCGGAGGCGCGCTTCGCGGGTCTGCTCCTGGACTTCGGGGACAACCCCGACACCCGTGGCACCACGTCGGTCGTCTACGAAACTCTGTACACCCCGGACACCACCGAGCCGGTCAACATCGGATTCGCCTCGCCCGGCAGCTGCCGGATGTTCGTCAACGGGGTGCTGGCGCTGGACGCCACCATCGCCCCCACCGGTACCGACCAGGTGGGCGGTTTCTTTGCGCCCCAATCGGTGTCGGTGACGGTCGACGCCGAGGCCGGCGTACCGGTCCGCCTCCGGTTCGAGTTCCTGCCCGGCGAGATCATCGACGGCGTCGAGGGCTCGTTCACCGTCTGGTTCGGTACCGAACCCGCGCCGCAGGACGGGGACGTGCTGATCGACGAGGCGGCACGCCTGGCCCGGGCCGCCGACACCGCGATCGTTGTCGTCGGCACCAACGCGCAGATCGAGTGCGAGGGGTACGACCGGGCCGACCTCGTCCTCCCGGGCCGCCAGGACGACCTGGTCGCGGCCGTGGCCGCGGCGAATCCCCGTACCGTCGTCCTGGTGAACGCCGGCGCACCGGTGGAGATGCCATGGCGGGACCAGGTTTCCGCCATCGTGCTGACGTTCTTCGGCGGGCAGGAGACCGGAAACGCCATCGCGGACGTGCTGTACGGCCGTACCGAACCGGGCGGTCGCCTGACGACGACCTGGCCGGCCGTTCTGGGCGACGCGCCGGTGTTCGACGTGACCCCCCGCGACGGTGTGGTCCGCTACGACGAGGGCATTTACATCGGATATCGGGCCTGGCTCCAGGCGGGACGAGAACCGGCCTACCCGTTCGGGTTCGGCCTCGGTTACACGCGCTGGGAACTCGGCGCCGTGGCCCTGGAGGGGACGGTCGATGAGGACGGATGGCGGCTGACCGCCGACATCGTCAACATCGGAGACCGCGCCGGCAAGCAGGTCGTGCAGGTCTACGCCCGGCGGCGGGAGTCCCGCATCGACCGGCCCGACAGGTGGCTCGTCGGTTTCGGTGTCGCCCGGGCCGATGCCGGGGCGACGTCGACGCTGACGATCCGGGTGCCGCGCCGGGCCTTCGCGTACTGGGAGGACGGCTGGGTCGACGAGCCCGGTGAGTACGAGTTGATGGTGGGGACCTCGAGCATCGATCTCGGCGAACCGATCATCGTGGCGATGCCGGGTGCGGATCACCGCTGACCGGCGGTCGGGTTCCCACCGTCGTGGCCCGGCCACACACCCGTTGAGGTGATGCCCGACCCCCGGCCGGGCCTTAACGTTTGCCGCGTGCGGCCCACGACCCGGAGGAGGCAAGCCGTCTGTGTTCACCACCACGGCCAGTGTGCCGATCAACAGCGGGGTGGAACCAACGCTGACGCCGCAACAGGTCTGGCAGGGGTTGGTGATCCGAGCCCGCAACGAGGACGAGCGGTTCGTCCCCCCAGGCCACCGCTTCGAGCTCGTCCAGGACAACGGTGACCAGCTGGTCCGCCGCGTGCATCTGGCGGACGGGCGGGTGGAGTTGCAACACATCTCTTTCCACGGCGAACGCCTGATGGTCTTCGACTTCGTCGAGGGACCGCAACTGGGTCTGATCTTCTGCGTGATCGAAACCGACGCCGACGGCGAATTCTGTCTGCGCATGACGTTTCTGACCGAATTCGCCCATCTGGCCCACGGTAGCGCCGAAGAAGCCGCCTTCGCGGCGCACCGGCGACCACTGATGATGGGGCAGCCACCTCAGGTTCTCGACGTCATCAGAGAACTGGTCAAGGAAGGAACCCTGGCATGAACCTGTCCGACATCCGCGCGGTGGCCACCGAACTCGGTCCGCTCACCACCTTCGGCACCGTCGATGGTGACGGCACACCCCATCTGGTCCCGGTCATCGGATCCTGGCTGGAGGACAAACTGGTCTTCGGGTCGCGGGCCGACAGCCGCAAGGTGCGCAACCTGCGCGACCGACCGTTGGCCAGCGCCCACTTCGCGACGCCCGGGGCGGCGTTCCCGGACGCCCTGCTGCTCAAGGGGTTCGGCCGGGTGGTCGACGACGATGCGGAACGGGCCACGTACTGGGCGTGCGGCAGCTTTCCCTATCTGCCGATGATGTATTCCGGCCCGGGCGACCCGGCCCTGCGTTTCGTGGAATTCGTGCCCTCCGCCGCAGTGCTGGTGCGAAACGGCGGCCGGGGTCCGGTGGAGCGCTGGTCGGCGGCGCGAGCCACCCGGATTCCGGTCACCACCGGACCGTCCGCGACCGACCGATGACCACCTTCGCGATGACCGTCCCGACCCGCTCCCCGGAACGCGACGAATTGCTCGCCGACATCAGGGGACTCGAACCGCTGCTGCGGGACTGCGCGCTGGCGGCCGAGCAGGACCGGACACTACCGCTGCGCTGCGTCGAGGGCATGCGCGACGCTCGTCTGTTCGCCATCGCCGCGCCCACCGAGGTGGGAGGTCTGGAAGTCGATCCGATCACCCACCTGGAGATCATCGAGGAGGTCACCCGCATCGACACCTCGGCCGGCTGGACGCTGATGATCGGCGCCTTCGGTACGGGCACCATAGGTGCGCAGGCCTCGGACTCGGCGTGTACGGCCATCTTCGGCGGGCCGCGATGGCCGATCGCGGGTGCGCAGATGGCCCCGTGGGCGGGCTCGTTCCGCCGGGTGGACGGCGGGATCCTGGTCAGCGGGCGCTGGTCGTTCGCCTCCGGGATCCGCCATGCCGACTACTCGATGGTCACGGCCATGTCCACCGAGCCGGACGGGACTCCGCCGACACCCATCGCGGCGGTGCTCCCGACCGCGGAGGTGACCGTCCACGACACCTGGTTCGTCTCAGGCCTGAAGGGCACCGGGAGCGGCGACTTCTCACTGAAGGACGCGTTCATTCCGGATGACATGACGTGGCCGATGCCGCCACAGCTGCGCCGCGGCGGACCGCGGTTCCGGTTGAAGATGCCGCAGGCGACCCTCGCGGCTTTTGCCCTCGGGGCGGCCCGCCGCTCACTGGACGAGATCGCCGCCCAATCGTTGGCCAAGATGCGCCCCGGGAATTCGACTGCGGTCGCCGCCCGGCCGTACTTCCACCACACCCTCGGCGAAATGGACATCCGGCTCAACGCGGCCCGCGCCGGTCTTTTCCAACTGGTCGAGCAGATGTGGCAGCTCGCCCGAAACGGTGACCGGATCGCCCCCGAGTTGGACCTGCGGCTGGCCGCCATGCCCGCCTACGCGCACTCGGTGGCACTGGACATCACCTCGACCGCCTTCCGGTTCGCCGGGTCCGGTGCGGCCCGGCTCGACAACGTTCTCCAGCGCAACGCCCGCGACATGGCCGTTGCGGCCCAACACATCCAGGCCAGCGAGCAGGTCTACGAAGGGCTCGGTCGCAAGTTGCTGGGGCTGCCCGACTGATCGCACCGGGCCCGGGTGGAGCGGCGAAAGGTCCCGCGGACCGGTCCCGCCGGGTAGGTTGGACGAACGATGTCCACCGCCACGGCAATCATCCGGACCAAGTTCCGCCTGGAGCCAATTCCCGCGGTGCTGGTGGCCCGGAACAGGTTGACCGCCAGGCTCAGTCGCACCGGTGTCACGGTGACGACCGTGGTCGGGCCGGCCGGGTACGGCAAGTCGACGCTGATCAGCGAGTGGGAGTTGACGCCGCACGCGCGGGGCCGGCGGTTCGCCGCACTGCGCTTCGACGTCCGCGACAACGATCCGGTTCGGTTCTGGAATCACCTCGTGGCGGCGTCCCGGGCGCTGGGCGCCGACCTGGCCCAGGCCACCGGAAGTCTGTTGCGGGACGAGATCCGAACGTCGCCGAACGCTGTCCCTGAGGCGTCGCTGGCCGCCGTGGTCGAGGCACTCGAGGCGGCGCCGCAGCGCGGAATCCTGGTGTTGGACGACGTCCACCTTCTCACGCATCCGGGGAACCGGGACGGCCTGGGTGCCCTGCTCGCGGTGCTGCCCGCCACCGTGCACGTGGTGCTGCTCAGTCGGTCGACGATCATCGGACTCGGACTGCATCGACTGCGGGCGCGAGGACGGCTCGACGACATCACCGCTCGCGAACTGGCCTGCACCCGCGACGAAGCCGCGGAGCTGATCGACCGCCTGGGCGGGACTGTTCCGCCGCCGGCTGAGCTGGACGAGTTGGTCAACCGCACGGAAGGCTGGATGACCGGCCTGCGCTATGCGGCCGCCGCTCTGCGCGAGTCGGCCGAACCGGCCGTCCTGGTGCGTACGTTCACCGGCTCCAGCCGCGACGTCACCGCGTTCCTGGTGGGTGAGGTGTTGGACCGGCAATCGCCCGACCGGCAGCAGTTCCTGATGGCGGTCTCCATTCTCGACGAGCTGACCGGCCCGGCGTGCGATGCGGTGACCGGTCGGACCGACGCCACGGCGGTATTGGCCGAACTCGAGGAGGCGGGGCAGTTCGTCACCGCCCTGGACGAAGCCCGGGATCGGTTCCGGTTTCAGCCGTTGTTCCGCGAGTTCCTGCAGAACCAGCTGCGCTCCCGCGCACCCGACCGGCTGCACGGGTTGCACGCCCTGGCCGCCCAGTGGTACGAAGCGTCCGGGCAGGCATCGCCCGCGATCGAACACGCCCTGCTGGCCGGTGACCACGACCGGGCCGCGCGACTGATCGCCCCACTCGTGGCGGACCTGCATCGGCGAGGACTGGACAGCACCCTGGAACGCTGGTTCCGGTCGATACCCGACACCGTGCTGACCGCGGTGCCGCAGCTGGCCCTGAAGCAGGCCTGGATCAGCGTGTACGCGGGCGATCCGGCGTCGGCCATCACCTGGTCGCAACGCGCCGACGCCGCCAATACCGCCGATGTCGGACCGCCCGGCTTCGTCGACCCCGACGTCACGGTGGAGAGCGCGTGTGTGCGGGCCGTCGCCTACCGCACCCTGGGTGATCTGTCCGCCGCGCTCTCCTGGGGTGGCGCCGCCGTCCTTCAGCTCGACGAACGCGAGCGAACCCACCGGTACCACGACAGCTACGCACGTCTGGAAATGACCGACGCGATGGCCGAGGCCCACGCCCTGAGCGGAGCGCCGGAACTGGGCATCGCGCTGTTGCAGCAGAACCTGGACCGCACCCGCGACGGAGCGAACGTCTTCGCTGCGGTGTCCCTGCCCGGAAAATTGGCTGCCCTGGCCAGCATGGTCGGACGCCTGGACGAGGTCACCAAGAACGTCGACCGGGCCATGGCGGAGGCCGAAAGATTCGGATTGACCACATCGTCGCCGGCCGCGGACGCCCACGTCGCCATCGGGGAACTGAGGTGGGAGCGCGACGACCTCGAGCCGAGCGCGGCCGCGTTCTCCGCGGCCATCGACACCGCGACCACCACCGGTCGGATCTGGATCCACGCGCGCGCCCTGCTCGGACTGGCCAAATGCCGGTCGGCGCAGCGTCAATTCGGTGAGGCCACCGCCGTCCTTCAGACCGCCGGGCGGATATACCCGTGGGGCCCGCCGCCAGATTTCTTCCGGGCCCAGCTGACCGAGTGTCGACTGTTGACTGCCGTGCGGCGGGGCGACCCGGTCGAAGCGCGGCGACGATTCACCGAGTTGGCGGTGCTGCCGATCGCGGCTCACCGCCTGGGCTACCTCGACATCGTGGTCACGCTGGCCGAGGGACGACTGGACGCGCTTGCGCATCTGGACCGGGTCGCCCCACCCGGAGCCGTCGACCACCACCCCCGGTGGGCGCTGGAATGGGCGGTGCTCGACCTGCGCATCGCGAGCGCGCTCGGCGAGGCAGACGTCCTGCCGGCGTTTCTGCGCGCACTGCGGCTCGGACAGTCCGGCGGGTTCGTTCGCACGGTGATCGGACCGGACGCCGCCCTGGTCAGCACCTGCCTGCGGGCACTGCGCAGCGCCGACCGCGGGCCGCTGGCCCCCGAATACATCCGGCTCATCGACGCCGCCGCCCGTCGTGAACTGGGCAAGACCGACGACGTGCCCACGCCACGCGGACGGGAAGGCACCGGTGAATCGTTCTCGGCCGGCGAACTGGCCGTTCTGGAGTTCCTGCCCAGTGATCTGACCTATGCCGAAATCGCATCCCGCCGTTACGTCTCGGTCAACACGGTGAAATCGCAGCTGAAAAGCCTCTACCGAAAGCTCGGCGTCACCACCCGGGCCGGCGCCGCCGAACGGGGCCGCCGGCTCGGACTGCTCCGGTGACGGAGAAACCACCCGCGCAGGTGACGACGGACCCGCCGGCCGACCTGACACTGGTGGCCGCGCCTGGACTTCCCCGATGTCGGTCGGAGCCCCGGTCACCGCTACCGGAAGGTTGTGCAGATGAGGGTTCTGCTGCTCGGTTCCACCGGATTCATCGGCCGCCACGTCTGCCGCAAGCTGGACGAGGCCGGCATCGACGTCGTGTGCGGCGCCTGGACCGACGCCGGCGCCGACCGACTCGCCGCGCAGGGCCGCGCGGTGCTCCGGGCGGACATCCGAGTCCCGGCCGGAGCGTCCGACTGGGTCCGCGACGTCGATGCGGTCATCAACCTGGCCTTCGCGGCGGACGACTCGGCCGCCGTCGAGGTGGCGCTGGCGCAGGCGCTTGTCTCGGCGCTGGCCGGCACGGGGAAGGCGCTGGTCTGGACGTCGGGGGTGGGTGTGGTCGGCCCGAGCGGCCCGGAGGTGTTCGACGAGAGGGCGCCGCTGCTGCTGGACGGCCCCTTCGGTTGGCGAGCCCACGGGGAGGCGCTGGTGCTGGCCGCCGCCGACCGGCTGCGCAGCGTGGTCATCCGGCCCCCGATCGTCCACGCGGAGGGGGACGCCGCGGTTCTCGGGCTGTTGGCCGCAGCGGTCCAGGGCGCCGATGCCGTTCCGTTTCCGGGCGCGGGCGATGCTCGGTGGTCGACCGTCCAGGCCGATGATCTGGCCGACCTCTATGTCCGGGCCCTGACGTCCGCCCGGCCGGGAACGGTCTACATCGCCGCGTCCGAACACTATGTCCTGATTCGGGAGCTGGCCGAATACGCGAGCCGGCGGCTCGGCCTCGATGGGCGGACGGAGTCGCTCACCCTGGACGAACTGCGCGCCCGCATCGGCCCGATGGCCGACCTCCTCGCCTCACCCGCGGCGTTCAGCGGGACCCTGGCCGGTCAGGACCTGGGCTGGCACCCCAAGGCGCCGGATCTGCTCTCCTGGCGCGGTTCGCCGGCCTGACCCACCGCTATCGGGGAACGAGCGCCGGTTCAGGCGAGGTCGGCGCCGTAGCCGACGCCGAATCCGCGGGGAAACGGATCCGCCGGATCGAGCAGGTAGGTCGCGGTTCCGGTGAGGTAGGCGCTGCCGGCCACCCTGGGCAGCACGGCGTCGAAGTCGCCGACCCGGGTCGTTGATTGCAGCTGCCCGCGGTAGGCGGTTCCGACCAGGCCCTGATGGACGAAGGTTTCGCCCAGGTCGAGCTGTCCACGCGCGAACAGCTGTGCCATCCGCGCGCAGGTACCGGTACCGCAAGGGTCCCGGGCGATTCCATTTTCACCGTAGAGCACCGTGTTACGCCCGGTTTTCGGTTCCCCGGTGACGGGCTCGACGAGCATCACGTGCTCGATACCGCGGATCCACGGGGATTCCGGGTGTATCGGATCGACCACGTCGGCGAGCGCGGAACGGATCGCCCTGGTGGCGGTCAGGATCCGGTCGGCCTGCGCCGGGATCAGACTGATGTCCAGATCACCGGCATTGACGATCGGGTAGAAGTTGCCGCCGTAAGCGACGTCCAGGGTCAACGGGCCCCAGCCGGGTACGTGCACGTCCACGTCGGGAAAGGCCAGGTAGGAGGCGACGTTGGCGATCGTCACCGACGTCACGGCGCCTTGACTGACCTCGGCCCGCACCCGCACCAGGCCGGCCGGCACCTCCAGGACCAGTTCGGTCACCGGCTCCGTACTGGGCAGGATTCCGCTTTCGATCAGGGCGGTGACCGTGCCGATGGTGCCGTGGCCGCACATGGGCAGCCAGCCGGTCACCTCGATGAACACGATGCCGATGTCGGCCCGCGGGTCGCAGGGGTCCAACACGATGCTGCCGGACATGCCCGAGTGGCCCCGCGGTTCGTACATCAGCAGGGTCCGGATGTCGTCGCGATGACGCCGCAGGTGGTCCCGCTTCGCAGCGATACTGGTGCCGGGAACCGGTCCGACACCGCCGATGACCACCCGCACGGGCGACCCGGCGGTATGCACGTCGATCACGCTCAACATCTTGGCCGACTTCACGAATCCAGCCCTCCCGCTCGCCGACGGCACCGGACACCATGGCTGCGCCGGGCATCGTGCTCGACCGGCGCTGTGCGGTGCACGGTCCCCCACCCTAACCCTTGCGTCTTAATCTTTGAAGACGTAGATTTCAGTTCCACCTATCGTCATTCTTTCGGGACCGCAGGACTGCTCCGTCGAACCTCGTTCGCGCCTCCACCTTGACCCACAGGAGTTGGACATGACCAGTACCGGGACCGACCCTCGTTCGACGGCCCTGGCCGGGGCCCGCGACTGGTTGGCCGGTGCCGCTCTGGGCCACGTGATCGCCGGGCAGGTGGACACCGGGGGAGCCGCCGGTGGCATCGAGGTGGTCAACCCGGCGACCGGGGCGGTGATCAGCCGGCTTCCGCGCGGATCTGCCGATGACGTCGACCGGGCGGTGCGGGCGGCGCGGGCCGCGTTCGCCGGGTGGCGCGCCGCCACCCCGGGGTACCGGGCGGGCGTGATGTTGGCCGTCGCGGACGCCGTCGATGCGCACGCGGAACAGCTGGGCCTGTTGGAATCGCTCAACACCGGCAAGCCGCTGGGCATGGCCCGCGACGAGATGCCGGTGGTGGCGGAGTCCCTGCGTTTCATGGCCGGGGCCGCTCGCGCCCTGCAGTCTCCGGCGACCGATGAGTACGTCACCGGGTACGTGTCGATGATCCGCCGCGAGCCGGTCGGGGTGGTCGGTGCGATCACGCCGTGGAACTACCCGCTGATGACGGCGTCGTGGAAGATCGCCGGGGCACTCTCGGTGGGTAACACCATGGTGCTCAAGCCGTCGGAGTTGACCCCGCTGACCACCTTGATGTTCATGGAACTGGTCGCCGACATCCTGCCGCCGGGGGTGTTGAACGTGGTGCTGGGGACGGGCGCGGAGGTCGGGGCCGCCATGACCCAGCATCCGGGGATCGATCTGATCTCGCTGACCGGCAGCGTCGCGAGTGGGCAGCAGGTGGTCAGGGACTCGGCCAAGACCTTGAAGCCCACCCATCTGGAACTCGGGGGCAAGGCCCCGGTGGTGGTGTTCGCGGATGCCGACCTGGACAAGGTCGTGGCGGGTATCAGGTTCGCCGGTTTCTGGAATTCGGGCCAGGAGTGCGGCGCGGCGACCCGAATCCTGGCCGCCGAGTCGGTGCGTGCGGAGTTGACCGAGCGGCTGGTCGCCGGGGTGGGGACGCTCAAGGTCGGAGATCCCGCGGACGGCGACGACATCGAGATGGGGCCGGTGATCAGCAAAGCCCATCTGGAGAACGTCTCCGGCCTGGTCGCCAAGGCCCAGCGCGACGGCGCTCGGCTGGCCATCGGCGGCAGCCGTCTGGCCGGGGACGGGTTCTTCTTCGCGCCGACGATCATCGCGGATGTGCAGCGCGGCAGCGAGATCAGTGGCCAGGAGATTTTCGGGCCGGTGGTGACCATCGAGAGTTTCACCGACGAAGCGGATGCGATCGAGCAGGCCAACGGGGTGCCCTACGGCCTGGCGGCATCGGTGTGGACCGAGAGCGTCGGGCGGGCCATGCGCGTGTCGAGCGCCCTGAATTCCGGCACGGTGTGGGTCAACACCCACCTGATGCTGCCGGCCGAGATGCCCTGGGGCGGCTACGGTGCGTCCGGACACGGACGCGAGATGTCCACCCTGGGCCTGGATGATTTCTCCCGGACCAAGCACGTCATGATCGCCATCGCCGACCAGTGAGTCGGCGCCGGCCGGACCCGGGCGCCGCGATCACGGTGAACGTGTCCTTGCAAACCTTCGTAACCGAAGAGTAATTTAAAGATCCGAGATGCGCGGTCGTACGCCATGCGAGGCCGCGCTTTTCGCCGCTGTATCCATCGAAGGACGACCGACGCGCCAAGGAGCTTTCTATGAGTGGCATCCCGCACTTCAACGTCCACACCGCCGACTGGGTGCCGCTGCCGGCGATGGGTGGGTTCGAGGCGATTCTGCACAAGTCGGCGGACGGCACCCGACTGGCGGGCAGTTTCCGGGAGTCCGGCACGCACACCCTGACCATGCCGTTCGACGAATTCCTGTACATCGTGGCCGGGACGGCCAAGATCACCGTCGATGACAAGGAAACCGTCGAGCTAGGGGTGGGCGACTGCGTCTATCTGTTCCAGGGCAGCACGGTGAACTTCGACTACTCCGACGATTTCCACGACGTCACCGTGCTGATCTCCGACACGCCCATCGAATACTGACGAGCAAGGACAAGTGCCGTGACCACATCGCAGTCGACCGAGCAGACGATCTGGAGCAATTGGCTCGGCAACGAGTCGTTTCCGACGAAGCTGGCCAAGCCGTCGAGCGAGGCCGAGATCGTCGACATCGTCACCTCGGCCAGGGCGCAGTCCGAGCAGGTCAGGGTCGTGGGGACCGGGCATTCCACCAGCCCGTTGCACCGCACCAACGGAACGCTGATCTCGCTCGACAACATGCGGGGCGTCATCTCCGGTGACCTGGACCGGCAGCGCGCCGTGGTGCACGCCGGTACCAAGATCAGCGAACTGGGCGCTCCGCTGTGGGACCTGGGTCTGGCGTTGACCAATCAGGGTGAGATCGACCGGCAGGCCATCGCCGGCGCCATTGCCACCGGAACCCACGGCACGGGATTGCTGCTGCCGAGCATCTCTTCGAGGTTGCGTCGGGCCCGCATCGTCACCGGCACCGGCGACGTCGTGGTGGTCGACGAATCCACCCCCGACGAATTGGCAGCCGCTCAGGTGTCGATCGGGATGCTCGGGGTGATGACCGAGATCGAACTGGCCGTGTCCCGCGCCTACGAGATCCACGAATGGATCGGCTACGTTCCTTTCGACGTGATCTTCCCGCACTGCATGGAACTGGCCAACGATCACCGCAATTTCTCGTTCCTGTGGCTGCCCAACCACCAGACGGCGGTGAACTTCGATATCGCACCGCCTGGCGGCGCCGATGCCGCCGACCACTGCTTCGTGAAGATTTATGACACCGAAGACGTCGATGCCGGGCCGATCGCACCGTACGGTGAGGTCCGACGGATCGGCCGGAGCTACCAGATCTACCCCGACGCCTGGGAGCCGCTGTTCTACGAGATGGAATACATGCTGCCCGTGGACGCCGGTCTGGAGTGCCTGCCGAAGCTTCGCCGGATGATCCAGGAAGATTTCCCGGATTCCGAGATGCCGGTCGAATTGCGTTTCACCGCAGCCGACACTGCTTTCCTGTCCCAGAACTACGGTCGCGACAGCGCTGTCCTGTCGGTGACGACCGAGCCGGGCAAACCGCTCCGCGATTTCTTCGACCGCTGTCACGCCCTGTTCACCGAACACGGCGGCCGTCCACACTGGGGCAAAATGCACCAGACGTCGGCCGAGCACCTCCGCGCGCAGTTCCCCCAATACGACCGATTCCGGGAGATCCGCCGCCAGTTCGACCCGGACGGCGTCTTCCTCAACGAATATTTGGCCCCCTTGTTCGGGTAGCGGGTATCGGGTAGCGGTTGGCGACTCTGGTCAGGAGTTTCCGCGGAGTGCTTGTTGCCGTTCGATCGCTTCGAACAGCGCTTTGAAGTTGCCTTTGCCGAAGCCGAGCGAACCGTGGCGTTCGATGAATTCGAAGAAGATGGTCGGCCGATCCCCGATCGGCTTCGTGAAGATCTGCAACAGGTATCCGTCTTCGTCGCGATCCACCAGAATGTTGCGCTTTTGCAGTTCTTCGATGGGTGCTCTGACGTTTCCGATGCGGGCCCGTAGATCGGGGTCGGAATAGTACGTGTCCGGGGTGGGCAGGAACTCCACGCCGCGGGCCAGCAGTTCGTCGACGGTGCGCAGGATGTCGCCCGTGGCCAGGGCGATGTGCTGTGGTCCGGGCCCGTTGTAGAACTCCAGGAACTCATCGATCTGGCTCTTCTTCTTGCCCGCGGCCGGCTCGTTGAGGGGGAACTTGACCCGGTGGTTGCCACTGGCGACCACCTTGCTCATCAACGCCGAGTAGTCGGTGGCGATGTCGTCGCCGATGAATTCGGCCATGTTGGTGAAGCCCATGACCCGGTTGTAGAAGTCGACCCAGGTGTCCATGGCGCCGAGCTCGACGTTGCCGACCACATGGTCGATGGCCTGGAAAAGCCGCTTCGGGGCGTTCGCCGGCGTGGTGTGACCGGAGGACCGCGCGACGAATCCCGGCAGGTGCACGCCGTGGTAGCGGGACCGGTCCACCAACGTGTGCCGCGTGTCGCCATACGCGCCGATGGCCGCGAGCCGGACGGTTCCGTCCTCGTCGGTGAGGTCGTACGGCTCGGTGAGAATGACCGCACCCTGGCGGCGGGCCTGCTCGATGCAGCGGTCGACATCAGTCACCGCCAGGGCAATGTCACTCACCCCGTCGCCATGTGTGGCGTGCACGCCGATCAGCGGGCTCGCCGGGTCCACGGCGCCGGACAACACGAATCGAGCCGCGCCACTTCTCAGCACGAACGATTGATGATCGCGGACGCCTGTCTCCGGCCCGGCATAGGCGACAAGCTCCATGCCGTAGACGATCTGGAAATGCGAGGCGGCCTGGGTGGCGTTGCCCACCACCCAGCCCAACCAATCCCAGCCGATGATCGGGAAGGGATCCGCGGTGGAATCGTAGTCCACCAGGCCGACGAGTTCCTTCAGTTGCTGCAAGCTCAGATCGGCGAGACGCTCTTGATCGGTCAGGGTCTGTTCGAGTGTCATCATTCCTCCAGCTGATCCACGATGCGGCTGATGAGCAGAGTCAACCCGCAAAGCCTGCAGCTGCACAAACGGCACATTATGCGGTGCGCAACTTGCCCACTGTGGGCACGTATCGGCGGCTGGAGCTACGCAGATTGCTAAGCTGAAGCTCCATTGGCTGGGTGGCTCGAGGAGGAAAAGGTGGCGGCCGGACTGGACGCGCTCGATGTCTGGTTGCTTGAGCTGATGTCGTCGAACCCCCGGATCGGTGTGCTCGAATTGTCCCGACTGTCCGGTGTCGCCCGAGGAACGGTGACAGCACGCCTGGACCGTCTGGAGGCGGCCGGGGTCGTGACCGGCTACGGCCCCGACATCGATGTGGTCGCAGCCGGTTACCCGGTTCAGGCCTTGGCCACACTGGAGATCGCGCAGGGACGACTGGACGACGTCGCGGCGCTGCTGACCGCTCTGCCGGGAGTCCTCGAGGCATATGCCACCACCGGCCCCGGCGACGTCATCTGCCGGCTGGCTGCTCAGTCCAACGAACAGCTCCAGGCTCTGCTGCTGGAGCTGAGCAAGTCCGACGCGGTCCGCCGTTCGACCAGTGTGGTGATCCTGTCGATCGTGGTTCCTCCCCGCACGCTGCCGCTGCTGCTGCAGGCGCAACGGTCCGCGCCCAGTCGGGTTCCTTCGTTCCAGGACCGCCGTCCCGGCTGAGACGTCGGCCCGCGGGCTCAGCCCTGCGCGCCCAACGCCGGGAGCACGATGGCGCGGCATTCGCCGAAGCCGACAGGCGCGGCATCCGGCCGGTGGGCGCGTGCTCGGAGGATGACTTCGTCGCCGTCCTGCAGGAAAGTGCGGGTCTCGCCGGAGGGCAGCGAAATGGCCTGACGGCCGTTGGCGGTCAACTCCAGAAGGCTGCCACAGCTGTCGATGTCGGGCCCGGAGATCGTTCCGGTGCCGAGTAGGTCGCCCGCCCGCAGATCACACCCGCCGCTGGTGTGATGGGTGATCATCTGGGCCACCGTCCAGTACATGTGGCGGGTCGAGCTCCGGGCCAACTGCAGCGCCGGAAGAGCCCGGCGGCGCATCTCTTCGCTCGACAGGAGAACCTCCAGCTCCACGTCCAGGCCCCCGGTGTCCTGGTCGCGCCGGTGGGACAGATGCGGCAGCGGCGCGGGGTCACCGGGCGGCCGGGCGAAAGCGGGCGCTCGGAAGGGGAGGAGCGCCTCCGGGGTGACGACCCAGGCGGAAACCGTGGTCGCGAAATTCTTCGACAGGAACGGACCGAGCGGCTGGTACTCGAAGGATTGGACGTCCCGGGCCGACCAGTCGTTGAGCAGGCAGTAGCCCGCCACCTGATCCGCAGCCCGATCGATCCGGATCGGTTCGCCGGCTGCGTTGCCTTCGCCGACCCAGACACCGAGCTCCAACTCGAAGTCGAGGTTGCGCGCTGGTTCGTAGCTGGGAGCGGGCTCGGACGGGTTCTTGCGCTGACCGCGGGGACGCCGGAACGGCTGCCCGCTGATCCGGATCGAGGATGCCCGCCCGTGGTAGCCGATCGGCACCCACTTGTAGTTGGGCATCAGTGGCTGGTCCGGTCGGAAAAGGCTACCCACGGTCATGGCATGGTGGATGCCGACGTAGAAGTCCGTATAGTCACCGATGGTCGCGGGCAGATGCATCGTCACCTCGTCCGCCGGGACGAGATGTGCTTCCATAGAAGCCGTTTCAGCCGCTCCGGCGGTCAGTAACTCGTGCACTCGGGCTCGCAGCGCACGGCGCGGTCCGGAGCCGGCGGCGAAGAACGCATTGAGCGTCGGACCGGCGGCAGCGTGCGCGCCGGCCCACGCCGGGCCGCTGAGCAGACCGCTCCCGGCGAGCGAGGAAAGATCCACGATCATGTCCCCGATCCGGATTCCGCCTCGCGGACCGGAACTCTGCGGATCGGACCCGGAGCTGAAGATGCCCAGGGGCAGGTTCTGGATTCCGAAGTCGGTATGGCCGTTCGCAGATTCCACCCAACTGCTCACCTGCCGGTCGTGGGTGACGTCCAGCTCCGGAGCGGCCGCGTCGATCACGCCGGTACCGCGGTCGGCGAGGATTCGGGCAGCAGCAGCGGTTGATTCTTGGCGCCGGTGAAATGTGAATCCAGACCCAGCCAGCAGTCGACGTAGTCGTCCTGCAACTCCGGAAGTTCCGCCGCGTACTGGGAAACCCTTTGCGGGTAACGAGTTTCGAACATGAACGCCATGGTTCCGGTCAGCCTTCTCGGCTGGAGGTCGACCGTGCTGGCGTGCTGGTAGGCCTCGGTGTCCGGTCCGTGGGGCAGCATGCAATTGTGCAGGCTGAACCCGCCGGGAGTGAAGCCCTGCGGTTTTGCGTCATACACCCCGTAGATCAGGCCCATGAACTCGCTCATGATGTTCATGTGGTACCACGGCGGCCGGAAGGTGTTCTCCGCCACCGCCCATCGGTCGGGGAAGATGACGAAGTCGACGTTCGCGGTGCCGGGTGTCTCCGACGGCGAGGTGAGCACGGTGAAGATCGACGGGTCGGCGTGATCGAACAACAAGGGCCCGACCGGCGAGAATCGCCGCAGATCGTACTTGTACGGAGCGTAGTTTCCGTGCCAGGCCACCACATCCAACGGTGAGTGGTCCAGGTCGGTGCGCCAGAGAGCGCCGCCCCATTTGACGTACAGCGCAGAGGGGGCGTCGCGTTCCTCGTAGGCGGCCACGGGGGTCAGGAAGTCACGGGGGTTGGCGAGGCAGTTGGCCCCGATCGGGCCGCGCTCCGGCAGAGTGAAGGTGCCGCCGTAGTTCTCGCAGATGTAGCCACGGGCCGGACCGTCGACGAGTTCCAACCGGAATTTGACACCTCTGGGTATGACGGCGATCTCGCCCGGCTCCACATCGATGATGCCGAACTCTGTCCAGAACCGTAGATCACCGTGCTCGGGGACGAACAGCATCTCCCCGTCACCGTTGTAGAAGTATTCGTCGCGCATGGACCGGGTCACCAGGTAGAGGTGAGTGGCCATGCCGGCTTGGGTCTCGACATCCCCGGCGGAGGTCACGGTGCGCACGCCGCCGTCGATCAGCGACTGCGAGACCTCCGGGATGGGCACCGGGCTCCAGCGCATGGGTCCGATCGGGACCTCGACCTCCTTGTCCGGGGCGCTTCGCCACAGTCCGGAATCGACCTTGCGAAATCGCCCCCAGTGCGCGACGGTGGGGCGGATCCGGTACAGCCAGGACCGTTCGTTGCTGGTCCGGGGGGCGGTGAAGGGTGACCCGCTGAGCTGCTCGGCGTACAACCCGTAGGCCACCTTCTGGGGCGAGTTCCGCCCCACGGGCAGCGCACCGGGCAGCGCTTCGGTCTCGAAGCCATTCCCGAAACCCGATTGGTATTGCGTCCCAGTGCGTGTCGTCTCGGTGCGTGTCACGTCAGTTCACTCCGATCATCAGGTGCTGCTGACGGATTGCGCCCCTTCGGGGCGACCATGGGCATTGTCCGGGATCAACCCCAAAGCGACCAGGTCGTCGACCGGGTCGGCGGTGCTGCAACTGCCGTAGGAAACGAAGATCGAGCGGGCCAGGCGGGCCGCCGCTGCGTCCAGGTTCCGGGCCTCCTCCTGCAGTGCTGTGGCATCGACCGAACCCAGGACCTGGGTGATATCGCTGCGTCCCGAGCCGGCCCTGGCCACCGCCAGCACCAGGTTCAGGAATCCGTGGTGCATCCATCCGGTGGCCCGGTCACGGCTGCGGATCGCACGATGCAGGCCGGCGGTCGCCTTGAACGGCACACCCAACCGCACACATCCGGAAATGACTGCGGCGAGTTGCTCGACACTGGGGAACAAGTCGCCCCGGACGCCGCCACACCGCACCTTGGCGCCCAATCCGTTGGCAGCAAGGACTTCCAGCGCAGGTACGGGGTCGGCCAACACGGGCACCTCGAGGAACACCGGGACCGCCGCCGGAACCGCTTTCCGGGCCTCCCGGATCTGACCGGCGGACGCCCACCGGTCGGTCGGCACCACGCCTTCGATGGCGGCCAGCGAAAGCCGACGGTCGGCGGCGACCTCGGCCACGACGCTCTCCACCGCGGCCGGTTCGAACTGCGAAATCACTGACAGCCGAAGGTGATCGTCCGGGCGCAGGGCCGACCGCAGTTCCCCCAGCCGATGTGCCGGACAGACGAAACGGTGGGTCAGCACCGTTTCCTTCCGGGCCGAATCCTGTCGGTGCCGGGCTATCGCCGCGTTCATGCCGAGCTCTTCCGGCGGGAACAGACCTGCGTCGTCGACTAGACCCACGAAGAGATCCCCGGTGGTTCGGACTGACTTCGCACTCACGTCCGCAGGTCGAGGCGCCACGATCCACTCCTCCGCTCGATGAGGAGCGATAATCGCTCCATAAGTGCTACTATCGAACAATGATAACGGGCCTCCGCTGCCGCCGTCAAGGATGGAAGCGCCAGGTTCACCGAAGTTGCTGGTGTCGAGGGGAGAGGTTTCATGGCGGACGAACCACCTCGGGAGGTGCAGCGGGCAGTCGAGGGCTCAAAGACGTTGGACAACGGGATCAGGGTGCTCAAGATCGTCGCCGCTCACCCGGATGGGCTGACGATGACGGAAGTCGCCCGGGCCGCCGGAATCCACCGAACCGTCGCCTACCGGCTGCTGTCGACACTGAGTTCGCATCTCCTGGTCACCCAGGGCAGGGACGCCCGGTTCCGACTGGGCCTGGGAGTGCTCGAGCTTTCGTCGAACCTGCGTTCCGATCTGCAGTCGGCGGCGCAACCGCAGCTGCGCAAGCTGGCCGCGGACATCGGAGTCACGGTTCACCTGACCGTCCTGGACGGTGCTGACGCAGTCGGAATCGCCATCGTGGAACCGCCCGACAGCGACCTGCACGTCGCCTACCGAATCGGTCGGCGGTATCCCGCCACGGTGGGCGCCGCCGGATTGGCCATCCTGGCCGGGGGAGCACCGACGGCGGGGGAGCGGCCGGAACTCGCGACCGGTCGCCGACTCGGTTATGTCGCGACCCACGGCGAGATCCAAAGCGGGGCATGGGGTCTGGCCGCACCCATTCCCAACGGCAGAGAACATGCGGTGGCTTCGGTCGGGGTCATTGCGTTCAGTGCGCTCGACGAGGCCCAGACCGCAGCACGGGTCGTTTCCACCGCCCGCGCCATCGCAGATTCGCTGACTCGGCCGGCCATGTGAACAGACGGTCGCGGACCTGCTGCACCGTGCCGGCACGCGGCACTACGATGAAATGCGATCGTGACCCGGTGCCGTGCGGGCAGCCCATCAAGGAGAACCCATGACCGTCACAGAGAACGAGCAGCGCAGGCCCAGCCCCTCGGTCCAGGTGATCCTCGACTACTT
>CAXUHA010000039.1:12715-35569 GCA_964250735.1 uncultured Nakamurella sp. | reverse complement strand
ATGCCGTAATGGTCGCCGGCCCAGCCCTCGAGAACCGTGATCTCCTCCTCACGCAACGGCCGACCCAGGCCGACTGGGCTCCCCCGGACACTCCGGCCGGCCGGTTACCGCGGCCGGACTGGTCTGGTCCCCCGGCGCCGCGCAGCATTTCACCGCCAACATCAGTGCAGGCCGCCGCCGCCTGGACTTCTCCTGCGAGGGACTGTCCGACTCGCTGCATCGGTGGCGTCCCACGGGTTGAGGCATGGCACGCCCAGTGGTTCGAAGTGCTTCGTGTTCCGCGTAGCGACAGTCATCTCTGCGGACTGAGCGATGGCTGCGATAAGTGCGTCGTCGAACGGCGCGTGCTCGGGAACTCGGTAAGCCGAGAGGATCCGCGCAGCCGCTAGGTCAAATGGCAAAACCCGATCGGCGAACGTCGGTAGGACCTGGTCGTCGAACCACCGACGCAAGATCATTCCTTGCCGAGCATCGGATCGCTCCTTGCCGACGACTCCTCGCTCGATCTCCGCGACGGTCGTAGCCGTGACGAACTGGTCCCCAACGGGGACAGAGCCCGCCCAAACCTCGACCGGTACGTTGCGGCCCCGGACTCGCAACGCGGACACCACCTTGGTGTCCAAGACGTACTTCACAGCTCAGCGGAGCGAGCCGTCAGTCCCAAGCGCTCAGGCTCGAACTCGATGTCGGCACCCTCGTCCGCACTCAACAGGTCGACAATCGTCACTGGCTCACCCTCGAGGGCTCTGGTGAGTAGGTCGCGTGCTTCGGCCTCCACGGACCGGTGACGCAGCTCGGCGCGCGCACGAAGCGCGGCCTTGGTTCCTGCCGGAAGGTGACGAATCAAGATCTGCTCCACGACGACCCCCCTCCAATATCATATCTCCGATATCACTTGGGGTTCGGTAGCGATGCACCGTTCCGCAAGCAGACCCTCGTCGGGCTCACGGCCTCGCGCGTGAACGCTGCTCTGCCCCGGGCAGGCGTACTGACGAGAAGACGCCCAAGCAGATTCATCGCCACCCGCACTGGTACGCGCTTTCGGTACGAGTCAGCGCGGGCAGTGTCCACTTCTCTAGCTTTGGTAAGCGCTGGGGCTGCAGGTGTGGACTGCGGTCGAATCGGACAGCAGACGGTAGCTGTAGAGCGCGCCAGTCGACGAACGTGGCGATGCTCATGCGTTTGTCGGAGCGTTGCAGGATGTCTTTGGATGGCCGTCGGAGCCGATTGCGGCGCGGCGCACCATCCACTCGATATCCATGGCGCCGTTCAGATAGCGCATCACCGCCTCGTTGTCCTCCTGCTGACCGATATAAGTGCGGGCGACGGTATTCCGCACCACCCACAGCACCCCCGAAAGCCGTTGTCCGGGTGCTGGTCACTATCGCGCAATGGGATTTGTCCCTGCAGCAGGACGAGCACGACCGGAGCGCGGTTCGGTCGAGGCCGGCTCAGTTCAGAGCGCGGGTTCCGGCCGGAAGTGTGCCGCCGCCGAAGAGCGCGGCGGCGGCGTCCTGCAGAGCAGTCAACGCGACCCGCTGCGTGAACGGTCCGGTCGACACCCGGGCGACGCCCAGCTGCTGCAACTCGACCACTGGCAGAGACGCGCCGGGGACGCTGATCACAGTGAGCTTCTGCGGACCGAGGCCATCGGCGAGAGCGGCGACTTCGTCGCGGGTGACGACACCGGGCACGAAGACGACGGGCGCTCCGGCTTCGAGGAAGGCCCGGCCGCGACGAAGTGCCTCTTGCAGCAACTGGCTGCGGTCGGCGCCCGCGGGAGCTCGGACGAAGGCGTCCGTGCGGGCGTTCAGCACGAAGTCGATGCCCGCGTGGCGGCCGGCGGCCAGCACCGCCTCGACGGCGTGGACCGCGTCGTCGAGTGGCTTCATCTGGTCCTCGAGGTTGCCGCCGACGACGCCGGCTTCGATGGCCCGGCTCGCGGTGCCTCCCGGGTCGCCGTAACCGGCCTCGAGGTCCATCGTGACTGGCAGCTCGACGGCCGCGGCGATGCGCCGGACCATGTCGATGTGGACCTCCAGCGGAATATTTTCGCCGTCCTCGTACCCGAAGGTCGACGCGATCGAGTGGCTCGCGGTGGCGAGGGCCTTTGCCCCCGGGGTGGCGGCGACCACCTTGGCGGAGACGACATCCCACACGTTAACCAGGACGAGGATTTCGGGGTCGGTGTGGAGGGCGAGCAGGGAGGAGGCGCGGGCGGCGAGTTCTGACATGACCACAGCCTAGGTTTGCTACCTGTTCCACGAACGCGCAGGCGTATTGGCAGACCGCGCTTCTCCATTCGAGTGCGAGGCGCCTCTTGACTCTACCTAGGGGGTAGGTAGAGTACAACGCATGGAAGAACGCCGTCCGCGGATGACCCTGTCCACGCAAGCGGTACTCCGGGCTCTGACGACCGAGCCCGCCAGAGATCGGTACGGCCTGGAACTGTCCGCCGCTACCGGCCTGCCCAGCGGCACCTTGCACCCGATACTGGCCCGACTGGAAGGCCTGGGCTGGGTCGACAGCTTCTGGGAGAACATCGACGTCCGAAAGGAAGGCAGACCACGACGGCGCTACTACCGTCTCAGCCCAGAAGGGCTGGCCCGAGCGAGGACGGCCCTGGCCCAGGCGCACGCGGACCGTTCCAGAATCAGCTCGAGGTACCGGCCCGTCGGCGAGACGACGTGACGCCCTCCCCGCCCGGATTCACTCGCACGCCCAACGCCGCTGCGGCAGCGCTGATCTGGCTGGCGGTCCGACCGTTACCGGCCGCACACCGCGACCGGTATCGGGACGAATTCCGGGCGGAGGTCTGCTGTTTATCCGGCAGGCAACAGGTCTTCGAGGCCGCGAGCGTCGTGGCCGGCTCCTTCCCACTGTCCCGAGTTCTCCAGGAGAGCGACATGACCACTGACCTGACCGATAGCAAACCCCTCGGCTGTCGGCTGGGGCGTCATCACTACGAAACGGTGAACGGTGACAATGCCGAGAACAAGAGGGACCGGCACAAAGAATGTCTGCGTTGCGGGAAGGTCAAAGAAATGGACATGTATGAACCCTCCGACGGCCGGTACCTCGGCGGTCAGGGCCCGCTCACCTGAAGCGGTGAACGGCCTCGATCCCGGACCGGCCCGATCCAGACGCGGGGTCGGCGTTCGGTCTTGTACAGACCGTTGGTCCTGTCGGGTCAGAAGCCCAGCCCAGCGTGGGCGTCTTTCAACACCTTCGCGGCGACCTCCAGGCCCTCGATGCGGCCGAGTTCGACGTCCTCGTGCTCTATGTTGACGAGCATGTCGGGGTCGACCTCCTGCAGCGCGCGCAGAAACTCGGTCCAGAATGCGGTGTTGTGGCCTTTGCCGAGCGCGACGAAGTCCCAGGCGGCCGGCTTTGGCCATTCGTTGGCCCACTCGTCGCCGCCCAGGTTGGTGCGCGGTTCTTCGGCGCTCAACCGCCGGAAGCTGTTGTCGAGAACTCCGTTCAGGGCGGCTGTGTCCGGATTGACCCGCACGTCCTTGGCTGCGGCCTGGTAGACGAGCTTGCCGAGCTTGCGTACGACGGCGACAGGGTCCATCTGCTGCCAGAACAGGTGCGACGCGTCCAGTTCGACGCCGACGTGCTGTACGCCGGCCCGTTCGACCAGGGTATAGACGTCGGCGGTGTTGAACACCAGGTTCTGCGGGTGCAATTCGAGGGCGACTTTCACGTCGTGGTCGCCGGCCAATGCGTCGATCTCCCGCCAGAACGGAACCGCGATGCCCCACTGGTAGTCGAGGACCTCCAGAGCGGCGGAGTTCCACGCGTTGACGATCCAGTTGACCCGGGTCGCGCCGGGCTCACCACCGGGCAGCCCGGACATGGTGACGACGCGGTGCTGGCCGAGCCGGTGCGCCAGTCTGATCGAAAGGCGGATGTCATCGGCATGCTTGTCACCGATGACGGGGTTGGGGTGCAACGGGTTCCCGTTGCAATTCAGGCCGGCGATCGAGACGCCGGTGCCCTCGAAGAGGCCGAGGTAGTCGTCTCGGGCGCTGTCGCTGACCAGGATGTCGTCAAAGGTCGGAAGGTGAACCGGGGGCAGGAACCCGCCGGAGTTGATCTCGATTCCGGTGAGGCCCAGTCGGGCGATGACCTTCAGTGCCTCGGGAAGCGGGCGGTCGTGCAGGATCGCGTTGTAGACACCGAGTTTCATGCTGAATCTCCATCCTGACCGGGGGTGACGGTGGCGCCTGCGTTCGCGGCCGACTGCGCGACGGCGGTCAGTAGCTCCAGGTTGTGCACGCCTTCGTCGAATGTGGCGCAGCGGGGCAGACTTTGGCTCTCCGGTACCTCCGCGACCTCTTCGAGGAAGGCCCGGGCCTGGTAGGCGAAGGCGTCGTTCTGGCCGAAACCGACGCCAGGGGCGTCCATCGCCAGACCGCCGGAGATGTACGGGTGTTCCGGGCCGAGAATGACCTGCCGATAGCCGTTCTGCGCCGACTTGCCCTCACGAAGGAACAACTGAATCTCGGCTGGGCGGCGCTGATCGAAGGTGGCGGCGCCGTTTTCGCAGAACACCTCGAAGATCAGGCTGTTGGCGTGCCCGGCGGCGACCCTGGACACCTCCAAGGCCCCGACACCGGTGGCGAACGAGGCTGAGAACGCGGCGTAGTCGTCGTTGGTGACCGGCTCGAAGGTATCTGACACCTCGGCGTGGTCGTGTCCCATCACGGCCCCCAGCGGGACCGGGCGCTCGGTGATGACGGTCGACAGTTGCCCGCCGCTCACCGAGGTGACATCACCGCAGAGGAATTCGGCGACGTAGGCCAAGTGGCTACCGACGTCGGCGAGCGCGCCGGAGCCGGGCTCGCCACTGAAGCGCCAACTCATGGGGCCGTGCGGGTCACAGCCGTAGTCAGTCCAGTAACGACCGGAAAAGTGCAGCACCCGGCCCAGGTCGCCGGACTGGATCAGATCGCGAATAAAGGCAATGCCAGGGGTGCGGCGGAAGGTGAAACCGACTTTGGCGACCGTCGAGGCATTCCGGGCCGCGTCGGCCATCGCCTTGGCGTCCTCCAGGTTGTCGCTCAGTGGCTTCTCGCAGAGCACATGCTTGCCGGCGGCGAGTAGACCTTCGACCACCTCGCGGTGCAGCTTGTTGGCAATCACGACACTGACGACATCGACGTCCTTGTTGTCCGCGATTGCCTGCCACGAGGCTTCCCATCGCTCGTAGCCGAACCGAGTGGCGGCCAAGGTGCCGAAGTGCTCGTTGACGTCGCCGATCGAGACCAACCGGATCGCCGGCAGCGTCGGGTTGTAGAGCGACGGCGCGGTGCGGTAAGCGGCCGCGTGGGCTTTCCCGGCCATGCCGGCACCGATCACTGCCACACCGAGGCTGTCGACCATGCTTCTCCTTTTGAAATCCACGAGGACTCAGACCTACGGGCCCTGGGAATGGAGCGCTCCATTGGAGCGCTCCATGTACTATAGCGAAGGCACAATGTCCTGTCAAAGTTCTGAAAGTGAGCAGGCGACAATTACGTGACCGCACCGAGCCCAGGCCAACGCCCCACGATCTATGACGTGGCCGGCCGAGCAGGCGTCAGCAAGTCCCTGGTATCGCTCGTGCTGCGCGGTTCTCCGCGGGTCAGCGAGCCACGGCGAGCTGCCGTGTTGACGGCTATCACTGAATTGGGTTACCGGCCCAGTCGCGCGGCGACTGTACTGGCCAGCGGGCGTGCGCACCACATCGAGGTGATGATCGACGACTATGGCAATCCGTGGTTCGTCGGCATGGTTCGCGCGATGCAGTCCGTCCTGAGCGAAGCGGACTACCGCCTCACCGTTACCGAGTCGCAGCACCACCCGGCCCGCCCCGGCATCAACGTGGACACCTCTCCGCACGTCGACGGACGAGTACTCGCCGCCGAACCAGACGAGGCGCTGCGCAGGGACTGGACAGTCACCGGCACTCCTACCGTGGTCGTCGGCTGGCGATCCCACACCGCACCCGACGCCGATCTCGTCGCCAACGACGAGGAGGTCGGTGGACGGTTGGCCACCGCCCATCTCCTGGAGCTCGGCCATTCCGCCATCGGTCACCTCACCGGGTCCGGTGGTTCGGCCGACCATCGGCGGGCGGGCTACCTGGGGCAGATGACTGATGCCGGATTGCCGTCCTGGATCTTTGGTGAACGCGGCGGCACGGGGGAAGAAGACGGTTACCTCGCCGCAGTGACTCTTCTCGCGGCCCACCCAGAAACAACGGCAATATTTTCAGCGAACGACACCATGGCACTCGGCGCCATGGCTGCCATCCGCGAGCGCGGTCGCACTGTGCCCAGAGACGTTTCGTTGGTCGGATACGACAATTCCGTTCTGGCGCGCTCCCGTTATCTGGATCTCACCTCGGTCGACGCCTGCGATGAGATCATTGGCGCGAGCGCAGCCAGGACATTATTGGCACGCATCGCCGACCCGACCCGACCACCCCAACGCACATTGCTACGGCCGTCCCTGCAAGTCCGGGGTACCACCACCTCTCTGCGGTAAGTTGCCCGGCCTTCGTCAGGGGCGTCGGTGCGACGCGGTCGACCTGCGAAAGCCTGCAAAGATTTCCTGCGCCCGAGCGCATCGCGGTAGACGGACGGTCGTGTGGTGCGCCAGGCTTGGTGCATGGCGACGAATTTTCAGGTGACGTTCGACAGTGCGGACCCGGGTGCGCATGCACGGTTCTGGGCCGAGGCGTTGCACTACATTTCGCAACCGCCACCGTCTGGCTTCGAGTCCTGGCCCGCTGCGCTCGATGCGTGGGGCGTTCCGGAGGACCGCCGCAACGACCGTGCCGCTCTCATCGACCCGGAAGGCGTTGGTCCGCGGTTGTTGTTTCAGAAGGTGCCCGAGCCGAAGACGGCGAAGAATCGTCTGCATCTCGACCTACGGGCTGCCGCCGGCGTACCGCCAGAGGGCAGAGCCGACGCCCTCGAAGCGGAGTGCGCTCGTCTGCTCACTCTCGGCGCACATCGTGTCCGCCGCCTTGAAGCCGACGGCGTCAATGGCGTCTGCATCGTTATGCAAGACCCCGAAGGCAACGAGTTCTGCCTCGACTGACCGCACTGCCGAAGTCACCAACCGCACGGTTACGGGCTTCGACGAGGCCTGTCACATGAACCGCATTTGACAGGTTCTGTGTCCTGAATTGCCGTGGTGGCCGGGAGGAGCACGGCCCCAGCTACTCACCCCGGCATGGCGGGTCACACTCGACGTTGGAGCTCAGTGTCGAGGAGCAACGCGTCATTGACACTGAGCTTGACGACGCACTAGCGTCGCTGGCGGCAACGAGTATCAGCATCAAGCCCTGGCTTGCTGATCGGCAACCCTCTTCCACGGTGGGGTGCTCCAGGTGAAAGCCCGGCAGGGTAGTGCTGCCCTGCAAGCGTTCTGGATCGGGTCGGACCCGAAGACTGGAGGATGGTCAATGCCCGGCAGGCGTGGCTCAGCCGTCATTAATTGCTGCGCTCACTCGTTGGCGACCTTCTCGCGCCGGCACATCGACCTCGGACGTGTCGCTGCGGACCTGTGTTCCGATTATCGGAGTCGTTGGTCTGCAGCATATTCCGGTACCAGCTGAGCACGGGAAGCCTTCGGTCGACCACAAGGCGTGTTCGAGCACACGACCAGCGCGGCCTTCGGGAGGCCAACTCACCTTGACACGCAGGGCCAAGGCGTTTCGACCAGATCTCCATCGCCCACCAATCTGTGATCAGCAGGAGAGCTGCGATCACCCCAGACAAATGAATGAAGGCGCAAGCACATGACCAGAGACTATCGACCGCTTCGGCGTTCCCGGAGGCGCGGGAGCACTTGCCCAAGCCTGCGGGCGACCGCAATAGCCGGCCTCTCCGCGATAGCGCTGACCCTCGCGGCCTGCAGTTCCGGATCCGGGTCCTCCGCCACTTCGACCAGTTCTCCCAGTGCGGCCGGCTCTCCCAGCGCGGCCGGCTCTCCCAGCGCGGCCGGCTCTCCCAGCGCGGTGGCCGGCGGTTCAGCTGGTCCCGCGCCCTCGGGTGCGGCCGGGTCGTCCTCCGCCGGCCCGGCGAGCCAGTCGGCACCGGCAAGCCCGGGCAACTCGGCCGGTAGTCCCGCATCCGCAGCATCGCCCGCGCCGACCAAGACCGTGGAAATCACCTACTGGACATCCTCGAGCCAGGCGGTGATCAATTATCTCGATTCCCATTTCAACAGCACCCATCCGGGCCTGCACGTTACCGGGCAGTACGTCGCCAGCGCCGACAACACCAGCGCCAAAGTGGTCGCCTCACTCAAGGCCGGAACAGAGCCGGATGTCCTGCTGGGCTCGGATCCTGCGCAGCTTCCTCTTTATGCCCAGAGCGGGAAGGTCCTCGACCTGAGCGGCCAGCTGAAAGCTGAGACCGACGCGCTGTACCCGGGTATCAAGTCCGCGCTGTTCTATCAGGGCAAGCAGCTCGGCCTGGCTTTGGGCGGTGTCGGAAACTACCTACTGTTCTACAACAAGGACGACTTTGCCAAGGCCGGCATCAGCAAGCCGCCGGCCACCTGGACCGAACTCGAAGCCGACGCGATCAAACTCACCAACCCAGCCAAGCACCACTACGGCTTCTACGTCCCGCTCGGTTCGGCGGAATGGATCACCTATTCCTGGGAAGCGCTGCTGTGGGCCAACGGCGGCGACGTCGTCAACGCCGACGGCACCAAAGTGGCGTTCAACAGCAAGGCCGGACTCGACGCCCTGACGACGTGGACGAACCTGGTACTCAAGGACAAGGCTGCGCCGACCACGAGCTACGCGGTGGGCGGTAGCTACGACGGCGCTCCGGCGTTCGCCAGCGGTGCTGTGTCGATGATCATCGAGGGCCAATGGGCGCTGTCGGAGTTCGACAAAATCAATTATGGCGTCGCACTCCTGCCGGCCGGTACCTCGGGCAAGTCGGCCGCGAACATCGGCATCGGCGTGGCCACCGTCTTCGACAAGGGCCAGGACGTCAACGACGCGTCGATCCAGTTCGTGAAGTGGCTGGGACAGCCCGAGCAGGGCGCCTATCTGACTTCTCAGTCCGGGGGCTTGCCGAGCGCCCCGAACCAGTTGGATCAGCCGCTGGTCAAGCAACAGATCGCCAAGCAGCCGACGTACACGACATTCGCGCAGCAACTCACCTTCGGTCATACCCGGCCCACGATCCCTGCGTACGCGGCCATCTCGCAGGCGCTGTCGGACAACATCAGCAAGGCGTTGACCGGGCAGGTCACCCCGCAGCAGGCCCTTGACGCGGCCGCGGCAGCGGGGAACGACGCGATCGCCAACGGTGGCTCCTAAGCGCCGCCGGTGACCGTCCGCACCTCCGCGACGGGCGGACCCCGCGGTCGCGGGGTCCGCCCGCGCAGCTCGCTGGTACCGGCCGGTGGGTCCCGCCAGCGCGGCAGCCGGCGGCAGACCTGGCCGACCGCCTATGCGTTCGTTCTGCCGGTCGTCGGCCTCACCGCTCTGTTCTCGATCGTCCCACTGGTGATCGTGATCCGCCGCAGCCTGTACCGCGGCAACGTCTTCGACACCGACCTCCGCTTTGCGGGCCTGGCGAACTATCGGAACGTGTTCTCCACCGGCGGCGGTCACGCGCTCTGGGTGACGCTGATCTACACCGTGGGATTCGTCGCCGTGTGCATGATTTCCGGAATAGGGATCGCCCTCCTGCTGGACATTCGACTACCCGGATTGGCCGCGGTACGCGCGCTGTTCATCATTCCGCTGGTGGTGCCGTCGGTGGCGACCGCATTCATCTGGTTCACCTTGTTCCAACCGGGCACCGGGCTGTTCAACCGGGTGTTGTCCGGGGTCGGTCTGCCACAGGTCACGCTGTCCAGTCCGCGAATCGCGCTGTTGGCCGTCATCGCTTTCGGGGCGTGGCAGTTCTTCGGCGAGGTGGTCGTGCTGTACCTGGCCGCTCTGAAGGCACTCCCCCGCGATCTCGTCGAGGCCGCCACCGTCGACGGGGCCAACGCGTGGCAGGCGCTCCGACTGATCCGCCTGCCGTTGCTGCGCCCGCAGACCGCGCTGATCGCGGTGGTGACGACACTCAACGGGCTGCAGGCGTTCACCCAGATCTTCATCCTGACCGGCGGAGGCCCCAACGGAGCCACCGAGACCGCGCTGTACTACGTGTACAACCAGGCCTTCGGGCTCGGCGCGGGTGGGTCCATCGGGCGATCGGACGCCATGGCCGTCATCCTGTTCGGCATTTCGCTGGCCGTGACGATCACCCAGGTCGCCGTGGTCAGCCGCGCGACGGAGGCGACACGAGCGTGATCCGCATGCCACTGCTGTCCCGGGTCACCGTCTACACCCTGGTGGCGATCGCCGCATTCTTCGTCCTTTTCCCGCTGCTGTGGATGTTCATCTCGGCGTTGAAGTCCAACGCCGAGATCATCGACCCGCACTCACCCTTGATCCCGACCCATTGGCAATGGTCGAATATCGGCGACGCGTGGAACGCGGCGCCGTTCGGCCGGTTCTTCGCCAACACCGCGATCTTCAGCGTGGTCACCACTATCGGTCAGGTGTTCACCGGAATTCTGGCCGGGTACGCGTTCGCGATGTTCGAGTTTCCCGGACGTCGTGTGCTGTTCTACGCGGTGCTGTCGGGCCTGATGATTCCGTTCACCGTCGTACTGGTGCCCGTCGTACAGATTCTCGCGGACTTCGGCTGGATCGACACGTATCAGGGGCTCATCGTCCCGAACCTCGCTTCCGCGCTCGGATGCTTTTTGTACCGCCAGTTCTTTCTCAGCGCCCCCGCCGATCTGGGCGAGTCGGCCCGCATCGACGGTGCTTCCGAGTGGCGGATCTTCTTCAGCATCTATCGACCGTTGGCGCAGCCGATGACTGCCGCGCTGACCACCATCGTTTTTCTGCAGAACTGGAGCAACTTCCTGTTCCCGCTGGTGGTCACCAACAGCGAAAACCTGATGATGGTCTCCCAAGGTCTGACCGTATTCCAGGGGCAACTCAAGGGCACCCAGTACAACCTGCTGATGGCCGGTTCGCTGATCGCCGTCGTTCCCATCCTGATCGTGGCCCTGGCGGCGCAGCGCCGCGTGGTGGACGGACTCATGCTCGGCACCGCCCGTTAGCTCACCCGTCCGCGGGTATCGATCGACGCCAGCTCGGACTTCCGGTGCTCGAGCACAACGGATCTCGGTAGGACTGCGGCGATCCGGCCGTCAACCGTCACGGCAATGGCCTCTGCTCCTCCGGTCAGGCTGTCGACGGCGGCCTGGATGCTCTGGTGTGCACCGACTGTCGGCAACGGCGCATTCAGGTGCCCTTCGAGTAGGTCATCGGGGCGGACGCTTCGCAGCCGCTCCAGGTGCGCCGTCCCGACGAACTCGGACACCAGTGCCGGCCCGGCGGCCGGCCCCCGATCGAGGAGGACCGGCAACACGTCGACCGGCCGGTCGCCCATCGCGCCCCGGTGCGCCCGACCGAACCTGGTCAGCGCCTCACCGACCGTGGCCGTCGCGGGGACGAATTCGGTCGATAGCCCGGACTCGTCCAGCCACTCCGCGAAAACTTCACCCACCGCCAGGCTTTCAATGGCGGCCGTCTGCTCCGGGTTCACCGCGAACCCCAAACGGTCCAACCACGGCCGGTCGTAGTACTTGGACAGGTAGGACCGTCCGGAGTCGGGCAGCAGGACCACCACCACGTCTTCGGGTCCCAAGGTGCGGGACAACCGCAGGGCTGCCGCCACCGCAGTGCCGGACGACGCCCCGACGAGCAGACCTTCCTCGCGGGCCAGCCGAGTGGCCACCAATAGGGATTCGAGGTCGGGGATTCTGAGGTAGTCGTCGACCACGTCCGGATGAAATGACTCCGGCCAGCGGTCCTCCGGGCTCGCCGGATGACGGAAGTGGCCGATTGATTCGATGTACGACGCGCGCCCGTCCCCGCCGCCGTAACTCGACGAGAACGGCTCCGCGCCGACCACCCGGACCCGCCCGCCGGACACGGCTTTGAGGTAACGACCAGCCCCGGTGATGGTGCCGCCGGTCCCGATACCAGCGACGAAATGCGTGATGCGACCCTGCGTCTGGGCCCATAGTTCGGGCCCGGTGGTGTGCTCGTGCGCGGCCGGGTTCGCGGGGTTGTCGTACTGGTCGGCCAACCATCCGCCGCGGGTGGTGTCGGCGATCCGCCGGGCCAGGTTGCGCACGTGGTCGGGATGGTCGGTCGGCAGACTTCCGGGGGTGACCCTGACGTCAGCGCCGTAGGCCCGAAGAATTCGGATCTTGTCCGCGCTGCTCTTGTCCGGCAGAACGACGATCGTGCGGTAGCCCAGCGCCGACCCGACCAACGCCAATCCGATTCCGGTGTTCCCGGACGTCCCTTCGACGATCGTGCCGCCCGGTCGAAGGTCACCGCTGATCTCCGCGGCCCGGATCATTTCCCGCGCCGCCCGGTCCTTGACACTGCCGCCCGGGTTCGCGAATTCCAGCTTCGCATAGACCGTCGCGGCGATACCCCGGGTCACCCGGTTCAACCGGACGAGCGGAGTATTACCGATCGCGTCGGCCACGGAGTCGTACACGTTGCCCGACAACGGCTTGGGCGGGGCGCTGCCGTCCGGTTCCACGCTGACCAGGGGGTGCGCGGGCTCTTTGTGGTCAACCTGTGGGTCGGTATGGAGAGTGGACAATGAATCATCCTTTCTGTGTGGACCAATGCCTCAAAGCCAGTCCTACGCGCCTTCGGATCCGATGGAAGGCCCTGAGGCAACGCCAACCGCCTTCATCTGGTGATCTTCCCAGTGTCCTCGGTGCGTATCGTTCGCTGGTATGACTGCACTCTCGCCCGGAACGTCACCGTCGGACCCGCACGATCTGTCGATTATTCAGGCTCTCCATTCGACTCCTTCGCGTCGATATCTTTCCGCCCAGCCGATTGCCGACGAGGTGCTGTGGGCGATCCTCGACGCGGCCGTGCGCGGACCATCGGGCGGCAACCGGCAGGCCTGGGGCTGGGTCGTGGTCACCGATCCGCAGATCAAGGACACGGTCGCCGTCTGGTATCACCAGGGTTGGCGGGAAGCGTACGGCTCTCGGCGCGAGGAATTGTTGGGGGCTCCCGTCGGAGACGTCGGGCTCAGTCCGGCCTCCTATCGGGCGGCCGAACACCTGGCCGCCCACATCCAGGAGGCCCCGGTCTGGGTCATACCTGTGCTCCGCAACGCCGCCGATTCAACCAACCCGCGCCTCGGCGCCTCCGTCTACGGTGCGGTCCAACACCTCCAGCTGGCCGCCCGGGCCTACGGCCTCGGCAGCACGCTGACGACCTTCCACGTCGGGCACGAAGCGGAGCTGCGCCAACTCCTGGGCCTCCCCGACGACGCCCTGACCATGGCGCTGATCCCGCTGGGTTACCCCGCTCGCGGTCGCTGGGCGCAGCCGAAACGGCAACCGATCGAGCAAGTCGTGCACTGGAATCACTGGGGCGCCCATCGGGACCGCCTGCAGCAAGACGTGGCCGACCGGGCGGGCCCCGGCCGGCCACGGTCGGCTAGCGCTGCATTGTGACTGCAATGCAGCTACCATGACTGCATGGGTGTAGTGATCACGGTCCGGGACGTCCCTGACGATGTCCGCGACGAACTCGCCGGCCGCGCCGCCCGGGCCGGCAAATCGCTGCAGGAGTACCTGCGCGCCATGTTCATCGACAGCGCCAGGCATCCGCCGGTCGAGGATGTGATCGCCAGGGCGCGAGCCCGTGTCAACGCCACCGGCGTGCGGGTCACCGCCGACTCGATCTTCACCGAGCGGGACGCCGGCCGGCGTTGAGCGTCGACACCGTCTGCGACGCTTCCGCCGTCGTAGCCCTGCTGCTTGACGCCGGCTCGGACGGACAATGGGCCACCGAGCACATGTCCGGTGCCCGTTTGCTAGCCCCCAGCCTGGTGAAGTTCGAGGCCGGCAACATCATTAGCCGTCACCAGCTGGCCGGGCTGATCAGCGCCGATCAGGCCGCGCAGGCCCACGCCGACCTGCTGGACATGTCGATCGAGCAATGGCCGTACGAAGTGCTCGGGACCAGGGTGTGGGAACTGCGCGCGAACCTGTCCGCCCACGACGCCGGCTACGTCGCCGTCGCCGAACTGGCCGGCGCGCCACTGGTCACCCTCGACCGTCGCATCAGCCGCGCACCCAACCTCCGCTGCGACGTGATCATCCCCTGACTGTCGAGAAGGGACGACGGGTGGACTCCCTGCAAAGGCGAGTCGTGTCGTCCAAGCGGTCAGGGCGACACGTCATCGAACCGACCAGTCTGCGTGGCTGGTGACGCCCGCTCAGCACGGTCAGTTATCCCCGCCTTTCAAGAGCCTGTACGCACCAGCGTCGTATCAATTCGGTCCCCACAGGATGAGCGATCGGGCCAGTGCGGATTCCAGCCGCATTCCTGTCAAGTGCACTTTTCTTTCAGCAATGTGCATCGCCGCCCAACCGTAGGCGATCGTCAAGTCCTCACCCGGAACGGGCGTCGGAGTGACGAAATACGACACTTCGGCTCGACTACCCCATGAGTGGGCACCCGCGAAGCCCACGCGAAGGTTTCCTGCGGCAGCCGGAGAGTCAAGATTTGTCGCCGTCAGTGATGCACCCATTCGCGCGCCCACCAACAGCGAACCGATCCCGGTGCGCAGTTCTGCTCCGCGTCCGCAAAGCCCCGTGAAAGCACGAGAAAAATCTATTGCCGGCCTCAGGTAGGCGTCGAATGTAATCTGCATGCCCGTGGAGAAGATTTGAACATCGGACAACCGCACAGCGATGTCCGTTCCTACGCTGGGCGCCTCGTCCAGAAATATTTTCCCGCCGATACAGTTCTCCGGCGGTCGGGAGCCCCGATCCCACACTGAAGAGACGTTTATCAGCCGACTCATCGAGACCACCTTCCTGGCAGCGGATTGGATTCCCAACACCAGCGACCTGTTGACCGGACGGTCCGGATAGTAGGGCAGCAAGTGAACGTTGCGGCGTTGACGTTCGCCATGTTCCCACCGTCCTACCTGCTGGAAGCAGCGGTGCGCCGCGAGCGCCTTGTCGAGATGAAACGCGCTTTCCTGCGTCACCCCTTGCCCACGCCAGACGGGGTCGACCTCGCCGACGACATCGCAAGCGAGCGACAAGGCCATGCGCATTGATCTATCTCGCGAATTGATCTATCTCGACTCAGCGGCTGCGGTCAAGCTCATACATGCCGAAGCCGACTCCGCCGCTCTGCGAGATTTCCTCGCCGAACGTTCCGACATCGAGTGGGTCAGCTCGGGTCTGATGGAAATCGAGACGTACCGAGCGTTGGTCCGGAAAAGCGGACCCGCTGACCTGACCGCAGTCATCAACCGATTCCACGCGTTGCTCGACCTGATCGTTCGGGTCGAGATCGACTCCGGTGTACGCATCCACGCCCAGACAGTCACCCCGCCTACCCTGCGCAGTCTCGACGCCATCCACCTGGCCACCGGGCTGCGTCTTCGCGATCAGGGTCGACTGACGTCGTTCGTGACCTACGACAAGCGGCTTGCTGAGGCGGCCTCAACCGCCGGCCTGAACGTGGACATGCCCACAAGCTACCGCGCACCAGCACTCGACTGAACTGCGAACTCAGCCGGCGGCGGCGCCGAACCACCGCGGCAGGTGGCCGAGCAGATCCTGCTGGTCGTCACCGACCCACGCCACATAACCGTCCGGCCGCAGCAATACCGCGGGCACATCCACCTCGGCGCTGACGTCGACGACGTGATCGACGCGGTCCGCCCAGCCCGCCACCGAGAGCCGGCCGGTCCGGTCGAGCAGCAGTCCGCGTCCGCCGTGCATCAGCTCGTACAGGCGCCCCCGCCCCAGCCGGACGTCCCGTAGGCGCCGGCCGAGTAGTTCGTGGCCCAGGCCGACGTCGTATCGGATCCCGATCGCGGTGATCTTCTCGATCAGGTAGCGATTCACGTCCTCGAAATCCGCCAATTCGGCCAGCAATTTACGTACGGCCTGGGGACCCGGCCCGGGGGACTGCAGCTGCACCTGCACCCGGGTGTTGTCCAGCACGTCGGCGGCCACCGGGTGCCGTTCGGTGTGATAGCTGTCCAGCAGCCCCTGCGGTGCCCAGCCGTTGACCTCGGCGGCCAGTTTCCAGCCGAGGTTGAACGCGTCCTGAATGCCGAGGTTGAGGCCCTGCCCGCCCAGCGGCGGGTGGATGTGCGCCGCGTCGCCGGCCAGCAGTACCCGGTCGGTCCGGTAGCGCTCGGCGAGCCGGGTGGCGTCGCCGAACCGTGACAGATATCGCGGTGAGTGCACGCCGAAGTCGGTGCTTGCGATCGCTCGCAGCTGGTGGGTGAACTCCCCGAGGGTCGGCGGCATCGTGCGGTCCTGCGTCACCCCCTCGACGCGCACCACGAAGCTGTACACGCCATCCTCGTCGGGGGCTGGACCGAACCGCAGGCGCGGAGATTGGACCACGGCGGCCAGTGTCTCCGGCGGCGCGGCCACCTCCATCTCGCCCAGCAGCCACTCGACGCCGGCGGGCTCGCCGGGAAACCCGACCCCGAGCAGCTTGCGCACTGAACTGCGGCCGCCGTCGCAGCCGACGAGGTAACGCGAGCGCAGCCGCGTCCCGTCGGCCAGCTCAGTGGTCACCCCTTCGTCGTCCTGCCTCAGCCCGACCAGTTCGCAACCACGCCGGATCTCAGCGCCGAGCGCAGTGGCGTGCTCGGTCAGTAGACGGTCGGTGACCGGTTGTGGAATGCCGAGGATGTACGGATGTGCGGTATCCAGTCGGTCCGGCGCCGGTGTGGTCAGGCCGGCGAAGAAACCACCGAGCGGGTGCTGCGTGCCGTGCGCGAGGAACCGCTCCAGCAGACCGCGCTGGTCCATCACCTCGATGCTGCGCACGTGCAGGCCGCGCGAGCGGACCACTCTGGTCGGCTCCGAGTCCTTCTCCAGCACGAGCACCTGGACGCCCTGCAGCCGCAACTCCCCGGCCAGCATGATGCCGGTCGGTCCGCCCCCGACAATGATCGCGTCAATCATCGATCCCCCTGCACACAGTGACATCGTTCCCCATCTGCTCCGCCCGGTCCGGCGGCCCAACTCGCGAGCACACGCCCGCCGCGGATGCCTGCGCTCCGCCGGCTTCTGCCTCGGCCGGAGATTCTCCGGTACGACCCGGGTCTTGCCGCAAGGCCCCCAGTGCGCTATACGTTGAAAGTGGCAGGGAGAAGTCGTTTCATTGCCTTGGTATCGGCCGTCGCTGTCGCGGCTCCGGGCCGCGCTGCCTCGACAACAACTTGAACAAATCCAGAAAAGTCGGCTAGGTTGGGTCGGTGACGTCCGGCTTCCAGGCTCAGCTCCGGGAAGCCTCCCTGCGGGTGACCGGGCCGCGGTTGGCGGTACTTGGGGCGCTGCGCGACAACCCTCACATCGACACCGACTCGGTGATCGCCTTCGTCCGCGCCGAGCTCCCGACAGTCTCCCATCAGACGGTGTACAACGTGCTGCAAGCGCTCACCGACGCCCACCTCGTGCGGCGTATCCAGCCGGCCGGCGCGACGGCCCGCTATGAGTCGCGGCTGGCGGACAACCACCATCATCTCGTGTGCCGCTCCTGTGGTGCGATCGCCGACGTCGACTGCGCCGTCGGCCACGCCCCCTGTCTCACCGCCTCGGTCGATCACGGTTATGTGGTCGACGAAGCGGAGGTCGTCTACTGGGGCACCTGCCCCGACTGCGTGAGCAGAAGCATTGCCCGGCAAATGATGTGAAAGGAAACAGATGAGCGACACTCAGAACAACGTATCGGCGAGCGCGCAGGGCACGGACGAGATGTCCGGCTGTCCGGTCGCGCACGATTCGGTGAGTGCACAGGGCAGCGAGAGCGAGAACCCGGTCATCGACTCGCCGACGCCGAAGACCGGTGGTCGCCCGCACACGAACCGGGACTGGTGGCCCAACCAGCTCGACCTCTCGGTCCTGCACGCCCACTCGGCCAAGAGCAACCCCCTGGGCGAAAGCTTCAGCTACGCCAAGGAATTCGCCAAGCTCGACGTCGAGGCGCTGAAGCGGGACATCACTGCGGTGCTCACCACCTCGCAGGACTGGTGGCCGGCGGACTTCGGCCACTACGGCGGCCTGATGATCCGAATGAGCTGGCACGCCGCGGGCACCTACCGCATCGGCGACGGTCGCGGCGGAGCCGGCGACGGCGGGCAGCGGTTCGCTCCGCTGAACAGCTGGCCCGACAACGCCAACCTGGACAAGGCGCGCCGACTGCTGTGGCCGGTCAAGCAGAAGTACGGCCAGCAGGTCTCGTGGGCCGACCTGCTCGTGCTCACCGGCAACGTGGCCCTGGAATCCATGGGGTTCAAGACCTTCGGCTTCGGTTTCGGCCGGGTGGACGTCTGGGAGCCGGAGGAGATCATCTGGGGTCCGGAGGACGCCTGGCTCGGCGATGAGCGGTACGTCTCCGACACCGAGATGGCGGAGGGTGTCGGCGCGACCGAGATGGGACTGATCTACGTCAACCCCGAAGGCCCGCGCGGCAGCGGGGACTTCCGGGCGGCCGCCCACTTCATCCGGGAGACCTTCGCCCGGATGGCGATGAACGACGAGGAGACCGTCGCCCTCATCGCTGGCGGCCACACCTTCGGCAAGACCCACGGCGCCGGCCCGGCCGAGAACCACATCGGCCCGGAGCCCGAGGCCGCTCCGCTGGAGTCGCAGGGCCTCGGCTGGCTGAGCACCAGCGGCAGCGGCAAGGGTGCCGACACGATCACCAGCGGCCTCGAGGTCACCTGGACCGACCAGCCCACGCAGTGGAGCAACCGATTCTTCGAGATCCTCTTCGGCTTCGAATGGGAGGCCGCCACCAGCCCCGCCGGCGCCAAGCAGTGGGTCGCCAAAGACGCCGAGGCGATCATCCCCGACGCATACGATCCGGCCACCAAGCACAAGCCGACGATGCTCACCACCGACCTGTCGTTGCGCTTCGACCCGGTGTACGAACCGATCTCGCGCCGCTTCATGGAAAACCCCGACGAGTTCGCGCTGGCCTTCGCGAAGGCCTGGTACAAGCTGCTGCACCGCGACATGGGTCCGGTCAGCCGTTTCCTGGGACCGTGGGTCGCCGAGCCCCAGCTGTGGCAGGACCCGGTGCCGGCCGTCGATCACGAACTGGTGACCGACGCCGACGTGGCTGCCCTCAAGGCGAAGGTCCTGGAGTCCGGCCTGACCACCGCGCAGCTGGTCTCCACCGCCTGGGCGTCCGCCGCGAGCTTCCGGTCCACCGACAAGCGTGGCGGGGCCAACGGGGCCCGGATCCGGCTGGAGCCCCAGCGCAGCTGGGAGATCAACCAGCCCGGGCAGCTCGCCCCGGTGCTGGAGGTGCTGGAAACCATCCGGCGTGAGTTCAATGAGGCCGGTGGAGCGAAGATCTCGCTCGCCGACCTGATCGTGCTGGCCGGTTCTGCGGCGGTGGAAGACGCAGCCCAGGCCGCAAATGTCCCGGTGATCGTGCCGTTCCACCCCGGCCGTACGGACGCCACCCAGGAGCAGACCGACGTCGAGTCGTTCGCGGTCCTGCAGCCGCGCGCCGACGGATTCCGCAACTACCTGACCCCCGGCGAAAAGCTCCAGCCGGAGACGCTGCTTCTCGACCGCGCCTACATGTTGAACCTCACGGCGCCTCAGATGACCGTCCTCGTGGGTGGACTGCGCGCCCTCGGGAACAACGTCGGCGGCTCCCAGCACGGCGTGCTCACCGACCGGCCAGGTGTTCTCAGTAACGACTTCTTCGTCAACCTGCTCTCCCCCGGCACCAGGTGGAAAGCCTCGGAGAACGACGAGAACGTCTACGAGATCAGCGATGTGACCACGGGCGAGCTGAAATGGACCGCGACGGCTGTCGATCTCATCTTCGGCTCCAACTCCCAGCTGCGGGCCGTTGCCGAGGTCTACGCCAGCCACGACGCCCGTGACAAGTTCGTGGCCGACTTCGTCGCCGCCTGGACGAAGGTGATGGAGCTCGACCGCTTCGACCTGGTCTGATCCCGCTGGGCGTGGCGGCCTCATGCTCGTTCGTAGGGGTTTGGGCGCGGTCATTCGAGTTCCCGCTTCGGAACGCTGTTGGTACTCGGATGACCGTGCTGTGGGGCTGGTGTGACGGTTGCGCACCATGGTGATGTCCAGGGTGCCTGTCGGTGGTCGGGTCTAGCGTTTACATCATGACGGGGGTCGGGTTTCAGTGATGTCGATCAGGCGCGGAGCCTGGCCGAGGAGTTGCTGTCCGGGGCCGGCCGGGTGTTGGACGGAGAGTTCTGGAAGCTGGTTCCCGATGACTTGCTGACGCTGGGTCGGGATCTGGAACGGTTGTCGCGGTTGGTGTATGCCGCGCAGGTGCATCTGGCCGGCGAGATCGACACCCAACAGGTGGCGTCGTCGCGATCGTGTTCGTCGACAGCTGCGTTGCTGCGGCAGGCGTTCAACATCTCCGCGGCGGAGGCGATCGGCCGGGTGAAGGCGGCGCGGCAGATGCTGCCGCGTGAGAGTGCGACCGGGCCGGAACTGCCGCCGCTGCTGCCGGTACTGGGCGCCGCTGTCGACGCCGGACAGCTGGGCCCGGAGCACATCCGCATCGTGGTCGACACGATGGGCAAGGTTCCGGCCGCGGCGACAACGGAGGTTCGCCAGGCGTGCGAGGCGGCTCTGGTCACCATCGGGATCGACTGCGACCCTAGCTATCTGGGCCGGGCTGCCACGCAGATCCTGGATCGGGCCGACCCGGACGGCAGCCTGGACAAGGATCCGCCGGCGGCGCGGATGGGCCTGGACTTCGGCTCACGGAACGCCCGTACCGGACTGACTCCGCTCACCGGCCATCTGGACGACCTGGGCGTGGAAGCGGTACGAAAAGCGATCGACGCCCTCGCCGCTCCACAACTCGACCCTGACCGCGTTCCTGACTCACGGACACCCAGTAACCGGCGGGCGCACGCACTGGTCGCTGCGATGTTGGGGTTCCTCGCGGCCGGCGACGGACCTACTCAGGGCGGCCACCGCCCGCACCTGACGGTCGTGGTGGACTGGGACGCCGTCACCGGACTGGTCTCCGGTGGTCGATTCGACAGCGGCAACTACATCTCGCCCGCGCTGGCCAGGCAACTGTTGTGTGACGCGCAGATCATCCCGGCCATCATGGGTAGTCAGAGTGAGGTGCTGGACGTGGGGCGCGCTTCCCGGACCTTCCCGTTGGGAATACCCTGCGCAATCACCCTGCGGAACCGCGGCTGCGCCTGGCCGGGCTGCGACCGGCCACCCGCCTGGTGCGACGTCCACCACATCACGTTCTGGGCCAGGGGCCTCGGACCGACCAGCCTGGACAACGGCGTCCTGCTCTGCCCCTACCACCACGGTCAGGCTCACCTCGAGCAGTGGCACATCGAGCTCGGCCAGGACCACCTTCCGCACTTCATCCCGCCGCGCTGGATCGACCCCGATCGAAAACCCCAAACCAACCTGCTCCACCACTTCACCATCAACCGACAATAACCAGTTCGCCGTCGGTTACCCAGGGTAATTAAACTGACGTTGCAATCCATCTCGGCCAAGTACCGTAAGCGCAATGAGCACGCTTATTGTCACACCGCTTGTCACACCTCCGCGCTGTCGAAATGGACCACGGTGGGCTCCTGCACGAAGAACCCGGCCACGCCGTCGGCGAAGGCCTGGGCCTCAGGAGTGCCGGGAAAGACCTCGAGGTGGTCCTCGATGCGATCCCAGCCCACGCGCAGCAGGTAGGTGCCTGGTCGATCGACGCTCCGGAAGACCGCGACCTCCCGACACCCCGAGGCGGCCAGAAGGTGCGCACGTGCGGCCCTGAACGCCGTCTCGAAATTCTGCGCCCGCTCCGGGTCGACGGTTAGATGCGCGTGTTCGTAGATCACCGGGGTCTCCGCTCGATACCGCCTCGATACCTGTGGGTCACAGGTCCATGGTCAATGCGTCGTCGCCGAGTAGGACCTTGCCGTAGACCTCCTTGCCGAGTTCCGGCGAGACGTAGGCGTGACGGCCGGAGATCTCGGCGTCCTGCCAGATCCGGCTCATCACGTTGACGTCCGCGAAAGACCCGGCACCGTTGGCGGTCATCAGCGCGTCGATCCCGTCCTTGACCAGTTCAGCGACCATGCCGGTGTCGTTGCGCACCCTGGCGCGTTCTTCCAGCGTCGGCAGATGATGTGCGACAGCATTGATGTCGATGTCCAGGCAGGCCTGGCGCATCAACAACTCGGCGAGGTGGAACTTCGTCGCGGCGTTGGCCACACCGAGCTGGTGCGTCGGGGACTTCCGGGCCTGGGTGTACACCGAATAGGCCACCACCTTGCCCGGCAGACTGTTGCGAGTGCGCTCGAGCGCATGCCGGGCCAGGCCGAGCTGCGGCGCGGCCAGGATCAGGGCGGCCACCGGAATAAACGCCATATGCGAATTCTGGTCACCCGAGTGCGGGGTGGCGAAATTCGCCTCGCGCATGTCCGGAAAACGCTGCACGCGGTGATCCGGGACGAAATGATCCTCGACGACGATGGTGTCGCTGCCCGAGCCCTTCATACCCGCGACGAACCAGGTGGGATCGATCGTCCACGCATCCGCGGGAATCAGCGCCAGCGCCCGCGGGTCATCGCCTGCGGGCACCTCGATCCCGATGCCCAGAGTCGCCCAGTCGGCGGCAAACGAACCGGACGAGTAGGGCCAACGCCCGCTGACCAGATAGCCGCCCTCGACCCTTTCGGACTTGCTGCCCGGGGT
>CAXUHA010000039.1:1759-12705 GCA_964250735.1 uncultured Nakamurella sp. | reverse complement strand
TACGGCCGACTACACCCGGCTCGCGGGGCTGCCCGGGGTGAAGATGCCGGCGCACTTGGCGTTCGGGTTCTTTCCGAACACCTCGTCCTGCGCCTGCTGGGAGAACGTGGTCCCGAACCAGGTGCACACATTGAGCAGCGCTACCGCCCACCCGGTCGAACCGTCGCCGCGAGAAACCTCGGCGATCACTTCCACGGCCGTGGCCATGTTCGCGCCGTGGCCACCGTAGCGCCTGGGCACGAACAGCTTGAACAGCTCAGCCTGCTCAACCGCGGCTACTACCTCCGGCACGACGCGTCGTTCGGCCGAAGTGCGGGCGGCATGCTCGCGGATGAGCGGCACGAGCGCGGTCGCGCGGGCCACCAGCGCACTGTCCACCCCTGTGCCCATGCCCTCGCACTCGGACTGGGCAGCTGCGGGGCGTTCGGTCAATGTTCCGGTCACGACGACTCCTCGGTGGTGTGGCAACTGGCTCCATGGTGATGCCGGTCACGGATGTATCGGCGACGATACGAGCGGGCCTGGTGTTGCCCGAGACGGATCGCGCACGCAACAGGCCGATGGACGCACCGTCTTTCAGATCCGCCGGCCCAGGGGCACACTGTCGAGGTGCGTAGTCGGCTGTGCAGTGGCGCGCGGCCGGCGAGAGAAGAGGAAACATGGATGGAGACTTTGACCTCGTCAGTCGTCCGGCCCACTGGCGTTCGCCCGCGGGTCTGTCCATCGGAGCGCTCGCTGACCAACCCAACGAGGTGGAGGCTTCCGACTTCGGGCTGTTCCGCGAAGTCCTGAACAGTCACTTCTATCCAGCTGCAGTGGAACCGTTCGATCCACGTGCTCGCATGAGAACGCCGCGGCTGTCAGCAGTCCGTCTCGCGTTCACCACGATCGGTTACGTACGATTCGGCACCGCCGCCCGGATCGATCCCGGTGACCTCGCGGCCTACCACGTCAACGTCCCGCTGCAGGGCAGCGTGATGTCCGAATGCGGCGACGAAAGGGTGGTCGCAACACCGTCCGTTGCCGCCGTCTTCAGTCCCGGCCGGCACACCGTCCTCCCCAGGTGGGGCGCCGACGCCGTTCAACTGTGCATCAAATTCGACCGGCACGCCGTTGAACAGGAAGCTGCCGATCTCCTCCGGAAGCCGGGGGCCCGCCCGATCGACTTCCGGGTGGCCTTTCCTATCAGTGTTGGTGCCGGTCGACGGTGGCTGTCGATCCTGTCGACAATGCTCCAATTCGCCACCGCGTCGATGACGGCCGCAGACGCGCACGTCGTCCGGTCCCTCGAACGCAGCCTCATTTCAGGACTCCTTGTCGCCCAACAACATTCGCGCACGCGGGAACTCACTGCCGAGCCGGACGAGCGCCTGCACCGCGGGGCGCTCGACGCCGTCATCCAGGCCTTCGAATCGGCGCCCGATCAATCGTATTCGCTCGGCGACCTCGCCCGCATGTCCGGGCTCAGCGCACGCAGCGTGCAATACGCATTCCACGATCTCTACGGGACCACCCCCACCCAATATCTGCTTCGAGTCCGACTCGACCGCGCGCGTCAAGACCTGCTGCAGGGCAACGGAAACGTCGCCGCGATTGCCTCGTACTGGGGTTTCAGCAATCTGGGCCGGTTCGCCAAGGCATACTACGAGCATTTTGCGGAATATCCCTCCCAGACATTACACCCGTCGACAAATCACCCAGCGACAAATGACCCACCGACAAATCACTCATCGACAAATCACCCGTACCGTCGGAGATGAACCGGGATATCCGTATCGTCATGACCGGCGGCTGTCTCGCGTATCTGCCCGCACAGCACTCCTCGTGTGAAAGGACCCACCACCATGGACCACATGATGGCGCTACGCGCCCACCGCCGCGGCGGCCCTGAGGTTCTGCGCTACGAGCAGGCGCCCATACCCAGCCCGGCCCCCGGTGATGTCCTGATTCGCGTTCACGCTGCGGCCATCACATTCGCCGAGCTCACCTGGGACGAGACCTGGACCCGGAACGGTACAGACCGCACCCCGATCATCCCGTCCCACGAAGTCTCCGGCGTCATCACGGAACTTGGTGACGGCGTGCTCGACCTGGACGTCGGCGACGAGGTGTACGGACTGATCCCGTTCGACCGCGACGGGGCCGCGGCAGAATTCGTGACCGCACCAGCCGATGTTCTGGCACCCAAGCCCACCACGGCGGACCACCCGTCGGCGGCGGCGACGCCCATGGCCGCCCTGACGGCCTGGCAGGCTCTGATGGACCACGCCGACTGCCGCCCCGGAGAATCGGTGCTGGTGCACGGCGGCGCAGGCGGGGTGGGCGGCGTCCTGACCCAGTTGGCCACCATCCTCGGCGCCCACGTCACCGCCACCGCACGAGCCAAGGACGCAGACACCGTCCGGGGCTACGGTGCCGAGAAGGTCATCGACTTCCAGACCGAGCAATTCGACACGGCCACCGGCGTCTATGACATCGTGATCGATACGGTCGGCGGAACCACCCTGGAGCGGTCCTATGCCGTTGTTCGCCGCGGCGGCCGTCTGATCAGCCTCCAGGCCCCGCCGTCGAGTGAGCGAGCCACCGAATTCGGCATCACCGCAACCTTCTTCGTCGTGACACCCGATCGTCGCCAACTTGTCTCGATCGCCGACATGGTGGACAACGGGCGACTCCGGGTGGCCATCGCACGCACCTTTGCACTGGCCCAGGGCCAGGAGGCGTTTATGAGCGCCACCGCCCCCCACCGCTCGCCCGGAAAAACGGTCCTGATCGTGCACCGATAACCGACCAGGGGCACCGGCGTCTACCCGCCAGGGCACCGGGGCCCGAACCCAGGGCGCGCGACTCAGCAGCACCGCTGCCGGACCCATGCCACCGACTGACCCGTGCCACCGACTGACCCGACTGGACTCAGCGGTCAGGTCGGCCCGTCAGCGGCGGAATCAGCGCCCTAGACCTAGAGTTCCGGGTACGCCCGCCGCCGATGCTCCCCGGGCTCGAAGATGTCCGCCGCGGAACCGACGATCAACGGGTCGGGGCCGATCAAGTCGGGGTCCTTGTCGGTGTAGTCGAGCGTGCCCAACACATGACGCAACGCGTTGAGCCGGCCGCGCTTCTTGTCGTTGCTCTTGATCACGGTCCACGGCGACATCGCTTCCTTCGCGTCGGTGTAGGCCTCCCACTTGTCCAACGAGGCCAGATCGGTCGGGCTCAGCTTCCACTGGCGAACCGGGTCGATCTGCCGGATGGTGAACCGGGTCCGCTGCTCGCCCTGGGTCACCGAGAACCACAGCTTGATCAGACGAATGCCGGACGCGACGAGCATCGACTCGAACTGCGGGGCCTGACGCATGAAATCCTGATACTCCTGCTCGTCACAGAACCCCATGACCCGCTCGACCACCGCCCGGTTGTACCAGGACCGGTCGAACAATACGATCTCCCCGGCCGCCGGCAGATGCGCGACATACCGCTGGAAATACCATTTCGTACGTTCCCGTTCCGACGGTTTCTCCAGCGCGACGACCCGGGCACCGCGTGGGTTCAGATGTTCGGTGAAACGTTTGATGGTGCCGCCCTTACCGGCCGCGTCCCGACCTTCGAACAACACCACGACCCGCTGCCCGGTGCTCTTCACCCAGTTCTGCACCTTCAACAGTTCGATCTGCAGAGCCCGCTTGGTGATTTCGTACTCGTGGCGGGTCAGCTTCTCCGCGTACGGGTAATCTTCCCGCCACGTGGTCACTGGCTGCCCGTCCGGCCCCAGCAGGATCGGGTCGTCGTCGTCGGAATCGATCATCAGACCGGCGTCGTCCGCTAGGCTGTAGCCCTGCCCCGCCAGAGTCGCCAACGTTGTCATCGGGATGCCCTTTCCGCGCGGCGCTGCCGCCGTGTCCTATCGATGGCACAAGTGAAACCGGCTGCCGGCACACCACCTCGGAATGAATCGAACACAAGCTAAGCCCGTCGGGTGAACGGACGTTGAATGTCCAGAGAACACTGACGGCATCCGTTATCCCACAGGCGGACCCGCAGCCGCTGGGCACTCCGGCCGGTCACGAAGGTGAAGTTTGAGTCGTGTTCACCAGGGAGCCACTCTGGTGGTGCAACATCACAGCTTGTCGGTCGGCTACAGCTTCTCCGTCAGCCACCGCTTCTCCGTCAGCACCGCTTCTCCGTGAGCACAGCATGTCCGCCTGCTCGCCGTCAGAATCCGAGGTTCCGCAGATGTCAGTCTCTTCCCGGCGGCCAGGCCGGCGGCCGCGCGCCATGACCCTCACGCTCGTCACAGCGGGTCTCCTCCTGGCCATCTCCGCGCCGCCGGCAACGGCAGCGCCCGCAGCGGCAGCGCCATCCGCGCCATCGGTGATCGCACAGCCACGCGAATTCGCGGCCGCGAACGCCCACAGCCGACCAGGACGGTGTGCGCCCGCCGCGGTGGCCGTCGAGTTCAGCGACGCCCTGGACAAGCTGACCGTGGACGGTGCCACCGTGGGCGGCCTGTCCGACATGGCCTACGACTGGCGGACCGGTTCCTACGTGTCGTCGGTGGACAACCACGGCACCGATCCCTCCCGGTTGTGGTTCTATCGCAACCTGTTCTCCCCGCACGTGACCCGCGCCCCCCTGGTTCTGAAACGGCCTGACGGCACCCCGTACACCGGCGTCACCGCGGACAACGAGGGGCTGGCCGTGCTCCCGAACGGCGACTTCCTGGTGTCCTCGGAAACCGAGCCGTCCATCAGAATCTTCGGCCGCGACGGCACCCAGAAATCCGCTCTCCAGGTGCCGGCTCGATTCGACGTGACGCCCGCCGGACAGGCCACCGGCAACGCGACCCTCGAGGGCCTGACCACCAGCCCCGACGGACGGGAGATCGTGGCCGCCATGGAGGGAACGCTGTCCGGCGACAAACCATCGGACGGATCGCCGGCGAATGATCGACGGTTCCTGGTGTACCACCACAACCGCGACGGGGGCTGGGTTCTCCGCAAACAGATCGGATACCGGGTCGATCCCGGGAACCGGATCTCCGAGGTGCAGCTCTACGACAACGGCAAACTCCTGGTCATGGAAGCTGCATACTCCGCGACGGTCGGCAACTCGATCGAGCTGTACGCAGCCACCGGTGTGGACAGAGCCCCCGACATCAGCCGCGTCGACAACCTGTCCGCCGCCCCGGCCAAGATCATGGCCAAGCAGTTGATCGCCGACGTCACGGCCTGCCCGACCCTGGGTGCGACCGCGAAGCAATTCCAAACGAACCCGCTGATGGACAACTACGAGGGCATGACCACCCGGGCCCTGCGGGGCCGGCACGCCTACGCGGTCAGCCTGATCAGTGACGACAACTTCGGGGCCACCCAGATCACCCGGGTCCTGAACCTCGTCGCGCTGCTGCCCTGACCCAGGAGGGGAATGCCGCGCACGTTGCTCGTAGGTGCCGTCCTCGTCGGCGGACGTGGGTCCGCCGACCAGATGCGTGACGGGGCCGGATGTGGCGGTCACTGTTCTTGCACCTCACCGGGCGGCCAGCACGATGAACGACACTGCGCCGGCCGCAAGACAGTAGATGGCGAACGGGATCAGAGTGCGGGTACGGAAGTACTTTTCCAGGAAGCGGATGGCCAGGTAGGCGCAGACGAAGGCAGCGATGCTGCCGGCCAGGATCTGACCGTGGATCCCAGTCCCGAGCGGTCCGAACAAGTCCGGCACCTTCAGCGCACCTGCGGCCAGGATCACCGGAGTGGCGAGCAGGAAGGAGAACCGGGCCGCATCACGGTGGGAAAGTCCCTGGGTGAGGCCGGCGACCATGGTCGCTCCTGATCGACTGACGCCAGGTAACAGAGCCAGGATCTGGGCACACCCGATCAGCACTCCCCTACCGACCGTGAGTGCGGACAATCGCTGATCGGACCGCTCGTCAGCCTCGTGCTCGTCCAGACCAGCGTCCAGATCGACGGCGCGACCGAGCGAATCTCCGGCTGAGGCCGGGATGTCAACGGCCACCGCGGCGGCCCCCACCGCGCCGGGCGGCCCGGCCACCCGACCTGCGCGCCGGCGTAGCAACTCCCCGACGAACAGCACCAGTCCATTGGCGAACAAGAAGGCGGCGGCGGGCATCGGCCGCCCCAGAACTGTGCGGAAGGTGTGTTCCAGCAACAAGCCGGAGACCCCGACCGGGATGGTGGCCAACAGGATCAGCCAGGCCAACCGTTCGTTGTCGGTGGAGATCCGACGATAGCGGATGGAGGTGACGAACCCGCCGATGATGCGTGTCCAGTCCCGTCGGAAGAAGGCCAGCAGGGCGAACGCGGTGGCCACGTGCAGGCCGACAACGAAGGCCAGGTAGGGCGATTCGGGGGTGGAGACGTCCAGGTCCTGCGCCCAGCTGCCGCCTATCAGCGCCGGGATGATCACCGAATGACCGAGGCTGGACACCGGGAAAAGTTCGGTGACACCCTGGGCGGCCCCGACAACGATCGCCTCGAGGTAGGAGATGGCGCTCACCTCGGCGGCGAACGAAGATCGGAAGGCAGCGCGGTCATGGGTCTCCTTCGTGGTGGACCTGCCACACTGTTGACGGCCGTAAGCTTAGTACTATCATAGTAATAGTTGGGTTGGACTCACGGTGAACGATCGACAAGCCCCCGGCCTACTGCCCGGCACGTCCCGGGCGGCCGGAACGCGACCCCGGGACCAGCGAAAGCCGGCCCGGCTGGGCGCACGGTCCGAAGAGGCGAACCGAGCATGACGTTTCCGCTGATCGCTGCTCTGATCGGATCTCTGGCCTGCGTGCTGGTCGGCCGCGCGGCCGGACCATTGGTCCGCCTGTTGCGACCTGCCCAATCCGTCATCCTGTTGGCGGCGGTGTCTGTCGTCGTCTCGCTGGCCAGCGGGATTGCGCTGACCGCGATCGCCGTCGCGCAGATCGCAGGTGTAGCCACGGTGGCATCGGAAGAGCACTGGTCGGCCGCGATCGTTCGGGCCGAGGTGCCCATCCCCGGCTGGCTCGGGGCCCTGGCCGCGCTGGCCGTCGTGGTGCTGCTGGCCCGCGGCGCGCTGCGGACCTGGAGCATCGCAGCAGCCCTGGTCCGGGCCGACCGCCTCGGCCGGAACATCCGGGCGGGCGGCGGTCCGGTCGTCGTGGTCGACGACAATTCGGCCGACGCCTTCACCGTCGCCGGCCTGCGAGGCTGTGTGGTGATCAGTCAGCGGCTACTGACCGAGATGAGCGCCGATGAGCGGCAGGTGGTGACCGCGCACGAGTTGTCCCACCTGACCAAGCGCCACCATCTGTACGTCCACCTGGCTGATATCGCCGCCGCCGGAAACCCGCTGGTGCGGCCGGTTGCCGCGGCCGTCCGGCTCGGGGTCGAACGCTGGGCCGATGAGGACGCGGCGATAGGCGTCGGCGATCGCCGAACGACGGGTCGCGCGCTGGCGCGAGTCGCTCTCCTGCGATCGGCGCTGGCCGGGGACTCGGCGCCGACCCGGTTGTCATCGCTTCCGGTCGTCGGCCTGTCGGCTCTCGGCGGCGGCGCCTATCAGGTCGCATCCCGGGTCCAGGCCTTGCTGGAGCCGGCTCCGAGGTCCCGTCCGGTCCGGGTCGTCGGTCTGTTCGCCGCCGCGTTGCTGGTGTTGACCGTCGGCGTCGCCAGCCTGGCTCACATCCACGAGGCCATCGAGGGCGCCGCACCGTACCTGCGCGATGGGCGTTAGTACGACGGCGTTGAGGACGACCGCTTTCAGGACACCGCTTTCAGGACGACCGCTTTCCGGACGATGGTCGCGCTGCGGGTAGACGAGTTTGCCGTGAGGGCGTAGGCGACAAGGAACGGGCAGCGTCAGATGTCGCCCGACGCTCGCTGCCCGGAATGCTCGATGTCCCACTGGTCGCCGTGGGCGCCGTACGTGACGGTGATCCGTCCAGCGCCGGCCTTCCAGGTGCGCAGCAAGCGCTCCACCATGACGCTGGGGTCCGTACTGACGGAGCCGATGTCGGCGGTGCCGGGCGAAGGCTCTGGGGTGTTACGCACGGACGCCCCCCAATTGGGCGCCCGGCCCACGCCGGGCTCGGGTCGCAGCCATTGATTCTCTGATGCCGGTTGGGGTGTTCATCGTGGGGCCTCCAATGTGTTGATGGGAGGCGACGCTGCCCTCTCGTTGCACCACACAAATGGCGTGTGGCTGACTCGAATACTACCGGGACACCTCTGGGCGACATGAAAACGCCGCAACTGCAGCGCTTGACCTCCGGTGAATTAGCCCACAACATCGCTGTCGACGGTGTGATCAAACTCCGGTATCTGACCCACCGTTGACGCCGGCTTGTTCGCCCACATTGATCGGGTCTTCTTACACCCCGGAGTGGAGATGCAGATAACACCGGTATTCGCCGGTGAAACGTCCCGGTGGCGGCCGGGACCCCCGACCGCGACCGGTGAACAGCAGATCTATGTGGCGCGGACGGGTTGCACCCGGATCGTCACGTCGCCGGCGGTCGGGTCTGCCGACCTCAGCAGGCGCGAGGGCAGTCGGAACACCCTCCCGGGCGCAGCAGGCCAGGGCAGGACCGCGGAGGCCAGCACCCTGCCGTCCTGATGCACAGAAACGCGGGGTATTCGAATCAGCTCGTCGGTCCACAGCAGGTACCGGCCGCGGGCCGGGGCGGGGTCGCCCGGCCGGAGCAGGCCGGGGCTGATCCAGCGCAGCGGGGCTTCGACCAGGATGCGGACGCCGCCCGCGGGGGGTGCTCCGTCACGGAGATAGTCCAACACCGCCGCCGTGACGTGCGCGCCGTCCAAGCCGGCGACGTCGGCTGTGTCGACGGGATGCACCAGGTTGCCGATGGCGAATACGCCGGGCGCGGACGTGCGCAGGGCCGAATCAACCACCGGGCCCAGCGTTCCCGCGTCCAGGTCCAGGTCAGCCGCGCGGGCCAGTTCGTGGTCCGGTATCCAGTCGCCGGTGAAGATGATGGTGTCGCAGGCGACGAGTCGCCTGCGACCGGTGTCGAGGTGCTGGATCTCCACCGCTTCCACGGTGTCCTTCCCGAGGATTCGGGTCACCTTGGTTCGTCGCGCGACGGGCACCCGCAGAGCCACACTTCCGACCAGAGTGAACGCACCGTAGGACTCCGCGGACGGGTGCGTCGTGGTCATCAGTACCGTCCGGGAACCTGCTTCCCGCAGGGTCAGCACCGCCGACCAACTGACCAACTCCGCGCCCACGATCACCGCGCGGCGGCCGATCTCGCTGTGGTGCAGGTGCACCAGGTTCTGCAGTTGTCCGGTGGTCAGGACCCCGACCGGACGGTCCCCGGGAATCAACCGGGCCGCGCGGGGCCGCTCCCGGGCGCCGGTGGCCAGCAGTATCGCCCTGGCGCTGACCCGATAGCGGCCGGAAGGCGAGGTCACGTCGACGGATGTCGGCCCTGACCACCCGGTGATCATCGATTGCGTCCTGATCTCGGCGCCGGCCGCGGTAGCCCTGCCCACCAACCGCTTGGCGTAGGCCGGACCACTGATGAAGGTCTTGAGATCGCGAATGCCGTAACCCGGGTGGTCGCTGTGACGTGGGATTCCGCCGGCGTCATGTTCACGGTCCAGCACCAGCACCGACCCGGCGACTCTGGGCGCCAGGTTCGCCGCTGCGGTCAGGCCTGCGGGGCCACCCCCGATGACCAGGACGTCCACGTCGACGTCCGCGCGCTCGGGCATCAGAATTCCTTTGCTCGGCGAGATCCCGACTCCACCATGGTGGTTGCGGTGCCGTGGGCCGCCATCGCCGCCGCCACCTCGGCGCCGCAGTAGAAGCCCTGACAGCGTCCGTTCATGGCCCGGGTGCGGCGCCGCAGCCCATCGAGATCAGCCGGCGGGATCGATGACGCGAACGCGTCCCTGATCTCGCCCGCCGTCACCCTCTCGCAGAAGCAGACGACGCGACCGTAGGCCGGGTCACTCTCGATCTTTGCCGCGTCACAATAGGGGCGGGGAAAGGCCTCGCCGATATTGGGCATCGACACCGGTTCGGGCAGCTCGTCTTTCGGGTTCAGGGTGACTCCCGCGCCGGTCAACAAATGGTGGACGTGCTCGGCGATGGCCATCGCCGCGGTCAGGCCGGTCGACCGGATCCCCCCGACGAGTACGTACCGCTGCTCCTGGTCCACCTCGATCAGGTAGTCGCCGCGGTCGATCGCGGCCCGCAGACCGGCATAACTCGCGGTGACCTCCTCCTGCAGCAGCCGGGGCATCAGGCGACGTCCCTTGCCGACCAGGAAGTCGAAACCCTCCTCAGAGGTGGCGGTCTGGGACCGGTCGCGCAGGTCCTCCGCGGTGGGGCCCAACATCACGTTGCCGTAGATCGTCGGGCTCACCAGTACCCCTTTGCCCAACTTGCTGGGAACGGGCAACACGATCCGGTTCACCAGCGGCCGGGCCAGTTTGTCGAACACCAGCAGCTCACCCCGCCGCGGGGTGACCGAGAACCGTTGGTAACCCAGCATTGCATCGATCAGATCGCAGCCGAGTCCGGCGGCGTTGATCACCCACGCCGCCTGCACGTCACCTTGGGAGGTGCGCAGCAGCGCAGCGTCTTTCCCGACGTCGACCGCGTTCACCCTGGTGTCCAGCAGCAGGTCCACGCCGCGAAGTCGGGCGTCCGTGGCCAGGGCCAGGGACGCGGTCCAGGTGCAGATGATGGACTCGTCCGGCACCGTCAGACCACCGAGCGCACCTGGCCCCAGCGCGGGGACCTGCCGGTAGACCTCCGCGGAATCCACCAGAACGCAGTGGTGGTAACCGTTCTGCTCGGCCTTCTGCTTGAGTCCGGGCAGCGCGTGCAGCTCGTCGGCCGTCCACGCCACCAGCAACGCGCCGGTGCGTTCCACCGGTATCCCGACGACATCGGCGTACCGGCCGAGCAGTTCGTGGCCCCGCCGG
>CAXUHA010000039.1:0-1749 GCA_964250735.1 uncultured Nakamurella sp. | reverse complement strand
CGGACCAGCCTGGACTCCAAGCTGCCGGGTGTGGTGTCGAACCCGGTGTGCAGGATCGCCGTGTTGGCCTTGCTGGTCCCCGCGCCGACGTCGGACCTGGCCTCGATCAGCACGATGGACAGGTCATAGGCAGCCAGTTCTCGGGCGATCGCCGAACCGACGACGCCGGCGCCGATGACGGCCACATCGTAGGCGCGGTCGGCGACCGGGTTGTTCGTCATCTGGATCCTTTGACATCGATGTTGGCTGTGGCGGCCCGCCGCCATCGTTCGACAAACTCTGCGGCCCGTGACGCCGACCAGCGGGGTTGGTAACCGTCGTTGGCCGAGAGGTCGGTGACCACCTCGGCCGGTGTCAAACCCGGATTCCCCGAGAGGCGCCCCAGGGCCGCAGCACCCAGGGCCGTGGCATGAGCCGATGGATAGAGCTGCACCGGGAGCTGGGTGAGGTCCGCGACCGCTTGCATCAGGGTGGCGCTTCTGGTCAACCCACCATCCACCCGTAGAGCGGTCAGCGGCGTGCCGAGATCCCCGGCCACCACCTCGGTCAACGCAGCGATCTGCGCAGCGATGCCTTGCACCACGGCCAGCACCAGATGCCCTGCGCCGGTGGACAGCGTCATACCGGTCAGGGTCGCTGTCGCGTCCGAGCGCCACCACGGAGCCGCCAAACCGGCGAAGGCCGGTACGCACAGCACGCCTTGGGCGTCGTCCGCCGCAATGGCGTCCAACTCCCCCGCCGAGGAGATCAGCCCCAGGTCGGCGAGCCAGCGCACGGCCGAGGCGGCCGCGAGCACCTGTCCGTCGATGCAGTAGTCCAGTCCACCGGCGATGCGCCACGCCACCGACGTCGTCAGCCCGGCCAGCGAGCGCGGAGCGCGAGAACCGGTGTTGGCCAACAAGAACGCCCCGGTGCCGAACGTGCACTTGGCGGAGCCGACGGTCCAGCATCCCTGGGCGAACAGCGCCGCCTGCTGATCGACGATCAATCCGGCGACCTGCATCGGGCCGCCGAACACTTCCGTGACCCCGACCGGTTCGTCGCAGGCCACGATGCGAGGCAACGACTCGTCACCGAGCCCGAACGCCTCCAGCAGGGCATCATCCCACTCGGCCGAGTCGAGATCCATCAGCAACGACCGGCTGGCGGTGGAGACATCGGTGACGAACTCGCCGGTCAGGTGGTGGATCAGCCACGTGTCGGTGGTGGTGACCACACCCTGTCCGGTCGACTCCCGGCGCAGCCACGCCATTTTCGGCGCCGAGAAATACGGGTCCAGCACGAGGCCGGTGCGTTCGGCGATCCAGTCCTTGTCGCCGGCCATAGCGCGGCAGATGCTCTCGGCGCGGCTGTCCTGCCACACCAGAGCGGTGGACAGCGGTTGGCCGGATGCGGGATCCCACGCCAGCACCGTTTCGCCCTGATTGGCCAGCGACACCGTGCCCACCGGACGCCCGGCCGCCTCCAGAGCCTGCCGGCCGGCCTGAAGGACGGAGGTCAACAATTCCGCCGGATCCTGTTCCACCCGGCCGTCGGAAAGATAGCTCGGCCGGATCGGCAGTTCGACGGCGGCAACCACTCCGTCCATCGGGTCGACGACGATCGCCTTGGTGCCCGAGGTGCCCTGGTCGATGGCCAGAACAGCGGTCACAGCAGCCCGGAATCTGTGTCGGCGAAGATCGTGGCCATCACCGCGAGCTCGTTGAACAGCGTCCAGTCTTCGACGATCCTGCCGTTCTGGTAGTACAG
>CAXUHA010000038.1:0-40088 GCA_964250735.1 uncultured Nakamurella sp. | reverse complement strand
GCGTTGGACCATGACCGGAGCGAGTCCCATACTCATCTCGTCGATCAGCAGCAGACGTGGCCGCCGCGCCAGCGCCCGGCCGAGCGCGAGCATCTGTTGCTCGCCACCCGAGAGCAGGCCGCTGCGACGGCGGCGCAACGGCTCCAGCGCCGGGAAGTAGGAGTAAGCGACCTCCTCGTCGAGCCGTTCGCCGCGGTGGTGGAGGCGGAAATGCTCCTCGACGGTCAGCCCGAAGAACAGGCCACGGCCATCGGGGACGTGGGCGACGCCGGCCCGCGCGCGGGCGCTCGGAGTCGCAGAGGTGAGGTCTTCACCTTCGTACTCGATCACGCCCTCCGAGCGCAGGAGCCCAGAGACGGCACGCAGAACGGTCGTCTTGCCGGCGCCGTTCGCCCCGAGCAGCACGATCACCTCGCTCTGACGGATTTCGAGGTTGATGTCGCGTACGACCGGTGCGCCGCCGTAACCCGCCGTGAGCGAGGAGATGGTGAGAACGGGTGAGGCAGTCATGATTTCGTCACCGCCGCTTCCAGTGCTTGGGTTGTCTGCGGGGTGACGTCGCCGCCGCCGCCGAGGTAGGCGCGGATCACTTCAGGGTTGTCCCGGATCTCGGCCGGCGAGCCCTTGGCGATGACCTTCCCGAACTCGAGGACGTAGACGTAGTCGCAGATTCCGAGGACGAGCCCCATGTCATGGTCGATGAGCAGCATCGCCGGGCCGCCGTCTGCAATCTGCCGCAGCCGCCGACCGAGCGCCTCGCTTTCGCCGGTGTCAAGGCCTGCGGCCGGCTCATCGAGAGCGAGCACCTTCGGATCGGCGGCGAGCGCGCGGGCCACGCCGACGAGATTGCGTCGTCCGTGCGACAAACTCGAGGGCAGCACCTCCGCGACCTCCGTCAGCTGCAGCGCTTCCAGGGCACGGTCCGTCGCCTCGGCGTTCGCGGGCCCCCGGGCGAAGGCATCTTTGACGGCCCCGAACAGTGAAGGCCGATGCGTGGCGACGGTGAGATTTTCCCGAACCGTGAGGTCTTCGAACAGCATCACGCTCTGCCACGTTCTTGCCAGCCCCAACCGCGCACGGCCATGCGGACGGAGCCGCGACATATCGGTCGTGTCGAGCTCGAAGCGACCGTCGCAGGAGACAAAGCCCGTCAACGCGTCCACGAACGACGTCTTACCGGCTCCGTTCGGTCCGATCAGGCCGACGATCTGACCGGGCCGGACTTCGAGGTCGACGCCATCGAGCGCCTTGACCCCGCCGAAGTGCACGGAAGCGCCCTGCGCGCGCAACACCGACGTCGATGTGCTCATCGCCGGACTCCCGCCGGGACGACGGCGGTCTCCGGCAGTGCGGATCCGGACGGCGCAATGCCGGGCACCCGTGCGCGCACCCGCTCACGCTTGGCCTCGCGTTTGCGATACCGCGCGCCGGCGATCCCTTCCGGGTTGAGGATCAGCGTCAGGATCAAGGAGACACCGCCGATGAGCAACGTGTAGGTCCCGGCCTGGCCCTGGGGAAGCACCCACTTGTCGAGAATATGAGGAAAGAGCGCCTCGGTGGTCATCAACCCGCCGATCACCGCGCCCGACACCGTGGTGATGCCGCCGAGGAACGCGTAGGCGATGACGCCGAGCGCGGCGATCACCCCGAAGCGCGACGCGCTCACCGTTCCGAAGTTGTAGGCGTAGAGCACGCCCGCCGTCGCGGCGAGGAACGAACCTATCCCCGCAGCCGCGAGCTTGACCGAGCGCACATTGACGCCGGCGGCCGCGGCGGCCCGCTCGTTCGCGCGCACCGCGAGCATCCGCTGCCCCAGCGGGGTGCACCGCAGATTGGCGACCAGAACGCACAACACGACCGTCACCGCGAGCACGACGAAGCCGAGTACCGGACTGGGGAGGTTCCCGTCCAGGCCGCGGAACGGGGAGCGGGCACCGAGGTCCAACCCGAGGAAGCGCAGCTCGGGGACGGGCGCGCCGCCCGTCAGCCCACCCGCCCAGTCCGGGTTGTTGAACCCGAAGCTTTCGATGGCCACCGCGCCGGCGAGGGTCACCACCGCCAGGTTCACGCCCCGCACGCGCACGGCGGAGAACGCGACGGCGAGGCCGAGCAGTGTGGTGGCGGCGATCGCGATCAAGGCGCCGAACGGGAAACCGATCCCGGCGTCCAGCGTGAGGTGTGAGAGTGCGAAGCCCGCGACGCCCGATAGGGCGAGCTGGATGGCCGACACCTGCCCGACATAGCCGGTCACGACGACCAGCGACAGGATCAGAACTGTTCCGATCATGCTCGTGATCAAGGCCTGGCGGAAGTCGAAGGGCAGCACGGTCAGCGCCACGACGGCGACGAGCGACAGGGTCAGGGCGGTGCGTTTCAGGTTTTCGGGCCGTGGCGCGAAGGGCATCTGCTGTTGGAGCACCTCTCCACGCCCGGGAAGCCGAACGCCCCGCAGGTACAGCGCCAACCCGATGATCAGGAAGATGACGACATCCTTGACACCTGGGATCGGTCCCCCGGCCGAACTCGGATACCAGCTCAGCGTCTGCAGGTAGTCGACCTCGGAGGTGAGCACCCCGATGCCGAGGCTGGCCGCGACGGCGACGCCGAACGAGGTGAAGTTCGCGAGCAGGGCGGCGGCGAGCGCGGGCACGATCACCAGCGGCAGCGACGTCGCGTCCAGCGCCGCCAACGAGCCGGCCAGGACGCCCAGGCCGCCGGCGACGAGGCTCGCGAGCAGGGTGTTGATCAGCGCGATCCGATCCGGCGCGAGACCCGCGAGAACGCCGCTCTCCTCACTCTCCGAGGCGGCCCGGGTGGCCAGACCGAAGGAGGTGAAGCGGTACAGCGCCCAGCAGGCGACGCCGGCCACGATCACGATGCCGGCCAGGATGAGCCGGTCGACCGGTAGGTCGAAACCCAACATCGGGACGGTCGAGTCGGGCAGGACGCCCGGCGGGGACTGGGCATCGGAGCCGAAGGCCAGGATGACGACAGCCTGCGTGACGAGCAGCAGCCCCAGCGATGCCACGACCTTCGCCAGCGGTGTGGCCCGGCGCAAGGGACGAAACGTCGAGAACTCGACCAACGCCCCGAACGCGAGCGAGACGACCAGCGTCAGCAGCAGCGCCGGTACGGCGCCCATGCCACCGCCGATCTGTCCCGTTCGGAGCGCCCAGAACGAGTAGCCGCCGACCATCGTCGTGGCACCCGTGGCGAGGTTGATGATCCCCGACCCGCGGTACGTGAGCACGACCGCGAGGGCGACCCCCCCGATCAGTGCTCCCGAACCGAGGCCCAGGAGGGCGAACAAGATTGCGTCACTCATGATCTCAACGGACCTTCCTCAGCTCAGCGTTCGGATCAGCGTGGTGGCGTTCGGATCAGCGTGGTGCGTTCGGATCAGCTCTGCGGGCCGAGCCAGCCGGAGACGTGCTGGAATTTGCCGTTGCCCTGGTAGGTGTAGAAGGTCGTCTGGTTGCTGCACGAGCTCGGGATCTGCAGGTCCAGGCCACAGTGCATTCCGGGCGGGCCCATGATGAGCGGGCCGCGATAGGCCTTGATCGCCGAGACCAGCTTCGCGGTCCCCGCGGCCGGTCCCTCCGCGTTGAGCAGGCGGGCAGCGAACATGACGTTGGCGAACCCGAGCGCGGCGAGCGGACCGCTGGCGCCCTGGGCGCTCAGACCGTGCCGACCAACTGCCTCCTGGTATGCGCGGACGCCGGGATCGGAGGTGTCGGAGGACAAGGTCGACACGAGGCCGTAGGTCCACTTCGGCAGGTCGCCGAGCGCCTTGGCGATCTCCGGCGACAGGCACTGCACGCCGGCCAGGACCGGCGTCTTGATCGCCCCGGCCTTGAGCGCCTTGACGACGTTCACGCAGTCGGGCGGGTTGATGAAGATGAACATGGCATCCGCCGTGCGGGCGCCGGAGGCGGTCAGGGGACCGAGCAGATCTGTGCTCGCCGACTCGAAGCCGACCGTCTTGACCGTCAGCCCGCCCGCCCTCATCTGGTCACCCTGCGTTTTCGCCAACGGGATCGTCGAGGCCAGCTGGTGGTAGAAGAACGAGAGACTCTTGCCCTTGAGGACCTTCGTGACGTAGGTGGCGAACGGGGCGGCATACTGCGCAGAGGAGCCGAACAGCGCGAAGACATTCTTGGCGGTGAAATCCGCCGGGATGGCTGCGACGCCGGTGATCGTCGGCTTGGCACCGTTCATCTGGGCGTAGTAGGAGGCGTTCCCCACCGCCATCTGACCCGCGACGACGAGCGGCAGCGAGCTGTCATTGGCAAAGCGCTGCGCGCAGCCCTGACCCTCTTCCTCGGCGTTGCCGACCAGACACTCCACAAGTTTCAGTGGCCGGCCGTCGACGCCACCGAGCTCGGCGTTGATGTAGGCGACCGCGGCGCGCGCGCCCTTGGTCGCATCGGGGAAGGAGACCGCGCCGCCCTCGGTGTTCAGCCAGCCGATCGGGATCGGCTCACCAGTGGCCTTGCCGGCCTTGCCACCGATGTACTTCTGGAAGTCGGTGACCTCGGCGCTGGTGTTCGCCGTCCCTCCGATCTTGGAGTCGTGGGCGACAGAAACCGGGGCGGACGCGGCAGGCTGGGTGGCGCTCTGGCCACAGCCTGCGACGACAAGCGCGAGGGCGCTCATGCCTACTACCAGACGTCTGATCCGGCGGGGGCCTCCCGGTGGCGCGATGAAGGACATGATGTGGCTGCTCCTCTTCTGATGACGGGCCGAGGGTCTGGTGACGGGCCGAGGGTCTGGTGACGGGCCGAGGGTCTGGTGACGGGCCGAAGGTCTGATGACGGGCCGAGGGTCTGGTGACGGGCCGAGGTCTGCTCTTGGAGGTGACCTTGGCCACCTGCCGGGCTGCACTGCCGGGAAACCTAACAGTTGGTCAACGTGATGTCTAGTGGTTGGACGGAGTTTCCATCAGAACAACAGCACGATGATTTACTAGTTGACGTGTTGGGTAAAGATGGCTATCGTCGCCCCATGACAACACCAGACGGCTCGAGTCAGCCGTACCGTGCGAAATCCGCGATTTCGGGGGTCAACCATGCTTGATCCCGATGCACAGGCGTTCATCGATCAGATCGAGCCCTTGTTGATGCCGCAACCGCTGCATCAGATGGGCGTCGATGCGGCTCGGGCACAGGCCGCGGCCCTCCCGGCGCCTCCGGCGGACCCGGTGGTCTTCGCGGTCGACCAGCGTTCGGTCCCCGGGCCCGCCGGCGATGTAGCCGTGCGCGTCTACCGGCCGAGCGACGAGCAGGGCCTGCCCATCCTCGTCTGGTTGCACGGTGGCGCATACGTCATGGGGGGCCCGGATATGACCGACGGACTCTGCCGCACCCTCACGAACGAGGCGGGATGCATCGTGGTCTCGGTGGACTACCGCCTCGCTCCCGAGCACCCGTTTCCGGCTGCGTTTCAGGACTGCTACGCGGCGCTGAAGTGGTGTGCCGAGCATGGCGACGTGCTCGGCGGCGACCCGACGCGCCTGGCCGTCGGGGGAGACTCCTCCGGTGCGGCGCTCGCGGCCTGCGTCGCGGTGCACGCCCGTGATCACGGGCCGACCCTGGCCCTGCAGGCGATCATCTACGGCACCAGCCGGTACCCGAGCGGCGAGGAGGACTCGATGAAGCGCTTCGTCGGCGCGGGACAGCTGCTCACCGCCCCTGATCTCGTGTGGAGCCTGGACCAGTACCTCCAGCGGCCCGGCGATCGGAACGACGTCCGGGCGAACGCCTGGGCCGCGCAGACGCTTGCGGGCGTCGCCCCCGCCGTTGTTCTGACGGCCGACCACGACCCGCTGCTCGACGATACGACCGCCTATGCCGAGAGGCTGAAGGCCGACGGAGTTCCGGTGACGCTGCGCGCGTACACCGGCGTGTTCCACGGCTTCCTGGCGTTCCCCGGCGCGATCGCCAAGGCCCGGACGGCCCTTGCCGACCTGGCCGGTGACCTCCGGAGCGCCTTCTCGGAGAGCAGCCTGCTCAAGGCGGGGGCGCTCTGATGGGGCAGCTGATCATCAGCGACGAGCGCGGGCCGCAGGCACGGCCGCTGTCCGAACGGGAGGCCGCCAACCGGCACACCGTCATCGACACCTACGCCACGACGTTCCGCACCGGCGATTTCGAGCAGGTGCGTCATCTGTTCGCCCCCGGGTTGATCGAGCACAACGTCGACGTCCCGGACGGGAACCTGGAGGGACTCGGCCGGTACATGCGTGCCCTCGAGGGCGAGCCGCCGGACATCGAGATCCTGCGCCTGGTCGTCGACGGCGACGTCGTCGCTGTCTTCCTGCGCGGGCGGCCGGCGCCGGACGCGCCCGCGGACATCGTCATGGAGATCTTCCGCCTCGAGGACGGACTCATCGCCGAACACTGGGAGGCGGTGCACACCGTGCCGTCCGACACCCCGAACCCGGTCGCCGGGTTCTAGAGCAGGGAGTACACCATGAAGGTCATCTACATGTCGACCAATCCCTATCGCGAGCTTCCGGCGGACTACCGCGACCGCTACGAGAGCATCTGGATCACGCCGCCGAACCAGGAACTCTGCGACCCGGTCAAGGCCGGCCAGTACTTCCGCTGGACGCTCGAGGAGCTCGACGCGGCGGACGCGGCCGGGTTCGACGGGCTGGGCACCAACGAGCATCACTCCAATGCCTACGCGATGCCGGTCTCGCCGCACATGACAGCCGGGATCCTCGCCTCGCGGCAATCCGACGCCGCCATCTGCATCATCGGGACCACGTTGCCGATCTACCCACCGCTGCGGGCCGCCGAGGAACTCGCGTTGGTCGACACCGTCAGCGGCGGTCGGCTCGTCACGGGCTGGCCGATCGGCTCGCCGATGGACACCACGGGTGTGTACGGAATCCCGCCGACGCAGGTGCGCTCCCGCTACTACGAGGCGCACGACTTCATCAAGCAGGCCTGGACGCGCCCCGGTCCGTACCCGTTCAACGGCCGTTACACGAAGCAGCGTTACGTCAACCCGTGGCCGCAGCCGCTGCAGAAGCCGCATCCGCCGATCTGGCTGGCCGGTGGCGGCTCGGTGGAGACGTGGCGCTTCGCCGCGGAGCACGACTACATGTACTGCTATCTCAGCCTCTGGGGCTATAACAGCGGCAAGGCGCTGCTCCGGTCCTATCGCGACATGCTCGAGAGCTACGGGCGTGACGACAATCCCTACCGGACGGGCTATATCCAACTCGTCTGCGTCGCCGATACCGATGCCGAGGCCAAACGCCTCTACGAGCCGCACATCAAGGAGTTCTACTCCAAGGCGATGTACGTCGCGCCGCAGCACAGCGCGGTGCCCGGCTTCATGAGCCGGACGAGCCTGTCCAAGATGATGGAAAAGGTCGGCGCCGCCAGCCCGTTCGGCGGCAATCCTTTCACGGACAGCTCGTACGAGGAGATCGTCGAATCCGGGGCCGTCATTGCCGGCAGCCCGGAGACGGTGGCCCAGCGGATGGAGGAAGCCTCCCGCGACCTGCGCGTGGGTCATCTTCTGGTGCAGATGCAGCTTCAGTCGATGGGGCCGGAGCTGACGAAGTACAGCATCGGCCTGTTCGGTGATCACGTCCTGCCGCGACTGCAGAAGCTGTGGGACGCCGAGGGCTATGAGGACCACTGGTGGCCGTCGGGTGCGACTCGTCAGCCGCGGGCAGCCCTGCCGAGCGTCGACGCGGTGACGGCATGAGCATCCCGCGGACAAGCACCGAGGTCGGGCGGTCGTTCGCGGCCAACCCGGTGATCGCAGCCGGGCAAGGAGCGCCGGTCGTCTTCCTGCACGGAGTGCTCGGCCAGGAATGGCCCGGCTTTCTCGACGACCTCGCCGTCAACCGGCGGGTGTTCGCTCCGGCGACTCCCGGAATCTCTGATCCGGCCGACCTCCAGCACCTCGACACCTTCGCCGACCTGGTCCTCTACTACGACGACCTGTTCGACCAGCTCGGCCTCGAGCAGATCGACCTCATCGGCCATTCGTTCGGCGGTATGGTCGCAGCGGAGTACGCGGCGACGATGCGGGGCCGCGTGCGTAACCTGGTGCTCATCGACGCGATGGGGCTGTGGCTCGACGAGACTCCCGTGGAGGATCACCTTCTCGTCGCGCCCGAGCGGCAGACGGAGTTGCTCTTCGCCGACACGACGGCCGACGAGGTGAGGGCGATCCTCGAGCCGCCGGACGACATCGTCGCCGCGCGCGAGCACATGCTCGACCGCTTCGACGCGCTGGGCGCATCGTCCCACTTCATTCACCCGATCCCGGAGCGCGGCCTGATCCGCCGGGCAAGTCGCATCTCCGCGCCGACCTTGCTGGTGTGGGGCGCGAGCGACCAGCTCGTCCCACCCGTGTACGCCCAGGCCTTCGCCGATGTCATCAGCGGGGCCCGCGTCGAGCTGATCGAGGGGGCCGGACACCACCCGCACCTCGAGCGGCGCAAGGAGGTCGGCCACGTGGTCGGCAACTTCCTCGATCACCAATCCGACGAAAGGATCGACAATGCACGTTAGCGAGGGGCCAGCCCCGGGGATGACGAAGGCGTTCCCCGAGCCGCGGCTGCAGGTGGGCATGATGCTGTTGCCAGGCTTGACCGCGCTCGACCTCATCGGGACGCACATGACCCTGTGGCCGGTGACCGACGTCCACCTCGTCAGCAAGACGCTCGACCCGGTTCGTTCCGACCAGGGCGTCGACATCCTGCCGACGGCGACGTTCGAGACCTGCCCGGAGAATCTGGACATCATTTTCGTGCCCGGCGGCGAGGCCATGCTGGATGCCGCCTCCGACGATGAGCTGCTGGATTTCATCGTCGATCGGGCTTCGCGCGCGCGGTACGTCACCGCCGTGTGCACCGGATCGGTCATCCTTGGCGTCGCCGGGCTGCTCGAGGGCTACCGAGCCGCGACGCACTGGGTGGCGCGCGACATCCTCGCGCACTCCGGCGTCGGGGAGGTCGTCACCGACCGCGTCGTCATCGACGGCAATCGCATCACCGGCGGCGGTGTCACCGCGGGCATCGACTTCGGGCTGACGCTTGTCAAGGAGCTGTTCGGCGAAGACGTCGCCAAGATGGTCCAGCTGGGCATGGAGTACGACCCCCGGCCTCCGTTCGATGCGGGCACCCCCGACCGCCCGGACACCGACCCGAGGGCGGTCGAGGCGGTCAGGCGGATGACTGGCCCGCTCAATCAGCTGACGATCGAGGCCGTCAAGGCCGGTCGTGAACGGCGCGCCGCCCGGGCCGGTCGCGATCGGAGCGCCGCCACCGTATAGGGGAAAAACCGAATCACCGTAACGTGCGCACCTCTGACTCCAGTCGAGTCCGAGGTGCGTCCGTTTGTCGCCCCGTTGCTGGAGCGTGGCGGCCACGTCAGCTCGTCCTGGCAGACATTCGCTCGTCGTGGCAACGCCCGCAGCGGGACGTGCGGCGGGGTGTTGACCGTCCGTCGGATGCAACGAGATCGTCACTGGCATTTGACGATCGGACGAGACCCAGCCCGCTGGCGTGTCCTCATCGCGGTCGGTAGGCATCTCTTCGGTGCTCGATTCGCAGGACGACAACCTCGCTGGGGTCCTCGCGGATCCGATAAAGGATGCGGTACGTGCCTCGCCGGGCAGACCAGACGCCGGCGAGGTCACCGCGTAGTGGTTTGCCGACGCGACGGGGTTCCGCGAGAAGAGCTGTGGTGAGGAAGTCGATCACGGCAGTGGCTACTGCCTCGGGAAGTCGATCCGTCAGTGCTCGCCCGGCGGGTGGGGTGAGTATGAGTTCGTACCTTCGAGGTTGGGTCACCTGGCGAGGCGGCGGACGGCGTCGACGCCTCGAACCACATTGCCCTGGGCGTAAGCGGCATCGGCCTCCCGGATGTCGGCCAACGCCTCGGGGTCGCTCAGGACGGCGATGGTTTCTTCGAGCTCGGCGAGATCGGCAGGGCTGATGACCACCGCAGCATCGTGGCCGTTGCGGGTGATGATGACGCGTTCGTGGTGGCGTTCTACACGGTCGACGACCTCGGACAGGTGGTCACGGACCGATCGCAGAGGCTCAGCAGTAGTCATGGACACAATTGTGGCGCGTCGGTGCTTCGATGTCCAGCAACCCGGATCCAGGGAACCGCCTGCACGTCGGTAGGCGGATCGCTCAACGAGATGTGGGTGCATCTTGCACCCACGCGGGCTAGGGTTGACGCATGCCCAAGGTGATGCAGATCCGCGGCGTGCCTGATGATGTGCATGACGCCCGGGCGGAGTCCGCGCGGGCGGAGGGTCTGTCGCTGACCAGGTACATGCTGCGGGAGCTTGAACACTTGGCCCGGGTGCGCAGGTCGCGCGGGAAAACACCGCAGCCATTCGCCGGACTCAGGAGAAGGTCCAGGGACGGGCAGATCGCAAGGCGATCTTGTCCGTGCTCCACGAGGGTCGCGGCGAGTGAGGGTCGTGGACGCCGGCGTCGTCGTCGAACTGCTTGCCGGGGGCATCGATCCAGACCTTCTGGGCGAAGAGGAGCTCGCGGCGCCCCATCTGATTGATAGTGAGGTCACACATGTGCTGCGAGGCCTTGTTCACCGTGATGTGCTGACCAGCGAGCAGGGCGACCTCGCGATGGAGGGCTTTGTCGGTCTCACGATCACCCGATTTCCCGCCGACTGGCTCCGCACGCGGATGTGGCTCTTCGACACGACCTGAGCGGTTACGACGCCACCTACGTCGCCCTTGCGGAAATGACCGGGGCAACCGCACTTTTGACCACCGACGCCCGTCTGGCTCGCGCACCCGGCCTCAAGTGCAGCATCCAGCTGTTGTAAGCGGGCCATCTCAGGGCACTGTGGAGACGATCAACCACCGCGACCATGGGCTCGCCGGCTCTGGTCATCCGGACGCGGTGAAGGCGACGCGGAACCGGGCCACTGCCTGCTCCGAGTTGTCGGAGGCCCAGCCTTCCAGGCCTACCACGCCGTCGTAGCCGCGCCGTTGAAGGGCCGCGGCGATCGCCGGGTAGTTGATCTCCCCGGTTCCGGGCTCTCGGCGTCCGGGCACGTCGGCGACCTGGATCTCCCCGATGTAGGGCAGCGCCCGCTCGAGCAGTTCGATCAGGTTCCCCTCGCCGATCTGCGCGTGGTAGAGGTCCAGATTCAAGCGCAGGTGCGGACTGTCGACCGCTTCGACCAGCGCCAGGGTGTCCGCGGCCTTCGCGAACGGGGTTCCCGGGTGATCGACGGCGGTATTGAGGTTCTCCAGGGTGAAGACCCGGCCTGCGTTCTCACCCAGGGCGGCCAGATCGGTCAGCGTCCGGGCGGCGGTCAGCCACATCGCCGGCGTCGCCACCTCGCATGGAATGACGGGCAGACCTTGGTTGTCCAAGCCGGTGCCGTGGACGTTGAGTCGTGGGCAGTCCAACTGCTCGGCCACCCGCAAGGACAGCTCGGCGGTTCGCAGGAGTTCCTTCGCCCCATCCCGATCTGCCAGCGAACCGGTGATGTACCCGGTCATCGAGGAGAAGGTGACACCGGACTTGGCGAGGGCAACGATGTCCTTCAGCGTCCAGTCCCAGATCTCGACCTCGAAACCCAGGTCGCTGATCCTGCTCACCCGCTCGATGAAAGGCAGCTCCAGGAAAAGCATCTCGGCCGAAACGGCCAACCGGAAGGCGCTCACACCAGCGCCCGATCCAGTCGCACCGGTGCGCCCGTGGCCACCGATTCCGCCGCAGCCAGAGCGATCTGCAATGCCCCCCGGGCATCGTGCCCGTTGACCGGGACCGGCGTGCCGGTGCGGACGGCGTCGGTGAACGCGGCGATCTCGGCCACGTACGCGGCGTGCAGCAGTTCCTGATCTCCGCGGACCGTGTCGGCGCTCTGTCCGGTGGCGCTGGAGAACACCATGCCGGTCTGGCGGCCGTCGCCCATGGTGGCCATGCCACCGGACCCGAACACCTCGCCCCGAACGTCGTAGCCATAGCTGGCCTCGAAGCACGCCTCTGCGGTGCCGACGGCGCCGTTGTCGAACCGGACCAGCACCACCGCGGTATCCAGCAGGCCGCGGTCTTTCCATTCCGGTTCCACCAACGCGTTGGCCGTGGCAAACACCTCGACCGGCTGCGCTGCAGGGTTGAGGAACCGCAGCGTGTCGAAATCGTGGATCAAGGTCTCCAGAAAGATCGTGTTCGGGGGAACCCGCGCCGGGTCGAATCCTCCCGGGTCCCGGGTCACCGACCGCAGCAGTCGGGGCGTGCCGAGCCGGCCGTTGTCCAGCAATTCCCGGGCGGCACTCCAATCCGGCGCGAACCGCCGGTTGAATCCCACCTGCAGCACCACACCTGCGGCCTCGGCGGCGGCGATCGCCCGATCCGCGTCGGCCAGGGTCAGCGCCATCGGCTTCTCGCAGAACACTGCCTTGCCGGCCTCAGCTGCGGCCACCACCAGGTCGGTGTGGAACCGGGCCGGCGCCGCGATCACCACCGCCTGCACCTCCGGATCGGCGAACACCTCGTCCGGATCGGTGCACGCCCGAGCGCCGCCGGCCGCCTCGGCCAGCCGCTGCGCCGCGCCGGGCGCGGGATCGGCGACGGCCACCAGACGGGCGCCGGGCAGCCGTCGGCCCAGCGTCTCGCCGTGGAAGGACCCCATGCGGCCGGAGCCGATGAGGGCCACGCCAACGGTTCCCGCTTCGTTCGTCGATGCCATGCGACGCTCCTCCTGAGTTATAACGTTCTAGTCCCATCAGTGTCGCCCACCAATACCGAGTCGTCAAGGATCGCTTCTAGAACGTTCTATCCTTGGGCCTCGCGGACACAGGGCCGGTGAGCATTCACGATGTCGCTGCATCCCTCACGTCTAGAACGTTCTACGATGACGGCGACAGGCGCGTACTGATGCGCATTTTCTACAGGAGGTTTCGGGTGGCAACAGGCGACACCAACCCTCTGGACCGACGCCTCACATTGGCCGACGTGGCGGCCGCGGCCGGGGTGTCGGTGCCCCTGGTGTCCATCGTCATGCGCGACGCACCCGGCGCCAGCACCAAGACCCGCGAACGCGTCCGTCAGATCGCCGCCGACCTCGGTTACCGCCCCGATCAGCGAGCACGGCTGCTCCGGCAACACCACACCCGGCTCCTCGGGGTCACCTTCGAAATCGAGCAAGCCTTCCACGGCGACCTGGTCAAAGGCCTGTACCCGGCTGCGGAGGCTATCGGCTACACCCTCGTCCTCAGCGCCGTCACCCCCGACCGTTGCGAAGCCCACGCGATCCAGGCCGTACTGGACGATCGCTGCGAAGCGGTCATCATGCTCGGCCCCAGCTCCCCGACCCGGGCACTCACCAACATCGCCGCCAAGCTACCGTTGGTCGCGGTGGCCAGAAACGTCAGGTCCAGCACCATCGACTGCGTTCGCACCGACGACAAGACCGGCATGGCCAGCGCTGTCGAGCACCTGATGGCGCTCGGACACCGGCGAATCGCCTACCTCGACGGCGGTGCCACGGCCGGCGCCGCCGATCGACTCCGCGCCCTCCGGGCCGCCGCGTCCAAGAGCGGAGTAGCCGACAGCATCCTGATCCTTCCTGCGGGGCCGGTCGAGGACGACGGCGCCGCCGCCACTCGCGCCCTTCTCCAGCACGCCCCCGACATCACCGCGGTCATCGCCTTCAACGATCGCTGCGCCGTGGGCGTCATGTACACCCTTCTTCGCGCCGGTATGCGCGTGCCGCAAGACATGTCGGTGATCGGATACGACGACAGCCGGCTGTCCCGCATCTCCTACATCGACCTCACCACCGTCGGCCAAAACCCTGCCGAATTGGCCGCAGCCGCCGTCCAACGGGCCGTATCTCGCGTCGAGAATGACTTCACCCGGACCCGCGACCAGATCGTTGCCCCGCAGCTGATCGTCCGGACCACCACCGGCCCGCCCGCACGCTGACGAACGCGCGGCGCGACGGGATCCACGGCGGTGTGAACCGGTCCGCCCATCGCGGTGCCTTACGAAGGATTTGCCGACCAAGAGGCGGTGCCGTCGCTGGGCACGCCCGGATGTTCCGGGCACTACCTGCAAATGCAGCGATCGCTGACCGCCACGGACGAGGAACTGGCCGCTACGGCGGCGCAGTTCGCTTCCGAACTTGAGGATTTCGTAGCAGAGAGCGGTTTCGCTTGGGGGGAGCAACGCGTCGCCCGTTACCAGACTCCGCATTATCCGGTCCATCAGCCAGCACGATGGGAATTCCTCGATCTCACGGGTTATGAGACACATCGGCGACGACCCGGGCGGCGTGGATGACGACAAGTTCACGGGTGCTGGCCTCTCGTCCAACGGCCCACGCCGCCGTCCGCCACGTCTGGGTGGGGATCGCTATCGACAACTGGCTCCAGCACCGCGAAGAAATCCGTGGCGTGGATGCAACCGTGACCGATCGATCCACCGTCGGTACACCACTGCCGCAGGTGCTGCGGCCTGGGTCATGTTGGTGCGGTGGTGCTGAGTTGGCCGAAGTGCTCATGGCCCGGTTGATCTCGCGTATAGATCGCTCAAGCGAAACTGGTGAGGTGATGGTGAAAAGTTTGTGGCGATGCCCGATGATCTCGCTGGCTGTGCTGGCCGGTTGCCTGATAGTGGCCTGCGGGACACCGGACGCCCGCTCCAGCGATGTCATTCCTAGCAATGCTGCGGCGACGACCACTAACGATGCGTCGACAACAGCGCCATCGACCGCACCGTCGTCGATCGCTTCGTCGCCGACTGGTTCTGAGTTGCCTGCTTCACCGACCGCGGCGATTTGGACGACATCGTAGGTCACCGCAACACCGTCCGGGAAGCAGTCCGCGACGGCTCGCCCGGTGTTCATCGTTCGGTGGCAGTCCACCGGTGGAAGTTGCGCCGACCAGCTCACGCTCGTGCCCCGATTGGTGATCTACGCCGACGGACGGGCCATCCGCACCGATCCGAACAGCCTGGGCCAGTACTGCGAACCAGTACCGACGTTCCACACGGGCCAGGTCGACCTCGCTGCAGTGCGCCTCCGAGTCGAAAGGTACCTGGCCACGGGGCCATCGAAAGTCGACATGTCGCATGCGGAGGGCGTGGCCGACGGTGGGCTGACTCTGCTCGATTACACGGCCGTCGACGGATCGCGCCGGGTGGTCGCTGCTGAAGCCATCGATCTCTTCCTGGACCAGATGACCGTCGAGCAGCGAGGTGGCCGAACGGCCCTGGCGGCAACCATCGCCGAGGTGGACAAGCTCACGCCGACCAAGACACGGTGGACACCCACCACGCTAGACGTCATCAAGCCGGCGAAATGGGTACCTCGCTACTCCTCCGCCCAGGCGCCGGCCTGGCCCGTCCCGGTGACTACAGCAGTCCAACAGCTGTCGGCCGGTGCGGAGGAGAGCTGCACCACCCTCACCGGACCCGCCACCGCAAAACTGTATGTCGCCGCCCGGGCACGGACATCAGCCGCAGCCACCTGAACCATCAACAAGCGAACAACGTTCCTGGCTATCGGCGTTGTCCTCGACGGGCTGCCCCCGTGCCGATGATCGGGCAAAACGAAGCGAAGGCGGCCCGTTGTCGACGACCAGGTGTCACGCAACTGGAGGCACTGGACATGTGCCAGCCCGGTCCTACGCTGACGAGGTGGACCGCAGAGCAGTCGGGCTAACAGTGCTGGCGCTGGCGCTGCTGGCTGCCTTGGTGGTGCCCGGGTTCGCGTCGCGATCCGTGGCCGGTCGGGCCACGACCGTCCCGGTCCCGGCACCACCACAGGTCGGTGATTGTGTGCTCGATCCGATCGGGCCTGCGGTGTCCGACGCCACGAACAACACCTGGGTCCTCCCGAGTCCCCGGTACGGACGCTGCGACGTCTCGCACACGGCGGAAGTGATCGAAGTCGCGGCGAACGTTCCGACGGTGACCACCGACCCGAACACGGGCCAGCCCGTCATGACCACCCAATTCGACCCGGTCATGGGCATGTGTGGGCGAACCCTGGCTGGTTACATCGGAATGGACGGGGTTACCAGCCGCGGCGGGTTCGAGGGCTGGTTCCCCAGTTTCATGGTGACCACTTCCGTCATCGGCCCCCGTCCCTGGCAGCGCGCCGACGGCCAGCACTGGGCGGCCTGCGTAGTCCTGGCTGCTGACGAGCACGGTTTGACCGTGCCGACGACTACTGTCGTTCGCGGGGCGTTACCCACGGGCACAATAGGGGCGCAGTTCGGCTTGTGCCAAAGTGTGGTCGGGAATGTCAGCAGCGTGGTGCCGTGCGGCGAACCTCATAGCACCGAATGGTTCGGTAACGCGTCGTGGGCAGCCGGTGACGCCGACCCTGGGATCACCGCGGCCGGGTGTCGTCGTCTCGTGGCTGCGGCCACCTTGATTCCGGCCGCCACCATCGACCGGTCACTGACTATCAGGGTCAAGGTCGAGTACACCAATCGTTCCGGTGATGTGGTTGAGCACGGTGCAACCGCCGATGAGATCAAGTGGACGCAGGCTTCCTGTGAGGCCACCGCCACGAACGGTAGGTCACTGGAAGGATCCTTGCTCGGCCTCGGGACACGACCGATACCGCTGGTCGGCTGACCCTGGCGATCCCGGCCACCATGTGACCGTACCGGTCTTGCCTGGCAGGAATCGCAGTGAGCAGAACTGGGGAATTCAAGTGAGTGTCAACACTATGACCGTACGCCGCGCGAGCGAACTCGCGGATCCGGAGAAGAGGCCGAGTAACGCCAGATACGACAACAAGGCACAAGCTCCCCAGTGTTCCGCGTCCGCCAGCTTCAACGATCCAAAGAGGCTCAGTCCCAACTCAACTGCTGCGACCAGGAGAAGGCGAGTGACTCGCGAGCTTCGTTCGTTCCCCACCTTCGGCAGTCCGCGATGTGGACTGGCCATGAACACAACAGCTGAGGCGTAATCAGGCAGCCGATGATCAACATGCTCACATGGATCGCCCTCGCCACCAGTCTGGCACTCTATGGCGGAGGTCGACCGCGACCACGACCCGAGGGCAGAGCGCGCCAACGTTGCGGACGAAGGCACACCCGAAGTACGAGACGGACCGCTGGCCCAAACCGCGGTGAACCTGCCGGGACGTTTACCGCCGCGGGGACCTTCTCAGGGCGCTGTTGGGGGCTGGCCAGTTCGCTGCCCGATCATGCCCGGCGGGCCGATGGAACGTCACTTCCAGGCGGCGGCTCAGTTCCGGCGTCACCCGACTATCGAGCGCTACCTCGGTTAGCTCACCTTGGCTGACCCCATTGGGTGGTGCGATGAACGCCAATCGTCGCCTGACCAGCGCACTGACATCTGTGAGCAAACTGCTGACATCGGAATGGGCATTTCTCACAGGGCCCGGCGCAGCGCGTCGATTCTCAGCTGCCAGATGCGCCGACCGATGGCCGACCCGGCGGCAACCTGCTCGCAGGCGTGGAACGCACCGGGGTGTACATGCAACTCGGTGGCCACGTTCGCCCCATACAGGCGCAGGGCGTAGTGGATCGTCTCGTCGCGCAGGATGTCGAGCTCGCCGACCTCGAGGAAGGCCGGGCAGAGGCCGGCAACCTCGGTCGCGCGCGCCGGAGCGGCGTAGGCGTCGACGTCCGGCCCACCGGCGCGCCCGCCGAGCAGCAAGGCCCAGCTGGAGAAGTTGATGTCGCGGTCCCACAGTCCGAGCGCGGGCAGATCACGGCTCGACGGTGTCGTTCCACGATCGTCGAGCATCGGGTAGGCGAGCACCTGCAGCACCGGCGCGGCCGTACCCCGGTCACGGGCCATCAAAGCCAGCCCCGCGGCGAGTCCGCCTCCCGCGCTCGTCCCGAACAGCGCGATGCGGCTGGGATCGAGCTGCAGGCCCTCGGCGTGGGCGACCATCCAGGCCAGAGCCGCGTGGCAATCCTCGACCGGAGCGGGGTGCGGGTGCTCCGGCGCGCGACGGTAGTCGACGCCGACGACGAGCGCACCGAGCTCGACGGCCAGGGGACGCACCTGGGCCTGGTCGGTCTCGACGCTGCCGATCACGAAGCCGCCGCCGTGCAGACAGAGGACCGCCGGCAGAATGCCGCTCACGCCGACGGGACGCGTGACCTGCAGCCGGAGCTCGTCTCCGTCGGGACCGACGATGATCTCGTCGCGTTGCTCGATACGCCCGAGCAGCGGGTCCGCATCGAGACCGGTGGTCTGCATGTCGAGGAAGAAGCTTCTGCGCTCCTCCACGTCGTCGGACCACCCGCTACCCACGAGGCCGAGCGTGAGGGCCTGGTCGAGTGCTTGGAGAGCCTCGGGATCGACGCGCGATCTCATTGAAGTCATGGCGTGTACCTCGAACTACAGGGCATGACCGAGTCGGCGGGCCTTGACCGCGAGATACCTAGCGCTTTCCTCCCGCGGCTCGGCGACGAGCGGGCACTGCTCGATCACGTCGATGCCGTGCATCTCGAGCGCTTTGCGCTTGTCCGGGTTGTTCGTCAACAGCCGCACGCGACCGACGCCGAGGTCGTCGAGGATAGCGGCACCGACCTCGTAGGTGCGCGCATCGACCGGATGGCCGAGCGCAAGGTTGGCGTCGACCGTGTCGAACCCGCGGTCCTGGAGGGCGTAGGCGCCCAGTTTTTCGAGCAGCCCGATGCCACGGCCCTCATGGCCGCGCAGGTAGACGAGAACCCCGGACTCCGCGGCGGCGAGCTGCTGCAGCGCGAGGTCGAGCTGGCGCCCGCAGTCGCAGCGCCGCGAGCCGAGCACGTCGCCGGTGAGGCACTCGGAGTGGATCCGCACGAGCACCTCGCCGGCGCGGCTCGGGTCGCCGTGGATCAGCGCGATGTGCTCGCGACGGTCGCGCGTGTCGCGGTACCCGGCGATGCGGAATCCGCCGGCGTCGAGCGGCATCTCGGCTTCGCCGACGCGCTCGACGTGGAACTCTGTGCGGCTGCGGTACGCAACGAGGTCGCGGATCGAGCCGACGAGCAGTCCGTGCGTCCAGGCGAACGCCAACAGCTCGGGCAGCCGGGCCATCTCTCCGTCTTCGCGAGCGATCTCGCAGATCACCGCGGCGGGTGCCCGGCCGGCCAGGCGCGCCAGCTCGACAGACGCCTCGGTGTGTCCCTCGCGCTTCAGGACTCCGCCGGGAACGCTGGCAAGCGGGAAGACATGGCCCGGGCGCCTGAAGTCCGAGGCGACGCTGCCATCCGCGGCGAGAGCCCTGATGGTGGCGGCCCGGTCCGTCGCCGAGATGCCGGTGGTCGTTTCGCGCGCGTGGTCGACGGAGACATGGAAGGCGGTCCCCAGGGGATCGTCGCCGTTGTCGACCATCGGCCCGATGCCCAGGGCGTCGAGGCGGGAGCGGGGCACCGCGCAGCAGATGAGGCCACGGCCGTGGGTCGCCATGAAATTGATCTGCTCGGGCGTCACCTGGTCGGCGGCCACGACGAGGTCACCCTCGTTTTCGCGATCCGGGGCGTCGACGAGGACGACCATCTGGCCCGCAGCGATGGCGGCGACCAGCTGCTCGGTCGAGGCAAGCGTCGCGTCGTAGAGATACGGAACGGCTGTCTGCTGTGAGGTTTGCACGACACCCATTCTAGTCACTCAACAGTGTGTCGTGTCAAGAGCTTGCGTCGACTCAAATCACCGGGACATCCATGGCTCGGGTACCGATGGCCCTACCGGTGGAGATCTGCCACGACGAGTCGGATCCCTCTCCGGGCGTCGTCCGAGGATGCCCGAACCTGACGTCAGTAGTGGTCTCGGGCGTGCAGAACGACAATGTGGTGATCGGTGAGGTAATAGACGAGGCGGTTGACTTCGTCGATCCTGCGTGACCAGGCGCCTGTCAGGATGTGCTTAAGCGGTTCCGGTTTGCCGATACCGACGAACGGATCGCGCAGCACGTCTCCGCCGTGCATCTCATCCCCGGCGAGATCGGCTCGCACGATGTGGCATCCGCGTGACATGCCCTAGTCCGTCAGCAAGCGCTCCACCGCCGTGGCCAATGCGATGGGCGTCTCGTCCATCGCGTAGTGACCCGCTCCGGACAGGACCTCCAGCTCGGCGTCCACGTACCACTCGAGGAAGGTCTGGCGCATCACCTCGGCGCCCAGCGCCGGGTCGTTCTCGCCGACGATCACCCGCACGGGCACCTGGGCACCTTGGACGTCGGCGTGGAAGTCGGACTGCGCCCACGCCCGGAGATAGGCGGCGAAGGCGTCGCGGTCCGACGATGCGACCGAATGGGCGACCATGGCGTCGAGCCAGGTTCCCGTGTGGCGATTGCCGGTGGTGAAGTCGAGGATGGCCCGGCGGTTGGCCGGATTGTCGGCGGCGCCGGAGAAGAGCGCCCATCCGTCGTCGTCGAACGGCACCCCTGCGGCGGGCACGGGCGAGACGCCGACGAGCCGCCGGACGCGGTCGGGCGCGCTGACCCACATCCGCTGCATGACCATGCCGCCCATCGAGTGGCCGACCACCGAGAAGGAGTCCCATCCCAGGCGGTCAGCTGCCGCCAGTGCGTCGGCCGCCATCTCGTCGATGGTGAAGGCTCCCGTCTCGCCGCGTCGGCGGCCGTAGCCCCGGTAGTCGAGCGGGGCGTAGGTGAAGCGCTCCGTGTCGAGAAGGGGAAGCCAAGGCTCCCAGGACGCCGCGTCTCCCAGCCATCCGCCGAGCAGCAGGACCCGATGTTTCCCACTGCCGTGGATCCGAGGTCCTGCACCCTCCTGCGTTTGCGCTGCCTCCATTGGTCCTCCTTCGCTTGCCCCGAAAATGCAGACGCATCATATGTGGGGTGTCATCGTCTCTCGTTCCTATCCCAGATGCAGCAGCTGATTGGCTAGCTCTGCCCCCTCGGCCAGCGCGGCGAGCTTGGCGAAGACGATGTCGGGATCGACCGCGCCGAACCCGGCGAAAGTCGAGAAGCCGCAATCGGTTCCCGCGATGACGCGCCCGGTCCCGACGATGTCGGTGAACCGCGCAATCCGTTCGGCCACCACCCGGGGATGCTCGACGAAGTTGGTGGTGGAGTCGATCACTCCCGGGATCAGTACTTTGTCGTCGGGGATCTGGTCGGCCATGTCGCGAAAGTAATTCCAGTCGTGCTGGTGACGCGGATTCGACGTTTCGAACAACAACCCGCTCGGCTTGGCTGTCATCAGCGTCGGCAGGATGGTGCCCATTTCGATGTCATGGGTGTGCGGGCCCTCGTAATTTCCCCAACAGACGTGCATCCGTATCCGGTCCGCCGGGATGTTGCGCAGCGCGTGGTTCAACACTTCGACGTGGACCGCGATCAGAGTCAGGTATTCCTGGTCGGTCCGTTTCTTGTACATCATGTGCCGACCCAGACCGAGGTCGGGCGAGTCCAACTGGAGGATGAGTCCGGCGGCCACGATGGCTTCGTATTCCGGTCGCATCGCCTCCGCGAGCGCCTCGAGATAGTCGTCCTGGCTCGAGTAGTACTCGTTCGGCTGGAACAACGCGATCACACCGGGGGAGGCGGCATTCATGAAGACGCCCGCCGGCCGGTCGGAGTCGGTCGCCGCGGCCAGGCGTCGCACGTCGTCGTGCAGAGGCTGCAACGTCTTGCTGGTGATGGGTCCGACGCATCTGGGCCGCCGGTAGGTGGGCGTGCCGCCGGCCCGGGACTGACGATCCAGGAACGACGGGAAGTCCTCGAGATCGGCCGGCGGCTCCCGTGGACTGTCGCCGTCGAACCCGGTGATCCGGTCCTTGATGTAGGTGGCGTAGGAAATCTTGGACATCTCGCCGTCGGAGACCACATCGATCCCGGCAGCTACCTGTTTGCCCACCACCTCCCGGACAGCGGCCCCGATGACGGCATCGAACCGGGCCGGGTCGACGGCCTCGCCGCGCTCGGCGGCGAAGATGAGTGCGGTGACCTCCGCCGACCGGGGCAGGGATCCGACGTGAGTGGTAAGGATGCGATCAGACACGGCCAGGACCCTACCGGGTCGTGATCCGGAGATGACCGCGTCCTGCCCCGGGGTCCGGTTCGTGACGGGCGCGCCCGCGCGGCTACCCGACGGGCGTGCGGACGTGGTGGGGTAGGCATCACCCAAAACATGAAGGGCAACCGCCAACATGAAGGGCAACCGCCAACATGAAGGGCAACCGCCGAAACACGAAGGGCACCGACCGTGAGACAACAAGGGCGACGACTGTGACCACCGGACCAGAACTCGGTTCAACCGCGACACGTGCTATCCAGACCTGGGAATCCCGGGTCCTCGACTACATCGACGAGCGGGCCGGCGATGTTGCGAGATCGTTGAGCGATTTGGTGCGCCTTCCCAGCATCTCCGGCTCGGACGAGGAGAATTCGATTCAGGACGTGCTGGCCAGGCAACTCTCGGCCCTGGGTTTGGACGTCGATCACTGGCCGATATCGCTGGCCCAGACCCTGGCGGCTCCCGACTTCCCCGGCGTCGAGGTCGACCGTTCCGAGGCGTGGGGCCTGGTCGGCGCGGCGCGCGGCCGAGATGGCGGCCCGTCACTGATGTTCAACGTCCACGTCGACGTGGTGCCCCCGGGGGATCGCGCGGCATGGGGTGCGGTACAACCGTTCGCCGGGGCGCTCGACCGGCACGCCGTCTACGGGCGCGGGGCGTGCGACATGAAAGGTGGTGTGGTCGCGGCTCTTTGGGCCGTGCGCGCGCTCACCGAGCTGCAGGTGCCCTTGGCCGGGGACCTACTGCTGGCCAGCGTCGTGGGGGAGGAGGACGGCGGTCTGGGCACCTACGCCACCCTGGCCCGCGGGTGGCGGGCGGACGCCTGCATCATCCCCGAGCCCACCTCGTTGGACATCGTTCCGGCCAATGCCGGGTCCCTGACCTTCCGGCTGACGGTCCATGGGTCGGCGGCGCACGCCTCCCGCCGCACCTCCGGTGTCAGTGCGATCGAAAAATTTCTCCCGATCTTCCAGGCCCTGCGACGGTTGGAAGGGGACCGGAACGCGGTCACCGATCCGTTGATGTCGCGTTGGGACGTCGCCTACCCCATAGAGATCGGCCAGATCCGAAGCGGTGACTGGTCCTCGTCGGTTCCGGATCTGTTGACGGCCGAAGGTCGCTATGGTGTGGCGCTGGAAGAGTCGGCCGAACACGCCAAAGAGCAGTTCGCCACGGCCGTTTCCGACGCGGCCGGCCATGATCCCTGGCTTCGCGATCACCCCGTGGAGATCCAGTGGTGGGGTGGGCAGTTCCTTCCGGGACGCACACCCGAGAGCTCCGAGATCCTCGGGACCGTGCGCCGCGCGCATGCCTCCGTTTCCGATCATCGTCAGCAGACCTGGGGGGCGCCCTACGGCAGCGACCTCCGACTGATGGCCGGAACAGGAGGCGTACCCACTGTTCACTATGGGCCCGGCGACGCCGCACTGGCCCACGGTCCTCGGGAAATGGTCAGAATCGACGAGGTGATGACCACCGCCCGGGCCTTGGCGATCGCCGCCATCCACCATTGCCGGCTGCACTGAGAAGGGCGGTCGGGCGGTGATCTGAACGCCGGAGCGCCATGAACTGCAATGGCGCGGGCGGGGAATTGCAGCTGACGAGTCTCGTAACAGGGCCGACTTTTTCCGTTGGTTACCTTCCGTTCGTCCAGCATCCTCGAAAGCGACCGGAGAGGCGCCCATGCCAGAGCAGCTTCACCCCAGGCACCACGGTTCCCCAGCCCTGATCTGGGTGTCCATGTTGGTCGCCGGTGCCGTGGTGGCCGGCTGTGGAAGTTCCAGCATCACGGCGGCCTCTTCGGGGAGCGCCGTGGGCAGCTCGGCCGCGGCCGGCTCCGGCAGCACGGCACCAGCGAGCGGGGCGCCCGCTAGCGGCGCCTCGTCGAGCACAGCACCGGCCAGTGCGGCAACCCAGAGCGCAGCCGCCGGCGGGGGCGCCGCGGCTCTCGTCCCGGCGGCAGTACGCCAGGCCGGGGTATTGAAGGTGGCCACCGGATCCGGTTACCCACCTTTCGAGTTCTACGACACGGACAACAAGACCCTGATCGGCGTCGACCCGGAATTGATGCAGGCGTTGGGCGCCGAGTTGAAGCTGAAGGTCACGCTCACGGATTTGAAGTTCGATGCGATCATCCCCGGCCTGCAGTCCAAACGTTTCGACGCCGGATCCGCCGCCATGGGCATCACTCCGGTCCGCAACAAGGTGGTCGATTTCGTGAGCTACTTCGAAGGCGGCACGTCGTTGATGGTCAAGACGGGCAATCCGGACAAGCTGACTCTGGCCACTCTGTGCGGTCACAAGATCGCCGTGGAAAAGGGCACCATCTACGCCGATGATTATCTGCCCTCTTTCGCTTCAGCGTGCACGTCGGCCGGAAAGCCCGCGGTCAGCGTCGACGTCTATCCGGACCACCGCAGGCCACCTTGGCCGTCTCCAGCGGTCGCGCTGATGCGACCATGTCGGATTACGGCCCGCTGGCCTACATCGCCACGCCGGCGAAGGGGCAGTTCGAGGTCCTTCAGGAGAACTACAAGCCCGCCCCCTACGGCATTGCACTTCCCAAGGGCTCCGCGCTCGCACCGGCGGTGCAGGCCGGCCTGAAGGAGATGATCGCCGACGGGAGCTACAAGAAAATCCTGGACAAATGGCAGGTTTCAGCAGGAGCGATCAATGCCCCGACCATCAGCAAGGGCTGACCGCGAGGGCGGTGCACGGCCTGCACCGCCGACGGCCGGGGAAAGCAGAGCCGTGGAAAGCAGAACCGGACACGACGCGAAGGACGTCGTCCGGATTCGCCACTACGGTCGATGGGCGTCGACCGTGGTCGTCGTGGTACTGCTGGCGATGTTCGTCCACACGTTGTTGACCAATCGCAACTTCCAGTGGGACGTGGTTTTCAGCTACTTCCACAGCGCGTCGATTCTCACTGGGTTGAAGAACACGATCGTGTTGACGGTGCTTGCGATGCTGGTCGGCCTGCTGTTCGGGGTGGTGCTCGCGGTGGGCAAGGATTCCCGCAATCCTGTGGTTTCCAGCGCCTGTTCGGCCTACATCGGATTCTTCCGGGGTACGCCATTGCTGGTGCAGCTGATCTTCTGGTTCAACCTTGCCGCGCTCTATCCGGTGTTGTCGTTGGGTGTTCCCTTCGGCCCGGCGTTCGTGACCTTGAACGCCAATACCCTGATCACCCCGTTCATTGCCGCGATCCTCGGGCTGGGCCTCAACGAGGCGGCGTACATGGCCGAGATCGTCCGCGCCGGGCTGCAGTCGGTTGACCTCGGTCAGACTCAGGCCGCTCAGGCGCTGGGTATGACCGGCCGCCAGATCTTTCGCCGCATCGTGTTGCCCCAGGCGATGCGGGTGATCATCCCGCCGAGTGGGAACGAAACGATCTCGATGCTCAAAACCACGTCGCTGGTCAGTGTGATCTCGTTGCCAGAGTTGCTGTACGCCTCGCAGATCATCTATTCGCGCACCTACGAGGTCATTCCGCTGCTGATCACCGCCAGCCTGTGGTATCTGGTGCTGACCGGCTTGTTGAGCATCGGCCAGCATTATCTGGAGAAGCGTTTCAAGAGAGGTGACATGCTGCGCAGCAACCGTTCGGGCGTCGTCGCTTTCGTCTCGGGGACGGTCCGGAGCTGGCGTTCGGCGCGTCGAGCAGCGGGCGGCGCGTGATGGCGGCGCCCATGGTCGAAGCGGTCGGGGTCTGCAAGTCCTACGGCCCGCTGGAGGTGGTCAAGGGTATCGATCTCGAGGTGCAGGCCGGTGAGGTGTTGTGCCTGCTGGGGCCGTCGGGTTCGGGCAAGAGCACCTTCCTGCGGTGCATCAATCATCTGGAGCAGATCGACAAGGGCTGGATCAGCGTGGATGGGGACCTGGTCGGCTATCGCGAGCATCGCGGGAAGCTGTACGAGTTGCGGGACAAGGAGATCGCCCGCCGGCGGAGTCAGATCGGCATGGTGTTCCAACAGTTCAACCTCTTTCCGCACCTGACGGTATTGGAGAACCTGATCGAGGCGCCGTTGCGGGTGTTGCAGGAAAAGCGTGCACCGGTGCAGGATCGCGCGCGTCAATTGTTGGCCCGGGTGGGGTTGGCGGGCAAGGAGAGCGCGTATCCGCGGCATCTGTCCGGTGGTCAGCAACAACGGGTGGCCATTGCGCGAGCGCTGACGATGAAGCCCAAGCTGATGCTGTTCGACGAACCGACGTCCGCACTCGACCCGGAACTGGTGGGCGAGGTGCTCGACGTCATGCGGGGTCTGGCCGCCGACGGCATGACGATGGTCGTGGTCACCCACGAAATAGGTTTCGCGCGCGAGGTCGCCGACACGGTGGCGTTCATGGACGAGGGGGTCATCCTGGAGTGCGCACCCCCGTCCCAGGTACTGAACAATCCCGTGCACGAGCGCACCCGGTCGTTCTTCGCGAAAGTCCTGTAACACCCCGGCGGAAGGGAAAGTGTGCATGGAGCACGTGCGGTTCGCGGTCGTCGGCTTGGGAGCGTTGGGCAGCGCGGCGGCCTACCACCTGGCGCGCAGCGGCGCACAGGTCATCGGTTTCGAACAGTTCGACCTGGGACACGTGCGGGGCGCTTCCCACGACACGTCACGGATCATCCGCCGGTGCTACGACCTGCCGGAGTATGTGAAACTGGCCGACGCCGCCTACCGTGACTGGGCCGAGTTCGAGCGGGCATCGGGGGAACGACTGGTGACCAGAACGGGCGGGGTAATGTTCTGCCCGCCCGACGGCCCCATTCCGGTGACCGATTACGCCGCAAGTCTGTACGCGGTCGGTGTGGACTTCGAGCTGTTGTCCGCCGCCCAGATGACCCGCAGGTTCCCGCAGTTCGCTCTCGACGCCGGCGTGGAGACGATCTACACGGCCGACTCCGGCATCGTGCACGCCGCGCGATCGGTCGCCGCCCTACAGATGCAGGCCCGGGCCCATGGCGCCACCCTCCGGGATCGCTGCCCGGTGACGGCGATCTCCTACCGGGGAGATGAGGTGGTGCTGGACACCGCGTCCGGGCAGGTGTCCGCCGACACGGTCATCCTGTGCACGGATGCCTGGACGAACAAGCTCTTGGCGCCGCTGGGGACCGCGATTCCGTTGACGACGATGCAGGAGCAGGTCACTTATTTCAAACCACAGGTTGAGTGCAACTTCGAGCAGGGCACGTTTCCGGTCTGGATCTGGGAGGACCACGTCTGCTTCTACGGGTTCCCGTTCTTCGGTGAATCCACGATCAAGGCGGCCCGTGACGTCTCCAACGTGGTGATGGACGTCGACGACCGTTCCTTCGTGCCGTCCGGGCCCAGGCTTGAGGAATTGGCCGATTTCATAAAATCGACCATTCCCGGAGCCGGCCAACCGTTGCGCACCATCACTTGTCAGTATGCGCTGACCCCGGACCGGCATTTCGTGCTGGGGCCGGTACCCGAACATCCGCAGTTGTTGCTCGCTCTCGGGGCCGGGCACGCGTTCAAGTTCACCCCGACCATCGGCCGGGTGATGGCCGAGCTGGCTCTGGACGGACGCACCGAGCAGGACCTGTCCTTGTTCCAGGCGGACCGGAGTGCGCTGGCCGGCGGCGTGTCGGCGGGTCTCAAGCCGGCGAGGTGACCGGTTCGGTCACGTGTGGGTCCGGGCTGCGTAGGAGGCGCGAGACGTCCTCCGCCAGGTCGCGGGCCAGCCGTTTCAACTGAGGCAGGCTGGACGAGATGTGTTCGGAGGGGCCGACGATGCAGGCGGCGGCCACCACCGAGGCGGCGGCATCTCGGACCGGCGCAGCGATCGAGGTGAGGCCGTTCTCGCCGAACTCGGCCAGCACCAGCACCTGGTCCGAGCGGGCGCGCCGCACCTGGGCCAGGAAAGCCGCCAGATCCTTGGGCGTTCCGCTTCCGGTCATGGTGATCCGCGGCGGGAACACCTGCCGGATCTGGTCGTCGTCCAGGTTCATCACCAGGACGGGTCCACCGTCGGACGCCACGAGCTGACCCGGGCGGCCCAACCACGACCCCATGTTCAAAGCCCCGTCGACGATCACCTCCGCAATGGTCGAGCTGCGCATTCCGCGGCGGACGGTCAGGTAGACGGTGGTGCCGGCGCGGTCCGATGCCGAAGCCACCAGGCGACGTGCCGGGCCGCCCAGGGTGGCCTCGACGATCGCCCGGTGCCATCCGTGCACGGCCCAGGCCAACCGCACGGCTTCCCGGTCGACCCCGTGTCCGACGAGCCCGGTCGCAACCAGGATATCGATCAGGCGTCGGGCGCGGTCCGGTCGAATACCGGTCTGGGTGGATATCGATCGAATCGAGCATTCACCGGCGGTGGCCAGCAGGTCCAGTATGGCGGCCGAAGCACCGATGACTGACTGACCCGGGCCGGACTGGTCTTCCCGCCGCGCGGCGCCATCACTGGCGCCTCTGTGCGGCCGGGCGATGCAGGCCTCGAGTCGCCCGCGTGCGGCCAGTAGGGCTCGCCGGGCTTTGGGTGTCACGGGCTCGGACCGGTGACTGGGATAACGCACCACCAGGGCGGCTAGGCAATCGCCCGAGGGAGTCAGGATCGGAGTGGCCATCTCGGTGGTCGCGCCGATTGTCGACACCACCGTGGGCCCGGGCGGCGCGTCGACCACGACCGGGCGCAGGGCACGTTGCGCGGCACTTTCCGGATGTGTGATGCAGTCCCCGATCCTGGTGGCCACACGCAACGTCCATGCCGACTCGACGACGCCGACCACCATCGCGCCGCCTGGTGACGCGGCCACGAGCGCGACCGTTTCGCCGGTGGCCTGATAGGCGGCGGTGAGTGCGAAATCGACGGCGCTCGAATAGGATCTGGCCGCTTCCCCGGACATGGCCAGAGCGCCGGCTCCGATTCGGTACGTGCCGTACGGGGCGCCCCGGGCCACGAGACCGAAGGCCTCCAATTCGGCGCAGATCCGCGAGGCCGACGATGTCGAGGTGAGTACTGTCTGGGCGAGTGTGCCGACGCTGACCGGGTCGAGCGGACTCGGCCTGTCGCAGATGTGGCGGAGAATCCGCAGCGCCGCAGTCAGTCGCGCGTGCACGAGCCACTTCCGTGGTCAGTGGCCGGGCAGGACGCGGCGGGCCGCATCGCCAGACGCTATCAAAGGTCGGACGAACCGCCACCAGCACGGCAGCTTGTCATGGCGCGGTCACGATGTCGTCGAACAGGGAGCGGACCAGGTTCCGGAGCCAGGTGTGCGCGAGGTCGGTGGTGAATCGTTGGTGCCACGCGCACACGGCCAACAGTGGCGGTAGGGCCAGGGGCACCGGCGTGACGTGCAGACCGAATGCCTGCGTCACCGCCGCGGCCGCGGCACCAGGAACAGCGGTAACGGCGTCGCTGCCGGCGGCGATGCGCAGTGCGGCGAAAGTGCTTGGTACGGCCGCGATCACGCGGCGGGTGAGGTGTTGCTGCGCGAGCGCTTCGTCGATCAGATCGTGGGTGCGGCCTCGCCGGGAGATGATCACGTGGTCGGCGGCTGCGTACGTGGCGGCGGTCAACGGTCGGGCCTGGAGTGGGTGCCCGACTCGCATGGCCACCACCAGCTCGCCGCTGCTCAGCCCGAAGTGGCGCACCTCGGGCACATTCGGTTCCGTGCCGCTGAGCTCGAGATCGACGCGGCCCTGCCGAAGGTCGTTGGTGTCCAGCGGGCCTTCGGGCAGAAACCGCAGGAGCACCCCGGGCGCCTGCGCCCGCACCGCCGACAGCAGGGGTGCGGCCAACGCGGTGATCAGCGCTTCGTGGCTGGCGATGGTGAAGGTGCGCTCCAAGGTGGCCAGGTCGAGTCGCTGCTGCGGTCGCAGCAGCGCGTCCGCTCGCCGGACCAGCAGGTGCACCTCATCGCGGATCGCCAGGGCGTAGGGGGTCGGCGTCATCGTCCGGCCGGTCCGGACCATGATCTGATCGCCGGTCACCTTCCGAATTCGTCCCAGGGTCCGGCTCATCGCCGGTTGCGAGAGGTGGAGTCGATCGGCGGCGCCCGTCACGCTGCCCTCCTCGAGCACGGCGTCCATGGCGGTGAGCAGATTCAGATCCAGATGCATCTGGGTAATGTTATCTGTGCGGTATTTGCATTTGCAATCATATGCCGCGATATTTACCGTGGTCATATCAGGCCGGCCGATCCGCGGTGCGCCCCGAGGTGAAGAGAAACCACATGTCCAAGATCTCGGTTGACCCCACGCCGGACACCACCGGTGCCGGCGACGGTGACCTCCTTCCGGCCGTGGTCGCCGCGGTTCAGGCGGCCGGCGCCGACCTGTTGACGCGGTTCGAACCGACCACGAACCTGTTGACGGTCAGCGGTATCGCCGAGGCGATCCGTGGCCGCGACCAGGATTCGCTGCGCGTGATGAGGCCCCGGTTGGAGCAGGTTCTGCCCGGTGCGGGCTGGGTCGAGGACGAACTCGACGACGGCCCCCTGCCCGACGGGCCGTGGTGGGTCACCGACCCGGTGGAAGGGGCGATCAACTACGTGCACGGCTTGGGCGAATGGGCCGTCACCGCCACTCTGGTCCGCGACAACGCGCCGGTGCTCACCGTGGTTCACCTGCCCGTCCAGGACGCCACCTACACCGCGGTGCACGGAGCCGGGTCCTACTGCAACGGCCGGCGGTTGCACGTCTCGGCGAAGAAGGAGCTTTCGGCGGCGCTGGTCGGTACCGGACAGGCCAGCCCGCGCGAATCGGGCGAGACATTTCGGTTGATCGGCCGGACGCTGACCGCGATGATGCAGGCCGCCGGGGTCAGCCGGGTCTCCGTGCCGGCCACCTTGCAACTGATCCAGGTGGCGGCGGGCCGGATGGACGTGTTCTGGCAGCACAGCGCCGTCCGCTCCGGACTGCTGGCCGGCGCGTTGCTGGTGGCCGAGGCCGGTGGAACGGTCACCGATCTGCGCGGTGACCCGTGGTCGCTGCACAGCTCCGACTTCCTGGCCGCCGCGCCCGGCCTGCACACGGCAGCCTCCCGCACCTTGACCGCCGCGGTCTGACCCCAGACCCGGATCCCGCCCTCGCTATCGGAAAGAAGATCATGCACATCGCTGTTCTGGCCGCCTCTGGTTCCACCGGTCATCAGATCGCCCGTCAGGCCCTGGAACGCGGCCACATCGTGACCGCCGTGGCCAGAGACCCGGCCCGCCTTCAACTCCCGCCCTCGGACCGGTTGACCCGCGCTCGAGCGGATGTCCGGCAGGCGGACTCGGTCGGCCGTGCCATCGCCGGGGCCGACGTCGTCCTGTCCGCGCTGGGTGTGGCCAAGGGCGACCACGGCACCCTGCTGGCCGGCGCGAAAGCTCTCATCGACGCCGGGGCCCAGCGCATCATCTGGCTGGGCGCCTACGGAACCGGAGTGTCGGCGCAACGTGCCGGACTGCTGACCCGCACCATTCTCGGCCTGGCGCTGCGCGGCGAACTCGACGACAAGGTGGCCGCGGATGCGGCGGTGATCGCCGCCGGCGGCACCGTCTTCCACGCGGCCAGGTTGACCGACGGCCCGCTCGCCGCGGCGCACCGGATTGTCCCGCTGGCCCAGGCTCCCCGGCGCCTGGTGCCACCCGGCATCAGCCGCGCCACGGTGGCCGCCGCCATGCTCGACGAATGTGAAGGCCCGCCCCGCCGCGGTGAAGTTCTCCTCCCCCTCGGCGACTGACGTGGTCGATGCTGTTCGGTAGCACCTGTTCGATAGCACATGATCATTAGCCCGGCCCGAAAGGATTTCAGCCATGGGAACTGCCGAAACACCGGTACCGCTGTCGCCGGTCGGGGATCCGACCTCGCTGAGGAGCTGGCTGGCGCTGGCTGTGCCGGATCGTTTCCGGGCGGCGCAGGCGAAAACCGAGCGAGCGCAGCAGGATTCTGCGGAAAATGGTGCCTGGATCGCCCTCGCGCAGCCCGCAGTCCCCGACGAAATCGATGGGCCGTTGGCCGGCATTCCGTTCTCGGTCAAGGACAACGTCGACGCGGCTGATTTCCCCACGACGGCCGGTAGTCCGTTGTTTCCCACGGAACCTGTGGCCGACGATGCCGGCGTGGTGCGAATCTTGAAGGATGCCGGTGCCCTGGTCATCGGTAAGACCAACATGCATGAGCTCGCCTTCGGCATCACCAGCAACAACGCCACCTTCGGTGCGGTCCGCAACCCCCATGACCGGGCGCGGTCGGCCGGCGGGTCCAGCGGCGGCAGCGCGGCCACGGTCGCCACCGGAGCGGTTCCGTTCGCCCTGGGCACCGACACCGGCGGGTCCGTCCTGATTCCCGCGGCGTTCTGCGGGGTGGTGGGTTTCCGGCCGACGGTCGGCCGCTATCCCGGTGACGGGGTGATCAACCTTTCCAGCAGTCGGGACACGATCGGCATCCATTCCGGCACCGTCACCGAGGCCAGGTTCATCGATCAGCTCATCACCCGGACCGTATCCCGCGCCGAACCTCGCCTGGACCTGAGCCAGTGTCGGGTCGGGCTGCTGCGAAACCGTGGCCAGGACATCGATCCGGACATCGCCGATGGTTTCCGCCAGACGCTGGACAGCCTGGTCGATGCCGGGGTCGAGGTCGTGCACATCACCATCGACGACGACCTGGCGATCGGCGGTGGTGCGGGTCTGGACATCGTTCTGTACGAAGCCGCTCGTCTGTTGCGCCGGCGCCTCACGGCGAGTCTGGTCCCGGAGGAGAATCGTTCGCCACGAGATTGGTTGCCCAGGATCGGTTCTCCGGATGTCCATTCTCTGGTGGAACTGATGGCCTCGTCGCCGCTGAGCGGTGAGGCCTATCGAGCCGCCCAGGTCTCACGGCGGCAGCTCCAGCGCGCCTACGCCGGCGCGTTTCAACGCCACAGTCTGGATGCCATCCTCTGGCCGACGACGCCGGTGCTGCCCCCGGTCATCGGCGAGGACTCGACGATCACGCTGAACGGGCGCCCGGTATCCACGTTCGCCACAGTGACCCGACACACCGCCCCCGGGACGGTGGCGGGGCTCCCGATGGTTTCCATCCCGATGAAGGTGGCGACTGGCAGCCTGCCGATGGGTCTGGGCCTGGAGGGTTCGGCCTTCGACGATCGACATCTCCTGCGATTCGCGGAAGCGGTGCAGCACAGGATCACCGCCGACACGTAGGGCGGCGCGTAGGAGTAGGGGAGCAGCGCCATCTCTCGTGCGTTCTTGATGCCGGTAGCCATTTCTCGCTGTTCCAGGACCCCGAGGCCGATGTGAATCTGTCCAGCTCTGTTGGTCCCACTCCGTACTGTGCCGCTGGCTTCGCTCATGGTCTGTGCTCTCGGGTGGGCGAGGCTCCAGAAGTATGTACTCGCTCGTGTGCCCTGGTGCCGATGCGTCCTCCCCCCGACGACATAGCCCGGCCGATCTATTGACGGTGCAAGAAGTCCGAGAGGATAGTGATTCTTAGTCCTTTACCGCCCGACCTTCGGTCGGTGGAATTTGCGCTGCCAACTTTCCGACAAAGGAGTGGGCATATGTCATTCAAAGTTGGCGTGGCGGGATCCGTAGCCGTCCTCCTGTCGACCTTTCTGACCGGACCCGCGAATGCCAGCGAACCGGAACACCGGCATCACCAATCCGAGATTGTCGTCTGGTCACGCTTGACCACCAACGGCGGTAGCACATTTCAGCTTGTCGCCTCAGACCCGGGCGGCCACCACGTCCACGGCGTGACGCATCCGGCCACCGGAGTCCAGGACGTGGACGCCAGTGTGTCTCCGGATGGCCGATGGATCGCATTCGAACGCGACTTCACCGACGGCACCGCGGCCATCATGGTGGTCAGCACACACGGTGGTGACGAAAGAAGATTGGGGTCGACCTGCGTCGATCCGTGCGGTGCTGAGATCCAGCCGTCGTGGTCCCCGGACAGCCGACGTGTCCTTTTCACCCGCACAATCGCGCCGTTCACTGCGGTCAATGACTCCGCAGTCTCCGCGGTTCTCTGGTCCGTCGATCTGGCCGGCGCGGACCTCCGCCGCGTCTCGCAGAGCGGTATCGACGGCGTGTACGAGGACTACGGCGCCACCTTCGCACCGGACGGGTACGTGGTGTTCATCCGGCTGCGCAACACCGACCTCCGTACCGCGGTATTCCGAATGGATGCAAATGGAAGGAATGTCAGGCAATTGACCGACTGGCCCATCCATGCGGAGTTGGCCAGCGTCTCGCCAGCCCGATGCGGCCCCTCACGCAACCTCGTTGTCTTTGAGTCCACCAAGTCCACCGGTGCGTCCACGGCCGTGGCGACGGTCGACGCCGCGCATCCAACGGGCAGCTTTGCGCCGGTCCGGTACCTGACGCCTACCACTCTGGCCACGGCGCAGAACTTCAACCCCAACTGGTCACCCGACGGACGGCAGATCGTCTTTACGCACTTCAACAAGACGCCCTCGTTGGTGGGCGACATCTGGACCATGCGGTGGAACGGAGCCTACCAGCGGCCATTCAGCACATCGCCGCTGTTTGAATTCCGGCCGGCCTGGGGTCGGCTGGCGCACTGAGCGGTGCAGGTGTGACCGTCGTGTCCCCGGGTTCGGAAAAGCTGTAGCGGGAGGCCAACGGGCGTAAGTGGTGCGGGAAAGGCAAAACAGGAGCGGGTCGCGTTGCGGTGGACCCGGCTCCCTAGGTATCCGCCGACGACGGGAAGGCTCGTGGTTCAGGCGACGCTGCGGTGGCCGAGCCAAGGTATGGGCCAAAGGGACCAGCTCGTCCTCGGCCACGGCGCTCTCGTCGCTGATCACCCGGTGCAGTAGGCCGCGATCGGGTCCAGGTCCTGCCGGAGTAGGCCGGCTCGTGGCGTGCCGGTCACTGCGAAAAAGATTGCGGTGTCCCGCAGCACCTCATCGATGCTCGAGAGGACGACGACGGGGATGGGTCCGGTCACTTACCACTCCTTAATGAGAAGCAGTCCCACAAGAGTAGCGCTTGTCGCGGCCGCAGGTGCGACAGACCGAGTGGTCGTGACGCCCCGGTCCGCAGAGGCGATAAGTCGTTTCGGCGTCGTGGGGGAATTCGTCCACCAGGCCGGCCGTGGACAGTGCGTGCAGCGCCCGGTATACGGTGGCCAGGCCAATGGTGTCCGCTGCGCTCGAAGTTGCGCCCAGAGCGCTTGGGCGGCCATGGGTCGATCGTGACCGGCCAGCTGCGAGAGCACCCGTGCCGCACTGCGGGTCAGTGGTCGATGCTCCGGCGATCCCCGCGATGCTGACGTACCCACCCGCTCAGCCTAAACGCCGGGCCTGATGTTGACAATGAATATCAATACGCGGTTAGCTGCACTGGTCGGTCCTACCAACGGCCAAGCGGTTGGTGGTCAGGGCCTACTTGTTCCTACCTGCCCGCGAAATCGGAGAACTCCTGATGCTCCTTCGGACCAGATCATGCGCCGCGGCCGCGGTGATCCTGGCTTTCGGGCTAGCCGCCTGCGGGTCGTCCAGCACTGCCTCCCCGTCCGCCGGGACCTCGGCTGCTGCCTCGGGCGGTTCGGGGCCGTCGGCGGTGCCGTCCGCAACCGGGTCCTCGCCCGCACCTGTGGCATCGTCGCCGGCGCCGTCCTCCGGCGCCGTCCTGCAGGTTGCGGCGAGCATCAACGCCTGGGGGAGCATCCTGATCCAACTCGGCGGTGACCACGTCAAGGCCACCTCGATCATCACCAACCCGGATACCGACCCGCACGACTACGAGCCGACGCCGGCCGACGGTCGGGTCATCGCCGACGCAAAGCTGTTCGTGCAGAACGGTATCGGCTACGACACCTGGGCCGCCAAGGCCCTGGCCGCCAGCCCGGACGCCGGCCGTGAGGTGATCACCGTCGGAAACCTGGTCGGCGTCCCGGACGGCGGTAACCCGCACCGCTGGTACGCCCCGACCGACGTGAACAAGGTCGCCGATGCCATCACCGCCGACCTGAAGAAACTCGATCCGGCCGGCGCGGCGTACTTCGACACCCGGCGCACCCAGTTCGAGACCGTCGGGCTGGCCAAATATCACGCGCTGATCGCCGAGATCAAGAAGAAATACGGCGGTACCCCGGTGGGGGCGAGCGAGAGCATCTTCGCGCCGTTGTCCGACGCCTTGGGTCTGGACCTGGTGACGCCGGCCAGTTTCCTGAAGGCGATCAGTGAAGGTACCGACCCCTCCGCCGCGGACAAGACCACCATCGACGACCAGATCAGCGGCAAGAAGATCAAGGTGTACGTCTTCAACAGTCAGAACGCCACCCCGGACGTCGCCGCCCAGGTCGCCGCGGCCAAGGCGAAAGGCATCCCGGTCGCCTCGGTCACCGAGACGCTTTCCCCGGCCACGGCCAATTTCCAGGATTGGCAGGTCGCGCAGCTCCAGCAACTGGCGGCAGCCCTGAAGCAGGGCACCGGCAAGTGACCCGTCCGGCCGGACGACCGGTGACCGTTCCGGTCGCCGAACCCGCTGCGGGACAACCGGATCGGTCGGCGGTGGTGGCGCTGAGCCGGGCCGGTGCGGCCGTCGCCGGCCGGGAAATCTGGACCGAGATCTCGGTCAGCGTCCGGGCCGGCGAGTTCGTGGCCGTGCTCGGTCCGAACGGGGTCGGCAAGTCGACCCTGCTCAAGGCGGTCCTGGGACTCATACCTCTCACCTCGGGTGAGATCACCGTGCTGGGCGGCCGGCCGGGTCGGCACAACGACCGGATCGGGTATCTCCCGCAGCGCCGCGCGTTCGACGCGGCCGTCCGGATCCGCGGCGTCGACATCGTCCGACTGGGGTTGGACGGCGACCGGTGGGGGGTGCCGCTTCCCGCCCGGCTGCGCGGGGCCCGCGGTCGTCGCACCCAGGACCGCGTCCACGAGGTGATCGAACTGGTCGGCGCGACCGGCTATGCGGGTCGCCCTATCGGGCAGTGCTCGGGTGGCGAGCAGCAACGGCTGCTCATCGCGCAGGCCCTGATCCGCCGCCCGGAGTTGCTGATCCTGGACGAGCCGCTGGACAGCCTGGACGTGACGAACCAGGCCGGTGTCAGCGCCTTGATCCAGAACGTCTGCCGGACACAGGATGTCGCCGTCCTGATGGTCGCCCACGACGTCAACCCGATCCTGGCGTACCTGGATCAGGTGGTCTACCTGGCCCACGGCGGCGCGGTGATGGGCACGCCGGAGCAGGTGATCACCGCCGACACCCTGACGATGCTGTACGGCACTCCGATCGACGTGTTGCGGGACCGGGCCGGGCGACTGGTGGTCGTCGGGCAGCCGGACAGCCCGGCCGAGCACCGTCGGTGACCGACGACGGGTTGACCTGGAATCTGGTCGACGACGTCCGGCAGATCTTCGCGTATCACTTCATGGTGAACGCGTTGCAGGCCGGCACCGTGGTCGCGGTGGTGGCCGGGGCCATCGGATATTTCATGGTGCTGCGCAAGCAGAGTTTCGTCGGGCACACCCTGGCCGTCGTCGGGTTTCCTGGGGCCGCAGCCGCCACCTACCTCGGGGTGAGCGCGGTGGCCGGCTACTTCGGATTCTGCATCGCCGGGGCGCTGATCATCGCCGCGCTCCCCGCGGCGGGCCGGGCCCAGGGCGGTGTCGGCGGCTACAGCGAGGAATCGGCGGTGATCGGCACTCTGCAGGCGGTCGCACTGGCCTGCGGTTTCCTGTTCGTGAGCCTGTACAAGGGGTTCCTTTCCGGGCTGAACACCTTGCTGTTCGGCACTATCACCGGCGTGGCCGACGGTCAGGTGAAGGTACTGCTCATCGCCGGCGTCATCGCCCTGATACTCCTGTTGGCCCTGGGTAGACCGTTGCTGTTCAGCAGTATCGACACCGACGTCGCGCGGGCCCGGGGCGTGCCGGTGCGGTGGGTGTCGACGGCGTTCCTGCTGCTGCTGGGCATCGCGGCCGCCGGGACCAGTCAGGTGACCGGAAGCCTGCTGGTGTTCGCGCTGTTGGTCGCGCCCGCCGCCACCGCGGCCCGACTGACGGCCAGACCCGCTGTCGGGGTGAGCTTGTCCATCCTGATCGCGCTGCTGGTCACGTGGTTGGGGGAGGCCATCGCGTTTTTCTCCCCGTACCCGATCGGTTTCTGGGTGACCACCCTGGCGTTCGCGGCTTTCCTGCTGGCCGCCGGGTATCGGGCCGTATCCGACCGGTTCGGCACCGTCCGGCGTCCGGGAAGCCGAGCTGCAGAAAGGGATCTGGCCGGCCGCGCGGGCGCGATGAGCGATCAGGCATGAGCGGTATCGGCGACATGCTGTCGCACCCTTTCATGCAGAACGCGTTCCTGGCCGGGACGTCGATTGCGCTGCTGTCCGGCCTGGTCGGCTTCTTCGTGGTGTTGCGAGGGCAGGTCTTCGCCGGCGACGCGCTCTCACACGTCGCCTACGCCGGAGCGCTGGGTGCGCTGGCGGTCGGGGTGGACCTGCGGTTCGGGCTATTCGCCGCCACCGTGGCGGTCGGCCTGGCCCTGGGGTTGCTCGGGGGCCGTAGCGCCGCGGACGATGCCGTCATCGGGACCACATTCGCGTGGATCCTCGGCCTCGGGGTGTTTTTTCTGGCCTACTACACCACTCACGGTAGCGGCGCCGGAAACGGCAACGCCAACGTCACGGTGCTGTTCGGGTCCATCTTCGGGATCACTGCCGCTGCGGCGGCCACCTGCGGGTGGATAGCGGCCGGGCTGATCCTTGTGCTGGTGGTCATCGCCCGGCCGCTGCTGTTCGCCAGCCTGGACCCGGCCGTGGCCGCCGGGCGCGGAGTCCCGGTCCGGGTCCTGGGCCCGCTGTTCCTGGCCATCGTCGGTGCCACCGCGGGTGAAGCAAGCCAGGCCGTCGGCGCTCTTCTGCTGCTGGGCATGCTGGCCGCGCCCGCCGCCGCGGCCCGGCGGCTCACCGACCGGCCCTGGCCTGCGTTCGGGCTGGCCGGCGCGCTGGCGGTGACGGCGATGTGGGCCGGCCTGACCGTGTCCTACGTCGTTGCAGCGCTGCCGCCCAGCTTCACCATCGTGACCTTCGCCGCGGCGGAATACCTGCTGGCAGCAGTGATTTCGCTGCTGCGCGGGCGAGTGGGCGCATCGGGTCCACGCCCGGTTCGGGTGTCCGCGGGTGCCCGTCGCGGTGGAGACCGCGGATGTCGCGCTGACCGGTGACGACATGCGCAAGCTGCCGGACCCGTGGCGTCTGTCGGGAACTGTCCAGAACGGGGCACGCCGGCGATCGACTGCGCGTTGATCACCGGCCGGTGGTAAATCCGTCGGCGTAGGCGGCCGGCCGCTCGCGGCGATTCGGATCAGCGACGAACGCCCTTTAAAACATGGTGTTGTTGTTCGCCGACGTCGCGGGCACGTCCTGGATTCCGTCCCAGTGCTCCACAATCTTTCCCCGTTGAACCCGGAAGATATCGATGACGGACTGTCCCAGATCGGTGGCCGTCCTCTGGAAGTGAGAATGAACGGCCACGAGGTCGCCCTCCGCGATGACGCGAGCAACCGTGAAGGACGCGCGCGGGTTCGCGGCGAAAAGATTCGCGTAGTACTGCCGGGTGGCGGCTGAGCCGTCGCCGATATTCGGGTCGTGCTGGTAAAGATTGCGGGCGTCAATCAGGTCGACAGCCCGAAGATCATGATACTTGGTGACGGCGGCGAAGTAGCCTCTGACAATCAGTTCGTTCACCGGCGTCGAAGATTTCGGGTCGGCGGTGCCGGTTTGCGGTGAGCTGATGGTGGAGAATTGGTCGTGGCCGCTGACAGTGGTGTTCGACACGTTACTCAGGTTGTCCCAGTGTTCCACTATTCTGCCGTTCTTCACCCGGAAGATGTCGATGACGTTTTGACCCTTGGTTCCCGGTATCGTGACCGCGTTGCTCTGAAGCAGCACGAGATCGCCCTGCGCGATGACCCGCTCGACCTGGGTCTGCAATTGGGGGAACGTGGTGTGCAGAAAAATGACGAATCCGCGCAGGGCGTCGACTCCGTCCGGGTCGGTGGGGTTGTGCTGTTTATACGTGGGCCCGAAATACTGGTCTATCACATTGCCGATCACCGCCGGGTCCGCCTGATTGAACAATTGCTGGTAGACGTAGGTCACCAATGCCTTGTTGGC
>CAXUHA010000037.1:0-41166 GCA_964250735.1 uncultured Nakamurella sp. | reverse complement strand
GCGCCTGGGGCACGAAGTGCCGTTTATCGGCGCCTGGGGCACGAAGTGCCGTTTATCGGCGCCGTCCCACTGGTCACGCTAGAGTTCACGCAGCACGTGCGTGAGTGTCCACCGGAGGGGAAGCCGGCGGCGCGATTCGTGCCGGAAGACGGTGCCCATGGCTGGAGAGCCACAAGACCCGGTCCATCGCGATTCTCCGTTGGCCGAGATGAAGTTCCTGACGGTGGCCGAGGTGGCGGCCGTCATGCGGGTGTCCCGTATGACGGTGTACCGGCTCGTGCATTCCGGTGAAGTGCCCGCGGTCCGGGTCGGCCGGTCGTTCCGAGTCCCCGAGAGGGCTGTGCACGAGTACCTTCGCACCGCATTCAACGACGTCGGCTGACGCCCGCATCGTTCAGCCGGGCCCTGGGCAGCCGGTAGGATCCTGACCAGACGTAGTGGGTTTTCCGGTGCCGGTCGACGGCTGCCGCGGCGAGCCGCCCGCTCTGTGGAAACGATCACCATGCCGGCCAACAGCGCCGGCTCAGCGAGGTAAGAAGGTCTGCACATGGGTTCCGTAATCAAGAAGCGTCGCAAGCGGATGGCGAAGAAGAAGCATCGCAAGCTGCTCCGCAAGACCAGGGTGGCGCGTCGCAAGGCCGGAAAGTAAGCGAAAGGCGCAACCGGGCAGGGTGACGATTCGCGCTCAGCGGCAGCAGCGCCGCGACCTGGTGCGGCGATCTGGTTCCGCGCGTCCCCGACCTGGTCGGCTCCCGCAGGTGAGGCACAGCGCTGACATCGCGGTCGGATTGCAGTGACCGAGTCGACCGGGTTGACCGTGCTGATCACCGGAGTCAGCAGATATCTGGGGTCCGCGCTGGCCGGCGAACTGGCCGCGCATCCTGACGTCGACCGGGTGGTCGGTGTCGATGCTGTCCTCCCCGACCCCGCCGCGCGCACCCGCATGGGCGGAGCCGAATTCGCCCGGGCCGACATCCGCAACCCGTTGATCTTCAAGGTCATCGAGGCGGCCGGAGTCGACACGGTCGTGCACTCGTCGGCCTCCTCGACGCCGTCCGGCTCCGCGGCCCGATCCATGGCCAAGGAGATGAACGTCCTGGGCACCATGCAACTGCTCGCCGCCTGCCAGCGAAGCGGCAGTGTCCGCAGTCTGATCATCCGGTCGACTGCCGCGGTGTACGGCGGCTCGTCCCGCGATCCGGCTGTGGTCACCGAGGAGACGTCGGCCCGATCGGTGCCGCCCACCGGCCCGGCCCGCGACGCGATCGACATGGAGGGTTACGTGCGGGGCTTCGGGCGCCGCCGGCCCGATGTGCGCATCGCGATTCCCAGGTTCTCCTCCATCATCGGGCCGACCGTTCGGACGCCGCTGACCAGGTACTTCTCCGCGGTGCCGTTCGTGCCGGTCCTGGCCGGTCAGGACGCCCGGATTCAGCTGGTTCACGAGCTGGACGCGGTGGCATTGATGAAGCAACTGGTGCTCGGGGCGTTCGCCGGCACCGTCAACGTGGCCGGTGACGGCGCCATCACCATCGCGCAGGCGATCCGCCGGGCCGGCCGCATCCCGCTGCCGTTGCCATCACCCGCCCTGGACGGTGTCGGGCGGGCGGTGCGGCTGCTGCGCTTGGGTGTTTTTTCAACCGCCATTTCAGGTGCCCTTCCCGCTCCCTTTTCTGGTGCCTTTTCCACCGCTTTTTCTGCGGCCCAGATCCGCCGGCTCGCGTCCGGCCCGGTGTTGGACACCTCACGGATGCGCGACGAGGTGGGCTTTCGTCCCCGCTTCTCGACGATCGCCGCGTTCGACGACTTCGTCGGCCGGTTGGATCCCGTGCTCGATCCGCGCCTGGTGCGCGATGTCGAGCTGCGGCTCACGTCGTTGATCGGAGCGAAGGCCGAGGCCGACGGGGTGTGGATGGGGAGGGACGCCCCCACGTCAGATGAGCCGGTCGCCCCGATCCGGTCGCTCCCCGACATAGGTGAGTCGCCGGCGCGCCCGCGCCTGTTCAGCATCGACGGTGACGCCGTGGGTTCCCCAACGTTACGGTCCGCTCGGCCAGGAGGGCGCAGGAAATGACCAGCAACGGCCCGGACACAGCATCGAAGAGCCACGGCGAGCCGGTCCCCCAACCGCCGACCGCACCGCCCGGCGCAACCCCGGAAGCCGACTGGAAGGCCAGTGTCGCCGCGTCCCTGGCGTTCCTGCGCCGACGGCTGACCGGTGAATACCAGATCGACGAATTCGGCTACGACGCGGATTTCACCGAACATGTGCTGCTCCCGCCGCTCCGGCTGCTGTACGAGAAATGGTTTCGCGTCGAGGCCCTGTCGCTCGAAAACGTGCCGGACAGCGGCGGCGTCCTACTGGTCGCCAACCATTCCGGGACGGTGGCCGTCGACGCGTTGATGACGGCTCTGGCCGTGCGGGACCACCATCGCGCACACCGGCCACTGCGGATGCTCGGCGCCGATCTCGTCTTCGACACCCCGGTGCTGGGACCGCTGGCCCGGCGTGGCGGTATCACCCTGGCCTGCCATGAGGACGCCGAGCGACTGCTCGTGTCCGGCCAAGCGGTGTCGGTGTTCCCGGAGGGATTCAAGGGGGTCGGCAAGCCGTTCTCCCAGCGGTACAAGCTGCAGCGGTTCGGTCGAGGCGGCTTCGTCTCGGCCGCGATCCGGACCGGCGTGCCGATCGTTCCGTGCGCCATCGTCGGAGCGGAGGAGATCTACCCGATGATCGCGGACATCAAGCCGCTGGCCCGTGCGCTCGGCCTTCCGTACTTCCCGGTGACGCCCACGTTCCCCCTCCTCGGGCCGCTCGGGGCGGTTCCTCTGCCGAGCAAGTGGCTGATCGAGTTCGGCGAGCCCATCCCGACCGACCGGCTGCCCGACGGTGCCGCCGAGGACCCCATGGTGGTGTTCAACATGGCCGACCGGGTGCGGGAGACGATTCAACAGGCCCTGCACCGCCTGTTGGTGCGCCGTGGTCACCCGTTCCTGGGCTGACCCGGCTCCGCCGCGTACGACGGCTGCCTGCCGACCGGTGACCCCCGGGCCCGGGATGCGCGCTGATCAACGACGCCGGCGCTGCTGATCGTTGTGGTTCTGTGACGCAGGGGACAGGAGTCGTTCCGATCCAGTGCGCCGGCGAAGTTGATCAGCGCGGGGGGAGCGCGACCCGGGCCGCGGGGGGGAGCGGGGGGCCCCGTGATGCGCGGGGGTCAGAGCCGGGGGGTCAGCGCAGTTTGCGGCGCACGGCGAATCCGGCGGCCACCATGCCGCCGATGGCACCGGCGCCCAGCACCGACGGAACGCCGATCTTCGCCGCCCGGCGACCCGAGCGGTAGTCGTAGATCTGCCAGTGGCGGCGTCTGGCGATGTCGCGCAGTTGCCCGTCCGGGTTGATCGCGATGGCCGTGCCGACCACCGACAACATCGGCACGTCGTTCACCGAATCCGAGTATGCCGTGCATCGGCGCAGGTCCAGGCCCTCCCGGGCGGCGAGCGCCCGGACGGCGGCGGCCTTGGCCTTTCCGTGCAGCAGCTCACCGACCAACCGGCCGGTGTAGATGCCGTCCTCGGTGGCCGCGACGGTGCCAAGCGCCCCCGTCAACCCCAGCCGACGGCCGATGATCTGGGCCAATTCCACCGGGGTGGCCGTGACCAGCCAGACCCGCTGTCCGGCATCGAGGTGCCGTTGGGCCAGTTCGCGGGTGCCCGGATAGATCTTGTCCGCCATCAGCTCGTCGTAGATCTCCTCGCCGAGCGCCACGATCTGGGCCACACTCCGGCCGGCCACGAACGACAGTGCCTCCTCGCGGGCATCGAAGGCGTCGTCCAGATCCTCGCCGCCGACCCGGAATTTGACCTGCCGCACCGCGAACCGGACGAGATCACCGGTGGTGAACAGCTTTCGCGCGGCCAGGCCACGCGCGAAGTGAAAGACCGACGCTCCTTGCATCATGGTGTTGTCGACGTCGAAGAAGGCCGCCGCGGTCAGGTCGGCGCCGATCGCAGCCCGCGAACCGTCGTCGTCGGCGTGTTCGGCCTGATATGCCGCCTCGGCCGAGGCTTCGCCGGCCAACTCGGCGCGCGCGGCGGCCGAGCCCGTTCTCCCGGCCCGCGCCAATTTCACCCTGCCGCCCTCTCCGCCCGTGCACTTCTGGGTTCAGACTAACCAGCGCTGCCGACACCGGCGTGTGCGGTGACGGGCGCCCGGCGGAGACCGGCGCGAGGGCCGGTAGCCGTATTTCCGGTGGCGGCCGGAGGTCAGCGGCTATCGTCGGAACGAGTGCCCAGGACATGTCGCCCCCAGCAGCCATCGAGGTGTGATGACGGCAGTAACCACCGAGGAAGTCGGCCCGCCGGCCAACGTGTCCGGTCTGCTCCGGCTCGCGGCGACGAACTTTGCGGATCGGCCGGCGCTGATCTCGGCGGTCGCCACCCGGAGTTGGGGCGAACTTGACCGGGCCGTCGACGTCGGCGCGAATGCCCTGCTGAAGGCCGGCATCCAGGCCGGCGAACGGGTGGTGGTGTCACTGCAGACCGGGCCGGAGATCCTGACGGCGCTGTTCGCGGTGGTGCGAGCGGGCATGATCGCGGTGCCGATCGGGCCGGACCGGAGCAACCTCGACGACATCGTGCACAAGGTCACCGCGCGGGCCGCCGTCACCGGGCAGGCGGACCTGCCCGTCGATGTCACCGTCAGCCCCGCTCAGGTGGCGACCTGGTGGACGGGCGACGGGGCGGAGCCGATTTCTGCCGGTGGTGGCGAGGACATCGCCGTACTGGCCCGGGCGGCCAGCACCCAGCGGCCGGTGATGGTGTCGCACCGTGCGCTGCTGGCCGCCGTCTCGGCCATCGTTGCTGCGCCCAGCCTGAAGCTGCGAGCGGACGACCGCTCGATTCTGGTGCTGCCGAGCTACCACCTGGCCGGATGGGTGACCGCATTCCTGCCGCTCTGCCTGGTCGGCGCGGCCGCCGTGGTGCCCCAGACCCCGACGGACGAGCTGCCCTGGATCGATGCGGTGCTGGCGACCATTTCCCGCCAACGGGTGACGGTGGTGCCCGGCGCACCCAGCCTGTACCGGCGGTTGCGCTCCGCCAAGGGGGTGGAGCGGTCGTTGGCTTCGGTCCGTCTGATGACCTCGGGGGCGGCCCCGCTCGATCCGGGCGACTTCTCGGCCATCCGGGCCCTCACCGGCCAGGCGGTGTGGGAAGGGTACGGAATCTCGGAGTCCTCGTCGGTGGTGTCGACCAGCCTGATGACCAGGGCTGCACGCACCGGCTCGGTCGGACTGGCGCTGCCGGGGCTGACGGTACGCATCGTCGGCGACGATGAGGTGGACCTGTACGCCGATCCGGCTCAGAGCGGCGCCGACGACGGGTCCAGTCCCGAGGCAGCGGATCCGGCCGCCGATGTCGGGTCGGCCGGCGAGGTCGGCCACATCCAGGTCCGCGGCCCGACCCTGTTCTCCGGCTACTGGCCGGACGGATCCGGCGGCGTCGACGGCCAGGGCTGGTTCACCACCGGGGACCTCGGTTATCTGGACGACATCGGCGAACTCCACCTGGTCGACCGGGCCGCGGAAACCATCCGCATCGCCGGTTTCACCGTCTACCCCAGGGAGATCGAGGACATCCTCACCACGCATCCCTACGTCCGTGACGCGGCGGTGATCGGCGCGCCGGGTCGGGCAGGCGAGGCGGTGGTCGCCGTGCTGGTGCCGCTCTGGGGCACCCATCCCACCCCCGGGGACCTCGAGGAGTTCGTGGCGGCCCGGCTGCCGGTCTTCAAGCGGCCGCAGCGCTACCAACTGGTGGACCGGTTGCCGCGCAACGAGATCGGTCGGGTCGACCGGGAGCGGGTCCGGGTGCTGTACCGCAACGGCCGGCCACCGGACGCCGTCGACGAGGACGGCCCCGGATCTGCGGAAGCCGCTGCGCGGGTGTTGGCCGACCTGCCGGATCCGGATCCGGATCCGGGAACGGCGGACGCCGGACCGACCGGGGGGCCCGGGTCCGAACCGCCGTCCGCTGAGGTCGCCCCCGCCGCGGACGTCACCCCGGAACCGGCTGCGTCGCTGGATGAACTGGGCCACCGATTGCCCGGGACCGGGGAACGCAACCGCCGTGGGAACGACGACACCGACGAGGATTTGTTCTGACCCGGCCATGCGATGAGAGACCTGCCGATCCGAGAAAGATCTCCGATCCGATGAGAAGTGGTTCGTCGAAGGGACGCCCCTGATGGCCATTCCGCTGGCGCCCGCCGTGATCGACCGGGAGCTGCCGAGCCAGGAGGCTGCCGACCTGCTGGCGCTGACCAGCGATCTGGTGCGCGGGGAGCTGCTGCCGCAGGTCAACGCGGCCGAAGCGAGCGGCGTCTTTCCACGGCAGGTGTTCACCACGCTGGGCGAGGCCGGCCTGCTGTCCCTGCCCTACCCGGAGGAGTTCGGCGGCGGGGGCCAGCCCGCCGTCGTCTACCTCCAGGTGGTCGAGGAGCTGGCCCGGGCGTGGCTCGGCGTCGCGATGGGGGTGGGCGTGCACGTGCTGGCGTGCCACGGCCTGGTTGACTACGGGACGCCCGACCAGCAGCGGCGGTGGCTGCCGGATCTGCTGGGCGGAAAGTTGCTCGGGGCCTACTGTCTGTCGGAACCGCAGGGCGGAAGCGACCCGGGAAGCATGCTGACCAGCGCCACCCGGGACGGCGCCCAGTACGTACTGAACGGCGAGAAGGCCTGGATCACGCACGGTTCGGTCGCCGACTTCTTCCTGCTGATGGCTCGTACGGGGGAACCCGGGCCACGGGGGATCAGCTCGTTCCTGGTCCCGGGCGGCACGCCCGGTGTGGTTGCCGGCGCGGTCGAGAAGAAAATGGGTGTGCGTTCGTCGGTGACCAGCTCCGTCCGCTTCGAACACGCCCGCATCGACGCGGACCGCCGCCTCGGGGCCGAGGGGCAGGGCTTCTCCATCGCGATGTCGGCGCTGGACTCCGGACGACTCGGAATCGCGGCCTGCGCCGTCGGGCTGGCCCAGGCGTCCCTGGACGTGGCCGCCGACTACGCCCGGAACCGGCGCGCCTTCGGCAGCCTGATCAGCGACTTCCAGGGTGTCTCGTTCCCGCTCGCGGACGCCGCGGCCCGGATCGCCTCCGCGCGCCAGTTGTACCTCTACGCCGCCCGGCGCAAGGACGCCGGATCGTCGTTCTCCACCGAGGCGGCAATGGCCAAGCTGATCGCTACGGACATGGCGATGGGGGTGACCACAGACATGGTGCAGGTGCTCGGGGGGGCTGGGTACGTGGAGGACTACCCGGTCGAGCGGTACATGCGGGAAGCCAAATTGCTCCAGATCGTGGAGGGCACCAACCAGATCCAGCGGCTGGTCATCGCCAGATCGTTGAACAAGGGCACCAGGGCGGCCCGTGCTGTGGCCGCCGCCGGGGACCGGGCGCGGCGGGACAGCCGGTGACGACGGTGACCCTGTTGACCAGGGCGGGCTGTCATCTGTGCCAGGACGCCAGAACGGTGGTCCTGGCCGCGGCCGGCCGCGCAGGTGTGCCGATGATCGAGATCGACGTCGACGACGACCCGGAAATGCGCGCCGAATACGGTGACATGGTGCCGGTGGTGCTGATCGACGGGGTCCAGCACGGCTACTTCAGCATCGACGGCGACCGCCTGGAGCGGGCCCTGCTCGGTTGAGCCTCGGGTTGAGCACGGCTGAACACCGTTGAGCACGGTGTCGCGAACTCGAACGACCTCCTGAGTCGACCATTGTCGCTGTGTCGAAATGGTTGGTGGGGTTCCCGGGCCTGGCCCGAACGGGTGGGCCTTACTGGCATTCGGGACGAGGGTTGCCGCGGAATTGTCTCCTGGTCTTTCGTCTGGCTAGTGTTGAAGGCAAGGTGACGTAGCACATGGTCACCAACCCAGCAGCGGCCGGGGTAATACCCCGGTGCTCAGAAAGTCAAACGGGTGGCAGTCATATGACAGGGCAGGCCGGCGTCGACCTCAGCGATCCCCACCGGCCCGCTCGCAGCCCCCGGCCACGGGCCATCCCGGAGGCGACCGTAGCCCGACTGGCCGTCTACCTGCGGGTGCTGACCGAACGCGGTTTCGGCCGGATCGACCATGACCGCCAGCCGGGCATCGTCTCCTCCGCCGAACTGGCCGCGGCGGCCGGAGTCAACCCCGCTGGCCTGCGCCGCGACCTGTCGTTCCTGGGCAGCCACGGCGTCCGGGGGGTCGGGTACGACATCAGCACCCTCGTCGACGAGATCCGGCGCGTCCTGGGCGCACACCACGCCTTCCGGGTGGCCCTGATCGGCATCGGCAATCTGGGTCAGGCGCTGGCCGGATACGCCGGTTTCGCCGGGCGCGGGTTCCACATCGCCGCGCTGTTCGACATCGACGCCGTCAAGGTCGGGCGTCAGGTCAGCGGCCACCCGGTGCACCATGTATCGGAATTGATCGACGTCTGCGCGGCGGAGTCGATCACCATCGGCCTGATCGCCACTCCGCAGGACGCTGCGCAGGACGCGGCCGACAGGTTGGTCAGGGCCGGGATCTTCGCCATCCTCAACTTCGCGCCCGGCCCGGTCGCCGTGCCGGACGGGGTGGAAGTCCGCCATGTCGACCTGGCCCTGGAACTGCAGATGTTGGCGTTCCACGAAACGTCCCGGGCGTCGGGGGTCGTCGGTTCATGAGTTTTCTCCGGGTGCACATCGGTCGGCCGCTGGCCGGCGACTATCGACGCAGTCAGGTAAGGAGCAGGTCATGACCCGCGCACGAAGGACTGGCGGCCGCATCATCTTCGTCGGGGCAGGACCGGGGGACCCGGGGTTGTTGACCGTGCGATCCGTCGAGGCGCTGTCCACGGCCGCCTTGTTGGTCACCGATCCGGACGTGCCGGCCGACGTGGTGGCCTTAGCCCCGGACGCCGAGGTCCAACCGGCCGTCGGCGAGGCCGCCGAGGTCGCGAAAGTGCTGGTCGCCGCGGCCAAGGCAGGTCAGACGGTGGTCCGGCTCGTCGCCGGTGACGTGCTGACCGTCGATTCAGTGGTCAAAGAACTGCAGGTCGTGTCCAGAACGGCGGTTCCGTTCGACATCGTGCCCGGGATCTCGGCCGCGTCGGCCGCGGCGTGCTACGCGGGGATCGCCGTCGGATCGGTGCACACCATCGCGGACGTCAGGTCTACCTCCGACTGGTCACGGCTGGCCGCCTCGCCCGGCACGCTGCTCTTGCAGGCCTCGAGCGGTCATCTCGCGCACACGGCCGCTTCACTGGCCGAATCCGGGTTCGCCGCGGAAACACCCGCCTCCGTCACGGTCGGGGCGTCGCTGCCGACGCAGCGCACCGTGGACGGGACTCTGGCTACCCTGGACGGGATGGGCCGTGATCTGACCGGCCCGCTGGTGGTCACGGTGGGTGCGAGCGCGGCGCAGCGCCTGCGCCTGTCGTGGTGGGAGTCCCGGGCGCTCTACGGCTGGCGGGTGCTCATTCCGCAGACCCGTGACTCCAGCGACGGCATGCTGGAGCTGCTGCGTTCGCACGGCGCCATCCCGGAACGGGTGCCGACCATCGCCGTCGAACCACCCCGCACGCCGGCCCAGATGGAACGGGCGGTCAAGGGCCTGGTCGACGGGCGATACCAGTGGGTCGTCTTCACGTCCATCAACTCGGTGCGGGCGGTGTGGGAGAAGTTCACCGAGTTCGGGCTCGATGCGCGGGCGTTCGCCGGGGTCAAGATCGCCTGTGTGGACAAAGCCACCGGAGACGCCGTCAAGGCACTGGGCATCAATCCCGAGATGGTGTCGGCGCATCCGGAGTTCTCCGTGGGTCTGCTCGACGACTTCCCTGAGTTCGACGACATACTCGACCCGGTCGACCGGGTGCTGCTGCCCCGCGCCGACATCGCCACCGAGACGCTCGCCGAGGGGCTTCGGGAACGCGGTTGGGAGATCGACGACGTCACCGCGTACCGGACGGTCCGGGCGGCCCCGCCGGCGGCACCGATCCGGGAGGCGATCAAGGCCGGCGGCTTCGACGCCGTCTGCTTCACCTCGTCGTCGACCGTGCGTAACCTCGTCGGGATCGCCGGCAAACCGCATGCCAGGTCGATCGTGGCGTGTCTTGGTCCGAAGACCGCCGAGACAGCCAGGGAATTCGGGCTGCGGGTGGATGTGCAACCGGAGGCTCCCGACTTCGGCTCGTTCGTGGAGGCGCTCGTCGGGCACGCCACCCGGCTGCGGGCCGAGGGCGCGCTGCCCCCGCCGCGGAAGTCACCGCGTCGGCGATAGCCGTGGCGCGTCAGTCCCTGCGCCGGCACGGCGTGACGTCGTCCCGATCACCGGTGAACGCCCGGTAGGTTCATCTCCATGACCTCCTCCGGATTCCGCCCGAAGAAGAGCGGCTTCTTGGCCAGTTTGCAGTCCATGCTGGCCCCGGCCATCCCCACCGCGGCGGACGGCCCGATCGTCCGGCCCCGCGCGATCACCATCGCGTCCGTGCTGGTGATCATCGCCGGGGTGGTTTTCCTGTTGATCGGCGGCGCCTATGTCGGGCGCGGATCATCGGAAGCCAACTTCCAGGCCAGCCAATACGCAACTGTGATCGACCAGTGCAATCAGAATTACGGCGGTATCGGCACCAGCAAGGTGCCGACGAGTGCTCCGACGCCGTCCAACTTGCCGACGACCGTGATCGCTCGGACCGCTCTGCCGAGCGTGTGCCGATCCGTCACGGAACCCGCTCTATCGGCCGCGGCGTTGTCGTCGATCAAGTCAACAGTCACGCTCATCTCGATCGTGTGGATCATCACCGGCCTACTCACGGCTATCAGCGGCTGGTTCGTACGCCAGGGACCCAAATGGGCCAGGCGGGTGCTGATCGGGGTGGTCCTGGTCCAGTTGATACTGGCGTTCCTGTTCCAGGTGTCCAACACGGCGACATTGCTGGCCACGCTGCTGATCGTGGTGGGGCTGTCGATGACGTTCCTCGGCCGGGCCGGGGCGTTCTTCGTCGGCGTGGCCCTGCAGAAGAAGCAGCATTAGAGCACCGGCGCCCGGCGGAGATCCCCTGGTGACCGACCCACGCACGTCCGACCGGGGCGCCGACACCGCTCCTTCGGAGGCGGTCCACCTCTCGCCCGCGGAAGCCGGCCGGGCGGCGGCCGACGTGTCCACCGTGCTGCTGGTCCGCCTCCTGGTCGCCGCGGTGGCCGCGATGGCGCTTCTGGTCGCGGCGGCGCTGTTGTTCGGCCACGCCCGACAGTCGAACATTTTTCCGCCCTACGTGACGGGTGGGGGGCCGACCGTGATCACCCGATATTCGGCGCCGTGGATCAGCGCCTCGGCCGGAGCGGCGCTACTGGCCGGGTTGTCGTTCACCTCCTTCGGGGTCGACCTTTTCCGCCGCACCCGGCTGCGTCGGGACCGGCTGCGTCGGGATCGGCCGAGCCGGTGAGCCACGTGCGGCTGCACACCGGACTCCGGCCCGGCACCTCGGTCCCACCGACGGCACACGGCCGACCTGGAACACTGGTCGGTGTGCGCCCGACCCGGATCCCCCGCCGCAGCCCCAACGACCAGGACGGCGCCGTCCGGCCCTGGGGTCGCGGCCGATGAGTCGTACCGTGATCCATCTGCTCCGGCACGGCAAGGTACACAACCCATCAGGAATCTTGTACGGACGGTTGCCCGGATTTCGCCTGGCCGCGTCCGGCCGGGCCATGGCGGAGGGCATCGCCGCCCACCTGGCGTCCGCCGACATCACTTATGTCGCAGCTTCTTCGCTGATCAGGGCGCAGGAGACGGCCCAACCGCTGGCCGGATCGAAGGGGCTGAAGATCGTCACCGACGACCGGGTGATCGAAGCGGCCAGCGAATTCGAGGGCATGCGGGTGGCGGTGGGCGACGGCGCGCTGCGGCAACCCCGGTACTGGTCGAAGTTGCGGAACCCCTTTCGGCCCTCGTGGGGGGAGCCGTACCTGCAGATCGCCCACCGGATGCTCGGCGCGCTCTACAGTGCGGTGCAGGCCGCCGAGGGTCACCAGGGGTTGATCGTGTCCCACCAACTGCCGATCGTCATCGCCCGCCGCTACCTCGAAGGTCGGCGGCTCTGGCACAACCCGGCCGTCCGCGAATGCAGCGTCGCTTCGCTGACCACCTTGACCTTCGACGACGGCGTGTTCACCCGATTGGCGTACTCGGAGCCGGTCGCTCACATCGCGTCCGTCGACGACGTCGGCGTGCCGCAACCCCCCGGACGGTTCGGCGCACCGGGAGTCCCCGGATGAGACGGGCCTGGCTCGGTCTGCTGCTGGTGCTCGCCGGGTTGGCTGCGGCCGGCTGCACCTCCGGCAACGACGCCAACGTGCCCGGCGGCTCGTTCACGTTCACCTCCCCGGGCGGAAAGCAGGAGTACAGCTATCCGCCCGCGGACCGACGGCCGCTCGGGCAGATCTCGGGGCCCGACCTGACCGGGAGCAAGACGGTGAGCGTGTCCGACTACCCGGGCAAGATCGTGGTGATCAACTTCTGGGGCTCGTGGTGTGCACCGTGCCGCGACGAGGCGAGCGGGCTCCAGTCCGCCTGGACGGCCCTGGAGCCCAAGGGTGTGCAGTTCGTCGGCATCGACCTGAAGGACCCGCAAGGCGACGGCGCGGCGTTCAACGCCAGCAAGCAGATCACCTATCCGTCGATCTTCGACTTCGGGTTGCGCACGTTGCTGTCGATCCGGGGCTATCCGGTCTCGATTCCGTCGACGATCGTGCTGGACAAGCAGCACCGGGTGGCGCAGATCTGGCTCCACCCGATCAACCCGGGTGATCTGAGAGACGCCGTCACCCCCCTGCTCGCGGAGGCCTGAGGTGGCCCTGCAGATGGCGGCGCTGGCCGGGCCGGCCCAGACGGTGGTCGACGGTCCTTTCGTGGTCGCCGCCGGGCTGGCCCTGGCCGCCGGTGTGGTCTCGTTCGCCTCGCCGTGCGTCATTCCCCTGGTCCCGGGCTACCTGTCGTACCTGGTCGGCCTGGTCGGCGCGGAGAGTGTCGGCCACGGTGATACCAAGGTCAGGGTCAAGGTCCGCGGCCGGGTGGTCGGGGCGGCGGCCCTGTTCGTCGCCGGATTCACCCTGGTGTTCGTCGCCGAACAGCTGCTGGTCCTGGGGCTGGCTCACGTGCTGGTGGCGAACACGACCTGGCTGATGCGCATCGGCGGCGTCGTCACCATTGCGATGGGACTGGCCATGCTCGGCTGGATCGGGCCGCTGAACACCGAGCGGCGCATCCACCGCCGCCCGACCGGCCGGATCTTCGGGGCTCTTCTGCTCGGCGGGTTCTTCGGGCTCGGCTGGACGATCTGCATCGGGCCGACGCTCGCCGGGGTGATCTCGCTGTCCTACGCCACCGACTGGAACGGCTCGGCCTGGCGCGGGCTGTTCCTGATCCTGTTCTACTGCGCCGGCCTCGGGGTCCCGTTCCTGTTCCTGGCGTTCGGTTTCGGGTGGGCGGCGACCGGTCTGACGTTCCTGCGCCGGCACTCCAGAACGATCCAGGTGCTGGGAGCGATCATGCTGATCCTGGTCGGACTGGCCATGGTGACCGGCTTGTGGGGCGAGTTCATCGCGCAGTTACAGGTGCGGTTCGCCGGGTTCGGCACGGTGATCTAGATGGTCACCAGGGACGCCACCCATCTGACCGGCGGCCTCGCCCCCGATCCCGTCGACGCGACCGGGCCGGGTGACCCGGCGGTGACGCCCCCCCGGCCGGGTCCGATCGCCGGCGCCGTGGCCCTGGTGCGCAACACCTGGCGACAGCTGACCAGCATGCGGACGGCGCTGGTGCTGCTGTTCCTGCTGGCGCTGGCCTCGCTGCCCGGGGCCCTGCTGCCGCAATGGTCCCTGAACACCGCCAAGACGGCGCAGTACATCATCGATCACGGGTCCTGGGGTCGACTGCTGAACAAGCTGGGCTTCTTCGCCGTGTTCTCCTCGCCCTGGTATGCGGCGATCTATCTGCTGCTGTTCACCTCACTGGTCGGCTGCCTCATCCCGCGGACGTGGGATTTCGTCGGGCAGATCCGGATGAAACCGCCGGCCACCCCCCGCAATCTCTCCCGGATGCCGCATTTTGCCTCGGTCAGCGCGGTCGGCACGCCCGAACAGATCGCCGACCGGATCACCGCGCGGCTGCGGGGGTGGCGCCACGTCCGGCGGTCGGAACCGTCGGGCGCTTTGACGGTGTCGGCGGAGAAGGGTTTCCTCCGCGAGGTCGGCAACCTGGTCTTCCATTTCTCCCTGCTCGGTCTGCTGGTGGCGATCGCGGTGGGCAAGCTGTTCGGCTTCGAGGGCTCGGTCATCATCACCGCGGGGGACGGGGCCAGTTCGCAGCTGTGCTCGTCCTCGCCGATCAGCTACGACAACTTTCGGCCGGGGCTGCTCGTCGACGGCACGAGCATGGCGCCGTTCTGTGTCGCGATCGACAGGTTCAAGGCGAAATACACCGAAACCGGACAGGCCAGTTCGTTCGTGGCGTCCATCCGGTACCAATCGGGCGCCCAGCTGAACACCGGCGCCTGGTCTTCGACGAACCTGGAGGTCAACGATCCGCTGCGGATCCAGGGCCAGCGTCTCTACCTGCTCGGCCACGGGTACTCGCCCATCTTCACGGTGACCTATCCCGACGGGAAGACCCAGACCGGAACGGAACCCTTCCAGCCCCAGGATTCGAGTTTCACCTCGCAGGGCGCGGTCAAGTTCACCGACCCGCCCGGCTACGTCGGGGACGCGCTCCGCAAGCACCAACTGGCCATCGTCGGCATCTTCGCCCCCAGCGCCTTCGTCCACGGTGGGATCATGACGTCGACCTTCCCGGCCCCGGACCAGCCCGGCGTCGCCATCCAGGTCTATCGCGGGGACCTGGGGATGGAGACCGGGAAGCCGCAGTCCATCTTCGCCATCGACGCCGACCAGGTGGCAAACGGTGAGCTGGTCAAGCTGAACCGGGCCAACCTGGCAACGCGGGAGTCGATGACCCTCGACGACGGCACCCGGATCACGTTCAGCGGTTATAAGGAATGGGTGTCCCTGCAGACCTCGTACGACCCGGCCCAGGGCTGGGCTCTGGTCTTCGCGATCCTGCTGTTGGTCGGCCTGATGACCTCGCTCACCATCAAGCGCCGGCGGGTCTGGTTCCGCATCGGCGGGCCGTCCACCGGCTCCGGTGGGACCGGTGACGGCTCGGGAGAGGACCGGCGGTCGGACGAACCGGCTGAACCGATGTCGGGCGCGGCACGTACCGTGGTTGACGGTGATCGGGTCGTCGATCATCGGGTCGTCGATGATCGGGCTGTGGGTCATCAGTTCAGGGTCGAGGTCGGCGGTCTGGCCCGAACCGACCAGGCCGGATACGGCGACGAGTTCAGCACCCTGGTCTCCGCGGTCGGCGGCATCGACCGGTAGGCCACGTGCTCGTGGTGCAGTGGTCAGGGTTTTCAGGTCAGGGCGTTCAGGGCAAGGAAGGCAGCGCGATATTCATGGCCGTCAACGACCGACTCGGCGACATCTCCTACTTGGGGTTCCAGGCTGCCCTGGCCGGTTACATCGCGGCGCTGGTCTGCTTCGGCATCGAGTTCGCCTCCGCCCGCGGCGCGGCCCCGACCGCCGCCGAAGCGGTGAGCATGAGGCTCCGGGCTGCCGGTAGGGGTCGAACGGCGATGCTGGACGGGCGCGAGTCGGCGACAGGGCTGCCGGCCGGCGGCATCGGACAGGTCGTCAGACCGGCGAAACCGCCTCGCCGGCCGATGGGCGCGCTGTTCGGCCGGGCCGGTCTGATCGTCACCACCGTCGGTTTCGCCGCGCAGTTGTTCTCGATCGTCACCCGCGGGATCGCCGCCGGCCGGGCGCCCTGGGGCAACATGTACGAGTTCACCTCGATGATCTGCGCCGCGGCCGTGGCCGGCTTTCTGGTCGTCCTATACCGCACCGGGACCCGTTCCATCGGCTTCTTCGTGATGATTCCGGTGGTCATCCTGATGTTCGTCGGCGGTACCAAGCTGTACACGCAGGCCGAGACGTTGGTGCCGGCTCTGCACTCGTACTGGCTGCTGATCCACGTGTTGGCCGTTTCGCTGTCCACCGGTGTGCTGATGGTGGCGGGTGTCGCCTCGGCGATGTACCTGCTGCGCGCCCGGTACGAGCGCAGGCTCATCGCCGAGCAGACCTGGGCGGCACAGTCGGGCCGTGTCGCCGATGCTGGGGTGGGCCCGGGCGGCACCACCGGGTTCGTCCGCGAGTCGACCGTCGTGCACAAGTCGAGGCTGGCCGCACTGCCGTCGTTGGCCACCCTGGACCGGGTCGCCTACCGGACGACGATCGTCGCCTTCCCGCTCTACACCTTCGCCGTGATCGCCGGGGCGATGTGGGCCGAGGTGGCGTGGGGAAGGTACTGGGGCTGGGACCCGAAGGAGACCTGCGCGTTCGTCAGCTGGGTCTTCTACGCGGCGTACCTGCACGCCAGGGCGACGGCCGGCTGGCGGGGGACCAGGGCGGCCTGGATCTGCGTGCTCGGGTTTCTGTCCGTGCTGTTCAATCTCTTCGTCATCAACATGGTCGTGTCCGGCCTGCATTCGTACGCGGGATTGAACTAGAGCCGATCAGCCGCTTTTGTCCTCGCCGCGCAGTCTGCGGTCGATCTCGCGAAGAAATTCCGGATCGTCATCGGGGGCGACGGTGCGGGATCGCAATCGGGTCGGCCGGCTGGGGCGCGCCTGCGGGGTCTGCGCCGACTCCTGGCCCTGGGCCCCCGCGCCGATTCCACGCCAAGCCAGCGCGATGACCAGAACTGTCACGGCGATTGCGATCAGCATGTACATCCGGCACCTCCTTCGTCAGGTTCCACAGTACGCATATCGGCCTGAAGTCGCGCCCTGCGAACCTGCGGGCGACAGGTCGGCGCCCGCACCCGCCCCAACAGGCCCAGCCCCGCACCTCACGGGCAGGTACGGGGCTGGACAGGCTGAATCAGTGATGCCGGTGACCAGGACCGGACGCCTCCGGCGTCAAGCGGTGTGACGGGCCGCTTCGACGGTGAGGTCGGCTAACAGTATGCTGACCTCCGACTCGCGAAAGCGACGGTGACCGCCCGGCGTTCTGATCGACCCGATCCGGCCGGCGGACGCCCACCTGGTCACCGTTTTGGGATCGACTCTGAACATCAGTGCCACCTCACCCGGGGTGAGTAATCGCTCCGACTTTTCCATGGCTACGTGCCTCCTGTCTTCAGGCCCCGACTGGCCTCGTACGCCCGGACTGGCGTATGACCATTGTGCCCCATTCGTTCCTTTCGTTCGAGGGTCGGCGTTGGACAAATGGACGACATATTGCCCTTTTCAGCGGACAAGATTCCGTCGCCCTGAACTCGACTGAAAGAGTGGCTGTAACCCGTGGTCCCCGGCAGATAGAGAGCCACATCCACACCTTCGGGGCGGCCATCGCCGACGGTGGCCCAGAAGCGTGTCGCTGAGAAGACAAGATGGCGCGGCAGTCAACATGGCCACTCGAATAGACCATGAATCGCGAAGCTTGGCCGCGGTCCCCGTATCACACCCATTTGGGTGATGTGCGGGATACGCAGACCGGACCGACATCAATGCGACCAGAACGGCCCGGCCCGGCCAGGCCGTTCGTCGCTCAGGTTGGCGCCGGCCCGGCTCGGCGTGAACCGGGGGAATCCCGTCGACCGCTACGGTGTTCCGGCAGGAGGTCTGACATGGATCTGGTGGACCGACAGCTCATCGATGCCCTCCGGGCGGACGGCCGGGCCAGTTACGCCGAGCTGGCCCGACTGGTGGGTCTGTCGTCCTCGGCGGTGCACGAGCGGGTGGGCAAGCTGGAATCCTCGGGCGTCATCACGGGATACCGGGCGGTGGTCTCCTCGTCCGCGATCGGCGTCGGGGTGACGGCGCTGGTCGGCATCGAGCCGGGGGAGAACGGTCGCGACGAGGTGATCGCCGCCGCGTTGCAGGCCATGCCCGAGGTCGAGAGCTGTTACTCGGTGGCCGGTGACGACGCGTTCATCGTGACCCTGCGGGTGGCCAGCGTCGACGAACTGCACAGCTGCCTCGGCCGGCTGCGCGCTATCGACGGGGTCGCCCGGACCAGGACGACCGTGGTCCTGGCCACGCGATTCGAAGGACGGCCGGCGTCGGTGGTCGCCCGCGCCCCCGCAGACGGCACCGACCGCACGGACTGACCGCACGCGCTGACCGCACGCACTGACGGTACACACTGACCGCACGCACTGACGGTACGCACTGACGGTACACACTGACGGTACACACTGACGGTACACACTGACCGGCAGCCGCGGCCCAGGCCTGGCCAGGGAACGCTCCCGATGTCCGCGTCCCCCGGGAGCGAGCCCGGCGCGCACCCGGTTCGTCCCGGCTTCGCGTCCCGGTTCGCATCATGTGTGCGCACCCGCGTGCGCATACCCTGGTGTGGTGGACAGCGCACCGGACCCGACCGAGTACGGCGACCCGAGGTCGGCGGGCGCACGTGAGGGCTCCGACCCCCGGTCGGCGGCGGGGTCGACGGGATCCGCGGCGCCGGGTCTGGGCAAATGGCTGCTGGTGTATTCCGCGCTCCGGATCGGCCTGCTGCTCGTCCTGGCGGCCGGGCTCTCCCTGCTGATGCCGTTCATCCTGGCCCTGCTGTTCGCGATCGTGTTGGCGTTGCCGTTGTCGTGGGTGCTGTTCGGCGGTGTCCGGCGCCGGGTGAACGAAGCGATGGCGGCCTCCACGGCCCACCGACGGGCGGCCCGCGAGCGGCTCCGTTCGGCCCTGGACGGCCGAGAGCCCCGGTGACGGCGGACCCGCAGATCGACGGGGAGCATCAGCGACAAACGGCCGGGTCCACCACGTGCGACCGGTCGGACAAGGGGGGCCGGGCCTGGATCGCCCACGCGGTCCGGAAGATCGAGGCGGATTCCCAGCGCAGCGCCGACACCCATCTCGTCCCGTTCCCGCTGCCCGCTGTGCTGCGCGTCGACCTGTATCTCAAGGACGAGTCGACCCACGTGACCGGCTCCCTCAAGCACCGGTTGGCCAGGTCACTGTTCCTGTACGCCCTGTGCAACGGGTGGCTCCGGCAGGGCACCACGGTGATCGAAAGCTCCTCCGGTTCGACCGCGGTGTCCGAGGCGTACTTCGCCCGGCTGCTCGGCCTGCCGTTCATCGCGGTGATGCCGGCCCGCACCTCCCTGGAGAAGATCGATCTGATCCGCCGACAGGGTGGCCGGTGCCACCTGGTCGCAGATCCGACGACCATCTACGACGTCTCCCGGCAGCTGGCCGCCGACTGCGGCGGCCACTACATGGACCAGTTCACCCACGCGGAGCGCGCCACCGACTGGCGGGGCAACAACAACATCGCGGAATCGATCTTCGCCCAGATGAGCCTGGAGCCGCACCCGATCCCGGAGTGGATCGTGGTCGCGGCCGGCACCGGTGGGACGAGCGCCACCATCGGCCGGTTCGTCCGTTATCGCGGCCACGCCACCAGGCTCTGCGTCCCCGACCCGGACGGATCGGCGTACTTCCGGGCGTGGCGGGACTCCGACCCCGAGCATCGGGCGCCGGGTTCGGCCATCGAGGGCATCGGGCGGCCCCGGGTGGAGCCGTCGTTCGTCGGACAGGTCATCGATCGGATGGTGGCCGTACCGGATGCGTGCTCGGTGGCGGCCATGCGCGGCGTGCAGGAAGTACTCGGTCGCAAGGTCGGGCCGTCGACCGGGACCAACCTGTGGGCGGCCTTCTCTCTGGTGGCCGAGATGTCCGGAGCCGGGTGGCCCGGGTCGATCGTCGCGCTGCTGTGTGACGGCGGCGAACGGTACGCGGACACCTACTACAACGACTCCTGGGTGTGCGCTCAGGGCTAGGACCTGCGTGAACCGCTCGCCCAGGTGCGCACGTTCCTGTCCGAAGGACAGTGGGCCGATGACCGGGGCGGTCGGGCCCGGTAACCCCCGGACCGGTCGGTCAACGGACGGGTTGGTCAACGGACAGGTCGGTCAACGGACGGCGAGGATGCGCGAGCGGAGCCAGTCCAGCACGTTGTCGCGGTCGGCGATCAGATGTCTGGTCATCAGGATGTGGTCCGGGGCCAACTGCCAGGCGTGTTCGGTCTGCACCGGAATGACGGTGATCCGGAGCCGGAACGGCCCGGACCGCCAGATCCGCTCCGCGTCCCGGGCCAGCTCCTCCAGGCCTTCCTTCGGCGCGGCGTGCGCCCGTTTGGCGCGCGGATCGCTGGCGATGGAGTCCGCCCAGAGGCTGGCCCGTTCGTGGTACATCTGTAGGAGCACGCGCAGCGACGGGGTGGCGCTGAACGCCGGGAATCTGGGTGGCCGCAGGTCGTCGGCGGCTGCCGGTCCCACGGCCAGCGCGTGACGCCACCACCGGGCCCATTCCCGGGCACTCTGCTCACGGTCGAGGTGCCCGGCGAACGGGTCCGGCAACGCAACCAGGCCGTCCGACGGCCGTGCCGCCCACACCGGCCAGATCTTCGAGGACGGGTCGAGCAACGGGATCTCCGGCACCGTTGCGCCGGCCAGACCGGCCGCTTCGCGGATGTACAGGGCGATCACCAGGGTGGCTGGTTCGTCGACGGAGATCTGGCACCTCTCCGGCCCGGCGATGTACATAACGGACATCGTCCCCGCCGGGCCGGGTTTTCGCACGCACCGGGTGAACGGCAAATCAAGTCGACGACAGGGTGTTATCGGCCGATCACCAGGCCGAGGGTGATCAGTGCCGCGTAGACGAATTCCAGGCGGCCGATCGCCCCCAACGGCCTGATCAGCGCCAGACCCCGGTCCCCGTTGATCACCTGACGGACGGGCGGGATGGCCAGCGGGACGCTCAGCAGCGCGATCAGGCACCAGGGATGGGTGATGCCGACGACGCCGACGGCGAGGTAGGCGCCGCCGATGGTCGTCACCAGAAGCCATCGCGCCCGGCCGTCGCCCAGGAGTACCGCCAGCGTGCGCTTTCCGGCCAGCACGTCGGTGTGGACGTCGCGGAGGTTGTTGATCATCAACAGCGCGCAGGCCAGCAGTCCGATCCCGACCGCGGCCGCCACTGCGGCGGCAGTGATGGTCCGGCTGTTCACGTAGGTGGTGCCCAGTACCGCCAGTAGGCCGAAGAACAGGAACACGAAGAGCTCACCGAAACCGGCGTAGCCGTAAGGCCGCGGCCCACCGGTGTAGAACCACGCGCCGGCCACCGCGGCGGCCCCGAACGGCAGTAGCCACCAGGTCGTCGTGGCGGCCAGGGCCAGGCCGGCCGCTCCGGCCACCGCGAAGCACCCGAACGCGGCCAGCTTGACCTCGGCCGGGCGGGCCGCCCGCGATCCGACCAGCCGCATCGGTCCGACGCGCACCTCATCGGTGCCGCGGATGCCGTCCGAGTAGTCGTTGGCGTAGTTCACCCCCACCTGGAGGGCGAGGGAGACCACCAGCGCCAGCACGCTCCGCCACCAGGAGAACTGGCCGAGTGCGGCGCCGGCACCCGCGCCGACCAGGACGGGGGCCACCGCCGCCGGCAGGGTGCGCGGGCGGGCGGCGGACAGCCATTGGGTTGCGGTGGCCACGTCGACGAAGCCTATCCGGGCCCCGGCCGGTCCGGCGCCGGTCCAGGATCGACCAGCTCCGCCGCTGCGATCCGGTCGGGTTTGCCCGGTCCCCGCAGCGGGAGGCTACGCACCAGGGTGACGCTTCGCGGATGCAGTGCCCGCCGGATGCCGGCCCGGTCGCAGGCGTCCTGGAGATCCTCCAGCCGTGGCGGCCGATCGTTGTCCGTCGGTACGACCACGGCGGCCACCCGGTGCCCCCATTCGGCGTCCCGAACGCCGACGACCAGCACATGCGCGACGGTCGGCAGTCCGCCGATGGCGTCCTCCAGCGCGGCCGGGGCGACCTTCAGGCCGCCGGTGACGATGACGTCGTCGACCCGACCCAGGATGCGCAGCCGACCGTTCACCCATTCACCGACATCGTCGGTCCGGAAGGTGCGCCGACCACCGTCGGGGGAGGCCTTAAACGCCGGATGGCCGGGCAGCCCCCGGTATCCCCGGGCGACGACCGGCCCGGCCAGCCGGATGCGCCCGTCCACGTCGATGTCCGCGACCACCGCGTCCAGGGGTATCCCGTCGTAGACGCAGCCGCCGCAGGTCTCGCTCATCCCGTAGGTCGTGACCACGTTAACGCCTGTCTGCCGGGCCCGGTCGAGCAGGGGGGCTGCGGTCGCGGCCCCGCCGAGCAGCACAGCGGTGAAGCTGCGCAGGGCGTCCTCCGCGCCCCGGTGTCCCAGCAACCGGTACAGCTGGGTCGGGACCAGGGACAGGTATCGCGGATCGTCGGGTAGGTCCCGGGTGGCCGAGGCGAACCGGTCGGGGGTGAACGGCAGGCCGGTGTCCAGTACGTGCGGTACGGATCCAGTGCCCAGGGACCGCAGCAGTACCTGCAGGCCGGCGATGTGTGCGGCCGGCAGGGTAAGCAGCCAGACCCCCGGGGGTCCGAGCCGCCGCTGGGTCGCCGCGGCCGACGCGGTCAACGCGGAGCGGCTCAGCAGCGTGCCCTTGGGGGTGCCGGTGGACCCCGAGGTGGCCACCACAACCCCGGTCGGGTCGTCCGGGTCGTCCTCCTCGGCGGCCAGTGCGTCGCCGCTGCGCAGTACCGCCGTCAACCGGGCGATCTGGTCCCGATCACCGGCCGGGACCGGGGCGAGGGCCGGCCCGGCCCCGGACAGCGCCTCGGCCAGTCGGGGCAACACCGACAGCAGGGCCGGGCCGGTGGGCATCTCGATCAGTTCGACGGTGCGGGGCACGTTCCGGACCGGCTCAGTAGGCCCACGGGTACGGGGAGAAATCCGGTGGCCGCTTCTGCAGAAACGCATCGCGACCCTCGACCGCCTCGTCGGTGCCGTAGGCGAGCCGGGTGGCCTCACCGGCGAACAACTGCTGACCCACCAGGCCGTCGTCCGGCAGGTTGAACGCGTACTTGAGCATCCGTTGCGCGGTCGGGGACTTGCCGTTGATCTCCGCCGCCCATTGCAGCGCAACGGTTTCCAGCTCGGCGTGCGGGACGACCAGGTTGACCGCGCCCATCAGGTGCATCTGCTCGGCGGTGTATTCGCGGCCCAGGAAGAAGATCTCCCGGGCGAACTTCTGGCCGACCATCCGGGCCAGATACGCCGAACCGTAACCGGCGTCGAAGCTCCCGACGTCCGCATCGGTCTGTTTGAAGCGGGCGTGCTCGGCGCTGGCCAGCGTCAGGTCGCAGGTTACGTGCAGCGAGTGCCCGCCCCCGGCGGCCCAACCCGGAACCACCGCGATGACGATCTTGGGCATGAACCGGATCAACCGCTGGACCTCCAGGATGTGCAGCCGCCCGGCCGCACCGGGGCCGACCTGGTCCTGGCCGGCCGCGGGCGTGCCGGGGCCGTCGGCGTACCGGTACCCGTCCCGCCCCCTGATGCGCTGGTCGCCCCCGGAGCAGAAGGCCCAGCCGCCGTCCCTGGCCGATGGGCCGTTACCGGTCAACAGCACGCAGCCGACGTTGCTCGTCATCCGGGCGTGGTCCAACGCCTGGTAGAGCTCGTCGACCGTGTGCGGGCGGAAGGCGTTACGGACCTCGGGGCGGTTGAAGGCGATGCGCACCGTCGGCAGGTCCATCGCGCCGCCCTCCGGCGACGGCCCGACGTGCCGGTGGTACGTGACGTCCGTGAAGGCCTCGAACCCGTTGCCGCGAACGGGTCTCCAGGCCTGCGGGTCGAAGATCTCGCTGACGGCGGGAGTGGCCATGCCCGCCACCCTACGGCCGGTCCGTCGGCCCGAGGGTGCGCTTCTTGACCCGATCCGAACGTCGCCTTCACGGGCCTGACGTGCGACCGGAGGCGCTGGCCGTCCGTGACGGCGAACCGGGTCTGACGCCGGAGGATTTTCCGGTGGCCTTCCAGCAGGGCGTACTGCACGAACGGTACCGGGGCAGGCGACCCGTCGGTGCCTGGCTCGGCCTGTTTCCGGATCGCCCTGCCCGTCGGCGAGGTGCGGGATGCTGAAATTGGCCCTCGGGTGGAGGACGGAGGTGGGCGGTGGCAGCGCCGATTCTTGATCGCCGCGCGCTGAACCGGGCCCTGTTGGCCCGGCAGCTTCTCCTGGAGCGCAGCCCGATGGGGCCGCTCGCGGCGGTCGAGCATCTGGTCGGCATGCAGGCGCAGGCGCCGACGCCGCCCTACTTCGGGTTGTGGGCCCGACTGGCCCGGTTCGACCCGGCCGAACTGTCCCAGCTGGTGTGGGACCGCAAGGTCATTCGCCTGGCGTTGATGCGATCGACCGTTCATCTGGTGAGTGCGGCCGACGGCCTGGCCCTGCGTCCGGCGCTGCAACCGGTGATCGACCGCGGCTGGACCCCGGGAAGCCCGTACGGCAGGTCGCTGGCCGGCGTCGACCGGGTGGAGCTGGCCGCGGCGGGCCGGAAGCTGGTCGACGGGACGCCGATGACGGGCGCCGAGATCGGCCGTGCGCTGCAGCAACGGTGGCCCGGAACGGACGTCGCGGCCCTGGCGTTCGGCGTACGGTCGCTGGTTCCGCTGGTCCAGGTCCCACCCCGGGGCACATGGGGAGGCGTCGGTCAGGCCCGATGCACCAGCGCGGAACACTGGCTCGGCCGGCCGTTGGCCGAACCCGACCTGCCGGCGATGCTGCGCCGATATCTGGCTGCCTACGGGCCCGCGTCCGTCCGCGACGCCCAGGCCTGGTCGGGCCTCACCGGCCTGGGCCGGATCCTGGACGGGCTGCGCCCCGGGCTGCTGACCTTCCGTGACGAGTCGGGCGTCGAGTTGTTCGACGTTTCGGAGGCGCCGCGACCACCCGCCGACCTGCCGGTCCCGGTGCGGCTGCTGCCCGACTTCGATTCCATCCTGCTGGCCCACGCCGACCGGAGCCGGATGTTCGCGCCGGAACATCGGCGGTTGATCTTCTCCGAGAACGGGATCATCCGGGCCTCGGTGCTGGTGGACGGGTTCGTCAGGGCGCTGTGGAAGGTCGATTCCGTCCGATCGGTGACGTCGAGGGACGGAGTGGCCGTGCTGACCGTCACCCCGCTCCCGGCGGACGGGTCGCGCCCGCTCACCGAGGGCGACCGGGCCGACATCGTGGTCCAGGCGCATCAGCTGCTCGAATTCGCGGCGCCGGGCCGCACCCACGAAGTCCGTTTCGGCCCGTCCGCGTCACCGTAGTCCCGCGCGCCGGAGGCCCTGGCCGGGCCGGTCCGGCAGGATGTACAGGAGTGAACCGCGCCGAGCTTCTTGCCACCGCCCGGGTGTTCGCCATCCCGCTGCACGACCGGTTTCGGGGGATCACCGTGCGCGAGGGCATCCTGTTCGAAGGTCCGGCGGGCTGGGCGGAATTCGCCCCTTTTACGGACTACGGCGACGCCGCGGCGCTGCCCTGGTTGCAATCGGCGCTGGACACCGCGGAAAACCCTTGGCCGGCCCGCCTTCGGGACACCGTCGAGATCAACACCACGGTGCCGGTGGTCAGTCCGTCGCGCGCGGCGGAATTGGTGGTCGCGTCCGGATGCCGCACGGCCAAGGTCAAGGTCGGCGATCCGGGACCCGGGATCGCGTCGGCGGGGACCGGTCCGCCCTCGCTCGCGGCCGACGCACAACGACTGTCGGCGGTTCGGGAAGCGTTGGGTCCGGCCGGCCGGATCCGCGTCGACGCCAACGCGGGATGGTCGGTGGCCCAGGCGCTCTCCGCCATTCCGGTCCTGGACGAGGCGGCCGGCGGGCTCGAGTACGTCGAGCAGCCGTGCGCGTCCATCGAGGAGCTCGCCGCCGTGCGCCGGCAGGTCGGGGTGCCGATCGCCGCCGACGAATCGATCCGGCGGGCCGAGGACCCGATGCGCGTGGCGTTGGCCGGCGCGGCCGACATCGCGGTGATCAAGGTCGCGCCGCTGGGCGGCGTGCGGCGGGCACTGCGGATCGCCGAGATGATCCGCCTGCCGGTCGTCGTGTCCTCCGCGGTGGACACCGCAGTCGGGCTGGCCGCCGGCCTGGCGTTGGCCGGCGCCCTGCCGACCCTGAACCATGCGTGCGGCCTCGGGACGGCCAGCCTTCTGGTCGGCGACGTCAGCACCGACAGCCCGCGCCCGGTTGACGGTCGCCTACGGGTGCCGGCCCGCCCGCCCGAGCCCGACCGGTACGCGGAGTTCGCCGCCGACCCGGACACCACCCGCTACTGGCTGGCCCGGTTGGCCCGCATCGCCGCGCTCCTCTGACCCCCCGCTCCTCTGACCCCCGCGCTGATCAACTTCGACGGCGCTGCTCATCGTCGCGACAATGGGACGGGCGGGACGCGAGTCAACCCGTTCAGCAGCGCGTCGGCCGTTAAGCAGCGCGCAACCTGTCCGCAGCGGGCGGCCGGTCGGCCACGCGGAGGCGATTCCCCCGCGCGCCCGCCTGCCAGAATGAGCCGGTGAACCCGTCCACCGCGTTGGCCAGGACACTGGTCGACGAGCTGATCGCCGGCGGGGTCACCGACGCGGTGTTGGCGCCCGGCTCGCGCAACGCACCGTTGTCGATGGCGCTGTTCGACCAGGACGCCGCCGGTCGGCTACGCCTGCACGTGCGGATCGACGAACGAACCGCCGGGTTTCTCGCTCTGGGCCTGGCGCGCGGCACCGGACGGCCGGTCGTGGTGGTCACCACCTCCGGCACCGCGGTGGCCAACCTGCATCCGGCGGTCCTGGAGGCTCATCACGGCGGCGTGCCGTTGGTGGTGCTGTCCGCCGACCGGCCGCCCGAACTCCGGGACGTCGGTGCCAACCAGACCATCGACCAGCGCGACGTCTTCGGGTCCGCGCTCCGCTTCTGGCACGAGTTCGGTGTCGCCGCGCCGGGCCCGGGATCGAATGCGTTGTGGCGCTCGACGGTCTCCCGGGCGCTGGCCAACAGTCGCGGCGCCGGAACCAGGTTCGCCGGACCGGTCCAGCTCAACGTGCCGTTGGCGGAACCGCTGCTTCCCGACGGGTTCGACGAGAGTTGGTCCGCGTCGTCGGTCGGGCGGACGAACCCGGACGGGGAACCGATGCCGTGGACGGCCGTCGGCACGGTCGCGCCCGGCGCCCCGTCGGCGGGTCAACCGCCGGCCGGGCCGTCCATCCCGGCCCCCGCCGCAGGGGAGAAGGTGCTGTTCCTCGGCGACCTGACCCATCCGCTGGCCGGCCGGCTGGCCGCCCTCGGGCAGGTGGTCGTCTCGGAAGCCGGCGGCGCAGCCGGTTCCGCGGTGGTCTCGGCCGGGCTGCACCTGCTGGCGGTGCCGGACTTCCTGGCCTCCGCCCGGCCGGATCGCGTGGTGGTGCTCGGCCGGCCGACCATGTACCGGCAGGTCACGGCGCTGCTGGCCGACCCGGCGATCGAGGTGGACGTCGTCGCCGCTCCGTTCGGTTATGCCGACCCGGTCGGCCGGGCCCGGCGGGTGGCAACGGTCCTGGCGCCGCCCGGTGGCCCGGACGACAGCGATTTCGCGCGCGTCTGGAGGCAGGCCCAGGAGCTCGCCGCGGAGCAGGTCCGGGGTGTGGTCACGGACATGGACATCGGGTGTTCGCCTCGATTGGCCGCCGAGCTGGTCGCCGGCCTCCCGGACCGGACGACGCTGGTGCTCGGGTCCTCCCAACCTCCTCGGGACGTCGGGCTGGCCGCCGCCCCCCGGGACGGGCTTCGGCTGGTGGCCAACCGGGGGGTGGCGGGCATCGACGGCACGGTGTCCACCGCTATCGGGGTCGCCCTGGGAGCCGATCCGGAGGGACCGCCCACCGTCGCGCTGATGGGTGACCTGACCTTCCTGCACGATGTCACCGGACTGATGATCGGGCCACACGAACCGCGGCCGAACCTGATCATCGTGGTGTCCAACAATGGCGGCGGCGGGATCTTCTCGACGCTGGAGCCTGGGGAACCGTTGCACGCCAGGGCCTTCGAACGGGTCTTCGGCACGCCGCACGACGTGCAGTTGGCCGGGCTGGTGGAGGCGGCCGGTTGGCCGCACATCCTGCTCTCCGGCCCCGACGAACTGGCCGACGCCATCGCGGACCCCGCCGGCATCCGGGTGGTCGAGGTGCCGACCTCACGAACTGACCTGCGCGAATTACAGGGCCGCATCCGCGCGGCCGTGGCCGGGGCCATCGGCCGACGCTGATCAGATCGGCAAACGCTGATCAGATATGTCAAGTGCTGATCAGAATGGTCAACTGCCGATCCGGGCGAGCCGACTGGGCGCGGCCCGGCCGGCCCGGGCGGCGGCGCCGGCGATCAGCGGTGTCCCGATCACCGTGGGCAGCAGCCAGGCGAGCGGGCTGTGCCAGTTGACCACCAGCAGGGCGGTCACCAGCGATACATAGGACCCACACATCAGACCGACGTGCCGTGGCAGCCAACCGGGGTGCCGGCGCCGACTCGCCGCCCAGCCCGCCAATGCCGCGGCCTCGGTCCCGGCCGCTATGACGCCGAGACCCCACAGCCGTGCTGGATGCAGCGCCGCCAGTGCGACTGCCGTGCAGGTCAATACGGCGATCGTCAACTGGTAGCCCCGGCCCAGCCAAGGGTGTCGGCCGGGGGCCTTGCGGACCGCCATGGCCAGGGGAGCGAGGACCAGACCGCTGGTCCCGGCGACGATGTGGACCGTCAACAACCAGTCGAGCCGCATCGTAGGAGTACCTTCCATAGTGGAATGTGACGCGATCGATCGTCCATGTTCTACTGTGGAATGTCAAGGGTGAGGTGAAGGAACGTTGAGTCGTGGCCAGCTGAATGCGACCGCCGCCTCATTGCTCGGTTTTCTGCACGATGGCCCGCAGTCGGGCTGGGATCTGGCCACCACTGCGCGTGCCGCCATCGGGGATTTCTGGAGCCTCACGCAGAGTCAGATCTATCGCGAACTCGCCGCCATGGCGGTAGCCGGGCTGGTGGTGGCGGACGAAATCGGGTCCCGCGATCGCCGGCCTTACCGGCTGACCGACGCCGGACGCGCGGCGTTCCAACAGTGGTTGGAGCGTGACCCGGGCCAGGAGCAGATCCGTTACCCGTTACTACTCACGCTGGCTTTCGCGCGGCACCTGTCGCCGGAGCGGGTGGCCCGTTTCCTTGTCGACCATCGGGCGCTGCACGCAGCCCGGCTGGGGAAGTACCGACAGCTGGAGGCGGCCGCTCGCCAGGCCGGCGCCGACGCCGGTGACCTGATCAACCTGGACTTCGGGCTTCGTTACGAGTCCGCAGTCCTTGATTGGTTCGACCACCTGCCGGAAGCGTTGACCGGACTGAAATCGCTGGAGCAGAGCCGGGCCGGCCAACTACCGGATCAGTCGGAACCGTCGTGACCAGGCATCGACCGGCGTCGACCGCACAGGGGCGAGCAGGCAAGCGGGCGAATACATCGATTGCCGGTCGTCCACCGCGCTCGGGGCGCGGGTGCGTCGACGGCCGGGCTGGCGGCGTCCTGCGGGCGTGGCTGTCGTGAGCGCTGGCGTCAGGGTTGCGCTTCCAGGGCATCGCGGATCGGGATCATCTTGACCTGGGCCTCGCGGGCCTCGGTGTCCGGGTCGGAGTCGGTGACGATGCCGCAGCCGGCGATCATCCGGACGGTGCGGCCGGAGATCGAGGCGCACCGCAGCGCGATGGCGAACTCGCCGTCGCCAGCGGCGTCGAGCCAGCCGATCGGGGCCGCGTAACGGCCGCGGGGAACCGGTTCGAGCTCCCTGATCAGCTGCCTGGCCATCGCCGTCGGGGTGCCGCCGACCGCGGCGGTCGGGTGGAGGAGCGCAGCCAGTTCGAGCACGTTCGGACCGTCGGGGGCCGGGATCCCGGTGATGTCGGTGGCCAGGTGGGTCAGGTTGGCCAACGGCAGCGGATGGGGCCCGGGCGGCACCTGCAGGTGGGACGTCACCCGGGCCAGCACCCTGGCCACCGACTCGACCGCGAAGGCGTGCTCGGCCAGGTCCTTCCGGCTGAGCATCAGCTCGGCGGCGACCGCGGCCCCGGCGTGCTCGGCCCAGGCCGTGCCGGCCAGCACCCGGGACGCGATGGCGCCGTCGATCCGGCGAACCAGGGTCTCCGGGCTCGCGCCGACCAGACCGTCGACCGAGTAGGTCCAGCAGCTCGGATAGGCCCTGGCCAGCTCCCGCAGCAGGAACCGCTCGTCGACGGCATGCTCCGTCGTGGCCTCCAGGTCGTGGGCCAGCACCACCTTGTCGAGTTCGCCGGCCCGGATCCGGGCGGTGGCCGCCGCCACGGCCGAGGTGAAACCGGCCACCGAGAGGCTCGCGTCGGCGTAACTGATCCGGCCCGGGGTCTGCACCGCGCTCGGTTCGGCCAACCCCGGATTGCCGATCACCGTGCTGAAGGCCACCCCGGCCCGCACCCCGACCACCACCTCGGGCACCACCGCGACGGAGGTATCGGTGTCGTCGAAGCCCAGGGACACGAACGCGATGGGTCCGCTGCCCGGTAGGCGGACGTCGTCGGAGACGGCCAGATCGGCGACCAAGGCCCCGAACCAGGCGCTGATCTCGGCGGCAGCGCCGGGACCGGTGGTGACCACCCGGGCGTGCTCGCCCCAGCCCAGCAGACCGTCGCCGTTCTGCAGGAACGCCAGGGTCCCGTGTCCTGCCGGTGCGGCCAGGATCAGGTCGACGGGAGCCGGCAGCAGCGAGGTGATGGCCCGGACCTGAGCCGGGGCGGCGGGAGATGCGGACACGATGCTCCAGGGTAGACCGGGTGGCTTCCAGGCCGGTGGGCACAGCGGCCTCGGGTGACAACGGCCATAGACTCGGCCGGGTGTCCACTCAGGTGCCACGCCCGCGCCCACCGGCACCGGGTCCGGCGGCACGGCGGCCGATCGGCGCCGGGGCACGGTTGGGCTCGAGAGTCGTCCTGACCGTAATGGCGGCGATCACCCTGATGACGGGCGCGCTCGCGGTGGGAATGAGGCTGGACGACCGGCAGATCGATGCTCACCCCGGGACGGCGACGGCTACGGTGCTGTCCATTTCGCCGCTGCGGACCGGCATCGAGTTCGTCGACGGGGCCGGGGTGACGGTTCGCCCGCCGGACGGCGTGCTGTACCCGGGGCTGCTCGCCCTCGGGCAGCGCTTCATGGTCGAATATTCCACCGTCGACCCAACGGTCGTCCGGGTGGCCGGCCGGTCCGCCGCCGTGGGGAACGCGGTGCTGGGTATCACCGTGGCCTTGACCTGGTTGACCGGAGCGGCCCTGCTCTGGTGGCTGCGGCGCAGGTCGTCAGCCGCGTCGGGAACACCGCTCCGCCGACGCGCCGCGGTCAGCCGGTATGTCCGTTGACCAGGGCCACGACGTCGTCGACCAGGCCCGGCCGGGCCACGATCAGGCCGTCCAGCGGCATCGGGCTCGGGTGTCCGTCGAGGTCGACCACGGCCATGCCGGCCTCGGCGGCCAGGGCCAGCGCGCCGGCCACATCCCAGACGTGGTACCCGGCCGAGGGCAGAATGGCCGCCGCTGCCCGGCCCAGCGCCACCTGGGTCACCGCGAGCGCGGACGAACCGACCATCCGCAGCCCGGCGTGAGCGACCCGGACCCGGCCGATCAGCACCGCGAGCTCGGGCCGCTCACCGGGCTTTCCGGGTTCGGCGAAGACCAGTGATCCCGCCAACGAGGAAGCCGGGCCCGGGCGCACGGTACGGCCGTTGGCCCGTACACCCAGGCCACGCGCGGCGGCGTAGATCTGACCCTGGTACGGGTCGGCGATCACCCCGACGATAGGGCCGTGGGCGTCGACCAGGGCCAGCGAATAACAGCACCACGGGATGCCGGCGACATAGTTCGCGGTGCCGTCGACCGGGTCCACGATCCACAGAAGTTCGGGTGCACCCGGCTCGCCCGGTAGCGCCAGCGGATTGTCACCGGCCGCGGTACTGCCGTACTCCTCACCCAGCACCGCACTGCCGGGGAACTCGGCGGCGATGAGCCGGCGGGTGTGCCGTTCCAGCGTCCGGTCCGTCTCGGTGACCCAGTCGAAGGGATGGGCCTTCGCCCCCGGCGAGGCCATCCGCCCCGAGGTGGCGGTGATCACCTCGGCCGCGTCGTTGGCCAGCCGGCCCGCCAATTCCAGGGCGCGGGAGATCAGCGCACCGGATACGGTGCTGACCGCATTCACCGCTGGGAGGACCATCCCACCAGCATGCACGCCAACTGTGTCGACCCGGTCTCCTGCGCGTGAATCCAGGGTGCTGATCCGGTGTCCGTCCGGGTGTGTCCCCCGAACGGCCCCGCGCTGACCTCGAACTGCCGCCCGTCCGGTCCTGCCGGGGGTGATCCGGGCGTGGATCGCACCGTCCTCGGTAGGCTCTTGACTCATGGGACGGGCCGGTTTGGAGAAGAATCCGCGACAGGTCGCCGCGATGTTCGACGGGGTGGCCGGCCGGTACGACAGAACGAACACCGTGCTCTCGTTCGGCCAGGATCGCCGCTGGCGCCGACACAGCGTGCGTGCGCTCCATCTGGCTGCGGGCCGCAAGGTCCTGGACGTGGCCGCCGGTACGGCGGTGTCGACCCAGGAACTGGCCCGGACCGGCGCGTGGAGCGTGGCCGCCGACTTCTCGCTCGGGATGTTGTCCGCCGGGGCCGCTCGGGGGGTGCCCAAGGTGGCCGGGGACGCGATGAACCTTCCGTTCGCGGACGCCAGTTTCGACGCGGTCACCATCTCGTTCGGGTTGCGCAACGTGCAGGATCCGGGGGCGGCCCTGGTGGAGTTCGCCAGGGTGACCAAGCCGGGCGGCGAGCTGTTGGTCTGCGAGTTCTCCAGACCCCGACCGGCGCCGGTCGGGTGGATCTACCGCTGGTATCTGGCGAACGTGCTGCCCCGCCTGGCGCGTCGGTTCTCGTCGAACCCAGAGGCATACACCTATCTCGGGGAGACCATCAACTCGTGGCCGGACCAGCCGTCCCTGGCCCGGCAGATCACCCGTTCCGGATGGTCGGACGTGGCCTGGAAGAACATGACCTTCGGCGTCGTCGCCCTGCATCACGCCGTGCGCGGGCCGGCCTGAGCCGGCGGCCGGTCGGCACCGGCCGATCGGGCCCGCCGCCGACGTGCCGCCCCCGGTGGGGCGGGAGTTTGAGCGCGCTGCGCAGCGGTCCTACACTGGGGCGGGCGTTACTTCGTGAACTGATTCACAATCTCGTTCGCGGCTTCCGCCCGGGGACTGCCACCGCACCTCCCCGAGGTGGAAGGCAACACCGGCGTGGAAGCGGGTTCGTGGTGAGCGATACGAGTGCCGACGTCATCGTCGTGGGTGCCGGGCCGGCCGGTTCGACGGCCGCCACCTATCTGGCGCGGGCCGGGGTGGACGTGCTGCTGCTGGAGAAATCGGTGTTCCCCCGCGACAAGGTGTGTGGGGACGGTCTGACGCCCAGGGGCGTCAAACAGGTTCTCGCCCTCGGGGTGGACGTCTCCGGTGACGACTGGCTTCGCAACAAGGGGCTGCGAGTCGTCGCCGGGCGAACATCGCTCGAGCTGGCCTGGCCCGTGCTGCAGGACTACCCCGACTTCGGACTGGTCCGCCCGCGCCGCGACTTCGATCAGATGCTCGCGGACATGGCGGTCAAAGCCGGCGCGCGCCTCCACGTGGGTACCAACGTCATCGGCCCGATGCGCAACGAGCGCACCGGGCGGACCGAAGGGGTCCAGGCGAAGACCGAGAACGGGCCGGCCACGTTCCGTGCCCCGCTGGTCCTGGCCGCGGACGGCGTGTCCGCGCGGATGGCGCTGGGCCTTGGCATCAACAAGCGGGACGACCGGCCCCTGGGTGTGGCGGTGCGCCGGTATTACCACGCTCCGGCCAGGACCCACGACGACTATCTGGAGTCCCACCTGGAACTGTGGGACCGGAGCACGCCCGGCGCGGCCGCACTGCTCCCCGGGTACGGGTGGATCTTCGGCCTGGGTGACGGCACCGTCAACGTCGGACTCGGCATGCTCAACTCGTCGAAAGCCTTCGGGCGAACCGACTACCGAAAGCTGCTGAAGACCTGGCTGGACGGTACCCCGGCGGAGTGGGGGCTCCGGGAGGAGAATGCCATCGGTGGAATCGGCGGCGCCGGTCTGCCGATGGGGTTCAACCGAACCCCGCACTACGCCGACGGACTGGTCCTCCTCGGTGATGCCGGCGGCTCGGTCAACCCCTTCAACGGCGAAGGGATCGCCTATGCGATGGAGTCCGCGGCGCTGGCCGCGGAGTCCGTGCTGCAGGCCCTCGGCCGGCCCGACGGGCCGAGCCGGGAGGCGGCGTTGCACGGCTACGCCGCGGCGATGAAAGATCATCTCGGCGCGTACTACCGGCTCGGCGGGATGTTCTCTGTTCTGATCGGCAAGCCGTCCATCATGAAGACCGCGACCAGGCTCGGACTGCCCCGCAAGCGGCTGATGTACCTGGTCCTCAAACTGTTGGCCGGGCTGTACGACAGCCGGGACGGCGACTGGGCGGACAAGGTGGTCCGTTCGTTGACCAGAATGGTTCCCAGTGTCTAGGGAGATGACGTGAGTGCGTATCTGCCGATCCTGATTCTGCTGGTGGTCGCGGGCGGGTTCGCGGTCACCAATGCCACCGTCGTCACCGATCTGATCGGACCGAGTCGGTACAACCGGGCCAAGCTGGACGCCTACGAGTGCGGCATCGAGCCGACCCCGCTGCCGGCCGGCACCGCGGGGCGGTTCCCGATCAAGTTCTATCTGACCGCCATGCTGTTCATCGTCTTCGACATCGAGATCATCTTTCTGTACCCCTGGGCGCAGAGTGCCGTACAGCTGGGCGTGTTCGGCCTGGTGGAGATGGGCCTGTTCATCATCACCGTCTTCGCCGCCTACGCCTACGTGTGGCGCCGGGGCGGGCTCGACTGGGACTGACCGTTCTGCACAGGATCGATTCATCCGGACATTGGCGGTGGCGCCGATCGCGTGAAGGGAATTCGCCTGATGGGCCTTGAAGAGAAACTGCCGAACGGCATCCTGCTGACCGGTGTGGAGAAGCTGGTCAACTGGACCCGGAAGGCGTCGCTGTTCCCGGCGACGTTCGGCCTGGCCTGCTGTGCCATCGAGATGATGACCACCGGTGCGCCGCGGTACGACCTCGGCCGGTTCGGGATGGAAGTGTTCCGCGCCTCACCGCGGCAGGCCGACCTGATGATCGTGGCCGGCCGGGTGACCCAGAAGATGGCGCCCGTGCTGCGGCAGATCTACGACCAGATGGCCGAACCGAAATGGGTCATCGCGATGGGCGTGTGCGCGTCCTCGGGCGGCATGTTCAACAACTACGCGGTGGTCCAGGGGGTCGACCACATCGTCCCGGTGGACATGTACCTGCCGGGTTGCCCGCCCCGCCCGGAAATGTTGATCGATGCGATCCTGAAGCTGCACGCCAAGATCATGGACGAGCCGATGGGGCCGGTCCGGGCGGGTGAGAAGGTCGGCGTACGCACCGATCTGGTGCCGTCCTCGGTGCGCTACGGACGTAACGGTGTGGTGCACGGGCAGCGCTCGCCCAGCGACGCGCAGCTGGAAGCCTCCCGGCAGGCCGTGGAAAGCGACACCTGGAAAGCGGTTCGGCCATGACCGAACCGCGGAACGGGCCGGACAAGGCAGCGTCGGAGGGCAGCGGCGGGGCGGCCCCGGCCCCGGCGGGTCAGGCGGCTGCGCAGGGCGGGTCGACCAGCGTCGACTCGCCGGCCTCCCTGGTCACCGGGCGCACCGACGACGCCTCCCATCAGGCCCCCGTCGGATCGGACCTGGCCTCGACGGCACTGCAGCAGCCGACCGGCGCCGGGCTGTCCGCGGTCGGGGTGGAACGGACCGGCATGTTCGGCGTGCACGGTTCGGGCGACACGTCCGGGTTCGGCTTGCTGGTCAGTGCTCCCTACGCGCCGGCGCCCGCCGAGCGGCCCTTCGGCGGTTACTTCGACGAGGTGGCCGACGCGTTGGCCGCGGCCATGGCCGAGCGTTCCATTCCTTCGTCGGCACTGCTGCAGACCACGGTCGCGAACGGCGAGATCACCTTCTACTTCGCCCGCGAACACCTCTCGGCGTTGTTCTGGGTGCTGCGCGACGATCCGTCGCTGAGGTTCGAACTGGCCTCGTCGATCTCCGGTGTCGACTACGGTCCCCAGGTACCCCGTCGGTTGCACGTCGTCTACGAGCTGACCTCGATGACCTACCGCAGGCGGGTCCGGTTGGAGGTCGCGGTGGGGGTGGACGATCCGCATGTGCCCAGCGCGGTGGCCACCTACCCGACGGCCGACTGGCACGAGCGCGAGGCCTTCGACATGTTCGGCGTCATCTTCGACGGTCATCCCGGGCTGACCCGGATCCTGATGCCGGACGACTGGGAGGGCCACCCGCAGCGCAAGGACTACCCGCTCGGCGGCGTGCCCGTCGAGTACAAGGGCGCCGAGATACCGGCCCCCGATCAGCGGCGGTCCTATTCGTGAACGCCCCGGGCCCTCTCAGGAAAGCGGTTGTCAGGAAAGAGGTGTCGACATGACGTCCACGCACGACATCAACGGCGAGCCCGTGTTCACCGAGGATTTTCTGCCGGAAGACCTGCGCGGCGGCGAGCCGCGGCTGGCCCGTGGCACCTCGACGACGGAAGGCCGGGTCTTCACCGTCACCGGCGGCGACTGGGAGGACATGCTCGCCGAAGGCAACTTCGGCGGTCTGGGCGGCGACGGCGGTGACAGCGACGAACGCATCATCGTCAACATGGGGCCCCAGCACCCGTCCACCCACGGCGTGCTCCGGTTGATCCTGGAGATCGAGGGCGAGACGGTGGTGCAGGCCCGCTCGGTGATCGGCTACCTGCACACCGGCATCGAGAAATCCTGCGAGTTCCGCAACTGGACGCAGGGCGTCACCTTCGTCACCCGCGCCGACTACCTCTCGCCGGCCTTCAACGAGGCCGCGTACTGCATGGCCATCGAAAAGCTGCTGGGCATCGAGGTCCCGCGGCGGGCCGAGGTGATCCGCGTCCTGCTGATGGAACTGACCCGGATCTCCTCGCATCTGGTGGCCGTGGCCACCGGCGGCATGGAACTGGGCGCCCTGACCGGCATGACGATGGGTTTCCGGGAGCGCGAGGAAGCCCTGCACCTGATGGAGTTCCTCACCGGCCTGCGGATGAACATGGCCTTCATCCGACCCGGGGGCGTGGCCCAGGAACTGCCCGCCGATTCCATCGACCACATCAACGCCTTCATCACGAAGATGGAGTCGCGGCTGCCGGAATACGACAAACTCCTCACCGGCCAGCCGGTCTGGAAGATGCGGACCCAGGGCGTCGGCATTCTGCCGCTCGAGGCGTGCATGCAGCTGGGGATCACCGGTCCGGTGCTGCGCTCGGCGGGTCTGCCCTGGGACTTGCGGAAGACCATGCCCTACTGCGGGTATGAAGAGTACGAGTTCGAGGTGCCGACCTCCACCGATGCGGACTGCTACGCCCGGTATCTGCTGCGGGTGGCGGAGATGCACGAGTCGCTCAAGATCATGAAGCAGGCGGTGGTGAAATTGGCCGAGCCGGGCCCGGTGATGGTGGCCGACAAGAAGATCGGCTGGCCGGCCCAGTTGTCCATCGGCGCCGACGGGATGGGTAACTCGCTGGAGTACATCAAGAAGATCATGGGCAGCTCGATGGAGTCGCTGATCCACCACTTCAAGCTGGTCACCGAGGGTTTTCAGGTGCCGGCCGGGCAGGCCTACGCCGCCATCGAGAACCCGCGCGGCGAACTGGGCTGCCACGTGGTGTCCGATGGCGGCACCAAGCCGTTCCGCGTCCACCTGCGGGACCCCGGCTTCGTCAACCTTCAGGCCATGCCGGCCATGAGCGAGGGCAGTCTGATCGCCGACGTCGTCGCCGCGGTGGCATCGATCGATCCGGTGATGGGTGGGGTGGACCGTTGAAGGCCTGCGCGAGGAGCGGGACAGAATGAGTAACGCCCGTATCGGGGTGCCGGTTTTCCTGGCCACCGACGTCGTGTTCGACGAACTGACCCGGGAGCGGGCCGCGGAGCTCATCGGCCGGTATCCGGTAGCGAGGTCGGCCCTGCTGCCGCTGCTGCATCTGGTGCAGTCGGTGGAGGGATTCGTCAGCCAGCCCGGTATCGAGTTCTGCGCCGCCCAGCTCGGCCTGACCTCGGCCGAGGTGTCGGCGGTGGCTACCTTCTACACCATGTACAAGCGCAGTCCCTGCGGCCGGTTCCTGGTCAGTGTCTGCATCAACGCACTGTGCGCGGTGCTCGGCGGGGACGCCATCTTCTCCACCCTGTCGCACCATCTCGGGGTCGGGCACGACGAGACGGCCGGCGAGCCGGGCACCGAAGGGTCGATCACACTGGAGACCGCGGAGTGCCTGGCGGCCTGTGACCACGGACCGGTGCTTCAGGTCAACTACGAGTACTTCGACAACCAGACCCCCGACTCGGCCCTGGATCTGGTGTCGTCCCTGCAGGCCGGTGGTCGGCCTGCGCCCACCCGTGGTGCTCCGCTGACCGACTTCCGCACCGCCGAACTCGAGATCGCCGGGTTCATGCCCGATCTCACGGCCGAGGTGCTGGGGCCGTCGGCGTCGGAGCAGACGCTGCGCGGTTCCACGCTCGCCGAACAGAGCGGGCAGACCGCGCCGGCCATGCCCGACCAGGTGGATTTTCCGCCCCTCCCGGAGAAGAAGTGACCCAGAGATGACCCCTGAACCTGACGCTGCGACGGTCGCGCCGACCGGCCCGGCGCCGCTGACCCCGGTCCTGACCAGGCGCTGGGCGTCACCGCAGTCGTGGTCGTTGCAGACCTACCGGCGATTGGACGGCTACCAGGCCCTACCGCTGGCCCTGGCGGTGGATCCGGGCCGGATCGTGGAGTTGATGAAGAACTCCGGGCTGCGCGGACGGGGCGGGGCAGGATTCCCGACCGGGCTCAAATGGTCGTTCCTGCCGCAGGGCGACGGCAAGCCGCACTACCTGGTCGTCAACGCCGACGAAGGAGAACCGGGTACCTGCAAGGACATCCCCTACATGATGGCGGATCCGCACGCGCTGATCGAAGGTTGCATCATCACCTGCTATGCCATCCGAAGCGAGTTCTGCGCCATCTACGTGCGCGGTGAGGCGATCCACGCGCTGCGCCGGTTGACCAATGCGGTGAACGAAGCCAAGGCCGCCGGTTTGCTCGGCCAGAACATCCTCGGTTCCGGGTTCAACCTCGAGATCGTCATCCACGCCGGTGCCGGCGCGTACATCTGCGGCGAGGAGACGGCCCTGCTGGATTCTCTGGAGGGTCGTCGTGGCCAGCCCCGGCTGAAGCCGCCGTTCCCGGCCGTGGCGGGCCTGTACGCGAGCCCGACGGTGGTGAACAACGTCGAGACCATCGCCTCCGTGCCGGCCATCGTGCTGGGCGGGAGCGACTGGTACCGGTCGATGGGCACCGACAAGTCGCCCGGTCCGAAGATCTTCTCGCTGTCCGGGCACGTCACCCGGCCGGGGCAGTACGAGGCCCCGATGGGCACCACCCTGCGGCAGTTGTTGGAATCGGCCGGCGGCATGCTGGACGGCATCCCGCTGAAGTTCTTCACCCCGGGGGGATCCTCGACACCGATCTTCACCCCGCAGCATCTGGACGTTCCGCTGTCCTTCGACGACGTCGCCGCAGCCGGTTCGATGCTGGGCACGACGGCGCTGATGTGTTTCAACGAAACGGTCTCCGTCCCGTGGGCGGTCTGGAAATGGCTCGAGTTCTACAAGCACGAGTCGTGCGGCAAGTGCACACCGTGCCGGGAGGGCACCGGCTGGCTGGTGCAGATCCTGCGCCGGATCGTCAGCGGGTCGGGCACTTTGGACGACCTGGACACCCTCTCCGATGCGGCCGGGAACATCATCGGCCGCTCCTTCTGCGCGCTGGGCGACGCGGCGGCCACTCCGATCCTCTCCGGTTTCAAGTACTTCCGTCACGAGTTCGAGGATCTGGTCACCGGCCGGACGGCCCCCGTGGTCGAGTCCCGCCTGCTGGTCGGGGCGCACTGATGACCCAGACGGTGAATCCGCCGGCCGGCGCCGGCGCGCCCCAGGACAACCCGACACCGCCCGGGCACGTCCGACTGACCATCGACGGGGTCGTCGTGGACGCGCCCAAGGGAGAGTTGGTGATCCGGGCGGCGGAACGCATCGGCATCGCCATCCCCCGGTTCTGCGACCACCCGTTGCTCGAGCCGGTGGGGGCCTGCCGGCAGTGCCTGGTGGAGATCGAGATGGGCGGCCGCCCGATGCCCAAGCCGCAGGCGTCGTGCACCCAGACGGTCGCCGACGCCATGGTGGTGAAAACCCAGCTCAGCTCTCCGGTCGCGGCGAAGGCGCAGCGCTCCAACCTGGAGTTCCTGCTGCTCAACCATCCACTGGACTGCCCGATCTGCGACAAGGGCGGCGAATGCCCGCTGCAGAACCAGACCCTGGCCAACGGTGCCGCCGAGTCCCGGATGCACGAAGCGAAGCGGGTTTTCACCAAGCCGATCCCCATCTCCACCGAGATCCTGCTGGACCGGGAACGCTGCGTGCTGTGTCAGCGGTGCACCCGCTTCTCCGACCAGATCGCCGGCGATCAGTTCATCGACCTGCTGGAGCGCGGTTCGGCCCAGCAGATCGGTATCAACTCGGCCGAGCCGTTCCAGTCGTACTTCTCGGGCAACACCATCCAGATCTGTCCGGTGGGCGCGCTCACCTCCGCCTCCTACCGGTTCCGGTCACGTCCGTTCGACCTGGTCTCCACGCCGACGATCTGTGAACACTGCGCCGACGGCTGTGCGCAGCGCACTGATCACCGTTCGGTGGAGGTCACCCGCCGGCTGGCCGCCAGCGATCCCGAGGTCAACGAGGAGTGGAACTGCGACAAGGGCCGGTTCGCGCACCGCTACACCGGTGTGGGGGACCGGATCACCCGGCCGATGATCCGCGGAGCCGACGGCCGGCTGGCGCCGGTGTCGTGGACCGACGCGATGGCCGCCGCGGCGGCCGGGCTGGCCACCGCGCGGGACGCCGGCGGGGTCGGGG
>CAXUHA010000036.1:0-43104 GCA_964250735.1 uncultured Nakamurella sp. | reverse complement strand
CTCAAAGATCACACGCACACCCACAAAAGCCGCTAGACCTTCTCGGGGGCAACCTCCGTAACGCTACCGGATGATCATCAGGGTTTCAACCTGAGACCTTCCGAGTCCGTCTGGACGACGCTTCGCGGTCCCGAACAGGCCGGCAGGTCCAGCTGGATCCTGTCCGGCTCGTCGGCCGCGAGGGAGGAACCTACGGTAGTGGGTCTGTCGCGTCAAACCGGCGGGTGACCGATCGGGGATCGGACCGCGATGCCGGCCACGGCGCGCTTGCCCCGCCGGACCACCAGGTACCTGCCGTGCAGCAGGTCGGCGGCCGCGGGCACGTGATCCGGATCGCTGATCCGGCGGTTGTTGATGTTGGCGCCGCCTTCGGCAATGGTCCGTCGTGCTTCGGATGACGACGAGGCCAACCCGGCCACCCGCAGCAACTCCACCACCGTGGGCATGTCTCCGGTCAACTGATGCAGTCCGGCTTCGGTCAGAGCGGCGCCCAACGTCGCCTCGTCGATGTCTTCCAGTGCGCTCCGGCCGAACAGCGCACCGCTGGCCGCGACCGCGGATCTGGCCGCCTGCTCGCCGTGGACCAAGGTGGTCACCTCGAGGGCGAGGGCACGCTGCGCCTCCCTGGCGTGCGGCCGGCTGGCGGTGGCCTCGGCGAGCGCCTCGATGTCGGCCCGATTCAAGAACGAGAAGACTTTGAGGTAGGCCACCACCGAAGCGTCGTCCGTGTTCAACCAGAACTGGTAGAAGGCGTACGGCGTCGTCAGTTCCGGGTCCAGCCATACGGTTCCGGTCTCGGACTTGCCGAACTTCGTCCCGTCGGCCTTGGTGATCAGCGGCGTGGTCAGCGCGTGGGCCGGCACACCGGCAGCCTTGCGGATCAGTTCGGTGCCGCTGGTCAAATTCCCCCACTGGTCGTTGCCGCCGAGCTGCAGGACGCAGCCGTAGCGGCGGTAGAGCTCCAGGAAATCCATCCCCTGCAAGATCTGGTAGCTGAATTCGGTGAACGACAGGCCCTCGTCGCTGCTCAACCGGGCCGAGACGATCTCCTTGGACAACATGCGGCCCATCCGAAAGTGCTTGCCGACGTCGCGGAGGAAGTCGATGGCGCTCAACGAGGCGGTCCAGTCCAGGTTGTTCACGATGCGGGCCGCGAACGGACCACTGAAGGCCAGGTATTTCTCGACCTGACCGGTGATGCGCTGGACCCACTCGGCGACCACGTCGCTGTGGTTGAGCACCCGTTCGCCGGACATCTTCGGATCTCCGATGAGACCGGTGGCGCCGCCGACCAGGCCCAGCGGGAAGTGGCCGGCGTCCTGGATTCTGCGCATGGTCAGCAGCAACACCAGGTTGCCGATGTGCAGGCTTCGGGCCGTCGGATCGAAACCGCCGTAGAACGTGATCGGGCCGTCGGCCAGCGCCGTGGCCAGCTCGCTCTCGTCGGTCGACTGTGCGATCAACCCCCGCCAGCGCAGATCATCCAGCACCGCGACAGGCCGAAGATCTGGCCCGGTGGCCGGGTGTCGCGGTGACGAGGGGCTCGGTTCGGGCACATCCGTCATCCTGCCATTGCGAGCCGGACGCGCCCCGCTCCCGATGGGCGTCAGCGTCCGGCGGCCGGTGTGTTCGCGTCGGTCTGATCGGCGGGTCGGCCGCGGCGGTGGCGTGTGACGCCAGGTCGGAATGCCGACACAGACTCTGCGCCGTCCTCCCAGAACCGCCATTGTTGCTCGACGCCGACGTTCACGCCGATGCGCGGGCCGCGCCGCACCCCGGCCGGGTCGACGCGGGCACCGGCGTGGAGTGACAGTACAGAACCCGGCGAACATAGGTCGGCACCGTTCTGGGCCGCGGCCAACCCGAGGATCGACGCCAGGCCGGCCGGTCCACGGCCCAGGTGCTCCGGCTTGGTCCGATCCGGTCGACGGGTGGCGGCCAGCTGGTGACCGAACACCACCTGGCCGGCGCGCAGCAGCACCGCGGACGGCTGGCCGGTCGGACCGGTGACGACGTTGGCGCACCAGTGCATGCCGTAGACGAAGTACAGGTAGAGGTGGCCCGGTTCGTCGAACATCACGGCGTTGCGGCGGGTCAGGCCCCGGTAGGCGTGCGAGGCCGGATCATCGTGTCCGCGGTACGCCTCCACCTCGGTCAACCGCACCGCCACCCGACCGGCCGGAGAATCCGACACCATGACGCGCCCCAGCAGGGTCGGGGCGACCGAGACGGCGTCACCGGAAAGCGTGGCCCTGGACAGTCGCCGCCCGAGGCGGACCGTCCTGCCCGGCTGTTCTGCGGGGATCAACGTGCCTGAAATGGGACTGGAGTGACAGAAAAAAACAATTTGACCCCTGCCGGAGAAGTTGATCCCCGCCGGGTGGGCGGGCGGGTCACGGCCGGCGGAGCCAGTGGCGGTCGGTGGCGATGGTGGTCCGCAGGCCGGCGAGTTGTTCGGCGACCCGGACGGGCGCGGTGCCGCCCAGACCGTCCCGCGAGGCCAGCGAACCGGCCACGGTGAGCACGTCCCGCACACCGGGCGCGAGCGCGGGCGAGATCGCGGCGAACTCCTCATCGGTGAGCTGGTCCAGGTCTCGGCCCGTCGCCTCGGCCAGCGAGACGCAGGCACCAGCGGCCTCGTGGGCAACCCGGAACGGCACCCCCTGCCTGACCATCCATTCCGCGACATCGGTGGCCAGCGAGAATCCGGCCCCGGCCATCGACGACAGACGATCCGTGTCGAACACCAGCGTCGCGGTCAGGCCGGTCAGCGCCGGCAGCAGCAACTTCAGCTGTTCCAGCGAGTCGATCAGGGGTTCCTTGTCCTCCTGCAGATCCCGGTTGTAGGCCAACGGCAGACCTTTCAGGGTGGCCAGCAGACCGGTCAGGTTCCCGATCAGCCGGCCCGACTTTCCTCTGGTCAGCTCCGCGATGTCGGGGTTCTTCTTCTGCGGCATGATCGACGACCCGGTCGCGAACGCGTCGTCCAGGCGGGCATAGCCGAATTCCGCGGTGGTGAAGATGACAACCTCTTCCGCCCAACGGGACAGGTCCACCCCGGTCATGGCCAGGCAGAAGGCCAACTCGGCGGCGAAGTCGCGGGATGAGGTGCCGTCGATGGAGTTCGCCGACGCCACGTCGAGCCCCAGTTCCTTGGCCACCGCCGCCGGATCGAGCCCCAGGGAGGAGCCGGCCAGGGCGCCGGAACCGTACGGGGACACCGACGCCCGGCGATCCCAGTCCCGGATCCGGTCCACGTCCCGGACCAGCGCCTGGGCGTGCGCAGCCAGGTGGTGGGCGAGCAGCACCGGTTGGGCGTGCTGGAAGTGGGTCCGGCCGGGCATGGCCGCACCAGGATGGGCGTCCGCCTGGGCCAGAAGCGCCTCCTGGAGCTGCAGCAGCAATTCCACGATCAGCCGCGCTTCGTTCCGCAGGTACAGCCGATAAAGGGTGGCCACCTGGTCGTTGCGCGATCGCCCAGCCCGCAGCTTTCCGCCCAGGTCCGCCCCGGCCCGGTCCAGCAGTCCGCGTTCCAGCGCAGTGTGCACGTCCTCGTCCGCCTCGACCGGCGTGAAGGAACCGTCCGCCACATCCGCGGCGAGCCTGGTCAGCGCGGCGATCATGCCGTCCAGCTCCGCATCGGTGAGCAGAGCGGCCTGGTGCAGCACCCGGGCGTGGGCCTTGGACCCGGCGATGTCGTACTGGGCCAGCCGCCAGTCGAACTGGGTCGACTTGGACAGCGCCGCCATCTCCGGTGACGGACCGCCGGTGAAGCGGGCGCCCCAGAGCGCGATCGGATCGGCGGCGACTCCGTCGACGTCAGGATTCATGTGGTTTGCCCCTGTGTTTCAGGCCTCGGTGTTTCAGGCCTCGGTGTTTCATGTCTCGGTGTTTCATGTCTCGGTGCCGGGTCCGGGCCATCGGTGTCGGCGGCGGCCCGCGGCGGCTGGGCGTATGCGCCCAGGCGCCGGCCGAGTTCTTCGCCGGACAGTCCTGCCGCGGCCACCACCAGGATGGTGTCGTCGCCGGCGATGGTTCCGATCACGTCGACCAGCCCGGCCCGGTCGATCGCCGAGGCCAGGAACTGCGCCGCACCGGGCGGGGTACGCAGCACAACCAAGTTGCCCGAGGCCTGCGCAGAGAGCAGCAACTCGCCGAAAAGCCTGGCCAACCGCGACGTTCCGCCGGCCATCGGCCTGGGGGAACCGTCCTCGGGAATGACGTACACCGGGGCGCCGCCGTCGACCCCGCGCAGTTTGAGCGCCCCCAGCTCCTCCAGATCGCGGGACAGGGTCGCCTGCGTGGTGTGCACCCCTTCGGCCTGGAGCAGGGCGGCCAGTTCGGTCTGTGAACGGATCGCACCGTCGCGGATCAGCCCGGTGATGCGCCCGTGCCGGGCCGCCTTGGTGGCCGGCGCCTGACTGGTGGTCACGACCGGTCGGACCGGGGCTGGTTGTGCGCCGGCAGCCCTGCGCCGGTCAGACCGACCAGAAAGGCCAGCAAGGCCTTCTGGGCGTGCAACCGGTTCTCCGCCTCGTCCCAGACCGCCGATGAAGGACCGTCGAGTACCTCGTCGGTGATCTCGGAGCCGCGGTGTGCAGGCAGGCAGTGCAGGACGATCGCACCGTCCGCCGCGAGGGCCAGGAGTTCCCGATTGACCTGATACGGGCGGAACGGCCCGACCCGGTCGAGACCGTCGTTCTCCTGACCCATCGACGTCCAGGTGTCGGTCGCCAGCACGTCCGCGCCGACCACGGCCAGCCGCGGATCCGTGATCAACTCGATGGAGCCGCCCGTCTCCGCCGCACGGCGCTTGGCGTCCAACAGGATGTCGGGTTGCGGGTCGAAACCGACCGGCGACGACACCCGGACGTGCAGGCCGGCATTGGCCCCGCCCAGCATCAACGAGTGCGACATGTTGTTCGCCCCGTCGCCGAGGTAGGTCAGGGTGACACCGGCCAACCGGCCGAGCCGCTCGCGGATCGTCTGCAGGTCGGCCAGCACCTGGCAGGGGTGGAACTCGTCGGTCAGGGCGTTGATCACCGGCACGCTGGACGCGCTGGCCAACGCGTTGATCCGGCGCTGGGCGAAGGTCCGGATGGCGACCGCGTCGACGTAACGGGAGAGCACCCGTGAGGTGTCCTCGATGGTTTCCTCGCGACCCAGCTGCGAGGTGCGGCCGTCGACGATGACCGGCTGACCACCGAGCTGGCTGATGCCTACCTCGAACGAGAGCCGGGTCCGGGTCGAATTCTTTTCGAACAGCGCCGCCACCGCCTTGCCGGCCAGGGGCGAAAACCCGTACCGATCGGCCTTGTAGGCATCCGCGGTGTCCAGCACCGCGATCAGCTCCGTGGGTGAGAGGTCGTCGTCCCGGAGGTAGTGGCGGATCATCGGATCACCCTGCATCATTGGACCGCCTGGCTCGGTCATCGGACTATCTTGTCCATGGACTGGCCCAGCGCCGCGGCCCCGATCGCCGCATCCAGGATCGCCGGGAGGGCGTTGACGAAGGAGTCGGCCTGCTCGGTGGTCAGGATCAGGGGCGGCGCGAGCCGGAGGACGTTCGGCGCGGGGGCGTTCAGCAGAAAACCGGCGTGCTGTGCGGCAGCGGCGGTCTCGCCGGCCAGCGTGTCGGTGAGCACGATCCCGAGGAGCAGACCGGCCCCCCGGACGTGGTCGACCAGCGGGTGACCCAGGTCTTCCACCGCGTGGGCGAGGTGCTTGCCCAGCGCGTCGGCGTGGTCCAGGAGTCGCTCCGACTCGATGGTCGACAGCACCGCGAGGGCCGCGGCCGCACACACCGGATTGCCGGCGAATGTGGAGCCGTGCTGCCCCGCGGACAGCAGTTCGGCCGCGGGTCCGATTCCGATGGCCGCACCCATCGGAAGACCACCGGCGAGACCCTTGGCCAGGGTGATTATGTCGGGGCGGATCCCGGAGCGCTGGTGAGCGAACCAGCTGCCCGTACGGCCGATCCCCGTCTGCACCTCATCCAGCACCAGCAACGCCCCGTGCGCGGACGTGATCTCCCTGGCCGCTGCGAGATACCCGTCCGGGGCAGGGATCACGCCCGCCTCCCCCTGGATCGGCTCGAGAAACACCGCCGCCACGTCGTTGTCGACGCATCGCTGCAGCGCCTGCACATCGCCGTAAGAAACGAACTCGACGCCGGCCGGCATCGGCTCGAACGGCGCCCGTTTGCTCGGCTGTCCGGTCAGGGCCAACGCCCCCATGGTCCGCCCGTGGAAACCGCCGTCGGCGGCGATCAGCCGGGGTCGACCGGTCAGCCGGGCCATCTTGAACGCCGCCTCGTTCGCCTCTGCTCCGGAGTTGCAGAACAACACCCGGCCGTCGCCCTCGGCACCGAGTATGTGCAACAACCGTTCGGCCAGATCGAGCACCACAGGGTGGGCGAAGAAGTTCGAAACATGGCCCAGCGTGCCGATCTGGTCGGTGACCGCAGCAACGATGGCCGGGTGGGCGTGACCGAGGGCATTCACCGCTATGCCGCCGAGCAGGTCCAGGTACTGCTTGCCGTCGGCGTCGACGACCACGGCCCCGCGACCGGACACCAGCTCGATCTTCGGCACCCCGAAGTTGTTCATCATCGTGCCTGCCCACCGTGCGGCGGCCAGCTCGTTCCCGGTCAGGGCGGTCATCTCAGCACTCCTCGGGTGAGCCGGGCACGACCATGGTGCCGATGCCCTGCGTGGTGACGATCTCCAAGAGCACGGCGTGGGGTATCCGCCCGTCGATGATGTGGGCCGCGGCGACGCCGCCGTGGACCGCGCGCAGGCAGCCCTCCATCTTCGGCACCATCCCGGATGTCAGATCGGGCAACATCTTCTCCAGCGCCGACACCGAGATCCTCGACAGCAACGACGATTTGTCCGGCCAATTCGCATACAGTCCTTCGACATCGGTCAGCATGACCAACTTGGCAGCCCCCAGGGCGATGGCCAACGCGGCCGCAGCAGTATCCGCATTCACGTTGTGCACCACGCCGTCCGCGTCGGGAGCGACCGTGGAGATGACCGGAATACGGCCGGCATCCACCAGATCCAGCACAGCGGCCGGGTTGACCCGGACGACGTCGCCGACCAGCCCGATGTCGGTCTGCACCCCGTCGACGGCCACGGTACGCCGGGCCGCGGTGAACAGACCGGCGTCCTCTCCGGACATACCCACGGCCAGCGGGCCGTGTTTGTTGATCATGCCCACCAGTTCCCGACCGACCTGACCGACCAGCACCATCCGGACCACATCCATGATTTCCGGGGTGGTGACCCGGAAGCCGCCCTTGAATTCACCGACCATGCCCAACCTGGTCAGCATGGCGCTGATCTGCGGGCCGCCGCCGTGGACCACGACCGGTCGCAGCCCGACGGTGCGCAGGAAGACCATGTCCGCGGCGAACGCCTGTTTCAAGGTCCCGTCGGACATGGCGTTACCGCCGTACTTGACCACCACGAGGGCTCCGGCGAACTGCTGCAACCAGGGCAGAGCATCGGCCAGCACGGCGGCCCGGGCCGCGGCGGCGCTCAGGTCCGCGGTGTCGCGCGGCTCCAGCTCGATCGACCGACTCATGTGGAGTACGCCGAGTTCTCGTGCACGTAGGCGTGCGACAGGTCGTTGGTCAGGATCGTCGCGGTCTCCACCCCGGCGTGCAGATCGATGACCACGTGCACCCGGCGCGGTGTCAGGTCCACCAGGGACCGGTCCTGCCCGGTCGAGCCCTGCCGGCAGATCCAGACCCCGTTGATGGCCACGTCGATCTGATCGGGGTCGAACCCGGCGCCGGTGGTTCCGACCGCCGCGAGAATCCGGCCCCAGTTGGGGTCGCCCCCGAAGAACGCCGTCTTGACCAGGCTGTTGCGGGCCACGGCGCGGCCCACCTCGACAGCGTCATCTTCGGTGACCGCGTGGGCGACCTCGATATGGATCTCCTTGGTGGCGCCCTCGGCGTCGGCCAGCAACTGGCCGGCCAAGTCCTGGCAGGCCCGGGTGACCGCCGCGGTCAACACCTCCCGGGCGGGCTGCTCGCCGGACGCGCCGGAGGCCAGCAGCAACACGGTGTCATTGGTGGACATCGCCCCGTCGGAGTCCAGGCGGTCGAACGACACCCGGGTGGCGGCGCGCAACGCCTCGTCGAGATCGGCGTTGCCCGCGACTGCGTCGGTGGTCAACACCACCAACATGGTGGCCAGCGCCGGCGCCAGCATCCCGGCGCCCTTGGCCATGCCGCCGACGGTGAACCCGCCGGTGGTGATCCTCACCTGTTTGGCGACTGTGTCCGTCGTCATGATCGCGGTGGCGGCGTCCGTTCCGCCGTCGTCAGTCAGCGCAGCGACAGCCGACGACGAGCCGGCCAGGATCCGGTCCATCGGCAGTCGCTCGCCGATCAATCCGGTCGAGCACACCGCGACCTGGCTCGGCTCGACCCCCAGCATCGCGGCGAGATGTTCTGCGGTGGCCACGGTGTCGGCGTAGCCGGCGGGCCCTGTGCAGGCGTTGGCGCCGCCCGAATTGAGCACCACGGCCACCACGGCCGGAGCGAGTCCGCCTGCGCCGTGCAGGATCTGCTCGCACCAGCGCACCGGGGCGGCCCTGACCCGGTTTCCGGTGAAAACGCCGGCCGCGCTGTGGATCGGCCCGTCGTTGACGACCAGGGCGAGATCCGGTCGGCCCGAAGGTTTCAAGCCCGCCGTCACCCCGGAGGCCCGAAAGCCGCCGGCCGCGGTCACCCCCTGCCCGGTACCGTCGGATCCGCCCGTCACGGCGCCACTCCGACGGTAGACAGGCCCGCCGTCTCGGGAAGCCCGAGAGCAAGATTGAGGCACTGCACGGCGGCGCCGCCGGTGCCCTTGGTCAGATTGTCCACCGCGGAAACGACGACGAGCCGCCCGGCCGCCTCGTCCACCGCGACCTGCAGCAGCAGCGTGTTCGCTCCCAGCACTGCGCTGGTCGTCGGCCACTGCCCCACCGGGAGTAGGTGCACGAACGGTTCTGCCGCGTACGCCAGCTCGTAGGCACTCCGGATCTCGGTCAGCGTGACCCCGGGGGTGAGGCGGGCACTGGACGTGCACAGGATTCCGCGCGACATCGGTACCAGCACCGGGGTGAACGAGACCTGCACCGCCGTACCCGCTGCCGCACTGAGGTTCTGGATCATCTCGGGAGTGTGGCGGTGAACACCGCCGACGCCGTAGGCGGACGATCCACCGAGAACCTCCGTCGCCAGCAGATGGGCCCTCAATGCTTTGCCGGCGCCGGATGTGCCGGAGGCGGCCACCACCACCACCTCGGGTTCGACCAGACCGGCGGCCAGGGCCGGGGCGACGGCCAGTGAGGCGGCCGTGGGATAGCAACCCGGAACCGCCACTCTCGTGGCGCCGATGAGCTTCTCCCGCCCGCCGGGCAGTTCGGGCAGGCCGTACGGCCACGCGCCGGGATGCTCGCCGCCGTAGAACCGTTGCCAGGCAATCGGATCGGTGAGCCGGTGGTCCGCGCCGCAGTCGATCACCACCACGTCGGGTCCCAACGCCGCCGCCACCTGGTGCGAGTGACCGTGCGGCAGGGCCAGGAATACGACGTCGTGGTCGGCCAGCGTCCGGGTCTCCGTCGGCTCCAGAATCCGATCGGCCAGCGGCAACAGGTGCGGCTGGTGCAACGCCAGCCGGTCACCCGCACTCGCGTTGGCCGTCACCGCGCCGATGTCGACGTGCGGGTGGGCCAGCAGCAGCCGGAGGATTTCGCCGCCCGCGTAACCGCTGGCCCCGGCGACCGCCGCCCGGAAGGTCTGATTCTCCATGATTCGAGAATCATACAACAGAGCGTATGGTGATGCAGACGACCGAGGGTCGACTCACATCAACCAGGGTCAGATGACCAGTTCCATCAGCGGTACCTGCTGCTCCTCGTCCGTCAGCGAGCCGTGCTGGCCGATCAACGCCATCTCCTGCGACGACGCCGTCCGGGAGTCGATGAACGACAACCTCTGGTTCGCGGCCACCACCACGTCACCGATGCGCCCGAAGACCCGCTCGTCCACCACACCGAACCATCCGTCGGCGATGGCCTGCTCCCGGGTGCGCACCCAGGCCCGCTCACCGAAGAACTCGGACAGCCGTGCCGCCACCGCACCGGCCTGGCCGCGAGAACAGTAGGCCTGCGCGAAGCGCGGTTCGCCGGCCAGGACCCGGATGCCGGTCTGCAACTCCGGCCGGCCGGCCAGGTCGACGCGCAACCGGTGCGGGACGTCCACCATGCCGTGGTCGGCGGTGACGAGCAGGAGCGTTCCCGGCGGCAGCATGCGGGCCAGCCGACCCACGGCTTCGTCGATCTCGCGTAGGGCGCGCCGCCAGTTTCGGCTCTGTATCCCGTGCTTGTGGCCGGCACCGTCCACCTGACCCCAGTACAGGTAGGCCAGACCGGGCTCCTCCAGCGCTCGCACGGCCACGTCGATGCGGTCGTGCAGCTTGTCCACACCGACGAACTCCGGCCCGCGGAGGGCGGCCACGGTCAGGCCGGAGCCCCGGAACTCCGGGTTGCCGATGGCGGTCGTCCGCACCCCGGCCGACACCAGGTGCTGGAAGACGGTGGGGTACACCTGCCACCGCAGCGGGTCGACCGCCGGGTCCCACCGCAGCGCGTTGAGCAACACCCCGCGGGCCGGATCCATCACCAGGTAGCCGACCAGACCGTGCTGCCCCGGCGACAATCCCGTACCGAACGAGCCCAACGACGTCGCCGTGGTGCTGGGGCAGCCGGCCCGCAACACCCGACCCGGCAGCGAAGCCAGAAACGGTGCGTCAGCGGCATTGTCGGCCAGCAACCGGTACCCGAGCCCGTCGATCAGGACGACGCACACCTTGGTCGCCGGCGGCAGGTCGACCGACGGCAGGGGCACCGGCACGCCCAACGCGGCGGCCACCCCCGGCAGAACGGCTCCGAGCGTGCCGGGACCGTACCCGGGAGCGGCCGGACCGCTCATACCCGGCGGTCGACGTCGAGGAGGGCGGGGCGACCGTTCATACCCGGGTCGCTGCGGTGGCCGCCGACAACACCCGCGCAAAGGCCAGTGCGTCAGCCAATTCGTGCTCGCCTTCGGCGTCGGCGCTGATCCGCAACGACAGATCATCACCGGTGAGTGATCCGGTGTAGCCGTGGTCGGCCTCGCAGTTCGGATCTCCGCAGGTGGCTGGTTCCAGGTCCAGTCGGGCCACCGCCCCCCAGCCGATGGTGACCGTGACCTCCCGGCCGAGGCTTCCGGCCTGGTAACCCTCCGGGTTGGGCACCACGTGCGTCACCATCACGGTTCGAACTGCGGAGAGTGGAACGGATTCGCTGGTGGCGATGCCATGGGCCTGCTCGCCGTGCTCCTCGTCGCCGCCGTGGTCGTCGGCGTGGACGAAGATCAATCTGGTCGAGGTGAGCGCGACGACGGAAAGATGCCGGCGGATCGTCTCCACGTCGAACGTGGTCTCCAGGTGCACCAGATGGGTTTCCACGCTTTCGTCCGCGAGCGCGATGTCGAGCACGTCGGTGACGAACGCCGGGTAGTAGCCCGCCTTCAGAATTTTGCGGGACAGGTCGGGTGGCAACAGCGATGACATGGACACCATCCTCACACCTTCGACTGTCGAAACGGCAAACTTGTCCACACCCCGCTGTCAGCGCAACGTCGCGCCGGTGCGGGCTGCGGCCTCGGCCAGCGCCGCGTCGCGGACACCGAGCGCGTCCGCGGCGGTCAAGGTGCGGTCCGGTGCCCTGATGACCAGTGCGAACGCCAGCGACTTTGCGCCGTCGCCGACCTGGTCCCCGGAGTAGACGTCGAACAACCGGACCGATTCCAGCAGGTCCCCGCCCCCGGCGGCCAGCGCAGCGAGCACATCCTGGGCCGGCGCGGCCTGCGGCACGACCAGGGCCACATCGAGATGGACCGGCGGGAACGGCGAGATGCGCGGTGCCACCGGTATTCCGCGGGCGGGCAGCGCATCCAGATCCATCTCCAACGCCGCGGACCGGGCGGGCAGACCCACGCGTTCCACCACCTCTGGGTGCAATTCCCCGGCGTAACCGACGATCCAGTCACCGACCCGGATGGAGGCGCAACGGCCGGGATGCCAGGGCGCACGCTCGGCCGGGACCACCCGCACCGCCACGCCGGCGGTCACCCCGATCCGACGGCCGAACTCGATGGCGTCAGCCCAGGAGCCCTCGCGTCCCGGGCCCCACCAGCCCGGTCGCTCGAACGCCCCGGCCAACACGACGGCAACGTGGCGGGGTTGCTCGGGCAGGCTGGCGGCGAGCAACGCCAACTCCGCATCGCTGGGGCGGTGACCGACTCCGATCGACACCGGCTGCGGCGCGTTGGCGCTGGGCAGGAAGACCTGACCGATCTCGAAGACCGACAGATCCCTGGTCCCGCGGGAGATGTTGCGGGTCACCGACTCCAGCAGACCCGGGAGCAACGTGGTCCGGACCGCCGGCCGCTGCGCATCCAGCGGATTGGCCAGCCGTGACGCGAACCGCCGGACATCGTCGGCCGGTAGGTCCAACGCGTCGAAGTCGGCCGTGCCGACGAAGGGAAACGTCAGCATTTCGGTGAGTCCGGCCGAGGCCAGATCGGCCGCCACGTCCCGCAGCCGCCGTTGCCCGGGGGTGAGTCCCGTGCCGGCCGGGGCGGCCGGCACGATCGTCGGTATGGTCGCGTAGTCCTCCAGCCGGGCCACCTCTTCGACCAGATCGGCCGGCCTGGCCAGGTCCGGACGCCAGGTCGGCGCGGTGACTCGGAGCGGGTCGGCGTGGGGATCGGCAACCAGGCAACCCACCTGCTCCAGCCGACGCAGCACCGCCGCGACCGGATAGGGCCGCCCCGCGAGTCGCTCCGACTCGCCCAGCGGAAACTCGATGACCGCAGGCTGCGGCAGGGTGCCCACCACATCGGACCGGCCGACGATCCGGCCGCCCGCCCATCTGGTCAACATCCTCGCCGCCGCCTCGGCCGCAACCGCCGAGATGGCCGGGTCGACCCCACGTTCGAACCGTCGGGAGGCCTCACTGGGCAGACGGTGCCGGCGCGCCGCCCGGGAGATGACCGCCGGATCCCAGTACGCGGCCTCGATGACGACATCGGTGGTCTCGGCGGAGATCTCGGTCGATTTGCCACCCATCACCCCGGCCAGGGAGATCGCACCCGATTCGTCGGCGACGACCAGATCATCGGCGACGAGGGTGCGCGTCGCACCGTCCAGGGTGGTCAGCGTTTCGCCGGTCGCCGCCCTGCGGACCGTGATCCCGCCGGCCAACCGACCGGCGTCGAAGGCGTGCAACGGATGTCCCAGCTCGACCATCACGTAGTTGGTGACATCGACGGCCAGGGAGATGCTGCGGATACCGGCCGCCTGCAGTCGTCGACGAATCCAGAAGGGGGACATCACAGTAGGGTCAACTCCGGCGACACGTACCGTCACGAAGCGACCGCATCCCGAGTCGGCGATGGTCACCGGCCACCCCCCGTCCGGTCGCGCCGGAACCTCCACGGCCGCCGGATCGGCCGATGGGAAGTCAAGGGCCGCACCGAGTTCCCGCGCCAGGCCACGGATGGACAGGGCGTATCCACGGTCGGGCAAAATGGCCAGCTCGACCACCGAATCGTTCGAGCCGATCACATCCCTTGCATCGGAACCGATCTCCGCATCAGGGTCGAGCACCAGGATGCCGTCGTGTTCGGTGCCGACACCGAGCTCGCGCACCGAGCAGATCATCCCGTCGGAGACGTGCCCGTAGGTGCTTCGCGAGGCGATCTGGAAACCGCCCGGCAGCACCGACCCCGGAAGGGCCACCACGACCTTGTCGCCGACCGCGAAATTCCGCGCACCGCAGATGATCCCGCGCGGTTCGTCGGAGCCGTTCGGGCCATGACCGGCGCCGACGGCCACGTCGACGAACCGGATCGGTTTCTTGAATCCGACCAGCTCCTCGATGGTCAATACCCGTCCGACAACGAGATCACCGGTCGTCGTCGGCGGGGTGTGAATGCCTTCTACCTCGAAGCCGATGCGCAGCAATGCCTCTGCGACCTCTGATGGGCTGGTCGCAGGCGGCAGCGACACGTAGTCGGAGAGCCATTCGATCGGAACGCGCATGCTCAGAACTCCGTCACATCGATGTCGCGGGGCCAGAAAAGGCGGAGATGAATCGCATGTCGCCCTCGACCAGGTCGCGCATGTCGGGAATGTCGTTGCGGAACTGGAGCGTTCGCTCCAAACCCATCCCGAAGGCAAAGCCCGAAAATTCGGTCGGGTCGATTCCGCAGGTCAGCAGCACATCCGGGTCGACCATGCCGCAGCCACCCCATTCCACCCAGCCCGGGCCGCCCTTCCTGCCCTCGAACCAGACGTCCATTTCCGCGCTCGGTTCGGTGAACGGGAAATACGACGGGCGCAGTCTGGTCTTCGACCCGGGTCCGAGCATGGCCCGGGCGAAGTGGTCCAGCGTTCCTTTGAGGTGGGCCATGGTCAGATGCCGGTCGATCGCCAGCCCTTCGACCTGGGTGAAAACCGGCGTGTGCGTGGCATCCAGTTCGTCGGTGCGGTAGACGCGCCCGGGACAGATGACATAGATCGGCGGCGGGCGGTCCAGCATGGTGCGGACCTGAACCGGCGAGGTCTGCGAGCGCAGCACCAATCCTGAGTGCTCACCGTTAGGGCCGGCGACATAGAAGGTGTCCTGCATGGCCCGCGCCGGGTGGTCCGGGCCGAAGTTGAGTGCGTCGAAGTTGAACCACTCGCTGTCCATCTCCGGTCCGTCGGCGACCTCCCAGCCCATGCCGACGAAGATGTCCTGGACATCGGCGATGACCGTACTGATCGGATGCCGGGCACCGGCGGGACGGCGGTCGAACGGCAGGGTGACGTCGACGCGTTCCTGGGCGAGTACGCGAGCGTTGCGCTCGGCGGCCAGTTCGGTTTCGCGGGCGGCAATCGCCTGGCTCACTCGGCCGCGAGCGGGTCCGAGCAACCGGCCGGCCGCCGCCTTCTTTGCCTTGTCGAGCGTGCCGATGGCCCGGTTGGCCAACGCCAGCGGACTCTTGTCGCCGGTGTGGGCCACCTTGGCGACTTTCAAGGCGTCCAGATCCGTCGCGTCGGCAAAGGCGGCGACCGCCCGCCCGACGGCGGCCTCCACCTCGTCGGCGTTGGTCGGATCAGGAACGGGGGCCAGCGGGGATGGGTTCGACATGACGCCTTCCGGACTCGGGCCTTGCTCGAACGGCCCGGCAAGTGGAGCACAACATGGATCGGCCGGTGATTCGCGGTGGTCGACCCGCCAAATGACGACGACGCGCCCGTGGCCCAGGTACGCCGAAGATCAGCGGCGCGGCCCGGCAACGGGCTCGGTAAACCGCATCGTCTCAGCTCGGTCGTCTGCCGTCACGCGTCCATGTTCTCATGCCGGTCGATGGTCTCCTGCCGGTCGATGCGGTGGAGAACCTCGGCCGATTCGACGACCACGGGCGCCCCGTCGACCCGACGGGCCCGTAGGGCCGACGTCAGGAATGTGCAGTGGTCAGGTCGGTCGGCTCCACCCGCGCGTCCCAATCGATGGTGTACCGCTGCTCCCAGCCCATGGTTTTCTCCGGGTTCATCGCCTTGAACATGATCGGCATCATCAGCTGCATGACTTTCCGTGCGATCGGGCCCGGGGCCTTGGCGTGGTTGATCCGGGCGCCGCGCTTGGCGATCTTTTCCACCCGCGCCCGCCGCAGGCGTTCGTAGGCGGCGAACGCAGACGGCACATCCGGAAGGTCCCGCAGGCATCGGGCGAGCTGGATCGCGCTTTCGATGGCCAGCGACGCACCCTGGCCGGTGCTGTTGGACGGGGCGTGCACGGCGTCACCGACCAGGACCATCCGGCCGCGGTACCAGTGCGGTACCGGCGGCATGATGTGGATGGCGCCCAGTACTTCCAGTGACTGCGCCGTCGTGCCTTCGGCGAGCCGCTCGCCGGGAACGTCTCCGGTGTACGTCTTGCGCAGGGTTTTCACCCAGTTCTCGGCCGGAACCGCGCGGGCTTCGGTCAGCGTCAGATATTTCGGCGACGGCAGGTTGGCACTCCAGGCGACGGTGCCGACGGAGGTCGTCCAGTACAGGTAATAGGCGCGGGCGCCGAAGGCGAAGATCATGTTGCCTGGTTCCAGGTCGATGTCGGCGTCGACCTCACCGGCGAAACCGAGCAGTCCGGTGTAACCGGCGGCCGGCGCACCAGGGTCGATCAGGGTGCGGACGGTGGAGCGCACCCCGTCGGCGCCGATGAGCACGTCTCCGGTCGCGGTGCTGCCATCGGCGAACCTGGCCGTCACCCGGTCCGGGCTTTCATCGACGCCGACCAGGCGTTTGCCGTACTCGAAGCGGACACCGGCTGCGGCGGCCCGGTCGCGTAGCACGCGATGGAACTCACCACGATCGACCATCTGCAACGGTTCCAGATCCGTCAGCGCGGGCAGGGCCCCGAGATTCTTGCCGCCGACGGACATGGCGGTAGCGGTGATGGGCAAAGCGATCCCGCGGACGGCTTCATCGGCACCGATGACGCCCAGCGCGGCTAATCCGTTGGGGGCCAAGGCAAGTGCGCTGCCGATACCGTTGGACGCTTCGGGGTAGGCCTCGTAGACGGTCGCTTCCAGGCCGGCCTTGTGGAGTGCGGCGGCGGCAACGGGTCCGGCGATGCCGCCGCCGATGACAAGTGCGGTGGTGCCAGTGGACATGCGTTCTCTCCTGTCGGCTGCGGCGCGGTGGGGCGTGCGGCGGTGTTGCCGCACCCGCACCTGAACCTCGTGGTTGGGACGTGGTGCGCTACTGCGGAATCGCTCCCCGCTCGGCCAGGTCGGCCAGCTCGGTCGGCATTTCGCCGGTCTGATGCCAGGCCTGCCATCGGGCCAGATCCGGATAGGTGCCCTCGATCAATTCACCGAGCAACGAGCGGACCCACGCGGCTTCGGCCGCGACAATGGCTGCGGTGTACTCGTTCTCGATCAGGAACAACCGCGGGATTTGGGCCGCGGCCGCGTCGATCGCTGATTGTTGAGCGGCGAGCGACGAGTTCAGGCAATCGAGTCGGAGCTGTAGCAGCTCGATCACCTCACCCGGCGGAAGTGCGGACAGAACCGACAGGCCGGCGGCGAATCTTGGGTGCTCGGGGTCAACGGTGGAGAGCAGTTCCCGGGTCCAGTCCACCAGCTCGCGCTGGCCCGCTTCGGTGATCTGGTAGACGGTGCGCTCGGGGCGGGCGCCCTGTCGGGTACTGCCGATGGTCTCGAGGAAGCCGTGCTTCTCCATGTTGTCCACCACCGTGTAGAGCGAGCCCCACTTGATGTCCATGTCCTGCTCTTTGCCGCGGGCTCTCATGATCGACGCCATCTCGTACCGGTGCATCGGGCGTTGGCACACCGTCGACAACACCGCCAGCGCCAGCAGGTTGGCGACCTTGCGTCGTGCGACCATCAGGCCTCCTCGTTACTCGTGCACGAATATACGGCGACGAGTAACTCCTCGCAAGACTCTGATCTGACAGCGGTCATTGCCCGGCCGGGCCAGGCGAGGTCGGCGTCCGTCTGGGCGAGTCAGCTCCCGATGAGGACGTCCCATCTCCGTTGAAGCGCAGCGGCACCAGCGGTAGTGACACTCAGGCCGCGCCCGGACGGCCGGCGCTGCACCCAAACCCTTTCCAGGAACAGGGTGGCCACCGCGGCGCCGAGTGAACCGGCCAGATGGGGTCGTCGTTCCGTCCAGTCCGGACACGGTCGGGTGAACTGCCGTCGACTGGTCCGCAGTGCGCCGACATCAACGCCCAGTTCCGTGAAACCGCCCGCGCCGGCCGAAGTCAGGGCCAAACTCTCCGCCTCGAGCCAGCCGTGTCGGACGTACGAGTCGGTGAGCATCACCGCCACTCGCCCAGCGAGATGGTCGTAACACAGCCGCGCCTGGGCCAGGTCACGCTCTTGACGCGATAACCGCAACGACCGCACCGGCAGATCCGGGCACAACTGCCCGATATGTTCCAGAGCAGACGCGATCGAATCGGTCGAGATCCGATAGAAACGTTGCCGACCGGCCGGCGCACAACTGAGGAGGCCGGCTTCCACCAACGCGGCCAGATGCTCACTGGCCGCCGACGCACCTACCCCGGCGACCGAGGCCAGTTCACCGGCCGGCCGGGCCGACCCGTCCATCAGCAGGTCCACCATCATCGATCGAGCGGGCGCGGCCAGCGCGCGGCCGAGCACGGTGAAGTCGCGGCTCATTCGTCCGAGCCTACGACCGGCATGCTTCGGTGCACACCGAACTGTTCCGGCCCTACCGTTGTCGACATGACCGACACCTCCCACCCACACGCCTACCGGACAAGCCTGCGCTGGACCGGCAGTACCAGGGACGGATACCGCAATTACCTCCGCGATCATCGAGCTGTCGCGCCGCCCGCGGCCGAGATCACTCTCAGCGCCGACCCGGCGTTTCGCGGCGACCCGCAGTACATGAACCCCGAGCAGTTGCTGGTGATGGCGGCCAGCTCCTGCCAACTGCTGTCCTTCCTCTCGGTCGCCGCCCGGCGTGGCGTCGACATCCTCGACTATCAGGACACGGCCTTCGGTGAGATGCCGGACGCCGGCGACCCGATGCGCCTGACCGTGATCCAGCTCAAGCCGGTGATCACCGTCGCCGAGGGCACTGACTACGAGCTGGTTGAAGAACTGATCAAGGAAGCCCACGTCGGCTGTTACATCGCCAATACGCTGAACGCCGACGTCATCGTCGAGCCGACCATCGTCACAGCGTGACCACCGGCTCCGCGACCTCTGCGTTCACCTACCTGATCGACCCGGTTCGCTGGCGGAATTCGGTCGAGCACTCGGCTGCGCCGGGGTCAGCCTGGAAGGAGGTGGTGTATTCACCCACGGCGGGCTCGGAATCGCCCACTTCCTGGTCGATGACGCCGACAACGCCCGCACCGCATTGGCCGCGGCGGGCCTGACCGTGGTGAGCGTTTCCGAGGTGGTGATGGTGAGACTGGACCAGGACACACCCGGCCAACTCGGCACCCTGGCCGGTCTGATGGCCGACGCCGGAGTCAACATCGACGTTCAGTACAGCGACCACGACCACAATCTCATCCTGGTCGTCCCACCCCACCACTTGGTCGTAGCGCGAGCCGTCGCCACGGGCTGGAGGTCAGCTGACGAACGCGAGTGGGGGGTTCCGAACGGTCACGACTAGGATCTGCGGTCTGCCACTGTTGAAGGCGAGGAACGCCGCATGATCTTCATTGCCGTCCGGTTCAAGGTCAGGCCGGAATTCAGCGAGAGGTGGCTGGAGTTGGTCGCCGATTTCACCCAGGCCACCCGCGCTGAGCCGGGCAATCTCTGGTTCGACTGGTCGCGCAGCGTCGAGGATCCGGGCGAATTCGTGCTCCTCGAGGCGTTCAAGGACGGGACCGGCGGGGCGCACGTTCAGTCCGATCATTTCCAACAGGCGATGAAAACGATGCTGCCGGCGCTTGCGGCGACCCCTCGAATCATCAACACCGACCTACCCGGGGAGCAGTGGTCGGAAATGGGCGAGTTGGCCGTCAAAGGCTGACGCGGTAACGGCACGATCGCGCGTAGCAAACGGTCGGCTCCCGTCATCAGACTGAGTACTCAACCCGACACCCGCCTATTGGCCCTGCAAATCGTTTGACACCTGGCGTCCGGTGGGCCCCGGCACCGTGGCGCTCATCGGGCCCAGCGCGGGACAAGTGGCCATGGCCAACACTGGATTGCCTGCATCACCGAAGGCACCCGGCATTCGTCGCTCGTCGGGACAGCGCGGCGCCTTCGTGTGCAGTGTCCTACCGAATGCCTAACGGGCAGCGCGCTGCGGCACTGAGCTCCGCCCAATCGGTCGACTGCGCCTCGCCGCACCGTGCGGAATTATTCGCCAACACGGATGTCACCGCGCCAAGCTCGGAGAGACTCGAGCAGTCGTGCGTGACTTCGTCCGCTACTCACCCGGTCGGGTCGACCTTTCCACCGGGGTCGCCTCGCTGGGCTCGCTCCGGTGCGCCCTGGACCGACGGCCGGGCGATCCGACACGCGACCGCGGTCTGCGGCCTCAGCACGGTCGGCGGCACCACCCTGACCGAGACCTGGTTCGCGATCGGGACCGGCCGCTTCCGCTGTCCTGAGACGGACAGACCTGGCCATCGCGCGATTCTGCGTCCAGCCGGTTGCTGGGTGCTTCGACCGCGGCCTGGCCGTTGATGTGGACAAATGTCTCATCTGGGGTAATGACTGGCTAGAGTCACCGTGCAACGAGAGGAAAAACTTGGTGATCAGTCGTGCGCGGTCGCTCCGAACGACTGCAGCCTTCCTAGCTGCGGCGACCGTGCTGGCCGGCTGCTCAACAAGCCCCCGTACGCTCGGGTCGTCAACGCCACTGACTCCCGCCGGCACCGTCTTCACGCTACCGCCCGTCCTCTCCAGCGCTCCGAGTAGTCCACCCCCGAGGGAGCGTCCTCGCTCGGTCCCGACACTGTCCGAGTTGTCGGTAACGCCATCGCGCTCAACCACGTTGAGTTCCCGGCCCGAGACAACCGCGAACACGAAAGCTCAAGCGCCCGTCCCGGCTACATCCAAGAGCAGCGCCGAAAAGACGGCGGATACGATCGTTCTCTCGGCCCGCGAGAGTGCGGACCGGCGAGCGATCGAAGCCGTGTGGGTCAAGTATTGGGATATCTACGTCTCAATCAATGACGTACCGGCCACCGATCGTTCGGACCTATTGAGCACCGTTTCAGCCGACCCGATTAAGTCCAGGATAATCCAGACTGCCCTCGACTACGACCTAAAAGGTTATGGAACATACGGTCGGGTTTTCCATCGAAGCTATTGGGGACCTCCGATCGACGGTCAAAAGGTCGCCATGATGGGAGATTGCCTTGATACAAGCAAATACGGTTCCCTGGTCAAATCCACAAAAGCGAAACGCACTGTTGGAGTCTCCCGAGTGAACGTTCACGGAGTGTTCATGCGAGGTAAAGACAATTTATGGCGAGTGGAGGACTTGCAGCTTCTCGAGGGGCAGTCGTGTTGATGCTTCGACAAATCACCGTCGCCCTAATCGTATTCGTCGCTGGGCACCTAGATTTACCCAAGCCCGGCCCGACGAACCCGGGCGTGTCCACCCAGTTGCTCGGGGACGATAAAAGCGTGTCAACCAACCTGTCGAACCGCGGTCGGCCCAAAAGCGAGGGTCCGGTTCGTCGAACCGTCGGTGAACATTCGATAACCACTGAAACGAACGCAGACGACCCGTGCTGGTACATGCCCTTGACTGCGACGAAGGGTGATCCTGTTCTTGGTGGGGATGATCCTTCGGCCGGGGTTCTTTATTCGGTCTTGTGTCGCGACGGGATTCACGTCGTCGCCCACGGCGTGACGTACGCGCGGGCGGAGACGGTCTGGGTCAGAAACGGCGCGCCCGTGGTCGTTCCACCACCTGACCCGGCCCAGGTCGCCCAGGAAGCGGCCGGGACGATGACCGCGCCGAACCCGGTGGTCAACCTCGGCCCGAACCCGGCGACGGTGGCCGTGAAAGTGCCGATCTGGTTATGGATCGACGATCCCGCGCCGATGACGCTCACCGTCGCCGTCAGAGGATTGTCCGTCACCGTGACCGCCAAGTTGACCTCCACCACCTGGTCCATGGGCGAACCATTCGACCCGGCCGACCCGGCGAGTAAAGTCGCCTCGTTCACCTGCCAAGGCGCCGGTACACCGGCGCCCGCCCGACCGGACCCGAAGGCCAAGCCGCCGTGCGGCTACACCTACATCTGGAAATCTCTCCGCGAACGCACCAACGGCGCGGGCACCTGGCCGGTCACCGCCACCACGAACTGGGCCGTCACCTGGACCGCGTCGGACGGCACCAACGGTGCCCTGCCCAGACCACTCACACCGGCCACCACCCGACAGATCGCCGTCGGCGAATGGCGCAGCAGCCTCATCGCCGGACCAGACGGCTGAACCGCATGACGGCCACGCCGTCGCGCTGTCTTCTTCATTCCTGGCCAACCCACGGTAGAGGGCACCACCCGCGAAATGGCATCCATTCCGCTGCCACCTCACTGTCTGGCTTGAGAAGCGCGGCAGCGGCTCGGAACTCCAACCTCGAATGCCAAACGTCCGACGGCGATCGAGCGCGTGCTCCGCCCAACCGTCGATGAAGATCACGACCTCCTAGATCGGGATCCCCGGCCGAACGCTTTGACGGTGATGTCGTAGACGAGTTCCAAGCCGTCTTCGTCATCCCATTGCGCGCCGACCTGGGTGAACCCGTACTGCAGGATCAAGCCCAGGGAGGCGTGGTTGGTGGGGCTGACGGTCGCCCGCACGGTGCGGACGTCGGTCTCACGGGCGGCCCGTTCGAGTAGAACAACCAGGGCCGCCCGGGCGTACCCCTGGCGGCGATACGCGGGGTCGATGGCGTACCCCACTTCAACCATGCCGTTCACATCGGGCGGACCATGGAAGCCGGCCCGGCCCACAGACAGCTCTTGGACCGGATCCCAGATGACGCGGTGATCCAGTCCGCGCTGTCCGGATCCTCGCGTACCTGCACACTTCGCCGACGCCACAAGTTCCGCCAACCGGGACCAGCGAAATAAGCAGACAGTGGAACACCGGCGGCGGCGTTCGCCGCGCCCAGGTCGCCTCGGGCAAGGGCGTGTAGTGCTTCTGCTCCGAGCTGCAAGATCTGAATCCGACTTGAGCCGGCGGGCACGATCAGATTGTCCGTCACCACCCGATGTTGACGCACTCACCCCGGATAAGTACGCCGGCTACTTGTCCCGGTAACGAACCCGAACGGGCCGCTCGTGGCCGTCCGAAGGCATCTCCGCCGACGGGCGATTGATTGGATCCGCAGCAGGTAGTAGCCGCGCTGGCGCAGGCGTCGACTCCATGGTGGTCCTGCCATCAGCGCTCCCACTCATACCGCCAGATAGCTGGTGCACGGGGATCCGGGCCTCATCGGTTGATTCGGCCCACGGTTAGGCGGATGCATCTGCATGCCCTAACCTCAACCGACTGTCCGGTTCTGATAGATTTCGGCGACATCTGTCCGTGTTGGATCAGATTATGCTGTGACCGGGCGATCGAAACTACGCGGTAGGCAGCTGCGGACCTTGGTGATCGAAGAACACCACAGGTTGGCCGTGTCGTTCCAGTAATCGGCGAGACGCCGGTGTCGGCCCGGACGCCGGGAGAGGACGCGAGAGCATGTTCGCAGCTGAGCGCCGGCAGGCCATCCTGGATCTGGTGCACAGCCGTGGCGCCGTGTCGCTGCACGACCTCGCCGTGGCCGTACAAAGTTCGGAAGTAACCGTGCGGCGGGACATCCAGGCACTGGAGAGCGACGGCTTGGTCGATCGCCGCCGCGGCGGCGCGGCCCTGCCGGGAGGCCTGTCCCACGAGCAGACCTACCGTCAGAAGAGCCTGGTCGCAGCCGCCGAAAAGGCCGACATTGCCGACGCCGCAGCCGCCTTGGTCGAGGAGGGTGACGCCATCGTCATCGGGGCCGGCACCACCACCGAGGAGTTCGCGCGGCGGTTGGTGCGGATGAAGGACCTCACCGTCGTGACCAACTCCCTGCTCGTCGCGCAGGTCTTGGCACGGACAGCTGCAGAGGTGGTGATGACCGGTGGGTCGCTTCGCGGCGCGACGTTCGCGTTGGTGGGTGGCGTTGCGGCGCAGTCGTTTGCCCAACTGCGAGTGCGGAGGGCTTTCCTGTCCGGGAACGGCCTGACCCTGGAACGAGGCTTGTCGACGCCGAACATGCATGTGGCAGGGGTGGACCAGGCGATCGCGGCCGCGGCCCAGGAGGTAGTGGTGCTCGCGGATCACACCAAGCTGGGCGTGGACACCATGTTCCAGACTGTGCCGACGCATGGCATCGCCCATCTGGTCACCGACAGCGGCGGGGACTCCGCTCTTCTTGCTGCTCTGCGAGCGGCCGGCGTGCATGTGATCACGGCACCGCCCGCCCGGAGCGGCTGACAGCAATCGAGAAACCGGCTGGTCACGGCGTCCCGAACCACTCGCGACCATGTCTGATGTGATCGTGTCCGATCAGTCAAATGCACGCTATCGGCAACCGGAACGGGCCCGCTCGGCCGGCCGGCACCATGTTTCGGCGGGCTACCACTTCACTGCTGCTGGTACAGCAGTATCGATTCGCGCGGCGGTATCGCTTGTAGCGCAACGCGGCGACGCTCACCTGACCCCGGACCGTTCCACTACTAGATAGCACCATGTTGATCAACAAAACTAGTATATCTGATCGTTACCAAGCAATAACTGATCAGTCTTGACAGGGTCGGGTGGGCCTGGAAACCTTTGGCCCGGCGCAGTGACGCTCGCGCACCTCCGGCCGACGGATGCCGCCCGGTCACCGCGCCCACCAATTTCCGCGCGTGATCATGAGGATCTGCGCTCTTCATCACAAGGATGTGACTGAATGACTGCACGACTCAATCGCACCGGTCAGACGCTCGCCGTCGCCGTCCTCATGGGCCTGGCTCTGTCTGGTTGTGGCAGCAGCAGTACCACGGCCGGTTCCGCAGGCTCGACAGCGAGTTCACCGTCGGCCGGGCCGGTTTCCGCTCCGCCCCCCGCCTCGATGGCGCCGTCCTCCATGGCCCCGTCCTCCATGGCCCCGTCCTCCATGGCCCCGTCCTCCATGGCCCCGTCCTCAATGGCCCCGTCCTCAATGGCGTCCATGGCACCCTCCTCGATGGCACCCTCTTCGGGCGCTGCGGGGGCCGGATGCACAGCGGCCAAGCTCGGATACCCGGCCATCACCAGCTTCAAGGGCGTCAAAGTGGGCTTCTCCCAGTCCGAACCGGACAACGCTTCCTTCCGCGCCGCCGAGACGAAGTCGATGAGAGACGAGGCAGCCAAGCAGGGTGCCGAGTTGCTCTACGCAAATGCGAACAAAGACCCGCAGAAGCAGATCGCCGACATCAAGGATCTGATTACCAAGGGTGCGAAGTTGCTCATCGTCGCACCGCTGAACAGTGACGGGCTACAACCGGCGTGGGACGCGGCGGCGGCGGCCAAGGTCCCGGTGGTCACCGTCGACCGGTTGGTGTCGCAGACAGCGTGCAAGGACTACCTGACGTTCATCGGCTCGAACTTTGTGAACCAGGGTATGCGAGCGGCCGATGCCATGGGTGCCGCGCTCGGCGGTAAGGGCAACGTGGTCATCTTGCTCGGGTCGTCCGGAAACGGTGTAACCACCGACCGGACCAGCGGCTTCGTGAACGAGATCAAGGCCAAGTACTCAGGTATCACCATCTCCAAACAGCAGACGGGTGATTTCGACCGGGCCAAGGGTCAGGCCACCGCTTCCCAGTTGCTGCAGGCGGACCCGACCATCACCGGCATCTACGCGGAAAACGATGAGATGGGTGTGGGTGCCTACAACGCCATCAAGGCCGCCGGAAAGAATCCCGGCAAGGATATCAAGATCGTCTCGGTGGACGGCATCAAGGATGCGGTCAGCAAGATCGAGACCGGTGAGTACACCGCGGTGATCCAGTCCAACCCGCGTTTCGGTCCGCTCGCATTCAAGGCCCTGATGGACTTCGAAACGGGCACGCCTGTGCCGGCCAAGATCATCATCGAGGATGGGGACTACCTGGACGCCGCTGCGGCGAAGGCCAAAATCAGTCAGGCGTTCTGACCTACGACGTTTCACCGCAATCTCCTGGTCCAACCGTGGAATTGAGTCGACCCTCGCATGATGGCCCCGAATACTCCGAACGACAACAGGTCTCACGCAGCCAGTCCGGGGTCAACGCCGATCCTGGAAGCCCGGGGAGTAAGTAAGACCTTCCCGGGCGTGAAAGCCCTGGCGGACGTGTCCGTTTCGTTGCGGGGCGGGGTGGTCCATGCCCTCGTCGGAGAGAACGGTGCGGGTAAGTCCACCCTGATCAAGCTGCTGACCGGCGTCTATCAATTGGACGCCGGTCAGCTGCTGCACAAGGGCCGCAGCGTCCTTTTCTCCAGTCCGAAAGCCGCGCAGGATGCAGGGATCAGCACCATCTACCAGGAGGTGAACCTGGTGCCGCTGCAGAGCGGTGCCAGGAACCTGTACCTGGGGCGGGAGCCGCGCACAAGCTGGCATCTGGTGGATGACAAGAAGATGAACCGCGACGCGAAGGCGTTGCTGGACGATTTCAACATCGACGCCGACCCGACCGTTCCGGTGGCCACCTTGGCGCTCGGTGCCCAGCAGATGATCTGTGTGGCCAGGGCGATTTCCCTCGATGCCAATGTCGTCATCATGGACGAGCCGACATCATCGTTGGAGGCCCGCGAGGTCGAGACGCTTTTCCGGTTGATCGAGCGGCTCAGAAGTGACGGTGTCGCCGTGGTCTACGTGAGTCACCGATTGGATGAGCTGTACCGGATCTGCGACCAGATCACGGTGCTGCGCGACGGTCACGTGGTGCACACCGGCCCGATCAACGAATTGCCCCGCAAACAATTAGTCGCCACCATGCTCGGCCGCGAACTCCTTGAGCAGCATGCCCGCTCCAGCGCGACCGGCCCGGCCGGAGACCCGGATCTGAAAGCACCGGTGCTGGTCGCCCAGAGTTTGGACCGCCGAGGGCTACTGCACGATGTTTCCCTGGACATCCGGTCCGGCGAGGTTGTCGGTCTTGGTGGCCTGCTCGGGGCCGGCCGCAGCGAAACGGCCAAGGCCATCCTGGGCGCCCAGATCCTGGACTCCGGTTCGGTGACCGTGCAAGGCAATCCGCTCCGGCTGGGCTCCCCTGCGAGGTCGATACAAGCCGGCGTCGTCCTTCTCCCGGAGGATCGCAAAGCCGACGGCATCCTGCCGAACCTTTCGATCCGCGACAACATTGTGCTGGCGGCACTGCCGCGGCTGTCCACACGTGGTGTGTTCTCCGACAAGGCCGCCCGGAAACTCGTCGACACCTTCATGAAACGTTTGAACATCAAGGCTTTCGGGCCCACCCAACGAGTGGGCACCCTGTCCGGTGGAAACCAGCAGAAGGTGCTGCTCGCCCGATGGTTGTGTTTGGGACCGAAAGTACTGATGCTCGATGAACCGACCCGCGGTATCGACGTCGGCGCCAAGGCCGAGGTGCGCCGGCTCATCGACGAACTAGCCGAGCAGGGCCTAGGAGTGCTGTTGATCTCGTCCGAGACAGAAGAACTGGTCGACGGCGCACATCGGATCCTGGTTCTGCGCGACGGCTCCATCGTCGACGAACTGGGCGGTGACAACCTGACCGAGGCCGCCCTGGTCCAGGCCATCGCCGGGACAGGCGGCGAAACGGGGGACTCCCCGCATGTCTGAAACTCCGACCCAGCGGGCGAGGGCAGTCGACCGCAAGAAGGTCTACTCGTTTCTCCAGGAGAACGGCGTCTATCTCGCGCTCGGACTACTGGTCGTCTACAACGCCATCTTCACGAGATACTGGGCCACCCCCAGCAATCTCAAGCTGCAACTGGTCCTGGTCGCGCCGATCCTCATCGTCTCCCTGGGTATGGCTTTGGTCATCGGTACCGAAGGCATCGACCTGTCCGTCGGTGCGACGATGGCCATCTCCGCCTCGGTGATCGGACAGGGACTGGACGCGGGCCTGCCCGCGTACGCGATCGTGCCGCTGGTCCTCATCGCCGGCATGATCGTCGGGTCGATCGCCGGGTCACTGGTGGCATTCTTCGAAGTCCAACCCATCGTGGCGACCCTGGCGCTGCTGGTCGCCGGTCGCGGCGTCGCCGTCCTGTTGCAGGCGACGACATTGAGCGTGTCCGACCCGACTCTGCTCAAGTTGGGATCCGGTTCTTTCCTGGGGATCCAGGCCCCGTTCTACGACGCCCTGGTGCCCGTGGTGATCATCGCAGTCGTGGTGCGGCGCACCATCTTCGGACGGCGCATCGTCGCGATCGGCGACAACGTCCGCGCCTCCTACCTGTCCGGGGTCCCGGTGCGCAGGACGTTGTTGACCGTGTACATCCTCAGTGGTCTGCTCGCTGCCTGGGCCGGACTGGTGGTCACCACCTTCACCAGCACCAACGACCCCAGCACCAATGGTCTGGGCTACGAGTTGTACGCCATCACCGCCGTGGTCGTCGGCGGCACCCCGCTGACCGGCGGCCGGGTACGCATCCTCGGCACCATTGCGGGCGCCCTGGTCATGCAGGTCCTGCGGAGCACGCTGGCCTTCCACAACTTCACCGACGCCGTGACCCAGATGGTCACCGCCGTCATCATCGTCATCGCAGTCCTGGTCCAGCGGAAAAGAGCGCGCTCGTGAGCAGCCAGGACAACCAGGGTCTGTCCATCGATTCAGACCGTGGCGCCGGAGTGGAAGCCTCGCTGCAGCCCACGTCGACCACAGCACGCATTGCTCATCTGCTCCAGCGGGACGGCGTCGGTGCCATGGTGGTGCTGGTGCTGTTCGTCCTTTTCGCCTCCATCACCGTCGACGGCTTCGGCACTGTGGAAAATCTACGGAACGTCCTGATCACGGTGTCGTTCCCGGCGATCATCGCCATCGGGATGACCCTGGTCATCATCACCGGCGGTATCGATCTGTCGGTCGGCTCGGTGTACGCGTTGGCCGCCATACTATGTACCAAGGTGCTTGACCCGTCGAAAGGCTTGGGGGGCAACGCGTGGGCGGCGATCATGTTGGGCCTCGGGGCAGCGGCACTGATCGGACTGGTACAGGGCATCCTCATCGCCCGGGTCGGCCTGCCGCCGTTCATCGTCACCCTGGCCGGCCTGTACGGGGTCCGCGGCTTGGTCTTCTTCGTCAGCAACAACGGAAATGACGTCTACTCCGCGCCGCAATCCGGCGCGTTCTACCGGTTCGGCACCGGCACCATATTCACCATCGGTTATCCCATCGTGCTGGCCCTCATCCTGTACGTCCTGGCCCATATCACGTTGTCCCGCACCTCTTTCGGACTCACCACCTACGCCCTGGGCGGCAGCGAGGACGCGTCCTCGCTGATGGGCCTGAAGGTGCGCAGCACCAAGATTCGGCTGTACGTGATTTCCGCCGCCCTGGCCGGTATTGCCGGCGTTCTGGCGGCGGCATACAGCCAGTCCGGCACACCGGACCTCGGCCGCGGATTCGAACTCAACGCCATCGCCGCTGTCGTCATCGGCGGCACCCTGCTCACCGGTGGGGCCGGATCACTCATCGGCACCGCCGCCGGCGTCCTGCTGCTGGGTGTCGTCAGTAGCTACATCAACCTCGGCACCAGCCTGCCGCAGGCAGCTCAAGCGGTCGTCACCGGCGTCTTCGTCATCGCGGTGGTCGTCGTCCAGCGCTACCTCAACCGGGTGCAACGCGCCTGAGCGACACTGGTCTGCAGCAGCGCCTTTCCCTCGTCGGACCCGGCACCATCGACCCGAATTTCTATCGATGCTCTGTCGCCGGTGCCCGATGACCGCGACGTATGGTGCTCCGGTGTCCCTCTTCTCGAAATTGATCAACGCGGTCGGTCCGGTCCTCAAATCCGCGATGCGTCCGCAGACTGAGCCGGTCCGCCGGCAGCCTCCGGTGGGAACCGCGCCGACGAACGGCCCGAAACCGCATCAGAGGACGTCGCCCGCTCGATTGCGGCCAGGTCCGTCATCGGACGCACGCACGGATGACCTCCACTCCGGCCCGACAACGTCACCCGAACGCAACGGCGCGGCCGAGTCACCCGGACGGTTCGGGCCCGACCGCACGGTCCAGGTCGACGCGGCGAGCGTGGGCGCGGTCCGCATGTCGTACTCCCCCGTCACCGACGGGGATCCGGATCCCGGCGAGATCGTCTGGACGTGGGTGCCTTTCGAAGAGAACGACGGGCAAGGGAAGGATCGGCCCGTCCTGGTCGTCGCCGCCGAGACCACCGGAACGGTGTTGGCCGTCCAGCTGACGAGCAAGGATCACGACGGACAGAGCGAATTCGTCTCGGTGGGATCCGGCGGGTGGGATTCCTCGCACCGTGAATCCTGGGTCAACCTCGAGCGGGTGTTCCGGGTGCACCCGGACGGAATGCGGCGCGAAGCGGCCGCGCTGGACCGGGCACCTTTTCGAAACGTCACCGAACGGCTGACGGCCCGTTACGGGTGGACCTGAACGAATCCGCCCGACGCCGCTCGTCGGGAGCGTTGATCGTCGGGCCCGTCATCGAAGCCGAATCGGTCTGGTGAGACCCAAAAACCGCCCGACATAGTGTCGAGCGGTTCGCGGTGACGGCCCTTGCCAGTGCGCCTCTCGGCACGGGGTCGCTCTTGGCGACTGAAGGGGTGGTACCCGGGGCATGTCCAAGGACCGTCATATGGTGGAACTCGTCTCCGGGTCGGAATGTTCCCGGGTGGGCAACCCCGTGGCCCGGATTACCTGGACCCCTCAGCGGGCTCGCGCGACTGCGGCTTCCTATGCTGTGCCGTATGAGCCTGGAGTGGGAAGAAGTCGTCGTCGATGCCCGTCACGCCCGGGAACTCGGACGGTGGTGGCGCGACGCCCTGGGCTGGGTGGCGGTCGATGAGGACGATGACGACGACTACGAGATCCGCCCCGGACCGGACCGACTGCCGAGCATCCTGTTCACATCGGTCAGGGAGCCCAAGGTGGTCAAGAACCGCCTGCACCTGGACTTCCGGCCTGACGACCAGAACGCGGAGGTCGATCGACTGCTCGGGCTCGGCGCAACAAGGGCCAACGTCGGACAGGGCGATGACGTTTCGTGGGTGGTTCTGGCCGATCCGGAAGGCAACGAGTTTTGCATCCTCGGTGGCCGCAGGTCCTGACGACTGACCTGGCCAGGACAGCCCCGATTCGGGCTGCGGGGACGAAGTTGTTCCATCCTGTCCCACCCGTACCAATCGAGCCACGTTCGTCCCCGCCGCAGAAGTTGATCCCCGCCGCGCAGGGCGCCGCCGCAGAAGTTGATCCCCGCCGCAAACGGCCGGGTCAGGCCTCGGAGAGGACCTCGACGTCCGCTTGTTTGCGGGCGGCGAGGGCGGCGGCACGCTCGGCGTGGCGGCGGTTGACCGTCACCTGGGCGGCGTCGATGACCTCCTGGGCCACCGGGTACGAGTCGACGTGATTCACGCCGTTGTACTTCTGGATGTAGGCACCCAGTTCCTGGCCTGACTCCCAGGACGTGATCAAGCAGTAGCGGGGCTCGCTGCCCTGGTGGAACACGGCGTGCCACAGCCGTTGGGTGTCGACGATGAGTTGGGCACCGGCGGGGAGGGCGATGCGGGTCTCGGTCGAGGGATCGTCGCGATCCTCGCGCAGGATCATCATCGAATCGGGGTTGTCGGTGAGGTTGAAGAAGCCTCGGACGATCCACCCGGTCCCCTCGGGGTTGAGCCGGTTGTTGTCGTCGCGGTGCAGGTTGTAGATGCAGTCCGCGTACTCGTTCGGCTGCAGTTCGATGATCCGGCAGCGACCGACGTTGGCACCGGGCTCCTGGGCGCGAGCCGTCAGCACCGGGGCCTTGGCCACCTGCGATTCGATCCACACCCCGTCCTTGTCGGTCCGCGGCGGGGTGTGGTTCCAGAATCCGTCGCACTCGATCTCGCCGAACGCGCTCGCCAGGGGCGCGAAACGGGTCACGCCCGAGGAGCGCCAGTCGTTGTACTCGACGTCGAGCCACTCGGCCGGATCGGCCGCCTGGTCGTGTCGATCAAGAACGACGTACCCGTGCTTCTCGAAGATCTCGAGCTTGGTGTAACCCATGTCGTAGTCCTTTTCTTTCTGTCCGCGCCGGTCTACCGGCGGCGATTCGTGTCTGAAGTTAGGTGAGCCTACCTCGGTGATTCGAGCCGTCCCGGAACCCTGGCCGCCGGCCTGTCGAGGCACGCCTTCGAGGCATGCCCGTGGACGCATCACCCGCGATGGGCGCGGGCACTGGCGTACAGGCAGATCGCGGCCGCCGTGGCCAGGTTCAGCGATTCCGCCGCTCCGTAGATCGGCACGTTGACCGATTCGTCCGCGGCGGCGATCACGTCGGCGGGCAATCCGTGAGCCTCCGAGCCGAAGAGCCACGCGGTCGGAAGATCGAGGATGCCGTCGTCGATGGCCGTGTCGAGATCCGTGTGGGCGCCCGCCCCGGTGGTGGCCAGGACCGACAATCCCGCTTCGGACAGCGCCATCATCAGCAGGGCGATGTCGGCCGCTCGCGCGACCGGCAGGTGGAACAAGCTCCCGGTAGACGCACGGACAGCCTTGGGGTTGAACGGGTCGACGGATTCGCCGGCGAACACCACCGCATCGGCACCCGCGGCGTCGGCGAGCCGCACGATGGTGCCGGCGTTGCCCGGGTCGTTCGTCTCGACCAGGACGGCCAACAGCCGGGGTCGGGCCGCGACGACCTGGTCCATGTCGCTGAGCGTCATCGCGCACCGGGCCACGATGCCTTGCGGCGAGACCGTGTCCGACAAGGCGGCGGCGGCCCGTTCGGTGACCTGGGTGACCTCTACCCGGGCCGCGAACGCCGCCCGGACCAGCTCGACGTGACGTCCGCCGGCCTCCTTGGTGATGTAGAGCTCTTTCACCGTGCCGGGGCGGCGCAGCTCAGCGGCGACCGCTTCGGTGACGGCCTGCGACCCTTCGGCCAGGAACTCGCCCGACTCGACCCGACGCGGCTTGCGCAGGAGACGGTGAGCGGCGGCGATGCGGCTGGACCGCTCGGTCAGCACGCCCTCGTCGGCCCCGGCGGTGGGGTCGTTGATCGCCGCCGAGTTACCCGGTGAGGTGCGCTGACGGTCCACGGCGGCCTGCTCGGCCCGGCGGGTGCGCGGCGTGGAACGCGCCGGCACCGTCGGGTCCGGCACCCGACTGTTGCGCTCGGAAGACTCGGCCCGGCGAGCCGACCGGTCGGGACGGACCGGGCGATCCGGCCGCTCCGTCCGGGGCGGTGCGGGGCGGGAGTCGTCCCGGGAGTTCAGGCTGCGTCTCCGTCGGCGGCCGCCTTGGCCTCGTCCGCCGCGAGCACCGCTGCGTCATTCCCGTCGGCAACGGACGGCACGGCCTCCCGCGCGAGGGTGACCAAGGCGGCGAAGGCGGAGTCGTCGTGCACAGCCAACTCGGCGAGCACCTTGCGATCGACCTCGACGCCGGCCAGCTTGAGGCCCTGCATGAACCGGTTGTACGTCATGCCGTGGGCGCGGGCGGCGGCGTTGATACGAGCTATCCACAACTTGCGGAAATCGTTCTTGCGCTTGCGACGATCGTTGTACGCGTAGTTCAGCGAGTGCAGGACCTGCTCTTTGGCCTTGCGGTACAACCGGGACCGCTGACCGCGGTAACCGCTGGCGTGTTCCAGAACGGTGCGGCGCTTCTTGTGGGCGTTGACGGCCCTTTTGACGCGTGCCACGGGACACCTGACTTTCTACTTCGGTGGCTTCGCCGAGTTCTGCGCTCGACAGCCGAGGGACGATGCGGGCCCGGGTGGGACCGGGGTACGGGGAGAACTCAGATGCCGAGCATGCGCTTGACGCGAGGCACGTCGACGGCGGCGATCTGCATCGAGGAATCCATCTGCCGCACACGCTTGGTGGACTTGTTCTCCAGGTTGTGACGCTTGCCGGACCCCTGGTGCATGATCTTTCCGGTGCCGGTGACCTTGACCCGCTTCTTGATCCCGGAGTGGGTCTTGTTCTTGGGCATGACGTTCCTCTGCTGTAGGTGTTCGTGCTGGACGTGCTCTGAAAACAACTGATGGTGCCGCGGGGCGTCGGTGCGGGCGGCCCGGTGGTGGCCGCCCACCAGCGCCGTGCCGTTACTCCGCGGCGCCCGCCGGGGCCGGCGCCGCGACCGGCCTGGCCCGGACCGTCTTGTGCGGGGCCAGCACCATGATCATGTTCCGGCCGTCCTGCTTCGGTGCACTCTCGACGAATCCCAGCTCGGCCACATCGCCCGACAGGCGTTGCAACAAACGGAACCCGAGTTCCGGGCGGGACTGCTCGCGCCCCCGGAACATGATCGTGACCTTGACCTTGTCCCCGGCCTTGAGAAACCGCTCGACGTGACCCTTCTTGGTCTCGTAGTCGTGCGAGTCGATCTTTGGACGGAGCTTCATCTCTTTGATGACCGTCAGGACCTGATTACGACGGGCTTCGCGGGCCTTCTGCGCACTCTCGTACTTGAACTTGCCGTAGTCCATGAGCTTGCACACCGGTGGTCGTGCTTCCGGCGCCACCTCGACCAGGTCCAGGTCCTGCTCCTGGGCCATCCGAAGTGCTTCGGTGACGGAGACGATGCCGATCTGTTCCCCGGCTGCTCCGACGAGACGAATTTCTGGAACGCGAATCCTGTCGTTGATACGTGGCTCGACGCTGATTGAATCCTCCTGGGTACCTGCGGTGAGGTAGTGCGGTCCTGCCGTGCGAACATTCGCCCACACGGCACTGGCTCGTGCCCGCCCCGAGGAGCCCTGAAGATGGGCAAGGCCCCGCGGCGTGAACACGCGGAGCCCGAAACGACCCGTCAACCCACCCATCGCAGGGCGTGCCCCACCGACACCAGATCGATGGACCGGGACCCGGCCGCACGTGCACGTCGATCGCTCGGCGATGCGCTGCATACTCGGGTGGGAGTCGGACTCCACTTGTGCTTTCCCGTTCGACCGCCCGCAGGCGGCTGACCGGGACGGTCCCTGCTCACGCAGGAACCGGGCCCCCACCTAAACAGGGGCTGGTCGCGCCTGACACTCTACACGGTGTGAGCACCCCACCACCAACGCCGCAGGATCAGCCCGAACCCGAGCACCCCGACCACTTCGCCGACCGGGACCTGATCGACATTCCGGCCGTCGAGGTGGTGAGCCGGGCCGCCGTCATGTTGATGTCCGCCGCCGCCGAACAGTTGGGCCTGTCCGCCGAAGACCCGGCCGATCCATCACACCGGGACCTGGACGAGGCCCGGACCCTCATCACCGCCCTGGCCGGCCTGCTCCACGCCGCGCTGCCCGACCTGGGACCGCACGCCGCGGCCTTCCGCGATGGGTTGCAAGCGTTACAGGCGGCGTTCCGTGAGTTCTCGCTGGTACCGGACGAGCCGGGCGCCGGTCCGGGCGAAAGTCTGGGCCGGCGCAGCGCGCCACAGTGACATCAACGTGCTCTTGGACATCAACGTGCTCTCGGACATCGCATGCTCGGATCAGATGCGGGCCTGGGCCACGGAGATGTTCCGGGACAGGCGGTCGACCGTCCGGCGGAGCCACAGGGCGCTGTCGGCCTCCGCTCCGGTGATCTTGGCCAGCTCGAGCTTCATCTCGGTCAACTCGGCCAGATAATCTTCCTGGTCCTGCGCCGAGCCGACTTTCCACATGTCTTCGATCACTCTGAAACGTTGATTCATCTCATCGAGAGTCATGCATCCCCCTGGGTCAGGCAGTCGGCGATCACGATCAGAATCGTGTCGAGTTGGCGGTGAGAATGCGGATGACCGAGATGCACCTCACCTTACGCCGGACAGATTGTGTCCCGGGAAAACACGGTCCCGGGAGGCGTCCCCGGCCCGCCGTATGCGTGACGGTCGCGACAATGCGTTCGCAAGGGCCGAACGGCGCGGTAGAATCTGGGCCGGACGCGTGATCCGATCGACCGGTTGCTCCGCTCTCGATCACGTTCGTTCATGGCTCCGCAGGTCCGCTGAGCGGTCGGCCGTCAGGTCGGCTGGATCGGCCTGCCCCACCGCCCGACCGGGCCGCTGCCCCGCGATCGGTCGGCTCGCGGGGACGCGTCCGGCACGGTGATCACCAGCTCGGCATTGCGCACGCTGACAGGTCCGTTCGGCGGTGCGTGCCACCTCGAAGAAAGGCCGCCTGCTGTGACGACCAACTTTGGTTTTGTCAGTACCTATCCGCCCACGATGTGCGGTCTGGCCACGTTCACCGCCTCGCTACGTCGGGAATTGCTGGACGTCGACGGCAACACCGGCGCGGTGATCCGCCTGCTCGACCTCCCGCAGCCGGGCGCGTTCGACCCCGATGTGGTCGGCGACCTCGTGGCCGGGGACCCCGGCGGCCCGCAGCTGGCCGCGCGTCGGTTGGGCACCACCGACGTCGTCATCGTGCAGCACGAGTACGGCGTCTACGGCGGTACCGACGGCGATGAGGTTCTGGAGTTGCTCGCTGCCCTGACCGTCCCGTCCATCGTCGTGCTGCACACCGTGCTGACCGCGCCGAGCCCCCACCAGCGCACGGTGCTGGAGGACGTCGCCCGGTTGGCCGATGCCGTGGTGACCATGACGGAGACCGCGCGCGAGCGACTGGCCACCGGGTATGCCGTCGACATGAGGAAGGTCAGCGTCATCGCGCACGGGGCCCCGGCGGTCAGAGCCGGCCGGTCGCCGCTGGTCCGAACCGGCCGGCCGACCGTGCTGACCTGGGGCCTGATCGGCCCCGGCAAGGGCATCGAGTGGGGCATCGAGGCGATGGCGGCGTTGCAAGATCTGGCCCCCCGGTACCTGGTGGCCGGCCAGACGCATCCCAAGGTTCTGTTGCACGAGGGCGAGGCCTACCGCGAGCGGCTCGGCCGACAGGTCCGCCGGTTGGGTCTGGACGGCACGGTCACCTTCGACAGCCGGTATCGAGGTGCGGACGAGCTGGCCCGGTTGGTCGACGCGGCCGACGTGGTCCTGCTTCTCTACGATTCGATGGACCAGGTGACGTCCGGGGTGTTGATCGAGGCGGTTGCCGCCCTCAAGCCGGTGGTCGCGACCAGATTCCCGCATGCGGTCGAGCTGCTGGGCAACGGCGCCGGGCTGGTCGTGCCGCACCGTGACCCGGCCGCCATGGCCCAGGCGTTGCGCACCCTGCTCACGCATCGAGGTCAGGCCGCCGGCATGACCAGAGCGGCCCTGGCCAGCCGCTCCGAACTGCTGTGGCCGGCCGTGGCCGGCCGATACCGCGACCTGGCCGATCAACTGATCAGGGCCAGAGTCGCGGCGTGACGATCGCCGGCGTGGCCGCCGGGCCCGTGTACGACCACCTCATCCGGATGTCCGATCAGCGGGGCTTGTTCGAGCACGCCTGGTACTCGGATCCCCGCCGCGACCACGGTTACTGCGTCGACGACATCGCCCGCGGTCTGATCGTCCTCTGCCGTGAACCGGACGCATCGCCGATCCTCCGCCGGCTGGGCCGCCGCTACCTCGATTTCACCCTCGCGGCCGTGCAGCCCAACGGCACCTGCCACAACCGGATGAACAGTGCCGGCCGCTGGACGGACAGCCCGGGGTTGGGCGACTGGTGGGGGCGGGCCCTCTGGGGGCTGGGCGTGGCCGCCGCCCAGGCGCCGACGGCGGCGATGCGGGGACGCTCGCTGCTCGGATTCCGCACCCTGGCCCGATCCCGGTCTCCGCATCTGCACGCGATGGCGTTCGCCGCGCTGGGCGCCGGCGAGTTGCTGCGGGCTCGACCCGAGGAGATCAGCGCGCGGGAACTGTTGCGCGACTCCACCGCAGTCATCATGTCCGAGCGATCCGGCGCGGAATTGCCGACCGCGGACTGGCCGTGGCCGGAGGACCGGCTGCGGTATGCGAACGGGTCGCTCGTCGAGGCCCTCCTGCTGGCCGGCACCGAACTGCCGGACCCGGCGGCGTTGGCCCACGCATTCCACCTGCTGGACTTCTTGTTGCGGACCGAATCGGTGGACGGTCATCTGTCCGTCACCCCGGTGGGTGGCCGTGGCCCCGGGGATCGATCGCCGGCCTTCGACCAGCAGCCCATCGAGGTGGCCGCGTTGGCCGACGCCTGCGCTCGGGCGGCCGAGGGTAGCCGGGATCCGCGCTGGACCGCCGGGGTCGGCTTGGCCTGGGCCTGGTTCGCCGGCCACAACGACGCCGACACGCCGATGGTCGACCATCGCGGCGGCGGATTCGACGGGCTGCAGCAGGGCGGTCGCAATCTGAACCAGGGCGCAGAGTCGACCCTGGCCGTCCTGTCCACCGCTCAACACGCCCGGCGCCTCGGCGTCCCGGGCTGACCGGCGTCGCCGCTGGTCCATACGCCGGTCGTCCACCGGTACCTGTGATCGAATGGGACGTGTGACTGACGTCTGGGGAGCCTCGACGATCATGCGGCACGTCGACGCGCAGCTCCTCCCCTCCGCCGAGCGGGTCGTCGCCCGACTCTTCCTCCCCGGCGAGGAGTTGCTCTCCGGTCGGTCCCGGGCGGCAGCGGTGGTCGAGCGGGTGCTGGCGCTCCCCGAGTCGCAGGTGGAACGCATGGCCGCCGCTCTGGTGGAGGACTTCGGCGACCGGCACCGCGACTATGCGGCCATGCTGGCCCGGCACGTGGCCGAGCTCAGCTACCGAATCAGCGACGGGGCACCACTGACTCCGGCCCGGACCATGGTGCTGGGGGCCAGCTTCACCGCGGAATTCGCCGTCGAAGGTGCGGCCCTGTGCAATCCCAGCGCAGTGCCGGCCCCCGACCAGACCGGCCTGGACGGCGACCAGCTCAGGGTCGCGGTCAGTCTGCGGTGTATCGGCGAGGGTCACCTGTCGTCCATCGGGTTCGCCTCCGCGATCATCGGCCCCGGCCCGCGGTGGGCGTTCGAGCCCAGGTCGGCCCCGGCGGTGGGCACCAGCCGGGTCGGGCGTTGGGAACACGAACATCTGCGTGCGGTGATGGCCGACCACGGGCGGATTGACGAGTTGGGTCATGCCGTACTCGCCGCCCTGCCGGCGACCTTCACCGGGCAGCAGCTCGGGCGGGCGCTGGTGGACGCGGAACAGGACGTCATCGGTCGCCGCAGTAGTCAGGCCACCGCCGACCTGCTGCGGCAGCTGGCCGCCTCCCCCTACGAGGTCGAATTTCCGGCCGATGTGGAGCTCAGTGCCCGCACCCTGATGCCGACCGCCGCCGAGGAGACGAACGGGATCGAGGACGCCCGGTTCGTCAGATTCGTCACCGGCGCCGGCGGCGGGGACGGCGGTGGGGACGGCACAGGCGGCGAGGTCGCCCAGTACCGGGCGACCTACACCGCCTACGACGGCCGTCATGTCGCCCCGCGGCTGCTGACCAGTTCCGACCTTCGGGTGTTCCAGTCGCATCGACTGGCCGGCCCGGCCGCCCGGGACAAGGGCATGGCGTTGTTCCCGCGCGTCATCGGTGGGCGACACTGGGCGCTGTGCCGATCCGACGGGGAGAGCAACTACCTCACCTCCTCGGCCGACGGGCGGTGCTGGGGCCCGGCGGAGATGATCCAGCCGCCGCAGCAGCCGTGGGAAACCGTGCAGGTCGGCAACTGTGGGCCGCCGATGGAAACACCGCAGGGCTGGCTGGTGCTGACGCACGGGGTCGGGCCGATGCGGGTGTACCGGATCGGCGCCATGTTGCTGGACCTAAAGACGCCGGGCCGGGTGATCCGCCGTCTGGAGCAGCCCCTGCTGCAGGGCACGGCCGGTGAACGGGACGGCTATGTGCCCAATGTCGTGTACTCGTGCGGTGGTCTGGTGCACGACGGACGGTTGTGGCTCCCCTACGGCGTCGGCGACGCTCGCATCGCGGTGGCCTTCGCACCGTTGGACGAGCTGATCGCGGCCATGTCACCGGTCCCCGGGTGACCCGATCAGTTGCCGGTAGACGCGCAGATACTGCTCCACCATCCGGTCGACGCCGAACCTGACCTCGGCCCGGGCCCGCACCGCCGCCCGGTCGAGGCCGGCCGCCGCGTCGACGGCGGCCACGGCCTCGTCGACACCTGAGACGACGAACCCGGTGACTCCTTCGTCGACGACCTCCATCATCGAGCCGCGACGGAAGGCGACCACCGGGGTGCCGCAGCCGAACGCCTCCACCACGGACAGGCCGAACGGCTCGTCGAAGTCGATCGGGTGGAGCAGAACCGCGGCCGACCCGAGCACCTCGGCCCGCTGGACGGGTCCGACGGAACCGAGGAAGCGGACCCGGTCACCGTCGATGTGCGGCTCGACCTGCTCGGCGAAGTAGTCGTGGTCCTGGATGATGCCGCAGATGACCAGACGCCGGTCGGCGGCCTTGGCGATGCGGATCGCCTCCGCGGTGCCCTTGTCCGGGTGGATGCGGCCGAACACGACCAGGTCGTCACCCGGGTCGGCCGTGAACGGCAGCTCAGCCAGGTCGACCCCGTGGTGGATGGTCGCTGCGTAGTCCAGATGGGGTGATTGGTCGGCGTCGGAGATCGCCACGTACGCCGAATGGGCCGTGCGGTACGCGGGGAGAATGCCCGGGCCGGAGAACCCGTGGATCGTCGTCACCATCGGGGCCACGCAGTGGGCCGCGAAGGCCAGCGGCAGCCAGTCCATCTGGTTGTGCAGGATGTCGAAGTCCGACGAGGCCGCCAGGGCGTTCGAGACGTGCAATGCCTCCCACACCCGCCCGTCCATCGACGGGTCCTCGGCGTAGCCGTGCGGGCTGGTGCCACGCAGTTTCGCGGCGGTGACCGAGTCCAGGGTCGCGAACAGTGTGACGTCCGCCCCGCGGGCGACCAGACCTTCGGTCAGCAAACTGGTGACCCGTTCCCAGGGGCCGTAGTGCCGTGGCGGCGTCCGCCAGGCGACCGGTGCCAGCATGGCCACGGACATTCGCGCACCATGGGTCACTTCGTCGACGGAGGCTTTTTCCCCTGCGCGGCCTTGACCCGGTCGATGATCTCCAACCGTCCCAGCGGCCGGTTGTTCTCCTGCTCCTCGAGCAACCGCATCTCCTTCTCGTCGGGAAGGGTCTGCGAAGGCGGGGGCGGCGCAAATCTGGCGTGCAGGTCGCGAACCGCCCGCAGCGATTCGACGGCACGCCCGCGGTCGAGGAGCTGGATGGCCATCACCGGGTGGGTTTCGTCGTCGGGCATCCGCAGCAACGCCCACTGGGCGCCCTGCGGGAAGGAGATCCCATAGATCAGCGGCCACTGGTAGAAGTTCTCCCCGAGAATGTTCCGGACCAGCAGACCCTGTTCGTAGACGGTGAGGGTGGGTCGGGCCATCATCAGGATGGCGATGCCGATCAACACCCCGAGCCCGGCCAGCCCGATCTGGTCGGACACCTCGAACGAGACTCCGTCGTTGGTGTTGTGCAGCAGAATCCCGACCACCACCATGGCGGCCACCACCATCGAGGCAGAGATACCGGCGTAGATGGCGATACGGCGCGGCCGCACCACCAGCAGCGGCGGTCCTGCCGGCCGACCCTGGGCGCTCATTCCGTGATCACCCGCACTCTGCTCCGCTCTCCGATGTCCTCGCCGGGCGGGCGTGCCGCGCCGTCAACGCTCCCGACCCCATCATCACCCCGCCACCATCACTGCCGCCACATCATCGTCCGAATCCCATCCCGCTCCCGGCACCCCGCAATCTGCGTAACACCAGCGCGGTCTCCAGCGCCGCCGCCGCCGCCTCGCCGCCCTTGTCCTCGGCTGCTCCCGGCCGCCCGCTGCGGGCGTCGGCCTGGGCCCAGGTGTCGCAGGTCAGCACGCCGTTGCCGACCGGGACCCCGGAATCCAACGCCACCCTGGTCAACCCGGCCGTCACCGCATCGCAGACGTAGTCGAAATGCGGTGTACCGCCGCGGATGACCACGCCGAGGGCGATCACCGCGTCATGATCGGAGGCCAACTGCTGCGCGACCACCGCCAGCTCGACCGCTCCCGGAACCCGGACGACCGTCGGCGTCGCCGTTCCGGCCTGTGCGCAGACGGCCAGGGCCCGCTCCACCAGGATGTCGGTCAGGGCGGAATTCCAGGCAGTGGACACCACCCCCACCTGCAATCCGGGTGCAGAGGGCACCGTCAGCTCGGGCCGTCCCTCGCCGCTCACCCCGGCCTCCCCTCGGCGACCCGACCCGACGCCACGGCCATCTTGGGCTCAGGCATGTCCGAGTTCCTCGATGTCGTGGCCCATCCGGTCGCGCTTGGTGGTCAGATACTTCAGGTTCTCCGGATTGACCGACACCGCCAGTGGCACCCGGCCCAGGATGTGCAGGCCGTAGCCTTCCAGCCCGGCCCGTTTGGCCGGGTTGTTGGTCAACAGCCGCATCGACTTGATGCCCAGGTCGGCCAGCACCTGCGCGCCGGTCCCGTACTCCCGCGAGTCGGAGGGCAAGCCGAGGGCCAGGTTCGCGTCGATCGTGTCCGCGCCCGCGTCCTGCAGCTCGTAGGCCCGCAGTTTGTCCAGCAGGCCGATGCCCCGGCCCTCGTGCCCGCGGATGTAGAGGACCACCCCACGGCCTTCGGCGACGACGGCGTCGAGCGCGGCGTGCAACTGCGGACCGCAGTCGCAGCGCAGCGAGCCGAGGACATCGCCGGTCAGACATTCGGAGTGCACGCGGACCAGCACGTCGTCGCCGTCGGCGATATCGCCGTGCACCAGCGCGACCAACTCCCGCCCGGTCACCCGGCTCAGGTAGCCGACCGCCCGAAAGTCGCCCTGCGGCAACGGCAGCCGTGCGTCGGCGACCTTTCTGACCTGGACTTCCCGGGCGCGCCGGTAGGCGACCAGATCGGCGATGGAGATCAGGGCCAGGTCGTGCGCCAGGGCGAATTCCCGCAGTTCCGGCAGACGCGCCATCTCGCCCACGTCCGACTGACTGACGATCTCGCAAATGCCGGCCGCCGGTCGCAGGCCGGCCAGCTTGGCCAGGTCGACGGCGGCTTCGGTGTGACCGGGCCGGACCAGCACGCCACCCTCCCGGGCGCGCAGCGGCAAGACATGCCCCGGTCGGGTCAGATCCTCCGCGGTGGTCGACCGGTCGGCCAGCACCTGCATCGTCCACGCCCGGTCGGTCGCGGAGATTCCGGTGGTCACCCCGTGTTTGGCGTCGACCGAGACGGTGTAGGCGGTGCCTTTGCGGTCCTGGTTGACGTGGAACATGGGCGGCAGCCCGAGGCGGTCGCAGTCCTCGCCGGTCAGGGGTACGCAGATCAGGCCGGACGAGTGCCGGACGGTGAAGGCGACCAGTTCGGGAGTGGCGAGTTCGGCGGCGAAGATCAGGTCGCCCTCGTTCTCCCGGTCCTCGTCGTCGACGACGAT
>CAXUHA010000035.1:0-45634 GCA_964250735.1 uncultured Nakamurella sp. | reverse complement strand
TCAACTCGGCCAGACGGGCACGCCATCAGACCCAGATCGGTGGATCCAGGCTAAGTGGTGCGGATGCCTGGTCGCTTCACACCTCACCAGGAGACCCTCACCCATCCCCGGGAACTGCTCCCCGGGGGGCGTCCCACCAACGTCCCGGGTGACAACAACTAGACTCCTGTCATGGTCGTCGACGGTGAGCGCTACCCGCCTCCTGCGACAGAGCAAGCCAAGCGTCAGCGGCGGATGCAGAGGCTGCTGATTGGATTAGGTCTGCTGCTGACGCTGATCATCGTCGTGCTCCAGCTGAAATCGATTATCAGCCCGACCGTCATCGATCGGCACGGCAACTTATTCACACCTCTATGAGAGACGGAAGCCAGGTGGACTTGAGATGGGTCTGGTTCGCGCCTGACTAATCCAGACTTATCGCAATACGTTTACTTCAGCTCTAACGATGGCGAGTTGCGAGGTGACCGGTGGTGCACCGCGGTGGTGGGGGTGTTTGACCTGGTAGGCGAACATTCTGCGTTTGACGACTCTGGGGTTGGCGCCGTGGGTGCGGGCTGATAGCAATTCCGCCGGGATCTCATCGGTGACGCAGTAGCTGGAGTCGGTGAGGGTGTCAGGGGAAAACCCGGGTGGCTGGCGGTGGTCGCCGAGCGGCCCGTAGGGATCGGGTGAAAGCCGGTCCGGGTTTTTTACGGAATCTGTTGCGACAGCGTGTATCAGCCGACGGATGGCGTAGTGCACGCAGAGGTAGTCGTAGATGCACCTATATGTCGCCTACAGGCGACACTCTTGATCGATGTCGCGTGGATGCGACCACCGCGCCCGCTGTCATGCAGCGCCTGGCGGATTGATCTCAGCCGGACATCGACGGATTCCTGTACACCGTTTAACCAAAAGTCACCCGGGTGGCGGCGTGTAGGACGATGTGGTCATGTGGACCTACTTGCCGCAGTGGCTCGTTCAGGACGGCCAGGTTGACGAGCTGACGCCGGGCTCTTCATTGCTGTCTACCGGTGTCGCGGCGACTTGCACAAAGGTGAAGATCGCGGACGGCTCGCGATCGGCCGGTGTCGTGCTGGCGGAGTCGGGAGTCCCCTACGGCTACCGATATGACGTCACCGGTGTGGCTGGTGCGGTTCGAGATGTCCTCGCTGGCAATGGTGACGGTCGATCCGCACGCATCGGGTCCGAATTTCTCCTAACGTCGGGATCGTTACGGTTCCTCGCCAGTACCACCAATATCTTTGTTGACGAGGTCGCCGGGTTGACGGTGACCGTTCGCTGTTCCCTCCACGTGCTGGCTGACTATGAATTCGAGGCGTTCGACCTCCCCGACGTTCGGGCGGACTGGTCTGTGGGATCCGTGCAGATCGAGCGACGTGCGTTGATCCGACACATGGTCAAGGGGCGCAAGGGCAGGCGTGTCGCAGAGGGCTACGCCGGGGAGGTCGTCGAACTCATCGAAGTGCCGCGGATCCGCAAATGGGCAGACGATCCAATCGTCGACCCACAGTCGAACGCCGCTGAAACGGTCCTGGACTACGTGGTCGATCTGCGTCTACTCGGACCGGCGATCGAGTAGCCGGTGGACCGGTCGCCATAGTTGTTCTGCTGTCATTGCTTTCGCGGGTGGGTTTGCGACGGGAGGAAAAGAATCTCGCCAGATGACCTATGGGTCATGGTCAACGAAGGAACTGATCCAACGCAAACTCGGCGTCCTCCGACCCAGCGTCGCTGAGTTCCTGCAGCCGACGAAGATCCCTTCCGGCGACGGCCCGACGCGTCAAAAAGAGGCCAGCCCGAGTATTTCCTTCGTCCAACAGCCCTGACAACTCCTCCAGGTCGTCCCGTTCCTCGGCAAGATCGGCCAGCCGGTCCATGGCCGCCTCGTTCCCGGCGTCGGCCAGATCGCGAAGCACGTCCCGGTCACGTTGGCCCAGCGGTGTCATCTTCAGTTCATCATCCATGGCACCATGGTCAACGTTCCATCTACTGGAAGGTCAACAACCGGGAGGGACCGAGCAATGCTGACGATCGGGCAGCTCGCCCGCCATACCGGTGTCCCGGCGCGAACCATCCGCTTCTACCACGCCAAGGGGATCATGCCCGAGCCTGGACGAGACCAGTCTGGATACCGCCGATACACCGCCCACGATGCCGCCACGCTGATCAAGATCCGAACCATGGGCGCCGCCGGCGTGCCCCTTGCTGACATTCAGCGCGTGCTGACCGCCACCCCCATGCATCTCCAAGCCGCTCTTCGCGACATACAACTCCGTTTGGACCGTCGCATCCAAGAATTGCAGGACACACGGATTCGATTACACGAACTGGCCGCCAGAGCCACCAGTCTTCTCCCACCCGGCGTCCCCCATTACCTGAAAACACTGGGCGACATCGGACTCAGCCAACAATGGATAGACATGGAGTCCGAACTTTGGGTCCTCCTGTTCGCCACCCACCCCGACATCGCTCAACAGTTGCTCGCCGATCAACACGAGGCCAAGACCCAACAGGGGGTGCAGGCTATCTACCGCGAATACGACGCCGCGCGCGACCTTGACCCATCCGACTCGCGCCTTCGCGACCTGGCTGATCGCATCGCCGATGCCACGCGGGCCCGCTACCCCAGCGGCGAGCTACCGATCCCGGATCGAGCCGACCCGATAGCCGACCTCATCCAGGAATTCGTCAATGACGCCTCCCCGGCCTGGCGCACCCTCGACCGGCTCATCAGAGCACGCTTGGCGCAGCGTCCGGCAAGGCAAACGCGCTAACATCAAAAGGACGTGCCGACGCCAAGCCTGGCGCGATCCGTTGACACGAGCCCACCGCACCAATGATCAATCGTCTTAACATATGTGAGCCGCGACCACGAAACGGCGTTGGTCCGGCGATGCAGCTCAACTCGTGATCAACGGCGGTCAGGCCATACCCGATGCGGCCAGCGGGTCGTATCCGGGACTGCGGAACAGTTCGTGCAGCTGCCGGCGACGGACCCCGATGTTGCTGCCCTCGATGATCGGGTAGGCCAGCGCATCGGCGAGGAAGTCCATGATCGGGTAATTCCGGTCGTAGGCCGACACACCGACGACTTTGATCAGGTCGTTGATGACGTCCACGCCGGTCTCGGAGCCGTAGATCTTCGCGTGCAGGGCCAGCTCCAACGCGGCCGGGTGTTGTGACAGGACGGCGTCCAGTGCGCGCCAGCTGAGCAGACGGACCGCCTCGATCTTGCCCTTGGCGTCAGCGAAAATATCGGACACGGCCTGATGCTCGATGATGGGCACCGCGCCGCCCCGCTTCTCGGTCAGGGCGAAGCGGTAGGCCACGTCGAAGGCCGCACGCATGGCCGCCACGGCGAACGTGCCGATCGACGCGCCGCTGCCCACGAATGCGCTCCGAGTCAGCGCGACGCCCTGGCCTTCCGCACCGATCAGGTTCCCCCGGGGCACCCGGACATCGCGCAGTCGGACCCGGGAGGTGAGGCAACCGCGCAGGCCCGGCAGGTCGTAGTGCTCCTCGACCTCGATCCGGCCGACCAGGTGCTCACGCTCGGCGACGATCAGCGAGATGCCGCCGGGGGTGCGACACACGATGGTCATCACGTCGGGGCCGCCGCCGTCCCACCCGGAAAGGTGCGACGCCCAGGCCTTGCGCCCGCTGATCACCCACTCGTCGCCGTCGGGCACGGCGGTGGTCCTGGTGCCCTCGGCGGGAGACTCGGCGTCGAAGTTGGCGCTCCCCCCGGGCTCGCTGTACGCCATCGCGGCCACCGGCGCACCGGAATCGGCCAGGAACGGCCGGACGAACCGCTCGATCTGCTCGGGCGTCCCGGCCTCGTACACCGGGGCCAACGCGATCAGCGGACCCGCCATCGAGATGACGAAGTCCGGGCTCAGGGCCGCCCACTCCTCGATGAAGATGGCCGCGTCGACGCCGCTGGAAGCCGCCCCACCGAACGGTACCGGAATGAAGCCCTTGAGAAATCCGGCCACCACGGCCTTCTCGAAGATCGGTCGGGCCAGTAACGCCCGGGTCAGCGGGTCGGGTTCGGCCCGAACGGCGGCGGCGTGATCGCGCAGGTGCTCCTGCGCGAACGCACGTGCACCCGCCTTGAGCTGCTCCTGCTCCGGGCTGAGCGTGAACGAAACGGTCATCGCGGGCCTCCTCGCTGGCGCGCCATCTCGGCGGTATGGGGAATGTCCACCCAGTGTCGGCTACCCGACAGCAGGGTGTCCTGGCTGTGGACGCAGGACTTCCGTGCAGTTCGCGCACTGGGGATCCGATGCCGGCGGCGGCCCGGTTCGGTCCCGGTCCGGACCGCGGGCTCCTTCCGGATCAGCTGCGCGGCTTTCCCGCAGTTCTCGGGGACTCGCGGCGAAGCGTCGCCGGAAGGCGCGGCTGAACGAGGTCGGGTCGCCGAAGCCGTGCACGGCGGCGATGTCGGTGATGGTCCGGCGTTCCCGGGGATCGGCGATCAGCGCGGCGCAACTGTCCAGGCGGAGAGCCCGAACCGTGGCCGCGAAAGAATCCTCGGACCCCGCAAACACGTTGTGCAGGGTCCGGGGAGAGATGGCGAAGCGCCGACAGATGGTGGTGACCGACAACGAACGGTCGGTCAGGTGGTCCCGGATGTATTGCACGATGGCCGTCCGTAGCGCGGCACGGGCCAGAGCCGCGCTGCCGTCGGCAGGGACGGCGGTGGCCGCCGCCACGGCAGAAGCCAACGCCTGCTCCAGATCTCGCAGTGCGCTCCGGTCGGTGGTCTCCTCGACCTGCCACAACGCCTGCATCAGGGCGGTCACGGCCGCAGCGGCGCCACTGGCGCCCAGGCCGACGCCCGTCCGTATCGACCGGCCGGCCAACCGGGCCCCCAGTAGGTCGTGGGGCACCCGGAAGGAGAGCATCTGCCACTCGGCGTCGAAGTCGAAATAGAAGGGCTCCGTGGTGTCGACCACGACGAACTGGCCCGGCTCGACTACGGAGTCCGCTGCGCCCTGACGCGCGTGGCACCGCCCGGCGAGCTGCAGGTTGACGAAGTAGAACGCCCCGTCGGTGGCCGCGACCTCCCGCGGGCCGTGATTCGTGGCCTGCGGTTGGGAAAAGATCCGCGCGCGGTTGACGTCGGCCATCAGTCGGGTCTCGACCCTGGCCGCGAACCCGACGTTGGTGGGATCCCGGAGTGGAATCAGCGGGACGAACGCCCGGCAGATGACCTCGTGCCAGTAGTCGAACTGGTCGGCCGCCGGCAGGCGCGTGACGTCCCAGACCGCCATCGACGCCCCTTTCCGAATCCGCTGCGCACCACACCGGCCTGGCCTGGCAGTCTTTCGATCAGTGGTCGGTACAGCTCAGCCGTTGATCACCTGCGGCACCGCGACCGACTTCAGGCCCTCCACGCCGAACTCCAGCCCGTACCCCGACTTTTTGACACCACCGAAGGGAATCATCGGATGCACGCCGCCGTGCGAATTGATCCACACGGTACCGGCCTCCAGGCGGGCGGCCACAGCGCGCGCCGCTTGCCGGTCGCTGCTCCACACGGAAGCACCTAAACCCACATCCAGGGCGTTGGCCATCGAAACGGCCTGGTCGAGATCGTCGTAGCGCACGATGGGCAGCGCGGGACCGAACTGTTCCTCGGCCACCAACGGGTTGTCGTCGTCCACGTCGGCGACCAGCGTGATCGGGTAGAAGTGCCCGACGGCAGTGTTGTCGGGGTCGCCGCCGACGAGGATCCTGGCGCCGGCGTCGCGCGCCGCGTCGACCAAGCGCGCGACGATGTCGTACTGCGCGCGGTTCTGCAGCGGGCCCAGCACGTTCTGCTCGTCCAGCCCCCGACCCATGGGCATCCTCTTCGAGACCTCGACGAGCGCCGCGCAGACGTCGTCGTACACATCGGTGTGCACGTACAGGCGCTTGAGGGCGGCGCAGGTCTGGCCGGTGTTGATGAAGGCGCCCCAGAACACATCCTGCGCGATCGCCCTGGGGTCCACGTCGGGCAGGACGATGCCGGCGTCGTTGCCGCCGAGCTCCAGGGTCAGGCGCTTCACGGTGTCGGCCGAGCTCTTGATGATGGCCTGCCCGGTGGCGGTGGAGCCGGTGAACATCAGCTTGTCGACACCCGGGTGGCCGGACAGGAACGCACCAAGGTCCCCGCCACCGGCCACCGCCGTGAGCACGTCGGCGGGAAGCACCTCGTTGATGACGTGCACGAGGGCCAGCACGCTCAGCGGTGTGCACTCCGACGGCTTGACCACCACCGTGTTGCCCATGCGGAGGGCCGGGGCGATCTGCCACACCGTGATCATCATCGGCCAGTTCCACGGACCGATCGCGCCCACCACACCCACTGGGCGGTAGTGCAATTCTGCATGAGTGTCCGCGTCGTCGACCACGGTCTCCACGGGCAGCCGGGTGGCCGCCGTGGCCCGGATCCAGGAGACGCAGGCGCCGACCTCGAAGCGGGCGTTCGGGCCGTTGAGGGGCTTTCCCTGTTCCCGGGACAGCAGTTCGGCGAGGCCTTCGGCGGAGGCCGCGATCGCGTCGGCGGCCCGCAGCAGCGTGTCGATGCGGTCCTGATCGGCGCGGGCACCCCACGCAGGTTGGGCGGCACGAGCGCGGGCGATGGCGCGGTCAAGGTCGGCCGTGGACTGGGCGGCGACGCGGCCGACCACCTCGCCGGTCGCCGGATCGAGGATCTCGCGACCGCCGGGGTCGGTGACGCTGTCCAGCAGGCTCTGGTAGGTGTTCATCGTGGGCCCTTCGGTGTGGGGTGGACGCGGGTGCTGTCTTCACCCGGACTGGAGGTGGATCACAGGTCGACCGAGATCAGCGGTCCGGTGCCCCGGGAGACGCACGGCATCACCGCGGTTCGTCGTTCATCCGCGGTCAGCACGAGGTCGCGGTGTTCGACGTCGCCGGACACCAGGGAGATGCGGCAGGTTCCGCAGGTACCGGTGCGGCAGGAGCTGGGAATCTGTTTGCCGGCCGCTTGCAGGGCGTCCAGAAACGTGACATCCGCCGGGACGTCGATGATCTCGCCGGTGGAGTCCCAGCGGGCCTGGAACGCCGTGCTGGTGCCGCCGAGCGCCGACACCCCGGAGAACTGTTCGTAATGGACCGCGCTGGGTCGCCAGTGCATCGTCAAGGCCAGTATTTCGTCCAGCAACGGTGCGGGGCCACAGAAGTACAGGTGAGTGTTTCCCGGCGCGGCGAGGTGGGGCCACAGGTCCACGGGTCCGTGGAGGTCGCTGTGGTGCAGGATCACCTGTCCGGCGACGTCGGGTGCGGTGAACTCGTCCAGGTATGCGGTGAGACCGGGCGAGCGGGTGAGGTAGAGCAGCCGGACGTCCGCCTGCCTGCGGCGGAGCGACCGGAACATCGAGCGGATGGGGGTGATCCCGATGCCGCCGGCGATGAGCAGGTATCGGGGAGCGTCGCTCAGGGCGAAAGCGTTGGCCGGTACGGAGATCTGCACCAGGTCCCCGACCTGGGTGTCGTCGACCAGGCTCACCGATCCACCCCGACCTTTGCCGTTGCGGTGCACCGTGATCGCGTAGTGGTCACCGCTGTCATCGGGGTCGTCGGTCAGGGAGTACGAGCGCACATCACCGCGCGGGGTGCCGATGTTGATGTGCGCTCCGGCGGCGAACGGCGGGAGCGGGCCGCCGTCGGCGGCGTGTAATTCGAAGCGACACGCTTCGGGGGTCACCATGCGCTTGCCGGTGATCCGCGCCGTGAGGGGGAGCAGCGACCTGTGCAGCCCGGGGTCGGGTCCGGTGACGGTCGTGCCGGTCACCAGGTCACCCGGTCCCCGGGCCGGAGGAGCCCGCCGCTGGTCAGGCTGACATAGACGCCCATCTCGGCGTGGCCGTAGTGCTCCATCAGCAGCCGGGGTAGGGGCAGGTCGCGGCGGGCCGTTGCCGGGTTCACTTCCGTTGCCGCGCAACGCCGGGTGTTGAGGACCGCAGTGGCGCTGATGTCGCCCAGGCGAACCTCGGCGCCGCTGGTGAAGGGCTCGGTGACCAGGTCGAGCTCACTGAAAGGCGACAGCCCGTCGACGTAGACGTTGGCCCGGAAACGACGAGGATCGATCTCCCGGCCCGACCGTCGTTCCAGGTCCCGGACCGACGCGAGGTTGATCACGGAGACGGCGTTCATGAGCTTCTCCGAAACGACCGACACGTCGGTGAACCGGTGCGGCGGGTCGTGGGCCAGCAGCGGGCCCCGCTCCTGGGGAAGGTCGAGGACGCGAGCGAACAGTTCCTCGAAAGCGGCGACGCCGTCCGGCGTTTCCAGATCGCAGGAGAGCACCTCATGCTCACGCACCGAGACGCGCGCATCCGTCGAACCCGGGGCGAGCCGGGTGCGCAGCCCGGCCAGGCGCTCGTTGATGGCCAACATGAAGAACTGGTCCTTGGGCAGCGCCTGTCGCTCGCCCGGCACGTACCGACCGTCGGGCCGGGCCAGAGCGAACGCCCGGTCGCCGGGAAACCCGCAGCCCGACTCGAGCGCGACCTCGGGCAGCGGCTGACCGCTGAGACCCTTGACCGGGTAGACGAACAAGTCCCTGACGACGCCGCTCATCGGGTGCTCACCGCCGGAATTTTCGCAGTTGTCGGCAGCAGCTTCGCCAGGGTCCGGCCGATGGCGATGAGCCGGCGGTCGCTGTCCGCCGGGCCGTCAAGCTCCAATCCGAAGGGCAGCCCCCGGCCGTCCTGTCCGGCCGGGAGGGTCAGCGCCGGAATGCCGGCCAGGCTGGCCGGCGTCTCGGCCGCGGTCAAGGCCGGGAAGATGTCGGTTTCACCGCTGGGGAGTTCGACGGTGGTCGCGCCGACCGGGGGTGCGGTGACCGGCACGGTGGGAAACAGGATCGCACCGAGGCCAAGCCCGCCGAAGATCCCTTGGTAGAAGTCGCCGATCTCACCGACCTTGGCCAGTAGTCGTGCGTACTCGACGGCGGTCCTCCTGGGCATGGCCGCGAAGGCCGCGAGGCGCTCGGAAACGTCCGGGCTCCCCAGCCGCAACGCCAACGCCGACACATCGCAGTCCAACTTGTCCGCGGCGAAAACAGACCAAAAGTCGACAATCTCGTGGGCGACCAACGGCAGGTCGACTTCCCGGTTCAACGCCAGGGCCGGTTCCAGTTCCACCGGCACCAGGGCCACTCCCGCGGTCCGGAACCGGGCGAGCGCCTCCGCACAGCCCGCGGAGACGTCAGCAGCGATGTCATCCCAGCACCTACGCGGAATACCCAGACGTAGCTCGGAGAGCTCCACAGCTGGGTTCGGGGTCGTCATGCCGTCACTGAGCACTCCGTCGAGCAGGGCCATGCCGTCCAGCGAGGATGTCATGACCGCGACGGAGTCCATCGTCCGGGACAGGTTGAGCACGCCGTCTCCGGGATATCGCCCCGCCGACGGCCTGAACCCAGGAATTCCGCACCAGGCCGCGGGGATCCGACCCGAACCGCCCGTGTCCGTCGCCAGTCCGGCCAGGACCGCGCCGACGGCAATGGCCGCGGCCGTGCCGCCGCTGGATCCCCCCGACATCCGGGTCGGATCATGCGGGTTGCGGACCGGGCCGTGCATGCCGTTGTCGCTGGTCACGCCCATCGCCAATTCGTGCATGTTGGTCTGCCCGACCACGACGGCTCCGGCGTCGACCAGCCGGGCGACACTTCCCGCGCCGCGCCGCGGCCGGTACCCCGAAAGGGCTGGCGACGCGCCGGTGAGGGGCCGCCCGGCCACTGCGATGTTGTCCTTCACCACGATCGGCAACCCGGCCAGCGGCCCCAGGGGGCGGCCGGCGTCCCGCACCCGGTCGATGGCCCGGGCGTGGATCAGTGCCTCCTGGATCGGTTCCCCGACGAGAAGGTTCAGCGGGGCGGAATCGCCGAGGGCCTGGAGTGCCTGCTCCGTGGTCTCCTCGGCGGAACGGACACCCCGGCGGACGCTCTCGACCAGCCGACGCTCCGGGCCGGCGTCCGCGTCAGCCGCGTTCATGACGGTTCACGAAACGAGTGCGGCGCGGGCCTGGATCGGCACGGCATCCCCGGCATCGGGCAGCAGTGCGGTGATCCCGCGCGCTTGCGCGGCGGTGCGGAAACGCTGTTCGATGTCGGTCTGCTCGACGTAGATCGGCGGGTTGTTGAACAGGCCGTAGTGGATGGCGCAGGCGGTGGTGCTGCCCAGTGCCACCGCTGCCTCGACGGCCTGCTCGGGCGTCATGGTGACGTTGACCAACGCGTCGTAACCGTCGAAGCGGGCGACGACCCCGTTGACGGGCAGGAACGCGACGTCGAACGGGCCGTGATCCTTGGCGATCTGCCACCAGCTGCCGTGCCACTGGGTGTCACCGCAGTGGATGATCCGCTCCCCGGCGCCTTCCACGATCCAGGCGACCTGATCGTCGCCGCGCCAGTCCAATGAGGTAACCGGGGTGACCGTGAGCGGGCCGATCTGGCGTGATTCACCCAGCTCCTGGGGGATCGCCTGGATACCGGCGGCGATCAGCGTCGACGCGGCCGGCGTGTGGCAACCGACTGTCCCGGTGAGCGCCAGCCGCACCAGCAGCTCCTCGTCGTAGTGATCAGGATGCAGGTGCGAGATCAGCGCATGCGTTCCGGCCGGAATCTCGACGGGGGGCATCGGCCGCTTGGGCGGGCCCAGCACGGGCGCCATGTGTTCGACGTTTTCCAGCGCGTCGATCAGCAGCCGGGTGTCCCCCAGACGAATCTCGACTCCGGCCCAGGCCAGGCGACGCAGTTGCAATCTGTCGGTCAGCACTTCGGTGGTCATACGAACCTCCTGTCGCGGCATGTCGCCGCGGTGGTGAATGGAATTCGCGCGCTGTGGCGGGATGCCGCGGCGCGCCGCACTGCCGGGTTCAGGACCGACGATCAGGTGTCACCCGCCGACCCCGGCCCGCTCCGCGCTCTGCAAGGGCGCGTCGAGGGCGGTGCCGTCGAAAAGTGGTGTGCCGTAGGTGTTGAAGCTGGCCGGCAGCTTGGCTCCCCACGCCGGCCCGCGGGCATACTCGGCCTCGCTCCACACGGTCGGCGGCCGGTCGGGGTCGAACACCAGGTAACCGCCGGTCGTCACTTCGATGCGGTTGCCACCCGGCTCGATCGCGTAGCAGTAGAAGGACTGGGCCGCAGTGTGTTTGGAGGGCGCCGCCTCCATGTTCACTCGTTGGTCGAGGAAGATGTCAGCCGAGCGCAGCACTTCTTCGCGGCTGTCGACGCAGAAGGCCACGTGATGCAGGCGTCCCCGGGTCGGATAGGCCTCCAGCACATAGATGACCTCGTGCGCCAGGAGCCCGAGGCTCATCCAGGCGCCGCCTTCGCGTCCGTCGTTCAACTGGATTTTCTCGCGCAACCGGAAACCGAGGTGCTCGCCGATGAAGCGGCGGTTGGTGGCGATGTCCCGGGTCAACAGGTTGATGTGGTCCATCCGGCGGACCGAGACACCGCGGCCGGTATAGCTTTGCGGCTGGTTCTTCAGGACCGGCGTGAGCGCATCGGAGGGTACATAGCGTTCGGTCTCGTGGTAGATCTCGAAAAGATGACCGTCGGGATCGCTGAATCGGTAGGCGGGTCCGTGCCCGACATCACCGTCGATCCACCCGATTCCCTGCCCGGAGCGCTCCAAGGATGCCACCCGTCGGTGCAGGGCCTGCGCACTGCTGGCCCGCAGCGCCAGGTGACCGAGCCCGGCGGCCGAAGCTTCGGTGAGCTTGAGACTGTACCGCTCGTAGTCCCCGTACCCGCGCAGGTACACCGAGCCACCGTCCTGCGCCTCCATTTCCATACCCAGCAGGTCGACGAAGAATCGTAGGCTCTGTTCCGGCTCGGGGGTGAGCAGTTCCACGTGTCCCACATGGGCGACGTCGTGGGCAAACAGATCTTCGGTCATGATGACTCCTTTTCTGGCCGGGTCCTGCCGGCGGAGGCGGCCGCGCGTCCATGCGCGAGCCGCCGGGTGTTGACCACGGTCATGGTGTGCACGTCCTCGTCGCTGAACCCGGCCGCGAGAAACCGATCGGCGAACAGCGCCAGGCCGTCCTCGACCGGGGGGTGCCGGGCCTGGCCGAGGTCCGAGGACAGGAAAGTGTTATGCACACCGGTCTCTCGGGTGGCTTGGATCACACGGTCGAAACTGACGCGCCCGGCCAGCGACGGCGTCAGGCAGCGCTCCAGGAGCGCGCCGTAGGTGACGAGTTCGAGTTGGTCGGCTACCGACAGGTCCTGCGAGGGAAACTCGGGATGGGTGACGACGATATCGGCGATACCGAGTTCGGCCGCGGCCTCGACGACGGCGAAGATCTCGTTGCGCGACAGGTGGCCGGTGGCCAGCACCAGCTGGTGCCGGGCGATCACCCGCAGGACGGCCAGCAACTCCGGTCGCGGACGCCCGTGCTCGTCGAGCACCGGCACCTCCGGCGTCGGCACGCCGACCGCCCGGAAGTCATGCTGCATCTGCGCCCACACCGGTAGGCGAGCGCCGGCGGCGGCCGGGACCCGGCCCGCCGTCTCGTTCACGGCGTCGAAGGTCGGCATCCAGACGACCCGGGCCGCCGACCGTGCGGCGACTTCGACGGCGCCGGGATTGAGACCTCCGACCGTGGAGTTCAGCACGATGGAGCCGAGAACGTCGACGTCCGCGGCCACGCCGCGAACCACGGAAGCGCGTTCTGCCGTTGAGGTGTAGTGAGATTTCAGGACAAAACCGGCCAGGCCCACCTCGGCGAAGCGGCGGGCCAGGCCGACATCGTCGATGCGGCGGGCAATGATGTCGGGTGCGACATGCACGTGCAGGTCGTACCCGCCCCGGACGAGTTCCCGGGCGCGAGGCGAGGGACCGGCCCCGTTCGAGGTGTGGAGCGCGGCCGGCGAACTGCGCGTCGTGTTGGCCGCCCGGGCCGCCGCATCCAGGTCCGAATTGCCGGAAGCGGCTCCGAATCGGCTGATGTCCTCTCGCGCCGCCCGGGCGAGCAGCGTCGCCTCCGAGCCTGAGGCGATCAACGTGGCTCCCCGCCGACGCCAGTCGGACGCGTCCTGCGCGTCCCGGGCGAAAACGCCGAGCACCTTGCCGTGACCGAGGATGATCTCCGCGGCTTCCTCGAGGGCGTCCCGCACCGACGCGTGGTCGGCGTCGCCGGGGTGGCCGAGGCTGCCCGCGAGGTCGGCCGGCCCGAGGAAGAACGCGTCGAAGTCGTCTCCGACGACCAGAGCAGGAAGGGCATCCACGCCGTCTCGACTCTCGATCTGGGCGATCAGCGCCACCGATCGTCGGGTCCGCCGAACGTAGGCGTCGGGGGACTCGAGTCCGAACGACGCGGCGCGGTGGGAGAAGGCCAGGCCACGGTGACCCGACGGCGGGTACTCGACGGCGGCGCGAGCCGCAGCGCCCATCTCGGGCGAGCTGACATCGGTGATCTGGACGCCGGCCGCCCCCGCATCCAGGATGCGGCCCACCAGGTCCAACGCCCCGGGTGTGACCCGGACGATCACCGGGACCCTGTCTATCTCGGCCGTGCGCACGATGGTGACAACCTCCGGCAACGTCAGCGTTGCGTGGTCCATGTCGGCGACCAAGAAGTCGTAGCCGGCACGGACCAACACCTCGGAGATGTTGGCGTCGGCTGACTTGACGAAGGTTCCGAACATCTCATCCCTGGCCTCCAGGCGACCCAGCAGCGACGTGGGGCCGCCGCGGATCCGCGCCGGCCGCGAGCCGCGAGGTGCGGCCCCGCCGGCCGTCATGCGACGAACTCGCCTTCCTCGGCGGCGTACTCCGCCCGCTTGGGGGTGAAGATGCTGAGGTCCACCACGGGCTCGTCGCCCAGGGTCTGCGCCCAGTGTTCGACGTTCGGCGGGACGACCAGCATGTCACCCGGCCCCAGTAGGACCTCCTCACCGCCGACGACGAATCGGGCCCTACCCGATACCAGGTAGACGATCTGCTCGAAGACGTGGCTGTGCGGTCGGGGCGTATGTCCGGGCTCCAGCGTGGTCCAGGCCAGTGTGGCCCCCTCGCCGGTGAACACCCGGCGCTCAACCCCCGGCCGGACCGTTGTCACGTTCAAACTGTCGTAGCTGGCGTGTTTCACTGGACCTCCGGTCGATCGTGCGCTGTCGAGCGCTGATTTGCGCACCGCAGCATGACTTTTTGCGACCTACCCCGGCGCGACATCCGCCTTGAGACGGTCGTAACACGACGGTACACGCGCCTGGTTGAGAAAGTCAACGACGACTGTTTCTTTCTCTATAAACTGTTGTAGTATCTCAACGTGCGCACCTATGGACAGTTCTGCGGTATCGCGAAGGCGTTGGATGTGGTCGGCGACCGGTGGACCCTGCTGATCGTTCGAGAGTTACTTGCCCTGGGGCCGTGTCGCCATACCGACCTTCGCAACGGACTGCCGGGCATCGCCAGCAATCTGCTCGTGGACCGGCTGCGTGAACTCGAAAGCGCCGGCCTGATTCGTCGCGAAGCGGCGCCACCCCCCGTGGCGACCACGCTATTCACCCTGACCGAACGAGGACGCGCCCTGGACTCGGTACTGCAGGAACTCGGCCGTTGGGGCAGCCCCCTGTTACACGAGCCGGACAGCACCGACAGCTTTCGTACCCACTGGCTCCCTGTGCCCGTCCAGAGTCTCGTCGACCACAGCCCCGACCAACCGCCGACCGTTGTCCAAGTACGTGCCGAGAACCACGACGACCTGGTGATCGAGGTCATCCACGGCGCCGTGCACACGCATCCCGGACGCGTCGATCACCCAGGGGCCTCGCTCAGCGGCCCGCCTCACCTGCTGACCGCCGTCTTCACCGGCCAACTCACCCTGGCCCAGGCGCAGCAGCAAGGGCTACGGCTCGACGGCGACCCGGACGCGGTCCAACGCGTCCTGCCGTTCAGCTCGTCCACCGAAGCACCCGCCCAGGACGTCGCCACTGCCCGTCAGGGGTGAACATCGGCGGTCAACGCCGCTGTCGAGCCGCGACAATCCTTGCGGTACCGGCCAGGCTGCACCAGGTGTGGTTCAACTCCTACTGCTCTCGAACGCCTCGACCCTGTGGGATCCGGACATGGAGGGGATGTGCACCGGTGCAGTTTTCGCGTATCGCAGGTTCGACGACACGAGGCATGCGACGCCCACTGCCGCGATACCCGCGGCGAGATAGAAGTCGGGCGCCAACCCGATCGTGCTCACCGCAATGCCCCCGACCACGGAGCCCGCCGCAATCGCGAGCTGGATGGTCGTGACGAAGAGGGCAAGGCTGCTCTCCGACGCGGCCGGCGATATTCCCGACATCCAGGTCTGCATGCCCAAGGGCAGTGCTCCCCAGATGAGCCCCCAGAAGACCAGGAGGGCGATGACACCGGGAATCGACGAGGCCAGCAGCGGCAGGGAAATGAGCGAAACGACGAGGCCCACCTGCATCACGGTCACCGTCGCGGTGAGCGAACGGGCCAGGGCGAAGCCGACGATGAAGTTGCCGGCAATTCCGGCGACGCCCAGGATGAGCAGTGCGACGGTGACGGTCGCCGGCTCGATCCGGACCAGTTCTTTCAGGAATTGCGCAACATAGGTGTAAGCGGCGAACTGGGCGAGAAACACCAAAGCGGTCGCGATGAGCCCGGCGCGTGCGCGGCGTGCGGTGAGGAGCCGGCCCAGGGTCGAGAACCGCACACGTTCTCGAGCGGAGATCCGCGGGAGCAGGACCAGTTGACCGGCGAGGGCCACCACACCGAGGGCCGCAGCGATCACGAACGCGGTACGCCAGCTGGCCGCCGACGACACGAAGGAACCCAGCGGAAGACTCACCACGGTGGCGACGGAGATGCCGGCGGTGATGAAGGACGTCGCCCGAATGACCGACCCGGCCGACACGAGCCGACCGGCCAGCGCCGATCCGATCGCCCAGAAGCCACCGAGAGCGATGCCGAGCAACAGGCGCGCGCCGAGCAACATCATGAAGTTCACCGCGAGGGCGCCCACCAGGTCGGCGATCACGAGCAACACCGTGAGCGACCAGATCACCGTGCGCCGGTCGATGCGTGACGTGAGGACGGTGACCACGGGCGAGCTGACCGCCGCGGTCAAACCGGTGGCCACGACCATCAGGCCGGCCGTGCCGACGCCGATGCCGAGGTCGGCCGAGATCGCGGGCAACAAACCGATGGGCAGGAATTCGGAAAGCACGAGTACAAACGATCCCAGCGCGACCGAGAGAACTCCCAGCCACCCGCGCCGTTCCGATGTGTTGGTGGTCCGGGGGTCGGCAGGTGAGTTCATGCGCGGTTCAACCAATGATCGGTCGATTAATTCCGACAGGCCACCTTTCCGGCGGACGTCACAACGGCGCAACGAAGAATCACTGTGCACCAGATCGGGCGTCCGACGCTGTGCCCGGTGGCTTGCTCAACCGACCTTTTGACGGTCATATTTTTCGCGAGCGGCCAGAACCGCAGACACATGCCCTTCGGCCCAGTATTGGATCGAGGTGATCGGCTCGATCAATGACCTACCGAGCGGGGTCAAGGAGTACTCGACACGGGGCGGGACCTCCGCATAGACCCTCCTGCGCAGGACGCCGTCGCGTTCCAGCGCACGCAACGTCTGAGTCAGTACCTTGGGCGCCACGCCGCTGATACGGTGACGAAGCTCGGTGAATCGCAAAGTCCCTGCGGCCAAAGCTGACACGACCAGGACGGTCCACTTGTCCCCGACCCGGTCCAGGACCAACCGAGTCGGACAGTCCGATTCGAAAGCATCACCCGAGCGCGCCATGGTTACCTCCAGGTACTTAGCTTCCGTTGAAGTTCTCGATCACCAGAGGTTATCGTAGCCGTCGAACAGCATGACCACCAGCCAAGGAGGAAACCCATGAAAATCGCCGTTGTCGGAGCTACCGGCATGATCGGATCGCGCATCACCAGTGAAGCGGCAGGTCGCGGTCATCAGGTGACGGCCATCAGCCGTTCCGGGAGCACCGTTTCCCAGTCCAATGTGACCGCGGAGGCATTGGACATCACCGATTCGACCGCAGCAAAGGCGACTGCGCACGATCATGATGTGGTCGTCTCCGCAATAGGGCCCAGTCGTGACCCGAACGGCCCTCCGGAGAATTTCGCCGGTATTCTCGAACAATTTGCCCTCGATACCCGCGGGACACGTTTGGTCGTCGTCGGCGGTGCCGGGTCTTTGCTCGCCGCCCCTGGAGTGCGCCTCGTCGACACCCCCGAATTCCCGGAAATCTACCGGACCGAGGCCCTGGCCACGGCAGAAGGCCTGTACGCCCTGCAGAAGCTGGACGACCTCGGCGAGTGGACCTACCTGTCGCCCGCACCGGTGATCGAACCCGGCACGCGCACCGGCTCCTACAAGGTCAGCCAAGACACGCCTGCCGGCGATCACATTTCGGTGGAGGATTTCGCGGTGGCTCTGGTCGACGAGATCGAGAAGCCGGCCCACACGGGTTCTCGATTCACCGTCGCGAACTAGGTTCCTGCGCCGGAGATTTGGCTTCCACAGTCGTCCGAGGGTGAGAATGTGGTCGGCATGCGCGGTCCTGAGCCCACTGAGCAGCAGTTACCCCGCCGTGGCAACGCCTGCAGGGCTGGCCAAGACGTGGCTGCCGGTGCCAAGACGAGCCGACAGGCGGTCGGACCGGTGCCAACTCGGGAAGGCCCGAAGGCGATGACGATCTGCCTCCCTCCCGTCAACAGCACATGGAAATGGTCGTCCGCCGGCCTGCTCCCCTGGCACCATGTCGGGTATGGATGACCTGGACCGATTCCTGGCCCGGCACGCGCCGTTCGATGCTCTTGACGAGGAGGAACGGCGCACCCTGGCCGACGCCGCCGTGGTCGTCGACTTCGCGGCCGGGAGCCAGATCCTTGATGCGTTCAGTGCGCCGAGTGAGTACCTGTTCGTCGTCCTGTCGGGTGAGGTGGAACTGTGGAATTCCGCCGACCCGATGTCGGATGCCGACGAGGTGGTGGGCACGGGCGGGGTGTTCGGCTTCTCGGCGATGTTGAGCCGGTCCCCGGTCGGCCCTCTGGCGGTGGCCGTCGGCCCCGTGCGGCTGGCCCGGATACCCGCCGCTGTGGTGTCGCCGGTGTTCTCCTCCGCCGCCGGTCTCCGTTTCCTCACCCGGAATCTGACGTCGTCGATGCCCCGTCCGGCGGCCGGCGCCACCTACGGTGTCGTCGATCAGTTGATCGTGTCCGCCCCGGTGACCGCGGCGGCCTCGATGACCGTGGCGCAGGCCGCGCTGACGATGACCGAGAAGCGGACCCAGTACGCCGTGATCCCGCTGGATGAGGGCGGATACGGCCTGATCACCGACGCAGTGCTGCGCGCGAGGGTGACCGCCGTCGGCCTGCCCCCGGACACACCGGTGTCCCAGGTGATGGACCGGCCTGCCCCCTCCGTGGTGTCCGGGACCCTGGCCGCGCAGGCCCTGGTGGAGTTGGTCGACCGGGATCTGGACGCCCTGTTGGTCGTTGATCGGGGCGGCTCGCTCCGCGGAATCGTCAACCGCGATGACTTCATGGTGTCCCCGTCGACCGTCGGGATTTCCCTGCGGGAACAGATCGGCCGCACCGCCACCGCCGATGAGCTCGTCCGGCTGTCCCGCCGGGTGCCACTGCTGGTCTCGGATCTGTTGCGGCGCGGCCGGTCCGCCGGGGAGGTGACCACGGTGTACTCCACCGTGCTGGACGCCGTCACCCGACGGGCTCTGGCCATGGTCCTGGCCGGGCGGGACGACGTGGACCCGGCCGAGCTGACCTGGCTGGCACTGGGTAGCAACGGCCGGCGCGAGCCGGTCCTGTCGTCCGACATCGACGCGGCCGTAGTTTTCACCGAGGCCGTGAACACTCCGGAGCGGGTGTCGCTGTATCGCGCAGCGTTCGGCGAGGTGGGCGCACTCCTGGGCCAGTGCGGACTGTCGATCGACCTGCACGGCGCCGTCCCGGAGAAGGCCCTCTTCGCTCGGACCGGGTCCCAGTGGCGGCGGGCCGCCCAGCAGTGGATGGCCACACCGCTGGAGCACAACGGCATGATGATGACCTCGCTTCTGCTGGACGCCAGACCCATCCACGGTGATCCGGCCCTGCCGGTGGTGAACGATGTGTTCGGCGACATGCACCGGCACCCCGGCACGCTCCGCCTGCTCCTGGCCGAATCCCTGGCCCATCGGGCCAGGCTGCGTTCCATGCGCGACGTGTTGGCCCGGCGGGCCGGCACGTTCGACATCAAGACGCATGCGCTCCGCCCGGTCATCGACATCGCCCGATGGGCGGCCCTGGACGTCGGGTCGACCGACCTCTCGACAGGGGCGCGGCTGGCTGCGGCGGCGGGCTCCACCATGGTTCCCGACGATCAGGCCGACGTCCTCATCGAGGTCTTCGAGGTGTTGCAGAAGACCCGTCTGCGTTACCAGGTGGCGCAGATCGAACGTGGTGAGGCCGCGACCGATGTGCTGTCCATGCGGCGGTTGTCACCGTTGGACCGCAGCCTGATCGCCCAGTCCGTCCGCGAGATCGCCGCGGTCCAACGTCGAATGTCCAACCTGTCGCAGCTGACGTCACCCGACACCTGGTAGGCCCGGCAGCACCGGTGCAGTCGCTCCAGCGCCACCCGATCGCGCAGTAGAATGAGCCGATGGTCGAACCCGCAGTGACGATCGTGGACTCCGGCCCCCGCCGGGTCACCCGTCGAGTCCAGGTGCACACCGCGCCCGCGAACATCTTCGACCTGCTGGCCGATCCGCGACGTCACCCCGAACTCGACGGCTCCGGCACGGTCCGCGACACAACGGTCACCGGCCCGCCCCGGCTGGGCCCTAACGCCACCTTCAGCGTCGGAATGAAGCAGTACGGCATCCCGTACCGGATCACCTCGACCGTCACCGCGTTCGAGGACGGCCGACTGGTGGAGTGGCAGCACCCTCTCGGCCACCGGTGGCGGTGGGAGTTGGCTGAAACCGTCCCGGGCATCACCGAAGTGACCGAAACATTCGACTACTCCACAGCCAAAGCGCCTCGCCTGCTGGAGCTGTTCGGCCAGCCGAAGATCAACGCCGTCGGCATCACCAAGACCCTCCAGGCCCTGGCGGTTCGCTTCGGCTAGCAGTCATGGCCCGCGATCGATACGGTCAAGCCGGGGAGATGCCCGTCATCGACACGCCCTGGAAGGCCGCGCCGGCTTGCTCGCTCGGCGAGATGGAGCCGGGTCCGGGTAGATCGCGGCCCTGTAGCCGACCGGCGGCTCGTTCCCGATCGGCCGGGTGGCCGGCCAGCCAGCCCGGTCCGCGCGCATCACCACAGGACAGGAAATTCCATACCTCCTCGTTGGAATGCCGGACCTGATCTGACTTGGATTCGGGCATGATTGCTCCTCGCTGGACTGATTCGTTAGCGACGCTAGGAGCGCTCGCTGTGTAGAGGCTGTGGATCGGCTTACGGAATCGTTAAAGACGTGAAACGCGCAGGTCACAGGCCATCTTGCTTTACTACTTGTTGACCATGAAGGGGGGTTCGGTCGGGCTGCAAGAGGCCCTAGAACAGGTTGAGGGTGGACAGCAGTCCGACCACGACAGGGGCGAGCCCGAGACAAAGAAAGGCGGGCAGGAAGCACAGTCCGAGGGGCGCCGTCATCGCCACTCCGGCCCGTCCGGCGGATCGCTCCGCGGCATCGGCCGTCGCGGCTCGGAGGTGCTCGGCGTGCTCCCGCACCGCGGCGGCCAGAGTGGCTCCGCCGAGCGCAGAGCGCCGCGCGGAGGCGGCCAGCGCGGCCAGATCGGAGTGGTCCTGCGCCGACCGCCAAGCGGTGTCCGGGTCCACACCCAACATGAGCAGAGCGGCGACACCGTCCAGCACTCTCACCGGGTCGTCGGCGCGGCCGGCCGACCGGGGTGACGCGGCCAGTTCTTCAGACGGGACGGCCAGCAGTGCGGCGCCGACCGACATCCCCGCGTCCAGACACGCGGCCAGCAGATCGGCGTGGACCGTGAGCCGGCGACGATCGTCGGCCCGGTCGGCCTGCGTCACACGGTGGGGCAGCCGCATGGTCAGCGCACCTGCGCAGCCGCCGACCATGATCGCGCACCACCACGGGAACAGGCCCAGCAACAGACTGGTCGCGGTGACGCCGACGGCCGCCACGATCGCCCGGCGCCAAGACGCAGGCACGGACCAGCCGTCGACACCCCCTGGCCACTGTGACCGCGTCGACAGCGATTCCCGCGACAGTAGTTCTTTCCACGATTCCCTCGACACCATCACGGCGGACGGGATGGTCAGCATCCCGGCCGCCGCCAAGGTCAGCGCAACCAACAATCGCGCGGTGGTCAACGGACGATCCGCGCCGTCCAGGACAGGCCGGCACAGATCAGCGCACAGCCGATCATCAGCAGCAGGTGTCCGATGCCCGTACCCAGCAGTACGTGTACCGGATTCGCACCCATTCCCCAACCCAGCAGCACGCCCAGGAGTGGCATCACGGCCAGCACGTACCCGGAAACCCGTGGCCCCGCAACCTGTGCGGAACGCAGCGAGTTCGCCCGGACCCGTTCCGCAAGGTCGACCGAGACCGCCTCGATGAGCGACGCCCAGGGCACGCCGTACCGGGCGGACAGCGACCAACTGCTGATCAACCGCCGGGTGATCTCGGGCACGGAGCCCGGCTCGTTGCGCAAGCCCAAGGCGCCCTCGCCCCGGCCCCGGTCACTGGCGATCCCTACGGCGAGCGCCTCGAGCATGTCCGCCGAGCGCCCGCGGTGGGCAGCCGCACTGACCAGGACCGCGTCCACTCCAGATGTTCCGGATGTGACCTCCCGCGCCAACACCCTTGTGGCGCCCAATAGGTCGTGCAGAGCCTGCTGTTCCAGGCGCCTGGTCCACTCCGATCGCAACAGCAGCGTGAGGGTCGTCGACACCATCAGCGCGGCCAGACCGACGGCGATGCCATGGGCCGTCCACGCCGCCACGGCGCACCCGACGACCGGTAAAGCGGCCAGCCGCGCGGCGGCGATGGGCTGTTTCCTGCGCGGGCCGGCGACCGAGACGGACGGGCTCGCGCGGGCCAGTCGGCTGGACGAAGGAGGCCAGCACAAGAGTCCGGCTGCGCCCAGCAAGAAGCTCACCACGGCGGCCGCACCCCCCGAAGGTTCAGCAGATCCGCCAGCAGGCCGGCACCAGGCTCTGTCGGGCGACCACGGTCCACTGCCGTGACGGCGACTACCCGGTCCGTCGAATGCCCGGCCAGCACGGCGATCTCGACCAGGACCCGTACCGCTCCGCTCCGGCGCATGTGGAAGACCAGCTGGACCGCGCCGCCGAGCTGGGCGTGCAGCGCGTCCCGTCCCAGGCCGGCGGGCGCGGCCAGCGCCTCCATCCGGACGGGCACTTCGGACGCCGCGTTGGCGTGGACTGTTCCAGCCCCGCCGTCGTGTCCGGTATTGAGAGCGGCGAGCAGGTCGACGACTTCGACGCCGCGCACCTCACCGATCACGATCCGGTCGGGGCGCATGCGCAGCGCCTGCCGGACCAGCTGACGAAGCGGGACCGCACCGGCTCCCTCCACGTTGGCGGATCGGGCGACCAACCGAACGACATGGGGGTGCGCCGGACGCAGCTCCTCCGCATCCTCGACCGTGACGAGCCGCTCATCCTCGTCCACCGCGGCGAGCATGGCCGCGAGCAGTGTCGTCTTTCCGGACCCGGTACCGCCGGACACCAGAAATGCCAGCCGAGCCCGGATGACGGCGTCGATCACCGGGCGCGAGATCCCGGGCAGCGTCCCGGCCCGCGACAGGGTGTCGAGATCGTGCCGGGTGGGCCGCAGCACACGCAGCGACAGGCAGGTGCCCGAGGCAGCCACCGGGGCAAGGACCGCGTGCAAGCGGGTGCCGTCGGCAAGTCGGGCGTCGACGAAAGGCTGGGCATCATCCAGCCGTTGGCCGGCCGAACTCGCCAGCCGCCGAGCCAACCGTTGCACCGCCGCTTCGTCCGGAAACGAGATCGGCAGGGACTCCCAGCCCGCACCCCGTTCGACCCGGACGTCGTTCGGGCCGTTGACCACGACATCCGTCGTCTCCGGATCGGCCAGCACGTCGGCCAGGGGGCCCGCCCCGACCAACTCGCGTTGGAGACCCTTGATCAACTTCAGCATCTCGGCGTCGGTCACCAGCACCGATGTTTCCGCTCTGATCGCCCTGGCCAAGGCCGGGCCGCTGGGCTCGCTCCTGGAGTCGGCGAGCCGTCGCTGGACGTTCTCGATCATCTGCTCGGTCAGAATCCGGCCCGCCGGCGTCGGGCCGCCCAGGCTGGTCATCGGGGATCCGGGTGCAGGCGGCCCAGCACAGCGGTGGCCGCCCGGACCAGTGGGCCGTGCGTGTCGGTGCCGGGTGCCACCCCGTTCTCCAAGTCCCTGGCCAGGAACGGTTGCGGTCGCATCTGGGTGATCACCGAGAGACCAAGGGCACTACCGATGTCTTCGGCGCCGATGCCCCCGGGCGACGGGCCGCGCACCACCAGCTCCGGGACCGCCCCGAGCGCGGCCAGCCGGGCGGCGATGCGGGCGGCGGCGAAGCAGCCGCGGACGTCAGCGGTCGTGATCATCACCACCATGTCGGCCTTCTCGATCACCCGGTCCGCGGCCGGTGTGGGGTGGCGGGGAAGATCGGCAACCGTGAGGTCGCCGGCTCTCCGGCCCGATTCGATGACGACATCGACCACCTCGCGGTTGATCTCGCGTGCCCCGGTTCGGGCCGGGCAGAGCACCGCGATCCGACCGCGGCCGAACGGAGCGGTCGGCAGGGCCCGGTGGAGCGCGTCCGGCGGCAGGCGCCCCGAGGGGGCGGCGAGCTCGTCCCATCGGATCCCGCCGCGGTCCTCGATGCCCAGCATGACGTCCAGACCCGATCCCCACGGATCGCAGTCGGCAAGCACCACCCCGCGGCCACCGCGCTCCGCCGTGGCCGCCAGAGCCGCCGCGAACACCGATGCTCCGGCACCGCCACATGCTCCGATGACGGCGACGGTGTGCCCGTCGCCCGGCCCCCCGGACATCGTCCCCGCCAGCAGGCCGATGAGGACGTCGTCCTGCTCACCGACGATGACGGTGCGCTCGACGCCCAACCGCAGGCATTGCTGCAACATCCGGGCGTCGGGCTCGGTTCTGCCGACGGCGACCACCCCGGGGCGGGTGGGCACGGCCGCAGCGACCGCGGCCGGGACGAGGTCGAAGTCGATGAGCACGACGGCGGCCGACCGCCAGACGCCGCGTGCTCCCGGATCGACCCCGTGGGCAACGTCGACGCCGGCCGCCGCTGCCACCCGCAGCAGGTCGTCGAGGATGAGGTCGTCGGCGGTGATGATCAACGGGCGTGCTTCCATCAGCTGTCCCCTCGGGCGGCACCCTGGGGGCTCCAGGGCCGCACCTTGCTGTGCGCGATCCGGAAGTGTCCGGGTCGAGCCTGCGAAGTGAACTGCTTCAGCGACCGGCGGCGCCAGCCGCGCAGCTGGAATGTGGACAACCTGACGGCCTGTGCACAACCAATGCCGGGCGGCCGGTGCCGACGGACGAGTAGTCCCGATCGGCGAGGGGTGGTGATGGTTCCGGGGGATTTCAGCCGACGACGCCGCGGGGTGGGCGAAATTGACGCTGCACACGGAGGGGGAGCCAACCGGCGGTGACCCAAGACAGCCGGGGCGGAATGAGGGGCGGCCCCCGCCAGGGGGGAGGGCGGGGGCCGCGGGGGTTCAGCTCCGGGGGGTTGAGCTGAACCCGGTGGTCGGCTCCCGGGGGGGTGGAAACCGACTAACCTACTGTAGACCGCGGCGCCCGAGCCGTCACGTCGACGCAACCCGATTTTTTCCGGCTCCGGTGAAGAACGGCGTGAAGTGACCCATTCGGGCGCAGTTCTGAATCGGTTACGCCACAACCGACCCCGGGGAGCTCTTGCTACGCCGGTAAAACAGCGGTACCAATGAATGACGGACCCCCGGAAAGCCAGGGACTGCAGTGGAGGAGAAACTACAGTCCACCTTCTCGGAGCTCCTTGCTCGAACCCCGGTACTCACTCACCGCTATGAGCCGCGAAGGGTACGTCGTCAGGGCTTTTGCGCGAAACTCGTGCGGGCTGTCAACGACGAATGTGGTGAAGCCTGGTAGCCGGCAAGTCCGGGTGGACGGCGTCCCGACGTAAGTCGGGGCGCCGTTTTCGGTCTCCGGCCAAGCCTCGAGCAGCACATCCCCAGATGTCGGGCCAGTCGATCGGGGTCGCACCGGAAGTCCTCGACGTCGGCCTGACGGCGGCAACCACCTACCCTGGGTAGTGTGCCGATTGCGGAGCGCCAATTGAGCCGGCTCACAACCGAGCGATGGATGGGTTTTCGACCCTTGCCCGGGGTTGATACTCGTCATAGCGTAGATATCCACGGCTGTCACATGGATAATTCAGCCGTTCGGGCCAGTTATCCGGTAGACATTCGAGCCAACGACCGGTCGTATCGTCGGCCCCGGCCGGGTGTGGATGCGCGCGCATACATCGATCGACCGGTGTGTCCAGGCGAAGGAATGCCCAGACCAACACACGGCAGCACGCGGAAGTACGAACAGCACACGAGCCCGACATTCAGCACATCCGGCGCCAGCCGAACCGCCCGTCAGCGCCTTTTGTCCGACCCGACCGAATCCGCAATCGAAACGCCTTCCTTCGCGCCCGCGATCAGGGCGAGGCAGACGTGCGAGATCCAATCGGCCACCCCGGATCCGTCGGCATATTTCTGCGCGGCCAGCGGGTAGGCCGATCCCGCGCCCAGGTGGCCCACCTCGGGCGTCGTCAGACCATGCGGATCGAGCCCGGTGCTGATCATGGTCAATCGGGCGGCAGCGCGGGCGACGACTCCGTCGGCTGAGCCGAACGGCCGTAGAGCCAGCAGTTCACCGTGGACCACCGCAACCACCACCGGCGCGGGCCACGGGCCGAGAAGTACCGATTCGGCAAGCCTGGACAGGCGGAGCGAGACGTCCGGGCGGTCGCCCACCGGCCGCCCGAGGGAGGCCGAGTCGACCAGGTCCGCCGCGGCCAGGGTGTGCAGTCGGGCCAGCGCCTGCAGCGGAGCGCGCTCCCAGACCGATAGCAAGGCGCCCATGGCCGCCGCCGCCCGGAGCGATCCCGCCAACACCGGATCGGAATTCCCGGGAGCAGCCCGGTCCGTCTCGGCGCCTCCGCCGTCCAGGACCGCGGACGCACGGGCCGCGCGCACAGCGGCCGCGGCGGATGTGCGGGGCCACCCCCGCACATTGGCCGGATGGCGCCGCACCCCGTCGATGGCCGCACGAGCGGCGTCGATCGACTCCGCAACGCCGGGCATCCCGACCAGGTCGGGCCACATCGCGGCCATCACCAGGCCACCGTAGCCACCGGCGGGGTCGGCGGTGGTCCGCCGTCCCGCGCTGCGCCGACCGAGCCTGAGATGGCGCCTGTCGGCTCACCCGGATAGCTTCTCCAGGTGAGGCCGGCATTTTCCCCGGATGCGTCCCGGCGGGCAACGCCGCTCGCCGACCGTATCGCCGACGTCGCCGTCTATGAGGAGAGCATTTCTATGGAAAACGTCCAGCCGCAGCCGGGCTCGCAGCACGGCGATCCCGGAAAGGACGCACGGTCCGACACCCTGGACAACCTGCTGGCCGAGGACCGGACCTTCGCACCGACCTCGGATTTCGCGGCCAATGCGAATATTTCGGCGGAAGCCTACGAGCGTGCGGCCGCCGATCCGCAGGCCTGGTGGGCGGAGCAGGCCCGCCGATTGACCTGGGCCGAGCCCTTCACCCAGGTGCTCGACTTCTCCGATGCGCCGCACGCCACCTGGTTCGCCGACGGCACCCTGAACGTCGCGTACAACTGCGTCGATCGCCACGTCGAGGACGGGTACGGCGACAAGGTCGCCATCCATTGGGAAGGTGAGCCGGGCGACAGCCGCACCATCACCTACGCCGAACTGCAGGACGAGGTGTGCCGCGCCGCGAACGCCTTGTCCTCGCTGGGTTTGAAGGCGGGCGACCGGGTGGCGATCTACCTTCCGATGATCCCGGAAGCGGTCTTCTCCATGTTGGCCTGCGCCCGGCTGGGGCTCGCCCATTCGGTGATCTTCGGCGGATTCTCCGCCGAAGCCCTTCGCACCCGGATCGCCGACGCCGATGCACGGCTGATCATCACCGCCGACGGACAATACCGTCGGGGTTCGGCGGTGTCGCTCAAGGCCGCGGTGGACGATGCCGTCGCAACCCCCGGCAGCCCCATCGAACACGTTCTGGTCGTCAATCGGACGGGCATCGAAATCGCCTGGGGCGACAAGGACATCTGGTGGCACGAACTGGTCGGGGGGCAGTCCACCCATCATCGGCCGGAGCCGTTCCCGGCGGAGCAGCCGCTGTTCATCCTCTACACCTCCGGTACCACCGGCAAGCCGAAGGGCATCCTGCACACCTCCGGCGGCTATCTGACCCAGGCCGCCTTCACCCACCACGTCGTGTTCGACCACAAGAACGAGACCGATGTCTTCTGGTGTACGGCGGACATCGGATGGGTGACCGGCCACTCGTACATCGTCTACGGGCCGTTGGCGAACCGGGCGACCGAGGTGATCTACGAGGGCACGCCGAACACCCCGCACGAGGGCCGGCACTGGGAGATCATCGCCAAGTACGGCGTCACGATCTACTACACCGCTCCGACACTCATCCGAACGTTCATGAAGTGGGGAGCGGACATCCCGGCACAGTTCGACCTTTCCAGCCTCCGGGTCCTGGGGTCGGTCGGCGAGCCGATCAACCCCGAGGCCTGGATGTGGTACCGCACCAACATCGGCCACGACCGCTGCCCGATCGTCGACACCTGGTGGCAGACCGAGACCGGGGCGATGATGATCGCACCGCTGCCGGGCGTCACCGCCACCAAGCCGGGCTCCGCGATGGGCCCGTTGCCCGGCATCGACGCGAAAGTCGTCAACGACGAAGGCGTACCGGTCGGTCACGGGCAGGGCGGTTACCTGGTGATCGCCCAACCGTGGCCGGCGATGCTCCGCACCATCTGGGGGGACGACGAGCGTTACCGGGACACCTACTGGTCCCGGTTCGCCTCGCAGGGCTTCTACTTCGCCGGCGACGGCGCCAAGTACGACTCCGACGGAGCCCTGTGGTTGCTGGGCCGGGTCGACGATGTGATGAACGTGTCCGGACACCGAATTTCCACCACCGAGGTGGAGTCGGCTCTGGTCGCGCACGCTTCGGTGGCCGAGGCGGCCGTCGTCGGCGCCAACGATCCGATGACCGGTCAGGGCATCGTGGCCTTCGTCATTCTGCGGGGGGATGCCACCGCCCGGGTTGCCGAAGGCGGCGCCGGTGCCGGTGACCAATTGGTCGCCGAGCTCCGTCGGCACGTCGCGACGCAGATCGGTCCCATCGCCCGGCCGCGGCAGATCATCATCGTGCCGGAGTTGCCCAAGACGCGATCAGGCAAGATCATGCGACGACTGCTGCAGGACGTCGCCGAGAAGCGGGACCTGGGAGACGTGACGACCCTGCAGGATTCGGCGGTGATGGAGTTGATCACTTCGGGGCTCTCCGGCGGCAAGAGCGAGAACTGACCTCCGCTTCGTCGGATCGATTTTCCGCGGCCATTTCCGCCGCCGGCCGGGATCCACCTGCTGCATTCGGGCCGGCCGCGCCGGGACTGACGACGAATCGAACGGCCCGGCGTGGCACGATGAACCGTCCAACCCGCAGTGCGGCGGTCCGGACAGCCCACTGCGGCGGCGACAGGCCCGGCGCACAAGAACCTTCAAGACAGGGACGTGACCATGTCAGGCTCCGCCCAGCCGCCTATCAACTACGGCGGCATCACTGCCCGTCCGTCCATCCCGCTGGTCGCGGAAGCCGATGTCGACCCGTCGGCATCGGTCGGAGCGCTGGTCAAGGACGCGACCGTCCACCTGTCCACCTTGGTCAGGGCCGAGATCGAGTTGGCCAAGCTGGAACTCACCGCCTCCGTCAAGACCGGGGTGCGCGGGGCGATCTTCTTCATCGCCGCCGGCGCCATCGGCCTGTTCAGCCTGTTCTTCTTCTGGCTGATGGTCGGCGAGATCCTGGACATCTGGCTGCCCCGGTGGGCCGCGTTCACCATCGTCTTCGTCGTCATGCTGGCCATGGCCGGAGCCCTGGCCTTCCTGGGCCTGCGGAAGGTCAAGCAGATCGGGAAGCCGGAGCGCACCATCTCGACCTTGTCGGATTCGGCCTCCACCCTCAAGGCCGCCGCCACGCACTCCGAGCCGACCACCGGCCGCTGATCACCGGACACGGCAATCTTGCCGGAGTGTCGGACGTCGTCGACGGTGCGGGGACGCTTGATCCGCCCGCCCCGACGGACGCCGCCACACCGCTCGACACGGGGTCGGCGGCGGTCGGAACGGCTGCCCTGCCGGTCACGCACCGATGGGTCAGCGCGAACGGTATCCGGTTTCATCTCGCGGAAGCCGGCACCGGTCCGCTCGTCCTGCTGCTCCACGGGTTCGGCGGGATCTGGCGGAACTGGCGGCATCAGCTCACCGGGCTGGCCGCGGCCGGGCTGCACGCGGTAGCTGCTGACCTGCGGGGCTCGGGCGAGTCGGACAAGCCCCCCAGAGGTTACGACGCGTTCACCCTCGCCGCCGACGTCGCCGGGCTGGTCCGAGCCCTGGGCGAGCGGGAGGCGACGTTGGTCGGGCAGGGCTACGGAGGGGTGCTGGCCTTCAACAGCGCCGTCATGTATCCGGACCAGGTTCGCTCGGTGGTGGCGATCGCCGCGCCCCATCCCATCCGAATGGCCAGGTGGCGACGCCCGGTCGGGACCGATCCGTACCGTCGACTGCTCACTTTCGCGGCCCTGCCCATCGCGCCGGACCGCCGTCTGGCCGCCGCCGGCGGAGCCATGCTGGAACGAATCGTCGTCTCGCACGCCGGGCCGACATGGGCCGCGTCCGGCGACTTCGCCGAGACCGTCGCCGAGATGAGAAAGTCGATCGTGGCCCCGGGCGCGGCCCGCGGCGCCCTGGAACCGCTGCGCTGGGTGGCCAGGTCCCCATGGCGGTCCGACGGTCATCGCCACCGGGAATCGCTGCAGATACCGTTGACGGCTCCGGTCCTCCACCTGGTCGGCGACGGTGATCGATTCACCCCGCTCGGCGCACTCAACCGGACCGGCGAATTCTGCGCCGGCCCCTACACGCTGCGGGTGATGTCCGGCGTCGGCCACTATCCCGCCGAGGAAGCGCCCGAACCGGTCAACCAGGCCATCGTCGACTTCCTGGATTCCTGATCCGTTAGCGTCCGCCGATCCATCCCGGTCGGGCCCCCGGTCGGGCGTCGCCTCGCAGCGGCCTCAGTCCGGCGTGCAGGAGCCGGTGGCGGCAGTGGTGCTGTCGAGGAGTCCGGCCGCCACCACCGGCGCCACCTCCGCCGTGGTCAGGGCGAAACCGATGTCCGGCTTGTCGATGGCCGCGCCGAACACCACGCCCAGCACGGACCCGTTCGCAGCCAGCAGTGGGCCGCCCGAATTGCCGGCCCTGACCGTCGCTCTCAAGGTGTAGACATCGCGCAGAACGGTGGCCGACGAGTAGATGTTCGGCCCGTTCAACGTCATCTGGCTGCGAATTCGACCAGGTGTGATGGTCAGCGGGCCGTCGAGCGGGTAGCCGGCCGGCGCAGCGGACGTACCGGCCGGGGCGATGTCGCGGGCGAAGGTCAACGCCGGCCTGGTCAGCCCCTGGACGGCCAGCACGGCCAGGTCGCGGTCCGGGTCGTACACGACCACGGTGGCCGGCAGCGCCGTATTGCCCTGCACGACGATGAGTTGATCCGTCCCGGCGACCACATGAGCATTGGTGAGCACCCGGTCCGGTCCGACCACGAAACCGGAGCCCTCGATCTGCCGCGAACAGGACTCCGCGATTCCCCGGACCTTCAGGACCGACAGTCCGGCCCGCTCCAGCGCGGCGGACGTCGCCAGGGCCGGGTCCGGCGCTCTGGCCTGGACGTCCGGGGTGGGGACCAGCGGGTCCAGAATGGCCGGGAAGCCGGAATTGTCGAGTAACTGCCGCATCCGGCTGGAGATGTTCCGGACGCTGTCGGGCATCACCTTGTCGACGGCGCCCAGAACCGCCGACGACCGAACGGCGGAGGCCAACCACGGGTAAGGCGTCGAAGCGAGCGGGATGGCGATCATCCAGGCGACGATGAGCACCGCGATGGCGTGCCCGACCAGACCGAGCCCGTGGTCGAAGGCCCTCGCCGGCCGCCAGGTGACCCGGGCGGACAGCACCCGGCCGATGGTCGCGCCGGCCAGTTCACCGGCCCCCACCCCGAGGATGACGCAGACGATGCCGAGCGCGACCTTTGCCGCGCTGTCGCCGGTGTGGCTCATCACCAGGGGTGCCAATCGGATGCCCACGACGGCACCCACGATCGCTCCGATCAACGCGATCGACGAGCTGAGGAAGCCGCGCCGGAACCCCGACCACGCCGCGCCGAGCAGGAGCACGACCACCAGAGCATCGACGAGGTTCACGTGATGACAGACGCCTGGCCGCCCGGTCCGTTGTGAACGGGGCCGTGGACACCGATGCCGTTGCCGGCCGAGGTGGTGTCACCCGGCTCCGTCCGGCCACCATCCTCGTCCGGGTCCCCCAGGTGTCCCGCCTCCGGGTCCGGCAGTTGTTCGCCCAGCTCGGGCAGCGCAATGTACCGGTGTACGTCCCACGGCAGGGTCCAGCCGCCCAGATCCAGGAGCACCTCGACCAGTCCTGCGGTGAACCCCCAGACGACCATGTCGGCGACCTCGAACGCCGGTCCGATGAAGCCGCTGGGATGCCGGACCCGTCCGCGGCGGGCCGGATCGGCCAGCTGGGCCACCGGTACCCGGGCCACCGCGGCGGTCTCGGCCGGGTCGACCGGAGCGACCGGGCCGGGCCGATGCCAGTAGGCCAGCACCGGGGACACGAGGAAACCGGTGACGCCCAGGAACAGGTCGGGCAGCAGGGCCACCGGGGTGACCGAGGACGGGTCAAGACCCGTTTCCTCGCTGCCTTCCCGCAGGGCCGTATCCACGGCGCTCTCCGCGCCGTCCTGCTTTCCGCCGGGAAAGGCGGGTTGGCCGGCGTGGGAGCGCAGGGTCGCGGCTCTGGCGGTCAGCAGCAGGTCGGGTCCCGCCGGACCGTCTGCGAACAGCATCAGGACCGCACTGCGCCGGCCGACCGTCGGGGCGCGCATCGGCGGCCGGGGCAGGAGCTGATCGATGGTGGCGCCGTCCACCCGACCGACGATCACAGCCAACCAGCCGGGCATCCGGTCGTCGGGAACCAACCGCTGTCCGGTGCCGCGGATGTGCGGGGCGAGGGGTCGGCTCACGCCGGGTCCGCCAGACCCACCAGGGCGAGCAGGTGCGGGCGTTCCGGACCCACGATCAGTGTTTCGGCACGGTCCGGCTCCACCGGGCCGACGCCGTACGACGGGCACAGTTCGGCCAGGAAACAGGCACCGCAGGCCGGCTTCTTGGCATGACAGACCCGTCGGCCGTGGTAAATCGTCCGGTCGGAGAACCGTGTCCACTCGTCGGCCGGCAGCATGGCGTTCAGCTCGAGCTCGACCCGGACCGGGTCCGTTTCCACCGTCAGGCCCCACCGCCGGACCAGCCGACCCAGATGGGTGTCGACGGTGATGCCGGGCACAGCGAACGCATGCCCCAGCACCACGTTCGACGTCTTCCGGCCGAACCCGGGCAGGGTGACCAGGTCGTCCAGCCTGCCGGGCAGCACACCGTCGAACCGTTCGAGCAAGGCCCGTCCCAGGCCGATCAGCGAGTTCGCCTTGTTCCGGAAGAAGCCGGTGCTGCGGATCAACTCCTCCAGCTCGGCGCGGTCGGCGCCGGCGTAGTCGGCCGCAGTTCGGTAGCGCGCGAACAGCGCCGGGGTGACCATGTTGACCCGCACGTCGGTGCTCTGCGCCGACAGAATGGTGGCCACCGCAAGCTCCAGCGGAGTGGTGAAATTCAGTTCGCAGGTGGCGTCCGGGAATTCCAGGGCCAGCTGCGCGGCCAGCCGCCGGGCCCGCCGGGTACGGGCCAGGGGCGTCAGCGGGGGTTTGGCGGGCTTCTTCGGGATCGCCTTGGCCACCCCCGCCGGGTTGGCCGTGGGTCGTACGGGACTCGACACCTCGTCAGAGTCCCACAGTGGGCCGACGTACGCTCCTCGCCCGAGGACGGCTCCGGCTTCGTTTGGCAGGTTTTGCCGCCGGTCATGGTGGATGATGAGTCGATCATGACCGTCTTTCTGGTGCTCCTGTTCCCGTTGCTGCTGATGATGTTCGCGTTGCTGATGGGCCGGGTCGAGGATCGGCTGCACCCGGCCACCGTCACCGAGGACGAGGTCGGCGAATTCCTGGACCAGGCCCGTCCGGAAGAAGTGAACACCTTGATCCAGGAGGGGTGGACCGGGGCGTTGGCCCGATTCCGGCTGCGGCGGCGGCCCAGGGATCGCCGAGCTCGCAAGGGGTGACCGGCACCACCGGTGATCTGCGGCGGCGGACAAGCCCCCGTGGTGTGCACCAGGGCGGCTGCCGTGGTGGAATGTGACGCACGCAATTGCTGATCAGGAGGACAGGTGGAGGAAACTCTCGCGAGGGCCGGCATCTTCCAGGGGGTCGATCCTGACTCGGCGTTAGCCCTGGGCTCGCAGCTGGAGTCGGTGGACTACCCCCGCGGCAGCGCGATCTTCTCGGTGGGCGAACTGGGCGACCGGTTGTACGTCATCCTGTCCGGAAAGGTCAAACTCGGTCGGAACTCACCCGACGGCCGGGAGAATCTACTGGCGATCATGGGGCCGTCGGACATGTTCGGAGAGTTGTCGGTCTTCGACCCGGGTCCCCGCACGTCCAGTGCCACCGCCGTCACCGATGTGCGGCTGGCCACCATGGACCGCGCCGCTCTGCGGGAATGGATCGGCAAGCGGCCCGAAATCGCCGAGCAGCTGCTCCGAGTGCTGGCCCGCCGCCTCCGCCGGACCAACAACAACCTCGCCGACCTGATCTTCACCGACGTGCCCGGCCGGGTGGCCAAGGCTCTGCTGCAGTTGGCTCGCCAGTTCGGCCAACAGGAAGGCAGTCACCTGCGGGTCACGCACGACCTCACCCAGGAGGAGCTCGCCCAGTTGGTCGGCGCGTCGCGGGAGACAGTCAACAAGGCGCTCGCCGATTTCGGCCACCGCGGCTGGCTGCGGCTGGAGGGCAAGAGCGTGGTCATCCTGGACGCCGAACGGTTGTCCCGCCGGGCTCGCTGACCCGTTCGAACACACTGACCACGACGGCGGCCGCCACGGTCATCGTCGGCGGCAACTGCCGCATCCGGTCGGCCAGCTCGGTACTGCCCAGGTGCCGGGCACTCGGCCCCATCCGCACCACGGCGGAGATGTCAGCATGGTCGAGCGTCATCTCGAATTCCAGTAGATCCCGGCTGATCGGCGCCAACAGTCCGGCGAAGGCGTCGCGCAACCGGTCGGCCTTGCCCTGATCCACGGTGACCATCGGCACCATCTTCCGGAGCTGCATCAGATGCCCCGGCTCCGGGGTCACGGCGATCAGAAGTCCGGCCGGAGCCAGCATCCGGTGGATCTCGGTCTCCTCGCGGGGGGCGAACACGCTCAGCACCGCGCGGATCGAGCCGTCCCGGATCGGCAGAGCTGACCATGCGTCGGCCAGCACGCTGACCACCCGCACATCGGCGGCCGACCGACGCGCGGCGTACTTCGATGAATCGATGGCGATTCCGCAGCTGCCGCCGGAGCGATCGAGCGCGGCGTTCAGATAGTGACCGGTGCCCGCGCCGAGGTCGAGAACGGGCGCACCCGCCGGCCCCTCGCGGCGCGCCACTGCCATGGCCACCGCAGACACGATCGGCGCGAAGTGTCCCGATCGAAGGAAATCCGTTCGGGCCGTGACCATGTCCAGGCTGTCACCGGTGTCGGTCCGGGCTCTGGCTCCGAGCAGTGCGACATAGCCCTGCTTGGCGATGTCGAACACATGCCCACCCGGGCAACGGAATTCGGCGTCGGCGCAGGCCAGCTCGGCCGCGCAGTGCGGGCAGGCCAGAGCCTGGACCGCGGCCGCCGGATAGTCCCGTTCCCGCCGCCGCGTCCGATGCAGCGGCGCCGCGCGGACCTGACCGGTCCGCAGGCTCACGTCCGGCCGCGCAGGTACTGCAGTTGGGCGGCGACGGACAGTTCCGCGGCCGGCCGGAGGTGCGGCTCGATGTCGGTGTAGACCATGTCCGTGACCTGACCGACGGTGGCCTCACCAACGGGGGCCTCACCGGCGGGGGCGCCCGCGCCCAGGACGAGCAGCGCCGCCCGCACGGATTCCAGGCGTTGCCGGCGATGTTCGGTGTAGCCGGCGCAGACGGCGGCCAGGTCCGGTCGTTCAGGACCATGGGCGGGCAGGACCAGCGCCGGGCCGAATGCGGCCAACCGGTCCAGCGAGTCGAGGTAGGAGGCCAGGTCGCCGTCCGGGTGGGCGATGACGGTCGTGCCGCGACCGAGGATGGTGTCGCCGGTCAGCATGGCACCCGGGCCGTCGTCGTCCTCCAGGTGGAAGCAGACGGAGTCCTGCGTGTGGCCGGGCGTGGTCAGCACCCGAACCCTGACGCGGGCCGCGGTGATCAGCTCACCGTCGACCAGCGGCTGTCCGCCGCGGTGGCAGTGCGCGGGGTCGGCGGCTCGTACGGGCGCACCGGTGAGGTCGCTGAACCGCGCTGCACCGGCGGTGTGATCGGCGTGCCGATGGGTGATCAGGACCAGCTCCACGCGACCCTGTGCGGCGAGTTTGGCCAGGTGGGCGTCGTCATCGGGGCCGGGGTCGAGGACGATCAGACCCGCGTCAACACCAGCGGACAGCAGGAACGTGTTCGTGCCGTCCAAGGTCATCGGACTCGGATTGTCGGCCAGCAACACGCTGACCCCGGCCCTGACCCGGCGCACCCGACCCGGCTGGGGATGACCGACAGAATCGGGTGCGGGCAGGGGGCCCGTCATGGATTCGCCGCCCGGCGGACCCCGAACGACGGGCCGGCGACATCGACCCTGAGCGGCTCGCCGGGTCGGCTGGTCACCGTGGGTGTCACCGACACCACCGGCCGGCGCTGATCCAGCACCGACCGGACGGACCCGGCTTCCGTCAGTTCGGTCAGCATGGCCCGGGTCGGCGGCATGATCGCCAGCGCGCCCGCGGCGTGTTCGGCGAGCAGATCGGCCGGATGCGCCCAGCGGCCGGACTCGGCCTCGGTGGTCAGCAGCTGGGCCTCCTGACCCTCCGGGAGCTCGGCCGCGAAGAAGAACGTGTCGTACCGCCTGGCGCTCCCCGCGGGGGTGATCCAGTTCGCCCACGGCCGGAGTCGTTCCGATTGCAGGTGCAGCCCGGCGGCGACGAGCACGTCGGCCAGCGACATCCGGTGGTCGGTGACCGCCTCCCGCGCCGGGTCGGGCACCACCCCGTCGGCCAACAGCACGCCGGTCTCCTCGAACAGCTCTCGCACCGCGGCGACGACCAGGGCCTCCGCCATCCCGATCTCGGTGCCCAGCGCGGCGGCCCACCATCCGCGGTCGGGCCCCGACCACGGCACCGGCAGCGAGTCCGTCGGGTCGACCGCTCCCCCGGGAAATACGGTCACCGAAGGGGCGAAGGCCATGCCGGCCACCCGGTGCAGCACGAAGACCTGCAGACCGCCGCCGGCCTCGGGCGCATCGCGCAGCAGCATCACCGTCGACGCGGGCCTGGGTTCGACGTGTCGAGGTTCTGCATCAGGTGCCACCGGCCCACGCTAACCGATCCCGCCGGCCGTGCGGCCTGGTCAGCGGAGCTGGAAGATCGCCTCCACCTCGACCGGCGTACCCAGGGGCAACTCGGCCACGCCGACCGCAGACCTGGCGTGCCGTCCGGACTCGCCGAGAACCTCGACGAACAGGTCTGATGCCCCGTTGATGACACCGGGTTGACCGGTGAAACCGGGTGCCGAGGCCACGAAACCCACCACCTTGACCAGCCGGGCGATGTTCTCCAGCCCGACCGCGGCGTGGGCGGCGGCCAGCACGTTGAGGGCGGCGGTGCGGGCGTAGCGGTTGGCCTCTTCCGGGCTGACCTCGGCGCCGACCTTGCCGGTGGCCGGTAGGACTCCCTCGACGAACGGCAGCTGGCCGGATGTGTAGAGCATGGATCCCGAGACCAGGGCCGGGACGTAGGACCCGGCCGCTGCGGGCGCAGCCGGCAGAGCGATGCCCAACTCCGCAAGCCGCTCCAGCACGGTCACGTCCGTTCCCGCTTGAGATAGGCGACGAGCTGCTCGGGATTCGGCCCGGGCACCACCTGGACGAGCTCCCACCCGTCTTCACCCCAGGTGTCGAGGATGGCTTTGGTGGCGTGAGTGATCAGCGGCACGGTCGCGTATTCGAACGTCCGTCGGCCCGAGGGTGAGGTCATGGACGTCACTCTAGGGCGCAGCCTCTAGTCTGTCGGCCATGGACGGCTGGCACTGGGTCGCGGCGGCGGTCGAAGGGCTGCTGTTGGTCGTCGTCGTGCTCCTGCGTTTCGACACGCTGCGTGATCGGCCCGGGTCGACGATGCGGCAGGCCACCCGGTCGGCCCTCAAGACCGCGGTGATCATTCCGGTTGGGTTCGTCGTCGTCCTGCTGGTGCCGTTGTGGCTGGGGCTGATACTGATCGCGATCCCCGCCGTCGCGGTCGGCGTGATGGCCTTGGCGAGCTGAGAGACGAGCCCGATGACTTCGGCGGACGAGAAGAAGCAGGCCCCGTGGCCGTCGGCCGCGCGGCGGGCCCGGTTGCACGTGGTCACCGGTAAAGGCGGCACCGGCAAGACGACCGTGGCGGCCGCGTTGGCGCTGGCCCTGGCCTCGGACGGTCGCCGGGTGCTGCTGGCCGAGGTCGAGGAGCGCCAGGGCGTCGCTCGCTTGTTCGACGTCCCGCCGCTTCCCTACGAGGAGCGGAAGATCGCCGTGGCCTCCGGCGGCGGCGAAGTGCGAGCTCTCGCGGTGGACATCGAAGCGGCTTTGCTGGAGTACCTGGCGATGTTCTACAACCTCGGTTTCGCCGGGCGCACCCTCAAGCGGATGGGTGCCGTCGAATTCGCCACCACCCTGGCGCCCGGACTTCGCGATGTGCTGCTGACCGGCAAGGTCAAGGAAACGGTGACCCGGAGGGGGCATGATGCCCGGCCGGTCTACGACGCCGTGGTGATGGACGCCCCGCCGACCGGCCGGATCGTCAACTTCTTGAACGTCACGGTGGCCATGGCCGACCTGGCCAAACGTGGCCCGATCCGCAACCAGGCCGACGGTGTCGTGGCGTTGCTGCACTCCGCGGACACCGTGATCCATTTCGTGACGCTGCTGGAGGACATGCCGGTGAGCGAAACCCTGGAGGCCATCGTGGAGCTGAAGGCAGTCGGGCTACCGGTCGGCACGATCATCGTCAACGCCGCCACGGTCGCCCACCTGAGCGCCGCGTCGTTGAAACCCGCGGCGCAGGATCGCCTGGACACCGGGCGCATCGCCTCCGGATTGGCCATGGCCGGGATAGATCCGGAACCGGAACTGTTGTCCGGACTGGCCGCGGAAACCGCCGATCACGCCATCCGGGTGCTGGCCGAGCAGGACTGCCGCGAGCAGCTCGACGGGACGGGGCTGCCGATGCTGGTCCTGCCGAGGCTGGTGGACGGTGCCGACCTGGGCGGCGTCTACGAGTTGGCCGACACCCTGGCCGAACAAGGGGTCGGTCGATGAAAGGCGCCACGCTGGATCTGCGGGCCGTGCTCACCGACCCGAAGGTCAAGGTGGTGGTGACCTGCGGGTCCGGCGGCGTCGGGAAGACGACGACAGCCGCGGCGATGGCGATCTACGCGGCGGACGCCGGTCGCAAGGTGGCGGTGTTGACCATCGACCCGGCCCGCAGGCTGGCCCAGTCGCTGGGGCTCGGGGAACTGGACAACGTCCCGCGGCGGGTCTCGTTCGACGCGGTAGGCGGCGGCGACGAACCGGCCGGCGAGCTGTGGGCGATGATGCTGGACACCCGGCTGACCTTCGACGAAATGGTGTCCTCCAACGAGGATGCCGAGCATGCTGCGAAGATCCTGGCCAATCCGTTCTATCAGACGATTTCCACGTCGTTCTCCGGCACCCAGGAGTACATGGCGATGGAAAAACTGAGCCAGCTCGCCGCCACCGACGAGTTCGACCTGATCGTCGTCGACACCCCGCCCAGCCGGTCGGCACTGGACTTTCTCGATGCCCCGCAACGGCTCTCGTCGTTCCTGGACGGCCGGATGATACGCATGCTGGCCACCCCGGGGCGCGGCATGATGCGGCTGGTAGGGGCCGGCTTCCAGATGTTCGCCAAGGCGGTGACCTCGGTGATCGGCGGCCAGATGCTCAGCGACGCGGCCGCCTTCGTCCAGCTGTTCGAGGGCATGTTCGGTGGCTTCCGGGAACGCGCCCAGGCCACTTATGACCTGCTGCGCTCCTCGCGCACCGTGTTCGTCGTCGTGGCCATCCCCGAACCGGACGCGCTCCGGGAGGCGTCGTACTTCGCCGACCGACTACGCGCCGAACGGATGCCGTTGGCCGGGTTGATTCTGAACCGCACGCACCCGCCGGTGGCCGACCTGTCCCTGTCCACCACCCAGTCCGCACTGGCCGAACTCGCCGGATCCGCTCCGTTGGCGGCCGCGGCGCTGGCCGTGCACGCCGAACGGCTGACCATTCGAGCCCAGGAACTCCGCATCCGGGCCCGGCTGGACCGGGCCCACCCGGATCTGGCCGTGGTCGAGGTGGCTGCGCTGGCGTTCGATGCCCACGACGTACCGGCCCTGCGAATCATCGGCCGGCGGTTGACCGGTGGCTGACCGCACCGGGAGTCGGGACGCAGCCGCTGCCGATCAGCTCGCCGCTTCGTGAACGGTTGTCCCTCTCGCCTCTTCCAGCAGGGCTCGCCAGCTCGAGACGTCGGGTGACTTCTTCAGCACCGCCCGCCGTTGACGCTCCGTCATGCCGCCCCAGACCCCGTACTCGATCTGGTGGTCGAGGGCATCGGCCAGGCATTCCAGCCGCACGGGGCAGGCCTGACAGATCTTTGCCGCTTCGCGTTGAGCGGCGCCGGTCACGAAGAGCGCATCCGGATCAACCCCGACGCACACTGCTCTGACGGTCCACTCGGAGCCCCCGAAGAGCAGGGCCAGCGGCTGCGCCACGTCGTGCTGCGCGGCCGGGTCATGCTGTGCCTGTGCGGCCATCCTCAACGCCGGATCGACCTCGGCCGGGACAACCTGCAGCGTGGGCCTGACCATCGCGACCACCTTTCTCTTATCGCTCCCACGGAACCATCGACGACCTGTCGCCATCCCCTTGTCCCGCTGCCAACAGTTCGCTGTGCACCCCACCGAGGGTTGCCCCCCGGCCCCGGCAGTTGAGACGGACCTCGCACGAGTGCCCGGAAACCCGAAGTTCACCCTCCCGCCGGTACCCTGGCCGACGTGCGTGTTCTTGGCGGTCTGGGCCGATTGACGATCGCGACCCTCCTGGCCGGAGTGCTGGTCGCCGGTCTTCTGCTGCCCTCTTCGCTCGGATTCGGGCTCGCCTCGAACAAGATCACCAACGCGCTGGCCAACACCCCGGCCAACTCCCTGGACGGGCCGGTGCCGGAAACCAGCATGATCACCGACAGCACCGGCGCGCCGATCGCGTACCTGTTCAACCAGAACAGAACGGTTGTCCCGTTGTCGGCCATCTCGCAGAACCTGCAGGTGGCGATCACCACGGTCGAGGACCGACGGTTCCGCACCCACCACGGCGTCGACTGGCGAGGCACGGTGCGCGCGCTGCTGAGCAACGCGCAGGGCGACACCGCCCAGCAGGGCGGCTCGACCCTGACCCAGCAGTACGTGAAGAACTACCTGTTCCTGGTGCAGGCCACCAACGACGCGCAGCGGGCCGACGCCATCGCCACCACCCCGGGGCGCAAGCTGCGCGAGGCCAAGCTCGCGCTGACCCTGGAGCAGCACGAGACCAAGGACGACATCCTCGCCGGTTACCTCAACCTGGTCGCCTTCCTGCCCAGCACCTACGGGGCGGAGGCCGCCGCGGAACGACTGTTCGGCGTCCACGCCGCCGATCTGACGTTGCCGCAGGCCGCTCTGATGGCCGGCATGGTCAACAACCCGAACAAGTACGACCCGCTCGACCCCGACCACGTCACCGATGCCCTGAACCGTCGCAACGTGGTGCTCAAGCTGCTGGCCAAGGACGGCTCGATCACGGCCGCCCAGCTGGCCAGGGCGGTCCAGGCCCCACTGGGCACCGAGTCCGGCAAGAAGGTGGCCACCGGTTGCGTCCCGGCGCGGAACTCGGAGGTGAACGGCTACTTCTGCCAGTACGTGCTGGATTACCTGGCCAATGCTGGTCTGTCGACCGACACCATCGCCAACGGCGGGTACACCATCACCACGACGCTGGATCCGGCGAAGATGGCCAGCGCCCACCAGGCAGTGATCGACCAGGTGCCGCTGACGGCGGCGAACCGCCGGATCGCCAACGTGTTGGCCGTGGTCGAACCCGGAACGCCCCGCAAGGTGGTGGCCCTGACCGCGAACCGGCCGTACGGGCTGGATCAGTCCAAGGGCCAGACAGTGCAGAAGCTGACGACCACATTTGCGCCGCTGGGCGCCGGTTCGACCTTCAAGATCTTCACCGCCGCCGCCGCCATGGAGGCCGGGCTCGGAACCCAGTCGGTGATCCAGACGCCTGCGGTCTACCAGAGTCCGCTGTCGCCGCACACATTCCACAACGACACCGATAACGGCGAGACCTTCCCGGCGACGATGACGCTGCAGCAGGCCCTGGCCACCTCCCCGAACACCGGCTTCGTCAAGCTCGAGGACGATCTCGGCCTGGCCAAGGTCATCGACATGGCCGTCGCCATGGGCATGAAGGGGTACACCCTCAACGCAGGCGACGTCGACCAGGCGTTCACCGACAGCACCAGCACCTATGCCCAGGAGCTGGTCAGCCAGAAGGTGGTCTCGTTCACCCTCGGCGTCACCCCCGTCAGTCCCGTCGAACTGGCCAATGTCGGGGCGACCCTGGCCTCGGACGGGGTGTGGTGCCCGCCGACGCCCATCAACGGCATCGTCGACCGCAATGGCAAGGTCGTCTCGATCAAGGCCCCGCAGGCCTGCTCCTACATCGTCGCGGGGCAACAGCAAGAGTCACAGAACCTGGCCCGAACCTTGTCGCAGGCGATGGGAGACGACATCACCGCCCCGAACGGGACAGCCGATCAGTCGGCCAAGGCGGCCGGCTGGAACCTGACCCAGGGCACCGCCGCCGGAAAAACCGGCACCACCGGCGACTACAAGTCCTCCGCCTTCCTCGGCTTCACCCCGCTGAACAGTTCAGCGGCGTTGACCTGGGACTACCTGACCAAGCCCCAACCGATCTGCATGTACCCGCCCAATGCCCCGAAAACCGCGACCATGGCGCCGCTCGCGATCACCGGCAGCTGCACCCTGCAACAGGCGCAGAGCAGCGAGGGCAGCAAGACGAGCAAGCTGACCGGCATGACGGGCGGTTCGGTGCCGGCGGCGACCTGGTTCGACGCGATGAACAAGATCCAGCCGGCCGTTCGATTCTTCGCGCCGTCCTGGCCCACTTTCGTGGTCGGCCGGGACGACACCCACGTCCCCGACCTGACCGGCCAACTCATCGACGCGGCCAAGACGCTGGTCGCCAACGCCGGGTTCAAGTTCAACTACCAGATCGAGACGCTGCCCAACTCCGCCCCGGCCAACACCGTCACCCGCCAGGACCCGGCAGTCGGGCAGAGCGCGCTGCCCGGCAGCACGATCAACGTGTTCGTATCGGCCGGCGGAACGACCAGTGGCGGCTGACCGGCGTCGGTGGACCGCACTGGGTTCGTTGGCCGGGACGGCCGCCGGCGGCATCCTCTGGTCCACGGTGATCGAACGCCGTTGGTACGCCTTGCGACGGGTTGAAGTCCCGATTCTGGCCGCCGGGTCCTGGCCCATTCGGTTGCTGCACCTGTCCGATCTGCACATCACCCCACACCAGCACCACAAGGCGGGATGGGTCGCCGCCCTGGCCGACCTCCGGCCCGACCTGGTGATCAACACCGGCGACACCCTCTCGCACGCCCAGGCCGTGCCGGTGGCGATGGTGGCGTTCGGGGCGCTGCTGGACATCCCCGGGGCGTTCGTGTTCGGGAACAACGACTACTTCGCCCCCCGGTTGAAGTCGCCGCACCGGTATTTCGTCAGATCCGACGTGCTACCGAAAACACCACCGCTGCCATGGCGCGATCTGCGCGCCGCGCAGACCGAGCGCGGCTGGCTCGACCTGTCCAACCGCCGACAGACCATCGATGTTCGTGGCCAGCAAATAGCTCTGGCCGGCGTCGACGATCCGCACCTGCACAGGGACCGTTACGACATGATCGCCGGCCCTGCGGATGCCGACGCGGTGGTCCGCATCGGAGTGGCGCACTCCCCCGAGCCGCGTGTGCTGGACAGCTTCGCCGACGACGGGTACGACCTGGTCGTGGCCGGCCACACGCACGGCGGCCAGATCCGCATCCCCGGCTACGGCGCGGTGGTCACCAACAGCGGCATCGACCGGTCCAGGTGCCGGGGGCTGTCACGATGGGGGATCCGCATGTGGTTGAACGTCTCCGCCGGTCTGGGCAACAGCCCTTACATGCCGGTCCGGTTCTGCTGCCGCCCCGAGGCCACGCTGCTGACGCTCGTTCCGCGCCGCTGAACCACCGCCACGGCAACCGTGGCTCCGTTATCCGTGGACCGTGGGGTGCAGCCGCAGCAGGCTCAGTTTCGGCCCGCGGGCATCCCTGACCGTCGCAGTCCCGCTCTTCCACCCGGTCCGATGCCCTCGACACGTCGTGGTTGAACCGGGTGTCCGCGGGCCTGTCTCCCCTGACGCCCGGATTGCAGGTACTTGACCCCCGACTTCGGGGGTCAAGTACCTGCACAATTGCCGCGACGCACTGCCGAGGTCCGGCAACCCCGTTCCGGCCCTCGGGTGAGCTGGTCCGGACTACCAACAGCCATCGGATAGACTTCTGCAGGTTTACCGGGGTGTGGCGCAGCTTGGTAGCGCGCTTCGTTCGGGACGAAGAGGTCGCAGGTTCAAATCCTGTCACCCCGACCGGTGTAACCGCAGGTCAGGGCCGGTTTCTACCGTCAGGAGACCGGCCTTTCATCTGTCCGTGGGCACATATTGGGCACAACCCGCGCCGCCGTTGACCGGTTATTGCGGCACCACAGGATCAGGTCACGGCTTGGCGCAACCTTGGCGTGGGCGTCCGGTGGGGTTTACCCGGCGACCGGTGCGACCGATCGCCGGTTCGGCCACGCGCCCCGCGCGGCCGGCGTGATGTCGGCCTCGATCGAACCCAATCCCTCGATGGCGAGGCTGACGTGGTCGCCGGCGGTCAACCAGGGGAATTCTTCCTGCGAGTGGCGCAACGACAGTTCGAGGATGCAGCCGCCCTGACAAGTTCCGCTACCGATCAGCGCACCGGCCTCGACGACGGAGTTCCACGAGGCGTAGGAGAGGAGTTCCTCGAAAGACCAGTAGGCAGACGACCAGTGGTCACGTCCGTACTCGCGCCCGTTCACCGACGCCGTCATGAGCAGGTCGTAGCCGGTGCCGTTGCGCTTGGCCGCGATCTCGTCGGGTGTCACGAACAGGGGTCCGAGCGACGACGCGAAGTCCTTGCCCTTGTAGGGCCCGAGCGAACCCTCCATCTCGTAGAACTGGGTGTCGCGTGCCGACCAGTCACACAGGATCAGGTAGCCGGCGATCGCCGACGCGGCCTGCTCCGGAGACACCGATCCGAGCGGGCGACTGACGATCGCGCCTACCTCCAGCTCGAAATCGAGCCACGCCGAACCGCCAGGTACCTCGACGGGGTCACGCGGCCCGCGCATGCTCGCGGCGTTGCTGAAGTACCCGACCGGCTGTTCGTACCAGACGTTCGGACCGTGGGCGCGGCCTTGGTGCGCCCAGGCCGGCTTGATGTGTTCCTCGAACACCATGAAGTCACGCATCGAGGGCGGATCGAGCGGCTTGAGCAGCGCGAGGGAACCGAGCGGCGCCTGCGACGCAGGCGCGGCGAGAATGGCCGAACCGAGTTCGTCCAGCGCCTCGAGGTGGTCCTCGATGCGGGTGTCGGTCGCCGACAGTGAGACTGTGTCGTCGGCGTCGACGACCCCGAGCCGGGGCCCTTCGGGTGTGGTTGCCTTGATAAAACGCATGGTTTCTCCTAGTAGCCGGGTGAAAACGGCGAGGTGAGGATCAGGCGACGCGCGAACGGGTCCGCACTACGGTGGCGACGGTGACGGCGAGAACGAGGCCGGCGCCGTAGAAGGCGTCCTGTACCCAGCCGGTGTAACCGAGCAGCTGCAGGCCGAGAATGCCGGTCTCCAGGAAGT
>CAXUHA010000034.1:41357-47887 GCA_964250735.1 uncultured Nakamurella sp. | reverse complement strand
AAATCAGTCCGGCGAAAGAGGCATCCTGCCAGATGTTCTGTCCGACCAGAAGCGCGAAAGCGCCGGATGTCGACGAGAACCAGTCGATGTGAATTCCGACCGTCTGGAGGAGGTAGTCGTATAGCCCGACCCCGATGTCTCGACGGAACATCCAGCCGTACAACAAGGCGCCGACCACCGGTGGGATCACCAACGGGATGAGCATCACACCCAGGAAGAACGAACGCATCCTTATCACAAACGACAGTAGTGAGGCCATGACGTACCCGATGAAGATCTTCAGCGCCGTGGTCACCGTCATGAATGTGACGGTGAATAGCATCGAGGTCCACACTTCAGGCGTGGTGAGCAGCTGGCGATAATTGGCCAATCCGACCCAGTGGAGGTCGGACCCGTACGAGAACTGGTTCAGGCTGAGCACGATGGTCAGGACGAGCGGGGCGATCATCAAACCGATCATCAGCACGGCGCTGGGCGCCGTGTAGGCCAGGAACTCTTTGCGTCGCATGCCCATGTCTGCCCCGCCCGTTCTGCTCAGGTTGGTCGGTAGGTGCCGCGCGTCTGCTACTTGATGAAGTTCTGACTCGTGAGGGTGGTGGTGAGCGCTGCGGAAGCCTGATTCAGCGCCGCCGTGACGCCCAGCGCTCCGGACACTCCCTTGGCCAGGAACGGGTTGATCACGGATTTTGACAAGGGCTCGACGAACGGCAGCGGGGGGAGCGGCTTGGCACCGGCCGAGAAATTGGTCAGAGCCGCCGCCCAGGCCGGCTTGGCCAGGCCGGGGTCCTTCTGCAAGCTTGTCCGAGAAGGAATGACAACCGTGGATGCGGCCTTCTGCACATCAACGTTGGTGGTGGTCGAGGCCACGATGCGGAACAGCGTCTCGGGATCGACGCCGCTTTTCTTGGCCAGCGCGAAACCGTCCACGCTGGTTTCGCTGGCCGGTGCGGAGCCTTCATTCGCCAGGCCCTTGGGGGCCGGCGCAAACGCCACCTTGTCGGCCACCTTCGAAGCGGTGGGATCGGTGATAGGGCCGGCCCGAGTGACCCAGATCGTCGTCATACCGACCTTGCCCTGCTGGAAAAGACCCATCACATCACCGTTGCCGAAAGTGAGTGAGTCCTTGGGCATGTACGGATACAGCTGCTTCATCTCGGTCAACGCTTTCCGCCCCTGGGCGGAATCGAACGCAGGACTGTTGTTGGTGTTGAACCACTTGCCCCCACCGGCGGTCAGCCACATGTGGAAACCGTCGAAGATCGCATCGTCGGCTCCCCAGGCCAGGGCAAGTGGATAGTCCACACTTCCCTTGAGCTTCTGCGCAGCGGCCAGGTAGGTTGCATAATCGGTGGGGACCGGAATTTTGAGCTTGTCGAACAGATCTTTCCGGTAGATCAAGATCTGCGTGTTGATCTGATTGGGAATACCGTAGACCTTCCCCTTGTAGGACAGGCCATCCCAGGCTGAGGCAGGAATGTCGGCCAGCTTCAGGGAGTCCCGGTATTTGGCGATGTAGGAATCCAGCGGTACCACCCAGCCTTTCGACGCGTACTCGACCAACGACCCGTTGTACACCTCGACGATGTCGTACGGTGACTTCCCGCCCGATGCCAGGGCGAGATCCGCCTTTTGCAGTTGGCCGGTGAAGTCGACCGGCGTGTGGTTGATGGTGAGGTTTGCGACCGATTTGCAACCTTTGACCATCGAGTCGGAGAACGGATCGATGGACGGCGCGCTGTACGCCAGGATGTTGACGGTGGTGGGCGACGCGACCGTTCCCACGTCGCACGCCTTCGCGGCCGCAGCGGACGTGTCGCCGGTGCTCTTGGGGGCGCTACAGGCACCCAACGCGAGGCTGCCGACGGCGACCACCAACAGTACGAACCGACCGCGTGCGCTGTGGTTCCCTCTACGTCGCATCGAATCTCGCTTCTGATCGAATGGCCGCGTCGCGATCGGCGGGCAGGTTATACGTATGCATAAGTTAACGTCATTGCCTCTTGCGGTCAAGCGCAAATGGGTGCAATCTCAATTTGTCGTTCGTCGGCTCCCGGAGCCTGCCCCGTCATCCCCCACTTCGGCTGCGCGGTCGACCCTGCCCCTCGTCACTGGGAGAGTCACTTGGATTTTCGCTCGCCTGCCCACACCCTGATCGACGACCGGGAAGAATCGTTCGTCGATCTCGTGCGGACGTATCTACGACAACCGGGCTTTTCCGACACCGGGGAAGGAATCATCGAATCAGCGCAGCTGACCCTCGAACACCTACGCTCCATCGGCTGTCAGAACGCGCGGATCGTGTCGACCGACGGCCATCCGGTCGTGTACGGACGACTGGACTCCCGCCGACCGGGCGCGAAGACCTTGATCGTCTACGGCCTCTACGACCTGACGCCTGTGGTGGCCGCAGAGTGGACGGTGCCGCCTTTGGCGGCATCTGTCGTATCCGCACAGACGATGGGCCTGCCGGCCGGGATCGGCGATGTCATCGTCAGTCGGGGCGCGCACAATCACCGGGGTCCCACCTTGACCGCATTGATGGCGATCAAAGCTCTGGTGGACGCCGAGGGTGACCTGCCGTGCCACATCATCTTCGTGATCGAGGGGGAGGAGGAGATCGGCAGTCCCCACCTCAAGGGCTTCATCGATGCCCACCGGGCGGAACTGACCACCGCGTCGGCCGCCTGGCTGCCGTGCATGTACGAAGGACCCGACAAGAGCATGCTGGTCCTGCGCGGTTTCAAGGGTGCGTTGTGGGCGGAGTTGACCTGCCGCGGGGGGGAATGGGGAGGAACCAAGGACGGGCGGCACCTGTGGGCCGGGCATTCGGTGTGGATCGACTCACCTCTCACCCAGGTCATCCGCGCGACTGCATCACTGCTCGACGCCGAAGATCGCTTCGCTTTGGACGGGTTGGATCTCCTGACCGTCGACCTCACCGAGGAGGATAAGGCCGACACCGTCCGGGCGGTTGCCGAACTGAACTCGGATCCGGCCGCGGACGTGTTGATGAAACAGATACTGGGGGTCCGGCAGCTACGACACGACCGTCGATCAGCGGACTATCTCGAGCAGTTCATGTTCGGAGTGAACATGAATGTCCAGGGTGTGGTGGGTGGTTATGACGGCCCACGCTACTACTCCATGCTCCCGGGGTGGGGGAAGGCCCGACTGGATATACGTTGCCCACCTGGGGTGTCCGCCGCCTCGATACTGCTGTTGATGAGAGAGCACTTGGATCGTCGGGGACTGCACCACGTGGAGATCAGCAACGTCAACAGCTATCCGGCCGCCCGGACCAGCCGCACCGACCCGATCCTGCTCGCCGCCACAGCAGCGGCCGCCCAAGCCGGAATCTCGACCACCACCTGGCCGATGTACAACGGCTGCTGCCCGGCGTCCCTGTTCCAACATCTGAGCAACGGCATGGGATTCAGCTTCGCCGGCCTCGGGCAAGGGGAGCGACCGCATGCGCCGGATGAGTACATTCACGCCGACGCCATTGGCAAGTTGGCCCACTTCACGGTCGACTACCTCAAGGCCTGGTCGGTGTCATGACCCAGATCGAGCAGCCGCCCCTCACCACCATCCGTCTTCGCCGGTCCAGCAGAACAGGGAAACGATGTCCGACCCGAATGCCAGTCGCCCCGCGGACACTCCCGACGGCTCACACAGCGAGTCGGCTGACAAGCCCGCTCAGAGCCCCTCAGGGCAGTTCACGGGAGTGGTCAATCCCTACCGTCCCCGGGCCGCCAGCCCAACGGACTTCTCCATCTCCCTCGGCGAGAAGGGCGGCAGCGACCGGCAACTGCTCAACCCGGCGACGGAGCGTCGGCAATCAATGACCGGCTTCGAACCGCAGTACGTCGACATCGTGGACTACATAGTGCGAATAACGCACCGGATATGGGAAGAAAAGGAGATCGGATACATCTACGACACCTACCGACACAACTCGCGAGTCACCGACGACTACGGCCTGCGCTACGGCCGTGACAAGATCGTGGCCGATACCGTGCACACCATCAACGCCTTCCCGGATGTGCGCTTGTTCGCGGACGAAATCATCTGGGCCGGTGACGACGTCAGCGGCTTCCACACCTCACACCGGACGGTGATCACCGGAACCAATACAGGCTACTCCAAGTATGGCCCGCCTACCGGTCGCCGTATCACCCTCTGGTGCATCGCGAACTGCGTGGCGTTGGAGAACGAGATCTTCGAGGAGTACGTCATCTACAACAACTCCAGCATGCTCGCCCAGCTGGGGTTCGACCTTCCCGCCCTGGCCCGCGAGATGGGCAACAGCGCGAGAGCGCTGAGCCCTTCGATTGATCAGCGGTTCGGGGAAGCCGAACGGACCCTCGGCCAGGGCAAGCCACTCCGGATGCCCGCTCCCACCGGCCAATTCGATTTCGCGGCGCAACTGCACTACGCCTATCACGAGATATGGAACTGGCGCAATGTCGGAAAGGTCGATCAGTTCTACGCACCCAACATACGGTTCCACGGTCCCACCGGGCGAGAACGCTACGGCCGCGGTGAATACAAGTCCTTCGTCCTGTCTCTCATCGCCATGTTCCCCGATCTGGCGCTCACCGTCGACGACGTCTACGGGATGGGCAATGACGCGGATGGCCACCTGACGGTGACCCGTTGGACGGCGGTGGCCACCCACCAGGGAAACGGCATCTACGGCCGGCCGACCGGCCGTCGGATACACCTCTGGGGTATCACGCAGCACCGGTTCGTGAACGAGAAGATCATCGAGGAATGGATGATGTTCAACGAGTTCGAAGTGATGCAACAGATTTACAGTGACCACCCGGTCGACGCGTTGAAACTGCTCTAGACGGACCGGTGTCGGTGTTCGACTCCGTCACGAGGCCTGACGCTGGCGAGATGTCCATGTGGACGCTCCCTTCACCCCGGCGTCGAGAACGCAGTCGGCTTCGGAAATTCGGAAGCATCGCCGGCCGGCTGCCCGTGGCGTCCGCGCTGAGGTGCGCGATCAGGGATGGACTCGCCGACGCGACTCGACGATTCGCTGTCCTATTCGCGCACTGTCGATCATGGTGTGGTGCCGAGATGCTAGCGTCGGAGCCATGACGCCGCAGGAGCTCGAAAGCCTGGCTCACCTGCGCCGTGCCCGGGATCTGATCGACCGGGGCTACGCGATGCCGCTCGACGTCCCGACCATGGCCCGCAAGGCGTTGATGTCGCCGGCGCATTTCTCGCGTCGGTTCCGCGCAACGTACGGCGAAACTCCGTACAGCTATCTGATGACCCGCAGGATCGAACGCGCGATGGCGTTGCTGCGGGCCGGGGTGAGTGTCACGGACGCCTGCATGGCGGTCGGCTGCACCTCCCTCGGGTCATTCAGCTCGCGGTTCGCCGAGATCGTCGGGCAGACCCCGACGGCGTATCGGAATCTGGCGCACGACGCGGTCAAGGCCATGCCTGCCTGTGTCGCCAAGACGCAGACCCGGCCCGCCCGGACCACATCGAGCAGGATCGGAGAAGCGAACAAGCAGGCCGCTGCATAGAGTCTCGGTCATGACCATCGCCCTCCAGTACTGCAACCTCACCGTCAACGACGTCGACGAGTCGATCGCCTTCTACAGCGGCGCCCTCGGACTCCAGGTGCGCAACGACGTAGCCTCGGGCGGATTTCGCTGGGTCACGCTCGGCAGCGACGCGCAACCCGGACTGGAGATCGTGCTCTCGGTCCCTCATGCCGGTCGCTCGCAGGCCGACGGCGATGCCCTGCAAGAGCTCCTCACAAAGGGAGCCCTGCCGATGTTCGTGTTCCGCTCCGACGACGTCGACGCGACGTTCGAAACCGTGCGCGGATCTGGCGCGGAAGTGCTCCAGGAGCCCATGGACCAGCCGTGGGGCCCGCGTGATTGTGCGTTTCGCGACCCGTCCGGCAATACCGTGCGGATCGCACAGGCCCCCGCCGCCTGACCACGCAGCCGCGCCCCGGGAAGGCCCGTCTCGGCGTTGCGCCAGCACCGCCGTACCCACGATGCGACGCCGAGGATCGCGGTCGGGGCCCGTACCCGCGCCGACCAACGGACAAGGGCCTTCGGTGAAGTGGATCGGGTGTGGTAGTTCAACCCCGATCTACTTCGTAGATGCCGATTTCTGCCGACCAAGCCGGGCGACCGCGCCAGTCATCCGGCATGGGGTCACCCCCTCGTCAGGGGACGGGCAATCTGGGGGCTCTCCGGCGAACTGAGAGGCTCTTTCCTGCCCTCCTCCTGGCGAGCCGGCCGCCATGGGTGTGGACCGGATTGTCAACACCGCTCTTCGCTCTCAGGAGTGGCGATTCCGGCGTATTGATGGTGGGCGGCGAAAAGCTCAAGGGCTTGACCACCGGAGCGATGGTCAAGCCCTTGAGCTGCAGTTCTCTTCGATCACGCCGACCGCGACGGTCCGGACGCCCAGTGCTGGTTACCAGCCGTTGCCGATCTGGTAGCGCCCCTGGTTGCTGTAGCCGCGGCGGCCGGTGCCCGGGTAGAGGTACA
>CAXUHA010000034.1:0-41257 GCA_964250735.1 uncultured Nakamurella sp. | reverse complement strand
GGTTGCCGTTCGAGGCCTTGGTGATGATGTCCTGGTAGCCGTCGTTGTCCCAGTCGGCCAGGCCGGCGAAGGTGTAGCCGTTCCAGCCGTTGCCGATCTGGTAACGGCCCTGGTTGCTGTAGCCGCGGCGGCCGGTGCCCGGGTAGAGGTACAGGTTGCCGTTCGAGGCCTTGGTGATGATGTCCTGGTAGCCGTCGTTGTCCCAGTCCGCTATGCCGGCGAAGGTGTAGCCGTTCCAGCCGTTGCCGATCAGGTAACGGCCCTGGTTGCTGTAGCCGCGGCGGCCGGTGCCCGGGTACAGCCACAGGTAGCCGGAGCGGTCCCGGGCGATGATGTCCTGGTAACCGTCGTTGTCCCAATCGGCCAGGCCCGCGATGGTGAAGCCGTTGCTCACCAGCGCCGCCACCGACGTGGTGTCCGATGACGCCGCCGCACGCGCCGGGGCGGCCGCGTTCGCCGACCCCCCGGCGAGCATGGCTCCAGTAGCAGTGGCCAGGGCTACCGCTCCGACCAGGGCCTTCCTGCTGATGTCTGCCCAGCGGCTTGTTGTCTTACGCATCCTGTCTTCCTTTCGTGTACCAGGGGTCACCCGACGAGCGACCTGGCCTGTTGTCGTGACTGGCATGTCGGACTGGCACGTCACGTGCCTCGATGATGGTTGTCGAAAAACTGTTGCGTGAGAGGGCGTGTGGCGACGCCACTCCGGGGAGGTGGTGGCTTCTGGACCGGGCTCGGGTGGTGTGGTGATATCCGCGTGCGACGAAAGTTGGGGGAATGATCGGGCGCCTGAGGTAGAGGACGGCCCGAGGCCGCTTCTGATACATCGAATTGTGCCGGTGTAGAAATCTCCCAGGCTTCACCGCCTGCGTAACGCAGGGTGTCCAGACCACCACGGAAAGATGCAGTTTTCGCCGGTCCGGCCGTAGTCGACGGTAGGTGTCCGCCGGAGACCTAATACCGCGTCGGAGAACCGGCGTCAGCGCTAAGTGACCGCCGGGCCACGGTTCTGACCCTGAGCAACGAGCGGGCGTCTGGGGTTACCCAGATCACCCGTTCTGCTGTTGCCAGTGCTGCCGACGGATTCTATAGTCAACTTTGCTTGCTGAGCGTGATCATCGGGGGACTCAGTGTCGAGCCGTCCGGATGCTGGAATCTGCATCGGTGGACCTCCCTGTCAGTTGTGAATATTCACATCGGCATGACAGGGTGGTGGCGAAAATGGTCGGTCGTCATTCGGCGCCCGGGAATTGACGAAGCTCGAAACCGCAACGGTAAGGGGAATACCATGACCAATAGCGACCAGTATGTCGAGGCCGCCAGCGGGGCGCGTAGTGCGACGGAGAAGACCGCGGAGCTCTGGAAACAGGGCGCACAACGGCTGACCGATCAAGCCACGGCTGCGGCGAAGCTTCCTCCGGTCGATGTGACGGAAGCGGTGGAACGCTATTTCCAGTATGTGCAGCGTGCAGTGGAGCTCAACCGCGAATACGCGTTGAAGTCCGCCGCGGTCGTTGCGGCATTCTCGGACGGCGTCCGCGAACAGATCGCAGCCGTGTCTCCCATCCTGCGGGCCCATGCCGAGGCGATCGCCGAGCTGGTCACCAAGGAAGCCGAACTGGCCGAGCAGGTGGTTCGACAGCAGTCCGACGCACTCGAACGCGGCCGGCAGGATCAGGTCCGGAAGGGCTACCAGGGGCTGACCAGGGCCGAACTGGTGGATCGTCTGGCCCAGCGTGAGCTTCCGAAGAACGGGAGCGTCGACGAACTGATCGACCGTCTGGTAGCCGCCGACCGGTAGAGCATGTGGGTGTGATCCGGTCGACAGCGGCCGGAAATGCACTTGCTCCGCTCCCAGCGTGACTGTGCCCGCCCAACGGTCTATCTTCACATGTAAAGGCGGTCCAGCAACCGGCCGCCCAGACATGACCGGAACGACGGGAGCTCCCGCGATGGAGCGCTTGCCAGACACTGTCGGAGGCGCGGCCGGTGCTCACGACGGTTGGGTGTCGGTGTCCGACAATCAGGTGCTGTCGGTGTTCGACAATCAAGTGCCGTCGTTATCCGATGATTGGCTGGTGACGCTGTCCGAGGTGGCGCGCGAACTCCAGGCGGAGCATCCATCCACGGACCGCGCCGCGGATAATATCGCGGCCGTCGCCGTCAAGCTGCTGCCCGGGGTCGATCTGGCCACGGTCGCCGTGGTCGCCCGTGATCAGAGCATCACCACTGTGGGGGCCGTTGATCCGACTCTGCAACGATTGCACGAGGTCCAACAGCTCACGCACGACGGGCCGGTCCCGAGCGCCGTACACCAGTGCCCGACGGTGCTGGTCGCGGATGTGACCACGGACCGGCGCTGGCCCGAGTGCCTCCGGGCGGCCCGGGAACTGGGCATTGCGGCCATCCTGTCCCTTCGCCTCTACGTATCGGAGCGAACACTCGGCGCTTTGACCCTGTACAGCAGGACCTCTGGTCAGCTGACCGATGACGTGGTCGGGTTCGCCCGTGCGTACGCTGCGCACGCCGCGGTGGCCTTCGACTCAGCGCGGGAACGGGACAACCTGCGGGAGGCGATCACCAGCCGGGACCGGATCGGCCAAGCAAAAGGCATCCTGATGGAGCGGCACAAGATGACCGACGAACAGGCCTTCGCGGTGCTCGTCAGGACGTCCCAGCACCTGAACAAGCCGGTGCGGACGATCGTCGACGAACTCACTCGTTCCGGTGATCTGCCGACACCGCCCCGGCGCCGCGGCTGATCTGGCTGGACTCCGCCGCACTGGCCATTTGGGATCGGGGCGATCCGTGGTGGCGTGACGGCGCTCGTATGACCGCGCCACCCATATGACGCACTCAGCACTGGTACGGGTTGGCGGGGAGAGTACACAGGTCCGGCGTGGGTACGACAAGGGGACGTACTGCTCCGCGACGGACATACAAGTGACCCGCCCGCTCACCGGCCCTGGGTCAGTGCGGCCCGCCCGGCCCCACTCCCGCACACCCCGCTACCGTCAGTGCGGCCGGCCGGCCTCTCGGTCAGAGTGGCCCGCACAGATCCTGCTCTCCCCGCAGATAGGTGATGGCCATTTCGTACACCCTGCGTGTGGTCGCAGTCCGCGCACACCGGCGGGCGTCGAGAAGCTCGTCGATGGCGTCGGTGCCGGCCAGCAGGGCCAAAGCCTGGGCCCGGACGGCAGTCCGGACGGCGAACTGGGCCCGCCGCAGCCGTTGATTTCCGCTCGGCAGGAACGCCAGCTCGGCGGCCCACATCTGCGCCTCCGTCACGGTCGGCACCGGCTGGTTCGCGGGCACCGTCATCAGATCAGCAGATGTCGGGGGAGGATGTCGCGTTGCGCCGCCCAGGTTCGAAGCTCCGTCATGTAGTGATCCTGCCAGGGGGCGGGCCCCATGTATCCCGAACCGCAGAACTGAAACAAACTATGACCTGAATCACATCGGACCGCGGTGTGCGGGTTGTTCGTGTTGACCGGGTTCGACCACCGGATAGGCGGTAAAATGGGGTTCTCGGCTGATCGGCCGAGGTGGGATCGGCGGCGGCGATGGGGCGATTGGTCGGCGAGCTGATGGCCCCCGCGTACTCGGCCCTACCAGCGGACGCCACTGTCGCCGAAGCGGCCAGCTGGATGCGGGATCACCAGGACGCGGACATCGCCGTCTGTACCACTGCGGGACGGTTCCTGGGCCTGGTGTCCGCCCACGACTTGTTGTATCGGTCGGTCGCGCTCGGCGACGACCCACGGGCGACCCCGGTGGGCAAGGTCGTCGACTCGAGAGCCGAGCACCTCACTCCGTCGGACACGATCGAGGACGCGACGCGGATGGTGCTCGACCACCACTGGCGGGCCCTTCCGGTGGTGGAGAACGATCGGTTGGTCGGCATGCTGGGACTGGATCAGATCACCGGTCACCTGCTGCCGGAGGACCGAATGATGACCGACGGTCCGGGCCCGTACCGCTGGCGGTATTGAGGGTGCACCCGATCGGCTGTTCCGGGGTCAGTTGGTGATCGCGGGAAGGTGGTTGGGCGCCCGGTTCTGCGGCGCCGACGGGGCTCCGCCCTGGAAGCCTTTGCGGACCGCTTCGAAGATGGCCGATCCCTGACCGACCAGCGACGCGGCGATGTCGCCGAGCCCGTCCGCGCCGTTGAGGACCGTCACGTTGGCACCGTTGAGCCCCTGAGCGGCCGATTTCACGATCTCCGGCAGCTGCTCGATCAGCATTCGATCCAGCGCCACCCGGTTGTTCGACGCCGCCGCCGCAGCCAGGATCTGGATCTTCTCGGCTTCGGCCGCGGCCAGGATCTTCGTCCGCTGGGCCTCGGCCAGGGCGGGCTTGACCACCTCCGCGACCAGTTGTTGCTCCCGCAGTTCGGCGTTCCGTTCCGCGACGTCCTTCTGCGCCTGCAGCACCTCCAGTTGGGCCTGCGCTTGCGACAGCGGGCCGGCCTGGGCGGCCGCGGCCTGCGCCCGGTCAACCTCCGCCTTGTACTGCGCCTGCACGATCGTGGTCTGCCGCTGGTACTCGGCCTGCTTGCGCAGCGAGTCCTGCTCGGCCTGCGCGGCCATCTGGTTGGCGTTGGACTGGGCGATCGAGGCCGCCTGCTGGATGGCGGCATTGTGCGGCGCCGAGATGGCCAGGATGTAGCCCAGCTGCCCGTCGTCGATCGACTGGATCTGCAGCGCATCCACCGTCAGGCCGATCTTGGCCATCTCCTCCTTGGAGCCGTCCAGCACTTCGGTGGCCAGTTTCTGCCGCTCGGTGACGATCTCCTGCACCGTCATGGAGCCGATGATGGATCGCAGGTGACCGGCGAAGATGCGCCCGGTCAGCACCGACATCTGGTCCTGGTCCGAGAGGAACCGCTGGCCCGCTGCGACAATCGAATCGACGTCGCTGCCGACCTTGAAGGCGATCACCGCTTTCACGTTCAGCGAGATGCCCTGCTGGGTCACACACGTCTCCTGGACCTCGGCCTCTGTCATGGCCAGCGAGAGCAGATTTGCTCTGCGCAGGAACGGGATCACATAGGCGCCATGGCCGATGACGACCCGGAACGGAGCTCCGCTACTCGGCTTGCCCCCCGAGATCAGTAGAGCCTCGTCGGGGTCGGGAACGCGGTATCCGAACATGAGATTTGCCCCTTTTTGTGGTGGTCCGATCACCATTGTGCTCTTCGGTCGGCATGTGCTACCGGTCGGTATCTTGCTTTCCGGTCGGCGGTGAACAGCTGCCGTCGGCACCTCGGCCGATCGTGGACGTCCGGGTCAGCCCTTGACGTCGTCGCCGTTGGGATCGACGTCCAGCCGTGCGGCCAGATCGTCACCCTCGGACAGCGCGGATTCGTCGTCGGCGGGTGGTAGGTCGGCGCGTGGGTCACGGTGCCGGAACCGGTCGTCCGGCCCGATGCCGGATGGTGGGGTGTCCGGTTGGCCGGATGGCGCGTCGTCTGGCATGAGTCTCCCGTCGCTGCAGGGAACCGATGGTAGCCGGGGCCCGCAACCGGGAACGTTCGGATGGTTACAGTCGAAGGGGACCGCGGCTCGCCGAGCCCGGTCGGCCCGTGACTTGAGATCCATCTCGTTTCGAGGACACCGGAGGGACTCTGGTCATGGACCGCTACCAGTACCTGACGTTGATGGGTCTGTGCCTGCTGTTGACGCTGCCCCTGGAGTTCGTCCTCGGCGCCCGGATCTACCGTCGGATCGGAGCCGCCGCGATCGCCATTTTCCCGGTCGTCATCATCTTCTGCGTCTGGGACGTCGTAGGCATCGCCCGGGATCATTGGTCGTACAACCCGCGGTTCGTCACCGGGGTTCGATTGTTCTTCCATCTGCCGCTCGAGGAACTGGTTTTCTTCGTGGTCATACCGGTGTGTGGTCTGCTGACCTACGAGGCCGTGGGCAGGGTTCTGCAGCGGGTGGGCGAACGCGGGACTCGGGTGGGCGAACGCCGGCCACAAACCTTGGGCAGCAGTGATTCCCGTGCCTGAATACACCGCCCTCACGGCTATTGCCATCGCCGTCGTGGTGTTGGCCGAGCTGTTCGTTCTTCGCACCGGCATTTTCCGGACGGCCCAATACTGGTGGTCGATGGTGATTGTGCTGGCCTTTCAGGTCCCGGTGGACGGCTGGCTGACGAAATTGTCCGATCCCATTGTCGTCTACAACCGCCAGGCCATTCTGGGTATTCGCTTTCCGTGGGATATCCCGATCGAGGATTTCGGGTTCGGGTTCGCCATGGTCACCCTGGTCATTCTGCTCTGGCGGTGGCGGGCCGATCGCCGGCGGGCGGCCACCTCCCGCACCGGCGGATCAGCGGCGGTCGTCGGATGAGCGACTCCTGGCGGCCCGGCCGGGACCGGCGGGCGGTCCGGCATGCGGCCGGACCCGGCACGTTGCGGCCGGCCGGCCCGGCTCGTCGGGTGATCGTGGCGGGCGGTGGCATCGCGGGGGTGGCGGCGGCGATGGGGCTGGCCGAGCGGGGGGTGGAAGTGGCTCTGCTGGAACGACATCCGCAGTTGGGCGGCCGGGTCCGGTCCTGGCCGGTGACTCATCCGGGCGCTTCTGCTGAGGCCGGGGAGGTGACCATGAGCCGCGGTTTCCACGCGTTTTTCCGGCAGTACTACAACCTGCGCAGCCTGATCCGCCGGGTGGATCCGGCCCTGGACGGACTCGTCGGGGTGGCCGACTACCCGCTGGTCTCAGCCGGTGGCCACGCTGATTCGTTTGCCGGAATACCGCGCACCCCGCCGGTCAACCTGGCCGCCTTCGTCCTCCGCAGCCCCAGTTTCACCGTGCGTGATCTGGCCCGGGTCGATATTCCGGCGGCGCTGGAACTGATGGACGTCAGTTTCCCGGCCACCTTCAGCGCCTACGACGGGGAAAGCGCCGCCCAGTTCCTCGACCGATTGCGGTTTCCCAGTGCGGCAAGGCATCTGGCTCTGGAGGTCTTCGCCCGCAGTTTCTTCGCTCACCCCGCGCAGTTCTCCGCCGGGGAATTGGTGGCGATGTTCCACACCTACTTCGTCGGTTCGTCCGAGGGGTTGCTGTTCGACGTGCCGGCGGACGACTACGAAACTGTCCTCTGGTCGCCCCTACGACGGCATCTGGAACAGCTCGGCGTGCAGGTTCGCCTGCGCGACACGGTCGAGGCCATCGACCTTTCCGAGCCCGGGCTGGTCCGGGTGAGCACCGGTGTCGACACCCTGACCGCCGACGCCCTGGTGCTGGCCACCGATTCGGCCACCACCGGGCAACTGGTGTCCGGCACACCCGAGCTGGGCGACACGTTGTGGCGCAGCCAGATCGCCGAGACCACGAGCGCACCGGGCTTCGCCGTGTGGCGGCTGTGGCTGGACCGGCCGGTGGCGCCCGACCGACCGGCCTTCCTGGGCACCAGCGGTTTCGGCGCGCTCGACAACGTGACGGTGTTGGAACGCTTCGAGGCCGGCGCCCGTCGCTGGGCGCAATCGCGGCGGGGTTCGGTGGTGGAGATGCACGCCTACGCCGTGCCCGGTGGGCAGGACCCGGCGCAGCTCCGGGCGGATCTTCGCCTCCAGCTCGGCCGGATCTACCCGGAAACGGCCGGTGCGGGCGTGCTGGCCTCCGAATGGCTGCTACAGGACGACTGTCCGCTGATCGGAACCGGGCCGTGGGCCGACCGCCCCGGGGTGGTCACACCTGATCCGCGTGTGGTGCTGGCCGGGGACGGCGTTCGCTGCGACCTCCCGGTCGCGTTGATGGAGCGGGCCGCGACCACCGGCTGGCTGGCGGCCAACACGCTGCTGGCCCGGTGGGGCGTCGCCGGACACGACCTGTGGACCGTACCGATGAAAAGCCGGGTCCGCGGGGTGGGGGCGGTCCGGCGACTGCTGGGCGGGGCCCGGACCGGTCAGCAGTCGCCGGGGAACGCGCCCCGGGTGCGCAGTGCGTAGCGGCGCTCGGCGTAGGCCCGATCATCGACCCACAGCCGCCGGGCGGTCCGGCGCATCAACGGACGGAGCGCCGGCGCCAGAGCGCCGGCGACCTTGAAGCCGGGCCGCGGGGAGTAGGCGATGGTCGCCTCGGTGATCATCGTGACCGGTCGCCCCCGGTCGTCAGGGCCGAGGGGGGTGGCGTGGGTCTCCACCACGCTGCGGGCGCCCTCACCCTCGACGATGTGCATCACGATGGAACGGGCATCGGGGCAGAAGAACTCGGCGCGCACCGGTACCCCCCAGTTCCGGCTCAGCCGGAAGGTGACGTCGACGGCCAGGACCTCGTCGTCGCTGGCGTCGTCGTCCACCACCAGGTGGCTGAACGAGTACGGGTGGAACCACGCTCCGTGCCAGGGATCCAGCCGGTTGGCGATCACGTCCTCAGGTTCGCACGCGGCGCGGATGGAGACCACCGCGGTGACGGCGGATTTCAGGGGCGGCCGGGGCGGTAGGGCCGGCCGGTCGGTGGGCGGCTCGTCGGGGACGGGCAGACCGACCCAGATGAGCACGCCGTCGTCGTGGGCGCGGTAGGGGCTCCATGATCGATCACCGCCTGGGCGGATCGGATATCCGTGCCAACGGCAGAGCAGCGTGCCGTCGACCACGGCACATCTGTCCAGCAGCGCGCCCAGGTGCGGGCAGGCGCCGGGGCCGGCGACCAGGCCGCGATCGACGTCCCGCCAGAACACGATCTCGCGGCCGGCGACGGTTCGGGTGACCGAGGTGCCCTGCGGCACATCGGCGCTGGCGCCGGCCACGAACCAGCCGCCGGAATTCTTGGCCTGGGCGACCGCCAACGATGCCGCGATCCGGGCCGGTCTGGCGTTTCGCCACGTCGGGGCCAGCCGATCCTGGGTGGGCTGCGGAACCCGCGAGATCGGTACCCTGGCCCGCACGGAGCGCTGCACGCGATCGATGGCGGAGGCCTTGCGGGGCTCAAGCGACATGGCTGTCCGTCCGTTTCGAGGACCGTGCGGCCGACGGCCCGGTCAGCAGGATGCGCCCCGCCGTGGCGGCCTTGCGCCAGGTGGGCACTCGCACCCGGCCGCTGAACACGTCGTAATCGGCGTCCTCGATGCGGTCCAGGATCTGCGCGTACAGGGCCCGGGCCGCACCGACGCACTTGGCCGACCTGGGCGGCAGCATCGGGATCCCGGTGTCGGCCACCCGGTACAACCCGCGGTTCCGCTGGAACTGGAACGCCATGAACGCCCGCCATTCCGGCGTGACGCTGCGGGCCCGCAGGTCCACTCCGAACCGGCGGATGTCGTCCTGGGGGAGATAGACCCGGCCGAGCCGGAGATCCTCGTCGACGTCCCGCAGGAAGTTGGTCAGTTGGAAGGCGAACCCCAACGCCCTGGCCGGTGCGAAGGCCCTGGACGTCGACGGTTCCAGCACCGGCAGCATCATCTCCCCGATGACGGCTGCCGACCCCTCCATGTATCCGCACAGGTCGTCCCAGGATTCGTAGCTGGTCGTGGTCAGGTCCATGGCCATGGCGGCGAAAAACCGGTCGAAGCACTCCGGGTCGATTCCGATGGCGATCACCGTGTCCACCACCGCGGCCAGCACCGGATCGGTACTGCCCCCATCGGCCAGGGCGGTGCGGAAACGGGCTGCGAACAGGGCCAGCCGGGCGGCGGTGTCGTCGGTGTCCCGGTCGTTGCTCTCCTCGTCGACGATGTCGTCGGCCAACCGGCACAACGCATAGACGGCGTACACGTGCCGCCGCCGGGATCGGGCCAGCAGGGCCGCGCCCCAGAAGTAGGTGGTGCCGTACTCCCGGGTCAGCTCCCCGCACCGCCGATATCCTTCGCGCAGTACCGGATCCTGCGCCTGGGCGCCCATCTCACGCCCGCCCGGTCAGGAACGACTGGACCCGGTCGGCCGCCAATTTCCCGGAGATCAGCACCATCGGAACGCCTACACCCGGCACAGTGCCCGACCCGGCGAAGAACATTCCCGGTAGCCGCTTCTCCGTGTTCGCCGGCCGGAACGGCCCGGTCTGGGCGAAGGTGTGGGCCAGCGAGAACGGCGTCCCGGCCTGCATGCCGTCCCGCTCCCAGTCCAGCGGGGTGACGATCTGCTCGGTGACGATGTCGCTCGGGTACTGCTGCTGCCGGAGGAAGGCGAGCAGACGCTCGCGCATCGGCGCGGCCGCCGTCGACCAGTCCAGGTCGGCTTCAAGGTTCGGGACGGGCTCGAGAACGAAGAGGGTGGAACAGTTCTCGGGGGCCAGCGTGGGATCGTCCAGGGAGGGGATGGTGACCAACCGGGACGGGTCGGGCATCAGCCGCCCCTGGTTGAGCAGTGCGTCGAAGGCACCGCCCCACTGTTGGCCGAAGTGGATGTTGTGATGGGCCGCACCGGCTTCCGGAGTGCCGCGCACGCCGACGTGCCAGACCACCGCCGACGGCGAGTACCTCCCGCGTGACACCTTCCGTGGTGGGCTCAGATCCGGCAGCAGTCTCTCGTAGGCGACCGGCAGGTCCAGGGTGCAGACGACGGCGTCGGCGCTGATTCGCGTGCCGGACGCCAGCCGGACGCCGGCCACCCCGCCGGTGTCGGAGCGACGGAGTACGGCGGTCACCTCGCTGGCGTACCGGAAGGTGGCCCCGGCCTTCTCGCAGGCCGTGGCCAGGGCGGTGGGAACGGCGTGCATCCCGCCGTCGGGAAACCACACACCTTCGATGCTGTCCATGTAGGTGATCACGGCGTACAACGCCAGGGCCGACTCCGGGGACAGCCCCGCGTACAGGGCCTGGAAACTGAACAGTCGGTGCAGCCGCGGGTCCCGGAAGCGCTTGCGGATCGCCGGGCCGAGCCGGCCGAAACCGCCCATGGCGAGCAGCCGCGCGGCGGCCGTCGGCGACGACAACAGCCCCAGCGGCGAATCGAAGTTCCGGTCGATGAAGTGCGGCATCTCCAGCAGATACAGGCGACGGAGCCAGTCGACGAAATCGTCGAACGCGGCCGCGTCCACGCTGCCGCACGTCCGGCTGATCTCCTCCCGCATCGCGTCGCGCCCGTACCGGACCCGGATGGTGCTGCCGTCGGCGAACGTCGCCCGGTACGCCGGGTCGAGCCGCCGCATGGGCAGCACCTCGTCCAGGCGGGCGCCGACCGCGCGCAGGGTGTCGGCGATCAGGTCCCGCATGGTCAGCACCGACGGGCCGGTGTCGAAGGTGAAACCGTCCTGGGTGAGCCGGCCGGAGCGACCACCCGGCAGGGTCTCGCGTTCGACGACCGTGACCCGATGCCCCCGCCCGGTCAGCCGGCAGGCCGCGGACAGGCCGGCCAGGCCGGCCCCGATGACCACCACGTCGCTCATCGGTCGCGCCAGGCGATCCGGTGCGCCATGGCGGACAGCTCGGTGACCCCGTGCGGATCCAGGGTCGCTCCACTCACGGCGGCCAGGGCAGTCTCGACGTGCCCGGAGATCATCGCCTCCACCGCGGCCACCACGCCGTCGGCCTCCAGTTGGCTCTGCAGGGCGGCCAGGTCCGAGGCGCTGAACTCCGGCAGACCGACCCGCCCGAGGGCGGCGCGGGCCGCCGGCGATCGCAACCGTTGCTGGGCCAGGGCCAGGATCACCGTGGGCTTGCCGGAGATCAGGTCGTCACCGGCCGGCTTGCCGGTCCGCTCCGGGTCGCCCCAGATGCCCAGCAGGTCGTCGCGGAGGGCGAACGCCTCGCCGACGGCACGCCCGTACCCGGCCAGCGCCGCGGCCGCGGCCGGGGAGGCCGCGGCGGCCGCAGCGCCCAACTCGATCGGCCGCTCCACCGTGTAGCGACCGGATTTCATTCTGGCCACACCGCGGGCGAAGGCCAGGTCGCGTCGCCCGGCCGCGCTCCCGACCAGATCGCGGCGCTGCCCGGCGACGAGTTCGGCCACCAGGATCCGCCAGATCCTGCGCGTCGGCGCCGGGAGCCCGGCCACCAGATGGGCGGCTTCGGCGTGGGCCAGGTCGCCGACCAGGATGGCGATGCTCTCGCCGAAGCGCTGCGGGTCACCCGTGCCGGCGTGGTCTCGGTGCAGTCCCGCCGCCTGGACGTGCACGGTCGGCCGACCCCGCCGGGACGCCGATTCGTCCATCACGTCGTCGTGGACCAGCGCGAACAGGTGCAACAGCTCCAGCGCCGCGCCGAGAAGCACCACGTCGCCGTGGCCGACGGCGCGGGCCCGTCCGCCCGCGCTCCACCAGCCCAGAAATGACATCACCGGGCGCAGACGCTTTCCGCCGCTGTTGACCAGCCGGCCGAGAAACTGGGGCAGGTCGAGCTCGCCCAGAATGTCCACCGGCTCGTGCCCGTCGTCGGGCAGCTCCCGCCACAGCGTTTCCAACCCGGCGACGACTCCGGCCAGCACCGCGTCGACCATCTCCAGATGATCGTCGACGACCGACCCGGCGTCCGAGGCGACGATGGCCAGCCGGCCGGCCCCGGGATGTGCCGAACCCCACGGGCGGCCCTTGCCGTCACCGTGGGACGGTTGCGCGCGGTGGTGGGCCGTGGTCACGCCGAGCCCCGACTGCTCCGTGTCACGCACGGGCCGGCCGGAGCATCCCGCACATCTGCCGGACCTGTGGCACCGCCCATGGACTGAAGGCGAACGCGGTAGCCGTCATCGCCGTGACGACGTCGTCCCAATCCGTCCAGGCCCACTCGATGACCTCATCTCGGTCCGGCCGAACGCCGGAATTCGGCCGGACGATCCGGCCGGTGAAAACGGGGCAGATCTCGTTCTCCCAGACGCCGCCGACGTCCCGGGTCCGGTAGGCGAAATCGGGTAGGACGCAGTCCAGTTCGGTAACCTCGAGCCCGAGTTCCGCGTCCAGCCGGCGTGAGATGGCGTCGTGCATGGGCTCATCCGGCCGGGGATGACCGCAGCAGGTGTTGGTCCACACGCCGGGCCAGGTGACTTTGCCCAGGGCCCGCCTCGTCATCAACAAGCGGCGGTCGGCGTCGAACAGGTACAGGGAAAAGGCCAGGTGAAGGGGAGTTTCCTGGTGATGAACCGTCGATTTCCGCTGCTGGCCGACGGGCTGTCCCCGCTCGTCCAACAGGACGACATAGTCGTCGATACCGGTCGCGGTCATTCGTCCACACCGCAGACCGCACTCTGGCGCACAATCATGTCGGACCTCACGTATGGCGGATTCCAGAGCCGGTCGACCCCTTGTCAAATTTGATACCCGTGGCCCCCGGTCCGGAAACCTTCTGCCCGACCTGCGCGGTTTGCATAGTTTCGGCGGGCCCCAGACGCCGCCCCGGCCCCATCGTAAACTATGGAACGGGCCGAGGGCGGGTGATCGTGCCCCCTGGCGACCGGCCCAAACCGGCTCAGACCGGCTCTCGAAGGCGTCGTTGGGCGGGACGCTCGACGCGGTGGTAGAGCACGGCGCTGACCGCGACGGTGAGGATCAGGTCGACGGCGACCTGGAGCACCGGCCACACCGCCGCCGGCCAGAGCCAGGCCACCAGTCGTATCACCAGTTGGTGACTGAGATAGAAAGCGAACGACCAGGTTCCGAGCCGGACCAGGACGTCGGTGCGCAGGAAGCGGGCCGTGCCATCGAGGTCGTTTGCGGCCGCCGCACAGATCAGCGCGGTGAACGGCAGGGCGGTGAGCCAACCCGCGACCACCGGGGTGGGCAAGGTTCCGGCGAGATAGAGCGCGCCGAGGGCGACCGGTGCGGTCCAGCGCAGACGCATCCGGGGTGGCCGACCGCTGATCACCGCCCGGGCGGCCAGCATGCCGAGAAGGAACTCCGGCAGCCGACTCACCGGCAGTACGGAGACGAGCCAGAACGCGGTCGTCGAAGGATCGGCGATGTCCGCCCCCCCGGCCCGCCAACCGGCGAGTTGGACCGCAGCCAGCACGCCGACGCACCCCGCCATACCCAGACCCAGGTGCCGGGCGTCGCGGCCGACCAGGACGCGCAGGGCCAGCGGGAAGACGGCGTAGAAGAACGCCTCGCAGGACAGCGACCAGGCCACGCCGTTCACCCCGAAGAACAGGCTCTTGTCGTCGAACCAGGACTGGGACAAGGTGGCGGTGGCCAGCAGCGCGTCGGTTCCCGGCCAGGCACCGAACCAGGCCAGGGTGACCGGGATGCCGATCAGCCAGGTGAGCAGGTAGGCGGGCAGAATCCGGGCGCAACGGCGACGCCAGAACGCGCGCGGTCGGTCACCGGGGGGCGCGGACCAGGTCAGCACGAAGCCGGACAGGATGAAGAAGAAGGACACCCCGGCTTGGCCGGCGGCGAAGAACGGCGTCGTCCACCCCCACCACCCGGGCAGCAGCGACCGGGTGTGGTAGACGAAGACACCCATCGCGGCCAGGAATCGCAGCCCGGTCAGCGACGGCAACCGCACCCGCGGGATCAGTCCGAGCCGGACAGGTCGTACACGGTCTGGCCGCCGACGGTCGTCGCCGGGTAGTTTCCGGCTACCCAGGTGCTGATCTGCTCCGCGGCGTTCGAACCGGACGTCGAAGCGCCCAGCGACGACGCGATGTAGTAGTGGATCCGGCCCGCCGCGACCAGCGACTGGAACTGGGCCAGGGTGGGCGCCGGGTCGGTGCCGTTGAACCCGCCGATGGCCATCACCGGCAGGCCGGTGGCCAACTGGTAGCCGGCGGCGTTGTTGGAGCCACTGACCGCGCCCGCCCAGGTGTACCGATCCCCATCGGCCGTCAGCAGGGAGACCATGGCGGTCGACGGGGTGGCCGTGCCGAGCAGGCCGCCCATCCCGCCGCCCATTCCGCGTCCGGCGAAGCCGCCGCCGTTGGTCCCGCCGCCCGTCGGCCCCTGGACGGCCGTACCCGTTCCGGGCGAACCGAGGGGCGGGCCGAAACTGCCGCGGCCGGCGAAGCTCCCGCCCGTGGGGAAGTTGCGACCGCCCATTCCGCCGCCCGGCCCGCCGCCGCTGACCGCCGGTCCGGCCGAGGGCAACGCACCGGTGTGCGCGGAGGACACGGTGTCAAGGGTGTACGCGGTCGGTCCGCCGAGCGTGGCGAACAGCGACGCCACGACCGCGATCGACAGCAGCGTCGCGTGGTGCCCGCGGACGGTGGCGGCGATCAGGATGAAGCCGGCGCCGACCAGGCCGGCGACCAGTACCGCGACGCCGAGCCACGGCAGATAGTCGGCGCTGCGGTCGAGCAGTATTTTCGCCCAGACACCCGACAGGGCCACGGTGACGGCCAACACAGCCAGGGCCACCGGCGATCTGCGTCGCCTCCACAGCTGATCGGCGCCGATCCCGACGAGCGCGGCGATCGCCGGGGCCAGGGCCACCGAGTAGTAGGGATGGATGATGCCCTGCATCAGCGAGAACGTGACACCGGTGACCAGTAGCCAACCGCCCCAGATGATGACCGCACCTCGCGGCCCGTCGGTCCGCGGCCGGCGTCCACGAAGGGCGAGGACGGCGACGACGGCGATCAGCGCGGCAGGTAGCAGCCAGGCGATCTGGCCACCCATTTCGGCGGCGAACAGCTTGGTCGCCGAGGCCTGGTCGGTCCAGCCCACACTGCCCGTCTCCTCCCCGGTCAGGCGGCCGAAGCCGTTGTAGCCGAACATCAGATCCCAGACGGAGTTGGTCTGGGAACCGCCGATGTAGGGCCGGTCGGCCGCCGGCCACAGCATGGCGACCGCCACCCACCAGCCTCCGGCCACGATCGCCGCGCCGAGGGCAGCGGTCAGTTGCCCGAGGCGTCTGCTCAACCGCGGCGGTCCGGCGATCAGGTAGGCCAGCGAAAATCCCGGCACCACCAGGAACGCCTGCATCATCTTGGCCAGAAAGGCGAATCCGACGAACGCCCCACACCACAGCAACCATCTGGTTCTGCCGTCCGCGATCGCCCTGGTCATGGCCCAGCCCGCCAGCACCAGACACAGGACCAGCATGGCGTCCGGGTTGTTGAACCTGAACATCAGGGCCGCAACGGGTGTCAAGGCCAATGCGGCACCGGCGAGCAGCCCCGCCGCGGGCGTGGCCACCCTCTTGACGGCGGAATACAGCACGCCGACCGACGCGACCCCCATCAGGGCCTGGGGCAGCAGAATCGCGACGGAATTGACCCCGAACACCCGCGCCGATATTTCCATGAACCACAGGGAGCCGGGTGTCTTGTCGACGGTGATGAAATTGCCGGCGTCCGACGAGCCGAACAGGAATGCCTTCCAGGACGTCGTTCCGGCCTGCACGGCCGCCGAATAAAAGGCGTTCGCCCAGCCGGATACGCTCAGATTGATCAGATAGAGCGCGGCCGTCGCGGCCAACAGGCCGAACAGCGCGGGGCGCGCCCATCTCGGGTCTTCCGGATCACCTTTCCAACGGCTGCGCCGGCGGCCGGGCGGTGATTCCGCCACGCCGGCCGGGGGAACGGACTGGCCTGATTGATGAACAATGACGGTCAACGGAACCTCACGCGCTCTGGACCCGGCGGAAGATCCAACCGCGCATCAGGAGAAAACGCACCACGGTGGCCGCCAGGTTCGCGGTCACCAGCACGGTCAGCTCCACGAGTCGTCCGGCGGTCGGCGCGCTCGCGTGCAGCAGGGCCAGCGCCCCGCCGGTCATGGCCAGCCCCACCAGGAACACCCCGAAGCCCTGCAATTGATGCCGAGTCGCGTTCAGCCGGTCCCGGACGCCGAAGGTGAAGCGGCGGTTGGCGGTGGTATTGGCGACGGCGGTCAGGGCCAGGGCCAGGAAATTGGCCGGTTGTGCGCCCATCACCGGATGAAAAGCCAGGAACAATAGCAGGTACGCCACGGTCGACACCGCGCCGACGGCGGCGAACCTCACCACCTGTGTGGTCAGCCCCCGCGGGACATCGGCGGTGGCCGGTTCGACCGGGCCGCGGCCCAGCTGGGCCCGGATCTCGGTCAGTGGCAGCGATCCGGAGGCCAGCGCCCGGCCCACCCGCCACACGCCTTTGAGATCCTCCACCGCGGTGGCCACGAGGTCCACGCTGGAGTTCGGGTCGTCCACCCAGTCGACCGGCACTTCGTGGATCCGCAGGCCGGTCCGCTCGGCCAGGACCAGCATCTCGGTGTCGAAGAACCACCCGTTGTCCTGGATCAACGGCAGCAACTTCTTCGCGACGTCCGCCCGGATGGCCTTGAAACCGCATTGGGCGTCGGAGAAGCGCGCCGACAGCGTGCGTCGCAGAATCTGGTTGTACGAACGGGAGATGAACTCCCGCTTCGGGCCGCGGCGGACCCGCGACCCGTTGGCCAGCCGACTGCCGATGGCCAGATCCGAATGTCCGGTCAACAGCGGCGCGATGAGCGGAAGCAGTGCGGCCAGATCGGTCGACAGGTCGACATCCATATAGGCCAGGACGCCGGCGTCCGATTGCGCCCAGGCGGCTTTCAACGCCCGACCACGACCCTTCTGTGACAGATGCAGAACCTCGACCTCGGCGTGGGACCGGGCGAGTCCGTCGGCGATCTGGGCCGTCCGATCGGTGGACGCGTTGTCGGCGATGGTGATCCGGAACCGGTACGGCAGGGTGCCGGCCAGATAACGGTGAAGACGGCTCACCGCCTCGGCCAGATCGTCCTGCTCGTTGTACACCGGGATGACCACGTCGATCGAGGTGGTCACCGCGCGGTGATCCGGTGCCCGCTGGTCGGTGGGATCGAGGGGAATCGTCACGGGGCGCTCCGGCCTGGCGGCACGGTCGCCGGCGAGAATCTCTGCGGTCATGTCCTCACTGTCGACGCGTGCCCTGTGGGCACTGCGGGCCTGACCTGTTGTCATTCTGTGAGCCGGATGTACTCGGCGGGCCCGCACAGACCGGCCCTTGCCCACACAGTCGGACCCGGGCCCTACTGTGGCGGGATGAGCAAAGTCAACGCCATGCAGGCCCTCCGGGAGGCCCGCTACGCCGCCCGGGCGGCGGAACGGGCCGCCGATCCCACTGCCCGGGCGGTCGCGGCCGTCTCACAGGTGGAAACCGCATCGCCCCGGCCCATTCCACCGGCCGACGCCGTCGCCGCGCTCCGCGGCCTTCCGGCCGCGCCGTCCGAGGTGGAATCAGCGGCTGGATCGGCTGAATCGGCGGCGGAGTCGGCGGCGGGGACGGAAGCCGAGGTGGAACCGTCCGTGGCCGGCGAACCATCACTCTGCGGGCACCGGAGCATCAACAACCGGACGTGTCGGCGGCCCGCCGGCCACGCCGAGAAGAACCATCGCTACAACTGACGTGGCGACGTCCCGGGCGACGCTTCAGGTCGACATCCACGGAACGACGCGGGCCAACGCCCTCCCGAGCATCGGCTCCAGGGCTCTGCTGTAGGACTGGGTCATGTGCGTGGCGTCCCGGTAGATGAGGGTGTCCTGCAGGACGACCGGGCAGCCGGTCGTCGAGCAGAACCAGTCGGTCGGGTCGACGACGGCCACGCCGAGGCGCTCCGCCGCGTCGACGACGGCGGTGTGCCGCCCGGGAAACTGGTTGTCCTGGGTCAGTCCGTCGGTTTGCGATGCCCGGCTGAACTGGCAGATCCCGGTGGCCCGCAGGTGGGTCGCCAGGCATACCGGCACGTCGGAGGTCGGTGCGGGCACGTCGGCCAGATACACGACCTGACGTGCCGCCTGGCCGAGACGACCCAGGACGGTCACCGTGTCCGACGACCACGACGCATTGGAGAAACCGGGTCCGGGAAGGGCGTCGCTTCCGCTGGCGATGACCAGATCCGGGTGCAGGGCGGCGATCTTCTGGACGGTGTCCGCGCGCCACTGCGGACATTCGCGAAACGGTCGCTGCAGCTGTGCACTCATCAGCAGGACGTCGGCCATCGGGCAGGCCGCCTTGGTCCAGGACACCAACAGCCATCCTTTCGCTCTGGCCAGGGCGTCCAGAGCGCCGAACCACTGCTCGGCGTGGGAATCACCGAACAGCACCACGGTTCTGCGCCCGGACGGGTCTCCGAACCGGCAGGGCGGCTCGGTGGTGACCAGGAACCCGACGTTGCATCCGTCCGAGCTGGTCGGCGGCAGATCGTCGACCGCATCCAGCAGGGAGGGGGACAGATTCGACGGCACACGGGGGGAGGCATAGGCGTCGTCGAGCAGGCCGGCCAGGCGGACCGGGTCCGCATCACGCAGATCCAGCGCCGCGCCCGGGCCGGCGTTGTCCAGCCCGGCCGGCGGCGTCACGATGATCACCACCGACACCGTCGTGACGGTCAGCGACATGATCACGGCGAACCGGAACCATCGACGGCGGCCGGCGCGGCTACGGGCCGCCATCCGCTCGATGCTCAGCGTGCTGAGCACGGCCAGAGCCAGCCCGATCAGCGCGGCGGCCAGGTTCTCCGGCCAGCCGAACGTCGCGCCCAGCAGCGCCGGAGCCAACACGATCAGCGGCCAGTGCCACAGGTACCACCCGTAGGACATCTCCCCGGCGAACTGCATGCCTCGCCTGCGGAGCAGAGTGTCGATGCCGCCGGTGCGGGCGGTCAGCCCGGCCAGCACCACCAGGGCGGCCCCGGCGACCGGCACCGCCGCGGCGCTGCCGGGAAACGGTGTCCGGCTGCTGTAAGCGACCGCCGACCACAGGATCAGGAGCAGACCACCCCAGCCTGCCACCACCGCGCACACCGCCGGAATGCGCAGCAGCACCGGTGTGGCCACGGCCACGAGGGCGCCGACGCCCAGCTCCCAGCCGCGGGTCTGGATCGAAAAATAGGCCAGCACCGCGCTGTGTCGGGTGATGCCGACCGATAGCAGAAAGGACAGTAAGACCACGCCGAGGGCCAGACCGCCGACGGCTCGTCCCACCCGGCGCCGGAAGATCACCCCGGTCACCATGATCGCCAGCGGCCACAGGATGTAGAACTGTTCCTCCACGGCCAGGGACCAGAAGTGCTGCAGCGGCGACACCGGTCCGCCGGCGTTCTGGTAGTCGACACCCTCGGCGGCCAGCCGGACGTTCATCAGATAGAACGTGCTGAAGATGCCGTCCCTGGCCACCGGCGCCCCCTGCAGGGGCGGTCCCCACACCCGGGTCACCACCTGCGTCATTAGGATGACGGTCAGGGCGGCCGGGAGCAGTCTCCGGATCCGCCGGGCGTAGAAGTCACCCAATGAGATCCGACCGGTGGCGGCCTGTTCGGTGATCAGGTGGCGGGTGATCAGGAAACCGGAGATGACGAAGAAGACGTCCACTCCGACGTAACCGCCGCCGACGCCCGGGACGCCGCAGTGGTACAGCACGACCAACACCACCGCGACCGCGCGGAGCCCCTGGATGTCGGGACGAAACCTGCGGTCACCTCGGCAAGTCAGCGCGCCGGGCTCCCGGCGGGGCCGTACGGACACCGTCATGCCGGGTCCTTCCGCAAACGAGGCACCGCATCGACCAACTGCCGGGTGTACGGCTCGCGCGGATGGTCGATCACCTGGGCGACCGGGCCGCTTTCCACCACCGTCCCGGCCAGCATCACCGATACGTCGTCGCAGATGTGCCGGATCACCGCCAGGTTGTGCGAGATCACCAGGACGGCCAGCCCGAGGTCGTCGCGCAACCGGACCAACAGGTCGAGCACGGCGCCCTGGATCGACACGTCCAAAGCCGACGTGGGTTCGTCCGCGACCAGCACCCGCGGTTCGACGGCCAACGCCCTGGCGATCGCGATGCGCTGGCGCTGACCACCGGAGAACTGGCCGGGATATCCGTCCAGGGCCGACGCCGGCAGAGACACCTGGGCCAGGAGTTCCGCGCAACGGGCCTCCACCTGGCGGCGCGACAGACCCCTCACCATTCGGAGTAGTTCGGAAAGGATCTGCCGCACCGTCATTCGCGGGTCCAGCGAGGAGAACGGATCCTGGTATACCATCTGGACGGCGCTGAGCTGACTTCTGGTGCGCGGCAGGGTCAGTGCCACCCCGTCGAGCATAACGGAGCCGCTGTCCGCGCGGACCTGGCCGGTCAACACCTTGGCCAGGGTGCTCTTTCCCGACCCTGATTCACCGACCAGCCCGTGGATCCGGCCCGCCCGGACGGACAGGTCGACGCCGTCGACCGCCCGGATCGCCGCCGGCCCGGAGCCGTAGGTGACCACAATGTGTCCGGCCCGGATCCGAACGGTAGTCGAGGACGGCGTGCGGACCGGGGGCGGCTGTGCGGCGTCATCGACGACGACGGGCGGGAGGTCGAGAACGGCGCGCAGCAGCCGTCGCGTGTAGGGCTGCTGCGGCGTGCGGATCACCGCGGCCGTGGTCCCGGATTCGACGGTGCGCCCGGATTGCATCACCATCAACCGGTCGGCCATGGCACCGACCACGGCCAGATCGTGACTGACGAAGATCATCGACAGGCCCGAGGTGTCCCGCAGGTCGGTCAGCAGCTGGAGTATCTCGGCCTGGATGGTGACGTCCAGCGCGGTGGTCGGTTCGTCGCACAGCAGTATCTGGGGTCGACAGGCCAGGGCCATGGCGATGGCCGCGCGTTGTCGTTCCCCGCCGGACAACTGGTGCGGAAAGGCTCCGGCGCGTTGCTCGGGATGCGGCAGCCGAACCAGTTCCATCACCTGGAGCGCGGCCTGCCGGGCGGCCGGTTTCGAGGCGCCGAACACGCGGCGGGGGACTTCGGCGATCTGATCGCCGACGGTCATCACCGGGTCGAGCGCGGTCAGCGAATCCTGGAAGACCATGGCCAGCCGCCGCCGTCGCGCCGTGCGAAGACCGCGGCCGGTCAGCGGAACGGGCGTTCCGGTCAGGGACAGCACCCCGGAGCTTACCCGCGCCGATCCCGGCAACAGCCCCATCAGGGCGCGCAGGATCACGGTCTTGCCGCTACCCGATTCGCCGACGATTCCCAACGTGCTGCCGCGCACCAGTTCCAGGTCGACGGACCGGACCACCTCGCGGCGCTCCCGGCCGGCCGGAAAGGAAACGGTCAGGTCGGCCAACTCGAGGACCACCGTCATCGCCGGATCCGCCAGACGTCCGCGATCCCGTCGCCCAGCAGGGTGAAGCCGAGTCCGGTGAGGACCACCGCGACACCGGGCTCGGCCGGCAGCCACCACCTACTGGTGATGAACGACCGGGATTCGTAGATCATCGTGCCCCAGTCCGGTGTCGGCGGGGCGATACCCAGCCCCAGGTAGCCAAGGGTGATCACCGCGACGAGCACCACCACCACATCGGAGGCGAAGAGCACGACGGCCGCAGTGGCGGTGTGCGGCACCACGTGTCGTAGGACGACGCGTGGTCCGGACAGGCCGCCCTGCCGGGCCGCCGCCACCCAGTCCTGCCCGGCGACGACCACCGTGGCATTTCTGGTGATTCTGGCGTAGCCGACCCACCCCACCAGGGCCAGGGCGGTGAAGATGCCGCGTTCGCCCGGTCCGACGACGAAGACCAACGCGATGATCAGCACGTAGAACGGGAACGCCACGACCACGTCGACCAGTCGCAACATCAGCGTGTCGAACCAGCCGCCCAGATATCCGGCGAGCGTGCCGACCAACACCCCGAACAGGGCGGGGAACAGGAGCGCCAGGACGGCGATCCGCAGGTCCGTTCGTCCGGCGGAGACCAACCGGGCCAGGATGTCCCGGCCGAGTTGATCGGTGCCCAGCCAGTGCCGGGCGGTCGGCCCGGACAGTAGGGCGACCGGGTCCTGATAGGTGGTGTTCTGCAGCCAGATCGGACCGAGGGCCACGACCAGGACGATCAACCCGGTGAGCGTGGCACCCGCGGTGAACGCGCTGCTGTGCCGCATCCGGTAGCCCAGGCTCTCGCGCCGCGAGATCATCTCCTCGCCCGCCGAGGTGCTCACCGGCGGGGGTTTCGTCGCGTCGGGCGCAACCGGGGGTCCACGGCCATGGAGGCCAGGTCGGTCAGCAGGGTGATCGCGACCACCACGACGGCGAAGAACAGGGCGATGCCCTGGACCACCGGGAAATCGCGGTTCCCGATCGAGTCGAACATCAGGTTTCCCAGACCGTCGATCGCGAAAACCCTTTCCACCACGACCGTTCCGCCGATCAGGTAGGCCAGGTTCAGGCCCAGGAGGGTCAGCGCGGGCACAGCGGCGTTGCGGGCCACGTGGGCCAACAACACCCTGGGTTCGCTCAGCGACTTGGCCCGGGCGGCGGCGATGTAATCCGACTCCAGCACCTCCAGCATGCCCGCTCGCAAACTCCTGATCAGTACCGGGACGATGGCCAGGGCCGCGGTGAAGGCCGGCAGCACCAGGCCGCGGAAGGTCAGCCACGGACCGGGTCCCGCTCCGCCCACCGGGAACCATCGCAGGTGCACCCCGAATACCACGATCAGCAGCAGGCCCACCCACAGGGCGGGCAGCCCTGCGCCGACGGCCGGAATGACCCGGATGATCTGGTCCGCGGCCCGGTCCTTGCGGATCGCCGCCCACACCGCCAGGGGCACAGTGATCAGCACGCAGAAGACCCCGGCCATCAGCACCAGTTCCAGAGTCACCCCGACCCGGGGGAGGATCAGCTCGCGCGAGGGCACCTGGTAGAACAGCGAATCCCCGGTGTCCCCCTTGGTGACCAGGCGAGCCAGAAACGAACCGAACTGTGTCCACAGCGGCCGGTCCAGGCCCCACTGTCGGCGAAGCTCCGCGACCGCGGCCGGAGTAGCCCGAAGGCCCAGCATCGACTGTGCCGGATCACCCGGAATCAGATGCAGCAGCAGGAACGTCACGATCACCACGCCGGCGATGACGCCGGCGGCCTGCCCCAGTCGCCGGGCGAGGAAGGACCAGGCCCCGCCCCGTCGGGCCGGTGCGCGGTCGGACTTGGTGCCCGGTGGTGAGGCTGCGGTCATGAAACCTTGACGTTCTCCAGCCGGACCGCACCGGCGGGGTTGACCTGGAAACCGGTCACACCGGAGCGCAACGCTTTGAGGGCCGGCGGATAGGTCATCGGCACGTACGGTGCGTCGTCCGCGACGATCTGTTGGATCTGGCGGTACAGGGCCTTCCGCTTGGTGGTGTCGAGTTCGGCCTCGGCCCGGCCGACCAGCGCGATCGCCGCCGCGTTGTGGTACCCGGTCCAGAACGACGTCGACCCCCCGTTGACGTCGTCGATCTGGAACGAGGCCATCTCATCGGGGTCGCTGATGTCGTTGATGGCCGTGTTGATCATCATCTCGTAGTCGAATTTCTGGAAGGCGGCCTTGAACGCGGCGGTTTCGATGGAACGGATCTTGACCGTGATGTTGATGGCCAGCAACGCCTGCTGCAGGATCTGCGCCGTCTGGTTCCAGGACTGATTCGAGGCCGGGATCAGGATCTCGGTGCTGAACCCTTGGGGGAACTTCGATTTCGCGATCTCCGCCTTGGCGGCCGCGACGTCGTAACCCAGCACGCTGATGGTCCCGTCGTAGTACTGCAGGCTCGGCGGGAAGAACGAATCTGCCGGCCGGGCCGTGCCAAAGGTGGCCGCCTTCGAGATCTGTTGCCGGTTCACCAGGTGCGAAATGGCCCGGCGGACGTGACGGTCGGCGAAGGTGGAGACCTTCTCGTTGAAGAACAGCAGGTCGACGGACCACTGGGGGGCATCGATGAGGGTCAGCTGTGGGTTGGCCTTGATGTCGGCCACGTTGGCCTGGGGCACCGTATCGATGACGTCGACCTGCGCGCCGGCCAGCTGCTGCACCAGTTGATTGTCGTCGGAGACGACGCTGAACTGCACCGTGTCCAGGTGCGGCAGGCCGGACTGCCAGTAGCGCGGGTTGCGGGCCAGGGTGACCGTTCCGCCCCTGACCCACGACTTCAGCACGAACGGCCCGGTGCCGATCGGGGCGGCGAAGAACCGGCCTGCCGTACGGCCCTGCAACTTGTCGGGCACAATGGAGTTGGCGAACGCCGAGATGTCCGAGACCAGTGGCGCCCAGGGCTGTTTCAGTGCGACGACCACGGTGTGGGGGTCGGCGGCCGTCACCGAGGTGATCACCCCGTTCAGGAAACTCAACGGGCCCTTGTTGTCGCGGTTCCTGCGCAGCGAGAAGGCGACGTCGGCGGCGGTGAGGGCGGAACCGTCGCTGAAGGTGACGCCCTTGCGAATGGCGAAGGTGTAGGTCCGGCCGTCCGCGGACACGGTGTGTCCGGTGGCCAGGTGGGGCTGCAGGGCACCGGAGGAGTCGGTGATGTAGAGGGGCTCGAAGATCTGGTTCAGGGTGTACACGTCGCCGGCGACGATCACCGCCTGCGGGTCCAGGTTGGTCGGCCCGGTGGTTCTGGCGTACCGAAGGGTCCCGCCCCCGGTGGTCGCCGGGACGGACGCTGAACCGGTGGCGGGCCCGGCCGCCGGGGAACCGGTGGGGGACGGGACGGAGGTGGGAGTCGACCCGGACCCGGGGCCAGGGGTGGACGAGGAACCAAGGGGTGTGCTCGGCGTCGAGCAGGCGTCGATCAGCGGCGTGAGGATCAGCAGGCCGGCTCCCCCGATCCCGAATTGCAACAGCTGACGGCGAGAGACGTGCGGTGTCATGGTTCGACCTTCTTCGCTTCTTCGGTGGGGTGGTCGGGGTAACGGCATCGGTCGGACGTGGGGTCCACAGCTGCCGACGTCGGCAGCTCCCGTGGTCGATGTCGCCTTCGGGTCGGCTCGCTGGGTGCCACGTCAGCGCTGTCCTTCCAAAGCCGAGGGCTCCGGAGCAGAGCCGCGAATTGCCGGCACGCCGGCCCGCTCGATCCCCGGGGCACCCCGTCGCGGAGATGGGTTGCCGATCAGCGAGCCGGATCTTGGCGCTGACGCTCTTGAGCTGGACCGAGCATAACCAACGCATCGCCCGTCCGGAGACGCGTCGCCGGCGACGTACAGTCGTGGCGGAAGCGGTCCGGGCAGCGCTACCGAGCGATCAGGCAGCGCGAACAGAGCCAGAGGTAGGCACGATGCGATTTCCCGGTCCGAACGACCTGCGCAAAGTTGCCGAGCAGGGGTACGAGGCGGCAGAGCGGGCGATCTCCCTGGTGCCCCGGCTGGTGGCCATCGTCGGCGAGGTCGAGCAGCTCATGGCGGCGGTGCACACGCTGGTCGCCGACATCACCGCGACCAACCGCCGGGCGGCCGCCGTGGTCGCTCGTACCGAGACCGTGGTGACCAGGGCCGAGGCGGTGCTGGGCCGCACCGAGGAGGTGACCGGTGCGTTGTTCCCACTCGCCGATCGTTTCCAGCCGATCCTGGACCAGCTGCAACCGATCGCCGCCCGGCTGGCCGCCACGACGAGCCCGCGCGAGGTGGACGCCGTGGTCAAGCTGATCGACACGTTGCCCGAGATCACCGACAAGGTGCGGGCCGACATCGTTCCGATCCTGGACACCCTGGGCACCGTCGCGCCCGACGTTCGGGATCTGCTCGACCTGGCCAAGGAACTGAGCGAGATGCTGGGCGCGATACCGGGTCTGGGCCGAATCAAGAAGAAGATCGAGGAACGGCAGGACCAGGAGGCCGAATACCGGGCCGACGAAGTCCCGCCGTCCGCTCCGGACCGGCAGTCCAACCCGGACCTGCCGGCCGGCCCGAAGAGCCCGGGCCCGCCGGGCTGACGGCAGGGCTGAGCGGGCCGGACCGGGACTGAGCGGCCTGGGGCGCGCGTGCGTCGAACGTGCAGCGGTCGCCGGCGTGAGGTACTACTGGCCTGAGAAACCGCTTCCCCGCGGAGGTTGTCATGGATGTCCGCTTACTCACCGCTGACGGTGTCCGGGTGTTCACGCCCGCCGACCTCCCGGACCTGCTGGCTCGCCGGGACGGGCTGGTGTGGGTGGACATCCCGACGTGGGACGACGAGGCCGCCCGGGTCCTGGACGAGGTCTTCCATTTCCACCCCATGGCCATCCATGATGCGATGAACCGCAATCAGGTGCCCAAGGTCCACGTCTACGCCGATCACACGTTCCTGGTGCTGCACGCACCGCAGGCGGGGGAGGGCGGCCACGTGCACTACGTCGAATTGGACCAGTTCATCGGCGAACGGTATCTGGTGTCCGTTCACGGCCCGCTCAACCCCAAGGCCGACCCGGACTCAGCGACGGTGGAGGTCAAGGCGGTGCTGAGCCGGCTGAATTCCCAGAAGCTCTGCCCTACATATGGTTTCGAACTCTCCTATGCGCTGCTGTCGGCGTTGACCGGCCGGCTGCGGATCTTCACCGCGCACCTGACGACCGACGTCTGGCGGCTCGAGCAGCGCGTGACGGCCGGTGCCCTCGGCGATCCCGAGGAGTTCCTGGACGAGATGTTCCGGGCTCGGCACGGGTTGCTCACCGTCAAGACGATGTCGTCCCTGAGTCGCGAGGTGTACGGCCGAATGGTCACTATCGAGGCGTTCGGCCCCGGTATCGGGCGCAAGCTGATGAAGGACGCGGTCGACCAGTTTCATCATCTGTCCGTGATGGCCGACGGGCAGAAGGACTACCTGCAGGGGACGATCGAGTTCTACCAGGCCCGGACCAACACCAAGATGACCATCGCCGCCGAGCGTCTGGCCGTGATCGCGGCGGTGACCCTGCCGGTCACCGCACTGTCGTCGGTCCTGGGGATGAACGTCATCGTCAACTCGGAAACCCACTGGGGCTGGCTGGCGGTGCTGTTGGTGGTGATGCTGGTGATGTCGTTGGCCCTGCTGATCTGGGCCAAGCGGAAAGGCTGGTTCTGATGCGGACCACGTCGGGTGCGGCCGCCGGCCGAGATCCGACAGGTCGACGATTCAACCGGTGGCCACCCGGGAGGCACGCATCACGATCAGCCCCGAGCGGAGCCGACTCTTCAACGTCGACAGCGGAATGTCCAGCATGCGGCTGGCCGCCGGACCGGTCATGCCCTGGAAGAAGGTCAGTACCAGCGCCTCCCGTTGCAGCGGGGTCAACCGGGCCATGCCCGTGCGCAGCTGTTCCCGCATGAACTCCTGATCCTGGGCGTGGGTGACGATATCCAGTACGGTATCGACTTCCGGTTGGTAATCCAGTCGGGCGTATTTGTCGTCCCGCATGCGGGCGGCCTGGACCCGGCGGACCCGGTCCACCGCCCGGGAATGCGCCAGCCGCATGATCCAGGCACTCGCGGATCCCTTGCTGCGGTCGAAGGCCTTGGCCGTCTGCCAGATCTCCAGGTAGACCTCCTGGGTGACCTCCTCGGCGTTGCTGCTGTCGCGGAGCACTGCCCACGTCAGGCCGAACACCCGGGCCGCGGTCAACTGATAGAGATCGGCGAAGGGCCGCTGCTGGCCTTCCGCGACCAGGTGCAGGAGTGAGGTGAGGATGGCCCCCGGAACGGTGTCCGAGATGGCCGAAGCCGGCCCTGGGGCAGGTATGTCGACCGGGGGGCAGATGTCGACCGCGGGGCAGATGTCGACCGGCGGGCGGAAGTCGACCGGCGGGCAGGCATCGACCGGTGGAATCGGTGAGAAGGTGACTGTCATAAGTTTTTGTCCGGCCGCGCATCAGCCTGGAGATACATCTGGACGGCGAATCTTATTCTGGCGAAAATCGCGGCGCACAGGCAGCGATCTCGACCCCAGTGCCGGCTGTTTGATCAGCGATTTAGATCTTACCCGATAAACCTTCCAGTGGAAGACATCGGGACGGCGGGATGAAATGATCTGGAAAGGTGTTTGCCCTGTGTTACGCCCGCCTTCACGAACGGGTGGTGACAGGAACTCCAGGGTGGGTGGCATCTCCATCAACGCGCCAGATTCGACCTTTCGGTCTCTTGAAATGGCGCCACCGACTCGCCTAACCGCCCTTTTTATCATGCTTTCGCCGAGGCGCCGGTCCGGGCCGCCGGTCTGACCGGGTTGACCGGAGGGTTCGACGGCTCACCGACCTGGCCGGCTCGGGGCCACAAGGGGTCGTGGGTCAGCAGATGTCGACCGGTGGTGACCGCCGTCCGCGGTACGCATCGAGGCTGATCAACGGTGAAGGACGGCAGCACCACGCGGCGGAGTAGATGTCCACCACCCGCCGAGGGCCGGTCCGCCGCCGGACCGTCTTCCGCGCCGCATTACCGGGGCCTCCCATGGGGGCACACGCGGCCCCAGACACCACGGAGACCACCCCGGTGGCCCGGCCGTCGCCGTGCGGAACCCTGGCGCGGTGGAAATCAATATGGTGACGAAAATAATAATCGGCGAAGGTTTAAGAGACGGTTCATCAGCGCTTATTTCCCGCCGGGCATAAGCCGCCCGACGGTGGGGCCGAAAGTCGCCTGCCACCCGTGGACCGGGCACCGCGCCGGCCCCACCCGGGAGTCGCCCAGTATCGCGCTGATCAACATCGCCGGCGCGCGGGAAAGTCGGGGTTCTGTGACTGCTGTGACGCAAGTCGAGCCGATGATCAGCGCGGCGGATGATGATCAGCGCGGGAACGGGGTGGGGGCCCGCGCATCGCGAGGCCGGACGTCGACCCCCGGCGGGCTACCGAGCCCGGACCTCTGCCCGACTGACCGGCCCGGGCTAGTGTGAGCGCGCAGCCACAAACCATCGTTGCCTATTTCGACTCCGGGAAAGCCCGACGGACAGGAGCCGCAGGATGTTCACACGGATCGCAGTTGTCAACCGGGGTGAGCCGGCTGTCCGGCTGATCCGCGCGGTGCGGGAACTGAACGCCGAACACGGCTTCGACATCCGGGTCATCGCGCTGCACACCGATGCGGAGCGCCGCGCCCTGTTCGTCCGGTTGGCCGACGAGGCGGTGCAGATCCGGGACGCCGGCACGCTCGGCAGCCCCTACCTGGACCACGCCGAGCTGGAGCGGGCGCTGCGTGCCGGTCGGGCCGACGCGGCCTGGGTGGGGTGGGGGTTCGTCGCGGAAGACCCGGCGTTCGCCGAGTTGTGCGACCGGATCGGCGTCACCTTCATCGGTCCACCGCCGGAGGCGATGCGCCGGCTCGGGGACAAGGTGCAGGCCAAGCTGCTGGCCGAGGCGACCGGGGTGCCCGTGGCCCCGTGGTCCGGTGGCCCGGTGGGCACCATGGACGAAGCCCGTGTTCACGCGGAGGCCATCGGCTACCCGATGATCCTGAAGGCCCGCAGCGGGGGCGGCGGGCGCGGCATCCGGATCGTCCGCGTCCCGGAGGAGCTGGAAGAGGCCCTGGAACGCACGCAGGGCGAGGCGCTCCGCTCGTTCGGCGACGGCGTCATCTTCATGGAGCACCTGGTCGAGGGGGCTCGGCACATCGAGGTGCAGATCATCGCCGACAATCACGGAACGGTGTGGGCGCCGGGTGTGCGCGACTGCTCCATCCAGCGCCGCAACCAGAAGTTGATCGAGGAGTCCAGCTCTCCGGTGTTGACCCCGGAGCAGGACCAGGAGCTCCGACAGGGCGCCATCGCCCTGGTCAAGGAGGTCGGCTACCGCGGAGCAGGGACCGTCGAGTTCCTCTACCAGCCGGAGCGCAAGACGTTCGCGTTCCTGGAGGTCAACACACGGCTCCAGGTCGAGCACCCGATCACCGAGGCCACCACCGGGCTGGACCTGGTCAAGGCGCAGATCCTAATCGCCGCCGGGGAACCGCTGGAGGGGCCGGTGCCGGCCCGGTTCGGCCACGCGGTCGAGGCCCGCCTGAACGCGGAGGACGCCGACCAGGGTTTCACCCCCGCGCCCGGCGTCGTCGAGCTGTTGAACCTGCCGGCCGGTCCCGGCATCCGGGTGGACAGCGGGATCGCCGCCGGAGACGTGATCCCCCCCGACTACGACTCCATGGTGGCCAAGATCATCGCCTGGGGTCGGGACCGCGACGAGGCGCTGGCCCGGCTGCGCTGCGCGCTGCGCGCCACCACGGTGGTGCTGCGCGGTGGGACCACCACCAAGTCCTTCCTGCTGGACCTGCTGGATCGCCCGGAACTGATCTCCGGCGAGGCCGACACCGGCTGGCTGGACCGCATCGGCAACCTGTCCGACGATGTACCACCACACGCCGACGTGGCGCTGCTCTCCGTCGCGGTCGACGTGTACAAGGCCGAAGAGGAGGTGGAACGCAATTCCTTCCTGTCCAGCGCCCGTGGTGGACGCCCGCGCGCCTCCCACACCCCCGGCCGGGTGGTGGAGCTGGGATACCAGGGCCGGACCTACAGCCTGGAGGTGGCCCAGGTCAGCCCGCGCAACTACCGGATCACCGTGGACGACGGCGCGGTCGATGTCGCGGAAGAGCAACTGTCCACGCTGGAGAGCCGGTTGACGGTGGGCGGGCGGCGGCACAACGTGGTGACCGTGCCGGGCCCGTCCTATCACCGTGTCGAGGTGGACAGCGTCAGCCATCGGGTGAACCGTGACGAAGGCGGCGTGGTCCGCTCCCCGGCGCCCGCGGTCGTCGTGGCCGTCCGCGCCGCCACGGGTGCGGACGTGGAGGCCGGCCAGATCGTCATCGTGCTGGAGAGCATGAAGATGGAGACCTACGTCCGGGCGCCCTATGCCGGTCGGGTACGCGACGTCACCGCGGTGGTGAACTCGCAGGTCGACGGGGGCGCGGCGCTGATGCGGATCGACCGGTTGGACGACGGCGGGCCGGCGGCGACGACGCCCGTGGTGGCGTTCGACACGGCGAGCGGCACGCCCGCCGGCGACGTGCACGCCACCGGGCTCCAGTTGTTGGGGATTCTCCGCGCTCTGGTCACCGGGTACGACGTGAGCGCGGAACGGGGCCGGGACGTGCTGGCCGAGTACGACCGCACCACGGCGGGGTCCGCCGGCGGTGACGATGGACTGCTGTCGGCCGAGCTGGGCGTGCTCACGACGTTCGCGGACATCTGTGAGCTGGCCCGTAACCGACCGGCGCGGGAGGACGAGCAGAGTGACGAGCGCGTGCACAGTCCGCGCGAACATCTGCACACCTTCCTGCTCTCGCTCGACGTGGACCGCGAGGCGTTGCCGGAAGCGTTCCGGGCCAGACTGTCCCGGGCGTTGCGCCACTACGGTGTCACCGATCTGGAGCCGGGTCCGGCCCTGGAGGAAGCGGTCTTTCGGGTCTTCCTGGCGCAGGAGAGTGCCGGTGACAAGGTTCCGGTGGTGGCGGGGCTACTGGAACGGTGGCTGCGGTCGCAGGACGCACTCTCCGGATCGATTCGCGGCGAGGTCGGTGACGTGCTCGACCGGCTGATCGTGGCGACGGCATTGCGTTACCCGGTGGTCGGCGACCTGGCCCGTAATGTCCGGTTCCAGGTGTTCGACCGGCCCGTCATCGAGGCGGCCAAGGCCACGGTGTACGCCGCCATCCAGGACCACCTGGAGTATCTGGTCGCCCATCCCGACGCCCCCGACTACCCGGACCGGATCAGCGCTCTGGTCGACAGCCCGGAACGGCTGATCGCGGTCCTGGCCGAACAACTCACCACCGCAGGGCCGGCCCTGCAGCCGATGCTGGAGGCGATGACCAGACGGTATTACAAGGTGCGCGCCCTGACCGACGTCCGCACCGGCATCCACGACGGCCGGCCGTACGTCACCGGCGAGTACGAGCTCGGCCACCAGCTGTTCCACCTGTTGTCCACCACGGCGGACGCCGGTGACATGGGACCGGACTCCGACCTGGCCGGGGCGCTGGCCTGGGCGCAGGGCCGGACCGCGTCGGTCGCCGGGCGGGCCAATGTGGTGACCGACGTCTACCTCTCCTGGCTGGACCGGCCTGCCGACGACGACGTCGTGTCGGCCTCTCTGGTGCAGCTGCTCGACGGGTTTCCCGGCCTGGCCGTGGGCCGCAGGGTCACCGTGGTCGTCTGCACCGCGGGGCGCCCCGGCGCGACCCAGTTCACCTTCCGGCCGTCGGCGGAGGGCATGCACGAGGAACGGGTCATCCGCGGTATGCATCCGTTGACCGGGCAGCGGTTGGACCTGTGGCGGCTGAAGAACTTCAAGGGGACCCAGATGCCGGCGGCCGACGGCGTGTACCTGTTCCGGTGTGTGGCTCCGAACAACCCGTCCGACGAGAGGCTGGTGGCGCTGGCCGAAGTCAGGGACGCGACGCCGTCCCGCGATTCCGCCGGGAAGGTCAACGGATTCCCGGCTGCGGAACGGGTACTCGCCGCCTGCCTGGACAGCATCCGGCGGGCCCAGGCCGCGCGCCGGGGCACCGGACGATTCGACGCGAACCGCATCTTCCTGCACGTCTGGCCGACCATCGAGCTACCGGTCGAGGACCTCGCCGGTTTCGCCCGCAACAGTGCACCGTTGTCGGTGGGGGCGGGTCTGGAGGAGATCACGGTGTTGGCCGGCCTGCGCGAACACCCGGGGTCGGCCTCTCGTGACGTGGCGCTCAGGTTCGCCAGCACGGCCCGGGCCGGGGTCTCCGTGTCGATCGCCGACCCACCCACCGAGCCGATCGCCCCGCTGGACGAATACAGCCAGAAGGTGCAGCGCTCGGCGGCCAGGGGCACCGTGTACCCGTACGAGATCGTCCCCATGCTCACCGGCGCGAACGGCGGGTTCACCGAGTACGACTTCGACGCGGCCGGCAACTTCGCGCCGGTGGACCGACCTCGGGGCCGTAACAAGGCCGGCCTCATCACCGGTCTCATCAGTACCCCGACCACCCTGTACCCGGAGGGCATGGAACGGGTCGTACTGTTCGGCGATCCCACGAAAGCCCTTGGCACGGTTGCCGTCCCGGAGTGCGCCCTGCTGGTCGCGGCGTTGGACCTGGCCGAGCAGGAGGGCATCCCGGTGGAGTGGTTCGCACTGTCGTCGGGGGCCACCATCTCGATGGACAGTGGCACCGAGAACATGGACGGGGTGGCCAAAGGGCTGCGCCGGCTGATCACCTTCACCCAGCGCGGCGGAGAGGTCAACATCGTCGTCGCCGGTATCAACGTGGGGGCCCAGCCCTACTGGAACGCCGAGGCCACCATGTTGCAGCACACCAAGGGCGTGCTGATCATGACGCCGGACAGTGCCATGGTGCTGACCGGCAAGCATTCGCTGGACTACTCGGGCGGCGTCTCGGCGGAGGACAACTTCGGCATCGGTGGCTACGACCGGGTGATGGGTCCCAACGGCCAGGCGCAGTACTGGGCCCCGAACCTGGCCGGTGCGATCGACATCCTCTTCGCGCACTACGACCACTCCTACATCGCGCCGGGCGAAAGGCACCCCCGGCGGGCGGAGACCACCGATCCACTCGATCGGGACGTGCGGGTCTACCCGCACTACCATCCGGACAGCACGTTCACCACGGTCGGCGAGATCTTCTCGGCGGACACGAACAAGGACCGCAAGAAGCCGTTCGACATCCGGGCGGTGATCAACGCGGTCGTCGATCAGGACCACCAGACGTTGGAACGATGGGCCGGCATGGCCGATGCCGACACCTCCGTCGTCGTCGACGCGCACCTGGGTGGCTACCCGGTCGCCGTGATCGGGATCGAGTCGCGCAACGTGGCCCGCCGCGGCTATCTGCCCAGTGACGGCCCCGATCAGTTCTCGGCCGGGACCCTGTTTCCGCGGTCCTCGAAGAAGACCGCCCGGGCCATCAATGCGGCCAGCGGCAGCAGGCCCCTGGTGGTGTTGGCCAACCTGTCCGGCTTCGACGGATCGCCCGAATCGTTGCGCAATCTGCAGCTCGAATACGGCGCCGAAATCGGCCGGGCCATCGTCAACTTCGACGGCCCGATAGTTTTCTGCGTGGTCTCCCGCTACCACGGGGGCGCTTTCGTGGTCTTCTCCGGGGCACTCAACGACAACATGGAAGTGATCGCCGTCGAGGGTTCGTTCGCCTCAGTCATCGGTGGCGCTCCGGCTGCGGCCGTGGTGTTCACCCGGGACGTCAACGCGCGCACCAACAACGACCAGCGCGTCAAGGAACTGGAGTTCGCCGCGTCGAGTACGACGGACGAGGCGCAACGCGGTCAGCTGCGGGTGCAGCTCAGTGAGCTGCGGGCCGCCGTCCGGTCGGAGAAGCTGGGTGAGGTGGCAGCCGAATTCGAGCAGATCCACAACATCGAGCGTGCCCGGCAGGTCGGCTCGGTCGACTCGATCATTCCGGCCCGGGAACTGCGTCCCTATCTGATCGGTGCGGTGCAGCGCGGGCTGGCCCGGACCGACGACTCGGTCTCGACCCGCTGACCCCCACACCGGCCGCGCACTTTCTGAAAAGAGAGGTATGTCATGGAGCCCTTCGTGTTGAACCGACACGGGCACCTGGTGTTTCCGTCCAATTTCCTGCCCGACCTGGACTTCTCGGTGATCGGCAGTGAAAGTCACCTGGACAGCGTCATCCGGCGGGACTTCGAGACCAAAGCCCCCAAAGGCACCGACATCGTCGCCCGCATCGATTCCGGGCGATACGCCACCCGCTACGAACTCATGCGGGACATTGCGCTGAACCTGTTCTGGGTCAACCGCTTCGCCATCACGATGTACGACAAGCAACCCATGCGTTGGCGGGATGTGCCCAAGACTCGGGACGACGTCTTTCTTCCCATCGTCGCGCCCTGGATCGACAGTGTGGCCAAGGTCAGCGCCGTGGCGGCGGCGTATCAGGAACTGCCGCCGGCCTGGGACGGCCCGTCCGAAGATGCCATCTTCGCCGAACTGTTCGAGGTGTTCGGGCAGCGGACCCATGACGCCACCACTCTGCCGTCGATCAAACCCACCGTCGCCGAGGCGCTCGACAACCCCGAACAGCTGACGTTCGTGCTGTCCGAGTACGACCCGGACCGTCCTCACCACAGCTACGACGACATCCTGGACGTCAGCGAGAGTGTGCCCGAACTGGAGGCGCTGCGGCGCTGGTCGATGGTGCTGCGCAATCAGTATCCGTGGGACCAGAAGAAGGTCACCCTGACCCCGGTCGGCGACATCGCCGATGACGACGTCGTCGTGCTGTTCCTGCCACGGACCCGTGACGTGCTCCGCTTCATCGGCAAGGTCAAGGCCAACACCGGTGCGCAGCGCAACGGCGGTGCGGCGAACACCGGTCCTGAATCGGCCCGCCCGGCCGTCGACGCGGTACCACCCGTCCGCCCCTACCCGCCGCTGGACGTGGCCCAGCGGTTCATCGTGCAGCCGAAGATCGCGGCCCTGGCCGTGGTCAAGGGCGAATACATCTGCACCAACGACGACGTCATCCGCAACAGCGCGTACAGCTGGTCGCCGATGAGCGCACAGGAGATCAGCGACAAGACCGGCATCCAGGAGCGTCGTTACACCGCACTGGAGCTGGAGGAGCTGGCCCTGTCCGCGTCCAGGGCCGCGCTCGACCATGCCGGGATCCGGCCGGAGGAGATCGGCGCCGTGCTGTTCTGCTCCTGCACCAGCGCGCGCACCATGCCCTCGATGGCCACCTGGCTCTCCGGCCAGCTCGGCCTGTTCCAGACGCACGCGTCGGTCGACATGATCGCCGCCTGCGCCGGACTTCCGTACGGCCTGTCGGAGGCGACCCGACTGCTGCAGGAGGTCGACCGACCGGTGCTCCTGGTCTGCGGCGAGAAGTTCTCCGACAAGATCGGCACCGTGCGGCCGTCCCGGATGATCTTCGGTGACGGCGCGGCGGCGATCGTCCTGGTGCCGGCACCGGCCGGTCAGCCGGGCGACATCAGCCTGTTGCAGACCTACGCCAGTGGGCCGGTCAGCCAGGTCAACTCGATCATCTGGCCGAATCCGGCCTTCGACAACAACCTGACCTTGCTGGGGCCCGAAGTGAAGTCGCTGGCCGGGCGGTACCTCGAGCAGATGATCGCCGAACTGCAGGCCCTGCCCGACACCACCGGCATGGCCCCGGGTGACGGCGGGACGGCCTGGGACACGGTCGAACTCGTCGTGCCGCATCAGGCCAACAAGACGATGATCATCGGTTTGGCCGCCAAGGCCGGCCTCTCGGCCGACCGGCTGTACTTCAACATCGAGAAAATGGGTAACACGTCGTCAGCCAGCATTCCGATCGCCATCGCGGACGCCCTGCGGGAGGGTGTCATCGACCGCCCGACGTGGATCTTCGCGCCTGGTTTCGGGGCTGGTGCGGTGGCCGGCTACTCCGTCATGCGGATCGACCCGGCGATCCTGGCCACGGTGCCGCCGGGTTCGGCCGGCCATGAGGACGCGGCCGAACAGCCGGCCGACCGGGACAGCGTTTCGCATGCGTCGGACGACATCGCCGTCGCCTTCGGCGCCTGAGCATCCACGAGAAAGGCACGGCATGACTACCTTCGGCAACGATGAGAGCGACATCCCGGACCGGCCACCGCATGCGGTGGTCGGCAGCAAGCTGAGCGGCCGGGTAGCGCTGGTGACCGGCGGGACCAGGGGTATCGGGGCAGCGATCTGCGCCAGCCTGGCCGCCCAGGGCGCCACCATCGCCGCCGGTTTCAGCGGCAACGTCGCCCGGGCGGAGCAGTTCAAGGACGAGTTCACCGAGCAGTTCCACACGCCGGTCACCGTTCATCAGGGCAACGTCGCCTCCGGTGACGACTGCCGACGAGTGGTGGCCGAAGTCATCGAAGCGCACGGCCGGCTGGACATCCTGGTCAACAACGCCGGTATCACCATCGACAAGACCGTGTTGAAGCTCACCGACGACGACTGGCAGAAAGTGTTGTCCGTCAACCTGTCCGGCGCCTTCTACCTGTCCCAGGCGGTCCTGGGGCACATGACCGAACGGGGCAGCGGCCGGATCATCAACGTCAGCTCGATCATCGGCGAGACGGGGAACATCGGTCAGGCCAATTACGCGGCGTCCAAATCGGGTCTGTTCGGTCTGACCAAGACGCTGGCCCGGGAGGCCGCGTTCCTGCTCGAACGGTCGGGCAAGCTCAGCGAGGACAGCGTGGGCGTCACGGTGAACACGGTGACGCCCGGCTACACCCTGACCGAAATGGTCGCGGCGGTGCCGGACAAGGTGCTGGACAAGATCAAGGCCCAGATTCCGCTGCGCAGGCTGGGCCGTCCGGAGGAGATCGCCCGTATCGTGCACTTCCTGGCCGCCGACGCCTCCTCCTACATCACCGGTCAGGTGTGGGGCGTGAACGGCGGCATGGACATGTAGGTGGGCATCGCCGTTTGCCGTGGCGCGGGCCGGGTACCGGTTCGCTCGTCACCCGATTCAACTGGAGGGCTCGATGACCGATCAGCAGGCAGCAAGCGACGAACAACCACAGCCGACCGAGGACGAGCAGGAGCGTGCGGCCGAGGCGGAGAGCTACGGCGGCCAGCCGATCGACGACCAGGAGTTGGGCGACGTCTGGACCAGCGGTGGCCGGACCGGGAGCAGCGGCACCGACGGGGACGACGCCTCCGAGAGTGACCGGCCGGACGAGGGTGGCGCTACCCCGGGAGCTCCGGCCCCGACCGAGCCGTCCGACTGATCGTTGGCTGCAGATCGGGCTCAGGCCGGGCGGCGGCTGGAAAGGCGGTCGTGGAAGATGGCCGCACGGGCTGCATTCGCGCCGCACGCCCCGTGCACCCCGCCGCCCGGATGGGCCGACGAGGACCCCAGATAGAGTCCGGCAACGGGTGTCTCGGCTCGTCCGGCCCCGACCATCGGCCGGAAGATGAACTGCTGATGCAGCGCTGATGTGCCTCCGCCCACGGCGCCGCCGACCAGATTGGCGTTGCGCTGTTGGAGTTCTCGCGGCCCGAGGATGCGACGCCGGATGATTCGCGAGGTGAAGCCGGGCGCGTTGCGCTCGATCCTGTCCTGCATGCGATCGGCCATCCGGTCGAGATCCGAGGCGTCCCACCGACCCGAGATCTGGCCCGATTCGTCGCTGCGGACGTCCTGTGGGACATGGGTGTAAGCCCATAGGGCCTCGGTGCCGGCCGGTGACCGCGTCGGGTCCGACGTCGTCATCTGCCCGATCAGCAGGAACGGGTCAGCAGGCACCACCCCACCGCAGACCCGACTCATCCACACCGAAACCTCGGTCACCGACGAGGCCAGATGCACCGTACCGGGGTCGGTCTCCGGTCGCACCTTCCATGGCACAGGACCGGAGAGCGCCCAGTCGACCTTCACAGTTCCCGGATCCCAACCGAACGCGGCCATCCGTCGGCGAACCTTGGCCGGCAGCTCGTCCCACCCGACCAGCTTTGCGTACAAGGCGGGGGCAGACACGTCCGCGATGACCGCCCTGGTCGCCCGGATGTAGTCGCCACCGGCCACCCGCACACCGAGTGCCCGGCCGCGCCGGACGACGATCTGGTCGACTTCGGCGTCGCAACGGAGCGCCCCGCCGCCTGCGGTGAAGCGCCCGGCCAGTGCCCCGGCCAGCCGTCCGGCGCCGCCGGTGGGCACCGGGAAGCCGTCCTGCTGGCCCATCATCGCCAGCAGCAGCCCGAACGCGCCCGACCCCGCGGCGTCCGGCGACAAGTCGGCGTGGGCCGCGTTACCCACGATCAGCAGCCGAGCGGCCTCACCCGACAGGTGCCGTTCGGTCAACGAACGGGCCGACTCGATGAGTAACCTGATCGCCGAGATCCCGCCCGCCCTGGGCACCGCCGTGGCCATGCCGAGCGCCCCACGAACGGGCGGGAACGGACTCAACAACGACCTGATGAGTGGTCCGCCCAGAACCTGCCACTGCCCGACCAGGTCGAGCCATCCTTGGCCATCGCCCGGATGCAGCGCATCCAGACTAAGCGCGGTCCGCTCCGGATCGTGGTGCAGCAGCGCCCATCGGCCGTCCGCCGAGGGAGTGCCGACCACTGCCGGGGCATGAGCCCAGGTCAGCCCGAACCGTTCCAGCCCGAGCCCCCGGATCACCGGGGATGCCGCGGCCAACGGATAGAAGGAGCTGAACGTGTCGTGCTCGAAACCGGCCGCGACGTCCTGGCTGCTGGCGACCGCCCCTCCGATGGTCGGCTGGGCCTCGAGCAGCAGCACGCTCCAGCCGGCGTCGATCAGCAGATTCGCGGCCACTAGGCCGTTCGGTCCGCTGCCGATCACGACTGCGTCGACGGTGGTGGTCACATCCGGTTCATACCCAGCGGGCGGCCGATAGAACACGATGAGGACCGGAATTCTTTCGGTGCTTCTTTTCTCTGTGTCTCTCTGTGCGTCGTTCTGCGTGGGGAGGCACGCCGGGGTCTCGGCGTCCGACCACCCGCCGCGGGACGTGTCGATACCCCACTTCGCGGGACGTGTCGATACCCCGCTTCGCGGGTACTCGGCAGACATGACGACGCCGGACATCCCGGACCCGGACCATCCCACTCCGTCACCCGGACCTATCGAGCCGGCGCCGTATCCGCCCGACCCCGTGGCGCCGCCCAGCCCGTTCGACCCGCCGGCGCCATCGTAGGTCTGCGCCTTCCTGGTCATGGTGTGTACCGAAGGGGGCGGCGGGCATGACGGTGATGATCGGTACCTCGGGCTGGAGCTACGACCACTGGGCGAACGTGTTGTATCCGCCGGGCGCACCGGGCCGTCGCCTCGAGTACTACCTGCGAGAATTCCGGACCGTCGAGCTGAACAGCAGCTTTTATCACTGGCCACGCAATTCGACTTTCGCCGGCTGGAAATCCAAACTACCGCAGGGTTTCTCGTTCTCCGCAAAGGCTCCCTCCGGGTTTCCGCTTCTCGGTCAAGGCGCCGCGCGGCCTGACCCACGCCAAGAAACTCTACGATCCCGACGTGTGGATCGACCGGATCACCTCCGGCTGGCACGAGTTGGCCGACCGGCGCGGAGTGGTGTTGGTCCAGCTCGCTCCGGCGCAGCAGCGAGACGACGCCCGCCTGGAATACTTCCTGCGAAAGCTGCCGGAGTGGCTGCGGGTGGCCGTGGAATTCCGTCACCCGAGCTGGGTCGACGACCAGGTTTTCTCGATCCTGGAGAGGTATCACGCGGCCTACTGCGTGATGAGCGGGGCCGAATTGCCCTGCGTGCTTCGGGCCACGGCGCCCTTCGTCTACGTACGGTGGCACGGGCCGGACCAGAACAGTCTTTACGGTGGCTCGTATTCCGATGCGGAAATGCACTGGTGGGCGGACCGCATCGCGGAATGGCAGAGCGGTAGTCTGGATGTGTACGGCTACTTCAACAATGACGGCGGCGGCAACGCCGTCCGCAACGCCCGCCTGCTGCGGGATCTGGTCGGGTGAGTGATGAGACGGTCGCGCGTCAGCCGTTTCGGGTGCTCGAAATGCGCCCATTCATTGCACCCCTCCCGGGTCACGTTGTGGTCTCGGTGACGGTGTGGACGACGGAGGAACCTGGCACCTCTGAAGCCCGACAATCCTTGTTTTCGACCATATTTCACGATATACTCGAACACATGTTCAGTCGTAGGGTGATGCCAGCGGTGGTGTCGCCGACGGTGGATCTGGACGGGTTGATCGCGGCGGTGAACACGATG
>CAXUHA010000033.1:0-48924 GCA_964250735.1 uncultured Nakamurella sp. | reverse complement strand
TTTCGCCTACTCAGCCCACTACGACACCCAGATCAATCGGTGGATCCGGGCTTAGACAGTTCCCGTCGGATGGTCGATCGGCGTCAGTCGAACGGCGGGTTGCTCTTCCTGTGCTTTGCCCCGCGGCCGTCGTGGTCTCGTGATGTGTGCGAGGCCCCGAACCGACCGATAGCGGCCGATAACTGTTCGCTGAAATTCAGCGGACGGCGCCGGTGGACCACTGCAATTAGTGGTCGTCAGTGAACAGTTGCTTGGCGACGCCCATCGCGGCCATGCCCCTGGGCCAGCCGGCGTAGAGCGTGACGTGGGTGATGGCTTCAATCAGCTCTTCCTGGGTGACTCCGTTCTCCAGGGCGCGACCGAGGTGAAAGCCCAGTTGCTCGGTGTTCCCGGCTGCGGTGAGCACGGACACGGTGATCAGGCTGCGATCGCGGGCGGATAGTTCAGGCCGGTTCCAGACGTCGGCGAAAAGTACGTCATCGGTGAGTTCGGCGAGCTTCGGCGCGACGTCGCCGAACAACTTCCGTCCGCCTCCGACCTGCATGGGCTGGTCAACCATGATGTTCCGTCTTTCACATAGGTATTGAGCACGAATGGATTTGACACCGTACGTCAGGATTTGATGAAGGTTTTCAGGCTGATGCGCTGGTCCATGGCCTGGTATCCGGCGGGGACTCCGTCGAGGTCGGTGGTGACGTCGAAGACTTTGCCCGGCTCGATGGTGCCGTCCAGGATGTCGGGCAGCAGTTCGTGGATGTAGGCCCGCACGGGCGCCGGCCCGCCGGTGAGGGTGATGTTGGGGCCGAACAGGCTGGCGAAGCCGACGGGCGCGTCCTGGTACTGCGGCACGCCGACGCGGCTGATGGTGCCGCCCGGCCGGACGACGCCGTAGGCCTGCTCGTAGGCGGGGATGTGCCCGACGGCTTCCAGGACGACATGCGAGCCGAGGCCGCCGGTCAGTTCGCGGACCTTGGCAATTCCTTCCTCGCCGCGGTCGGCGACGACATCGGTGGCGCCGAACTCCCGGCCGAGGTCGGTGCGTGCCTGGTGGCGGCCCATCAGGATGATCTGCTGCGCGCCTAGCCGTTTGGCGGCGAGCACGGCCATCAGCCCGACGGCGCCGTCACCGATGACCGTGACGCTGGTGCCGGTGTTCACCCCGCCTCGCAGGGCCGCGTGGTAGCCGGTGCCCAGCACGTCGGACAGCGTCAGCAACGAGGGGATGAGGGCAGAGTCGGCGGCGACGTCCAGCTTGACCAGGGTGCCGTCGGCCAGTGGCACCCGGGCGGCTTCGGCCTGTCCACCTTCGAGGGGTTCGCCGTCCCAGAAGTTGCCGCGGCGGCACGAGGTGAACAAGCCCTCCCGGCAGAACACGCAGTGACCGCAGGAGATCATGAACGGTGCGACGACCAGGTCACCCTTGCCGACGGTGGTGACCTCGGAACCGATGTCCTCGACGACGCCGATGAACTCGTGACCCATTCGGGCCGGACCGTTCTCGGGTGACATGGAGTGGTAGGGGTGCAGATCGCTTCCGCAGATGCAGGACGCGGTAATGCGGACGAGCGCATCGGTCGGGTCTTCGATGACGGAGTCGGGGACGTTTTCGACGCGGACGTCACCGGCGCCGTACATCAGAGTTGCGCGCATGAGCGGTTCCTACTTTCAATTGGTGGCCAGTAGATCTCAGGCGAGTGTTTCGTGGTGGTGCTTTTCGGGCCGGAGGAGGACCCGCAGTGCGGCAAGGGATCCGCCGGCCAGGACCAGGATGATGACGGCCATCGGTACGGCGGTGTGTTCGCCGCCGAGCCCGGCGATCGGGGCCACCAGACCGGCCATGCACCACTGCAGGAAGCCAAGGACCGCGGAGCCGGTCCCGGCATGTTCGGGGACGTGTGCGGAGGCGAGGGCGCCGGCGTTGGGCCCGACGAGGCCCTGGGCGCTCATCAACAGGAAGAACGCCACAACGGCGACGAGGAGCGGGGTGCCCCACGCGAGGGACCCGATGAGCAGCAGCATCCCGGCGGCGGCGGTGACGACCAGACCGACGGTGATCACCCGGCGGGTGGGGACCCGGCCGGCCAGCCGCGCGGCGAGCAGGGTGGACAGGGCCAGACCGACCGCGTTGGCCGCGAAGTCGACCGAGTACGTGATCGGTGACAGGCCGTTGATCGACTGCAGGATGAACGCCGAGGTGGCGACGTAGGCGAACGTCACGCCCATCGAGAAGGCTGTCACGATCAGGTATCCCACGAAACCACGGTGGCCGATCACCCGCCCGGCCGCCTGCCGGAGCTGGCCCAGTCCGCCTCGATGCCGCCCGTCCTCGGGTAGCGATTCCGGCATTCCAGTGGCGACGGCGACGATCATCAGCGCGCCGAGGGCGCCGACGACCCAGAACGAGACCCGCCAGTGCGACAGCTGCAGAATCACCGCGCCCAGCAGCGGGCCGACGATCGGTGCGATGCCGCCGACCCCGGCCACCAGGTTCAGACTCCTGACCAGCTGGGGACCGCGGGTGAGATCGACGATGACCGCCCTGGCCGTGACCATCGCCCACCCGCCGGACAGGCCCTGCACGAAACGTGCGGCCATCATCAGGGTGATACTGGGGCTGAACGCACATGCGATGGACGCCACTGTCATCACGATCAACGACACCAACAATGGGGCACGCCGGCCGCGGGAATCGGAGACAGGACCGCCGATCAATTGACCGAGCGCCATCCCGATGAAAAAGGTGGTCAGGGTCAGTTGCACCTGGGTTGCACTGGCGGTGAGGTCGGGGCCGACCTGGGGGAATGCCGGCACGTACATGTCGGTGGCCAGCGGAGCGATCGCGCTGACCAGAACGACCGTCCCCAACACGGCTTTGGTCAACCGTACCGGTGTTTTCACAAACGTCACAACACATCTCCATCCAACGCCGATCACCGGTTGAAAGCGGAGCTGAGTGCGCCGCCGATTCCCATCTCACCGGGCCGGCCGCAGCGGAGGAAGTCCTTGCCGTGACGTGTACCGAGCTGACGTGTACCAACAGGGCATCCCACAGCTCGTGAGCGCAGAACTACGGTGGTCGACATGGACAACCGCAGCGAGGTCCGCGAGTTCCTCACCACCCGGCGGGCAAAGGTGACGCCCCGCGATGTGGGCCTGCCCGAGGTGGGGCAGCGCCGCGTCCCGGGTTTACGCCGCGGCGAGGTCGCGTCCTTGGCCGGGGTCAGCGTCGAGTACTACGCCAGACTCGAACGCGGGGTCCTGGCCGGGGTCAGCGCGTCGATCCTGGACGCCATCGCGCGGGCCCTACAACTCGACGACGCAGAACGCACCCACCTGCTGCACCTGGCCCAAGCCGCCGACGGCTCCCACGCGATGCTCCGGCCGACCCGCCGGAGCCGGCGGACGTGGACCCCGCACCCGACGCTGCAGTGGGTGCTGGACACCATCACCGGCCCGGCCATCGTCCGCAACGGCCGGATGGATCTGTTGGCCACCAACGAACTCGGCCGCGCTGTGCACGGCAGCCTGTACGACCGGACGACCGGCGAGGTTCCCAACTTCGCCCGATACACCTTTCTCGACGAGGATGCGCGTCGGTTCTACCCCGACTGGGACACCGCCGCGCACACCTGCGTGGCGATCCTGCGCACCGAGGCCGGCCGCGACCCGCACGACCCGCGCATGCATGATCTGGTCGGCGAACTGTCCACCCGCAGCAACGAGTTCCGCCGCCGCTGGAGCAGCCACGACGTCAGGCTGCATGGCGCCGGCACGAAGCGGTTCCACCACACCGCCGTCGGCGAAATGGATCTCGCCTACGAAAGCATGGACATGTTGTCCGAACCCGGGCTGACGCTGACCATCTATGCCGCCGAACCGGCCTCCCGCACGGCAGAAGCCCTTGCCCTACTTGCCTCTTGGACCACATCCGCAGCGATCAACTCGCTCGGACCATCCCGATATCTGGGTGATGGCATCTAGATCGCCAAGGTCGAACGCAGCAATCTGCCCGGTCAGTTTGCCGATGCCCGTAGGCGGAAGCTACATCGCTTTGTCGTGAGCGTCTTCCTGGCCGGCGGTCCGCTGGTCAACACGCTCACCTTGGTTCTCCGGTAGCTTTTCAGTGACCACCAGGGCCGACTTGGCTTTCGCGGCGGCTTCTCTGCGCTCCGCCAATCGGTTTTCCCTGATCCGGGCGATGATCCCGATGCTGCAGAAGAAGGCCAGCAGGATCGCCCCGCCGATGAACAGCAGCAGCGTGCCCACGCTGAAGCCACTGTCCTGGGTGGTCTGGGCCAGGGCTGAGGTGATCATGTTCCTGGAGTTCCTTTCGTGGTCAGTTGTTCTGCCGCCGTCATGAAGTCGGTCAGGGTGGTGTGCAGGTGCTGCAGTTCTGCGACGCCCATGCCCAGTCGTTCGACGACGGCGCCTGGGATCAGCTCGGCCCTGGCCCGCAGGGCCTGTCCTTCGGTGGTCAGCGACACGGACAACAACCGCTCGTCGGTGCTATCCCTGGTGCGCACCAGCAGTCGCTGGGCCTCTAGCCGCTTGAGCAGCGGCGACAATGTGCCGGGGTCGAGTTGCAGTCGGCGACTCAGTTGCTTCACCGACAGCGGTGCGCTCTGCCACAACGCCAACATCACCAGGTACTGAGGGTGAGTCAGCCCCATCGGCTCGAGCAGCGGACGGTAGAGGGCGACCACGCTTCTGGCCGCCACGACCAGGGCGAAGCACACCTGACGCTCCAGGGCCAGCGGATCGGAATCGGGGTCGACGACATCCGCAGGTCGGGTGTTCACGTTGGCGCCCATGTCCAGAGCGTACTCTTACTTGGTGTACAAATTATTGGGGTACACGTCACGTCGATGCATCATCGCTTCCGTGCCGCTGAGCGCACAGGAGGGTGCGGGTGCTCTGCGCAGTCATTACCCGGTTGCCGAGAACCGACCTCAGTGTCGCCCCTAGCATTGCTAGCGTCGGCAACTCGCGCGGAAGCTCCAGGAGAACTCATGTCGAACACTGTTTCCTCCAGCACCTCCGTGCGTCCGGCTCGCTACACCGAGAAAGACTGTCAGGTCAGTGATCTCACCGTACTGGTGGACCAGGTCACCGAACTGGGCGACTACCCGCACGCCATCGACGTGCAGCGCAACGTGCTGATCTACGACGCCACGGCACTGCGGGACGCGATCACGTCAGATGAAGGCCGCCAGGCGGTCGAGGCCGAGTTGGCGCGGGCGTTGACCGACGGTCCCGGCGTGGTGGCGTTCAAGGGCGCCTTCGCGGACACGACGGTGGTCGATCGGGCGACCCGGGCGTTCGATCGGATCATCGACGAGGAAAAGGCTGCCGGCGGCGGGCACAACGACCATTTCGCGAAAGCCGGCGCGAACAGCCGGGTGTGGAATGCGTTGGAGAAGCTCGCCGTTCGTGACCCGACGACGTTCGTCGACTACTACAGCAACGACATCATCGCTCTGATCAGCAGCGCCTGGTTGGGCCCCGGTTACCAAGTGACCTCCCAGATCAACGTGGTCCGCCCCGGAGGCAAAGCCCAGGACCCGCACCGCGACTACCACCTGGGGTTCCTGTCCAACGAGGTCGCCGCTGCCTACCCGGCGCACGTCCACCTGCTGTCGCCGGCGTTGACGTTGCAGGGTGCGGTGGCACACTCGGACATGCCGGTCGAGAGCGGCCCGACCTTGTACCTGCCGTACTCGCACCAGTATGCACCGGGTTATCTGGCGTGGCGGCTCCCGGAGTTTCGCGAATTCTTCGCTCAGCGCTACATTCAGCTGCCGTTGGAGAAGGGCGACGCGGTCTTCTTCAACCCCGCCTTGTTCCACGGCGCCGGCAACAACGTCTCCACCGACGTGCAGCGCATGGCCAATCTGCTGCAGGTGTCCTCCGCGTTCGGGCGGGCCATGGAAACCGTCGATCGACGCAAGGTCAGCATTGCGATCTATCCAGCCTTGCGAGCCGCAAAGGCCAACGGCGTCAGCATGTCCTTGCTGAACAACGCCGTCGCCGCCGCCGCCGAGGGCTACCCGTTCCCCAGTAACCTGGACCTCGACGACAACGTCGGTGGACTCACGCCGCCCGCCCAGGCGGCTTTCGTCCACCAGGCGCTGGCGCAGGACTGGGACCCCGAGCAGCTGGCCGCCGCGTTGGACTCCTACGACCTTCGGCACCGCACGGACGAGATCTGATTCTTGCTGCAGCGTAGCCAGGCGACGGACGCCCGACGACGCGATGGCCGTCGCCTAGATGGCCGAGGCGGCCGCCCTGTCCGTGGTCGAGCACCGCCCGGTTCGGATCGACGAGGTCCGATCGTGACGATCACCGAGGCACCACATCGTCTACCGATCGAGTGGTCAGCCGGTGGCCGCGCTCTCAATCCTGCGGTTGGATCACTGGTATCGCCGCATGCTTTGCCGCTGTCGCCAGTCGCTCATCGTACGTGACCAGGCCGTCAAGATCCGGTCCGAGCAGACGAGCAGTGGCCAGGTGGATCGCATCAAGTGAACGCAGCATCCGGTCCGGCTCGTTCATTGCCGCGTCCACGACCTCATCGTCGATGCTCACGTAATCGAAGGCCAGCAGAAGTTCCCGGGCCTCCGGCAGCGCCCCCGGCATCACCCGAGTGACGGCCCGGACCACTTCGATCCGCAGCAACGCAGAACTGACCCAGGATGCACCCGCACTGTCGTCGTAGAAGGCCGAGAATGCACGAGAATGGCTCTCTACGGCAAATAACTTCAATGCGGCCGAAGTGTCGATGTAATAGAGACTCACCACCGCTCGTCATCGCGCTGCGCCGCAAGCGCGTCGGCAAGACGGTCGGTTCCGTCTGCGGCCCTCATCCGTGGTCGGTACCCCGGCCGGACAGCCAGGCGGACGCGACCAGCCTTGATCAACCGATCCAGGGCAGGCGCCGGCTCACGCGCGCCCGCCGGGCTAATCCGCGCCACCAGTTGGCCGTATTCAGTCACGTCGATAGTCTCTCCTTGCCTCACCCGGGCCAGTACCTGACTTGTGTTGTGACGTAACTCCCGAAGACCTACGACATGCTCGCCCCGAATCACCATCACCGGAACGTATCACAAACTTGTGGCCACACGGTACGACTGAGTTCGGGTTCGCCCGCACGACGTGGAATAGCCCGCCGGTGCTCTGCAGTTGGACCCCCCATGACAGTGATCGGATTCATCGGAAGCGGCAACATCGGCCAGGCGGTCGCCAGGCAGGCGATCGCGCACGGACACACTGTGGTCCTGAGCAACTCGAGAGGCCCGGAGACCCTGGCCGAGGTGGTGGGCGAACTGGGCGAGCGGGCCAGCGCCGCCACTGCGGTCCAAGCGGCGGAGGCCGGCGACATCGTAGTGGTGACAGTTCCTTTCAAGAATTACCTGCAGGTACCGGTGGAACCCCTGGCCGGGAAGATCGTCATCGACACCAACAACTATTACTTTGAGCGGGACGGCCATTACCCCGAGATCGACAAGGGCGAAATCACGCCCAGCGGATTGTTGGCGGCGCACCTGCCCACCTCGAAAATCGTCAAGGCGTTCAACAACATCCAGGCGGCAGCGATCGGTGACGATGCCACCCCGGCTGGAACGGCGGGGCGGCGGGCGCTGCCCATCGCGGGTGACGACGCCGAAGCAAAGAAGATCGTCGGGGAACTGATCGACTCGTTCGGCTTCGACGTCGTCGACGCTGGTCCTTTGGTGCAGGGCCGCCGGTTCGACCGGGACAAGCCGGCCTACGCCGCGAAACTCACAGCCGCTGAACTCACCAGCGCACTCGCGGCCGGCTGACCAGTGGCGTGCCTGTATCGAGGGTGGCCTGAGGCACTACCCAGCGTCCGAGCGGGCTGAGGGTATCGCCAGGTCTTCCAGCAGCAACGGGATCAAACGCTCCTCCATCACCGCGCGGCCGCGGGCAATGAGCAGCCCCGCCAGTTCCGGTCCCCACGGGTTGGACGCGGGCGCACCTTGGAGGCCTGCCCAACGGCCTCACCGAGACCTGCTCGGCATCGCCGTCGAGATTGGCCCGGGCCAGGGCGTCCAGGTCCTCCAGGAGCTCGGGCAGCACCAGCCGGGACAAGGTGGCATCGTCCATCCTCGCGCCCAGCACGTCCTCGACGGCACGGTAGGCCCGGTAGCCGGCCTGGGTGAATTGGTAGACGTAGTGCCGGTTGCGGTATTCGGCAAGAGTGGCCGCCCGGGCGCCGTCGTAACTGCGGTCCAGCAATTGCCAGCCGTACAGCTGGTCCAACAGCGGGGTCAGATCCTCGACGGTCAACCGCGGAACGTCGGCCCGGCCCTCGTATTCGGTGGCGAGGTCGAGCAATACCGACGCCACATCCGAGGTGTGCAGCAGCACCACATAGTTCGCGCGGGCCCGGTCGAACGCTCGTAGCGTCCATAAATAGGCCACGCTCTTCTCGGCATTGGTGAAGGAGAACAGCCGCATCCGGTCGTCCCGGGTGAAGGCGTCCAGCCCGAAGGCAGCCGCGGGGGCCGGGGCACCATCGGCCGTCAGCGGGTCGTCCATGTGCGCAGACGGTAGCAGTCGCGCCCGGCGCGACGGACCGTCCGCGACCGCCCGGGCAACAACAGGTGCATCAGCCACGGGCCCTGGCGACAAGCCGGCCCGGGTTCGGTCGATCGTGGCCCACCGGCCCTTCCCGCCAGTGGGCCACCCCGGACACTCAGCTGATGCAGAGCCCGGGAAGCACGGGGGTGCGGTCGATGCGAACGGCTTGCAAAGCCGAAGGTCGGAGGCCGAGCAACGACAGGATCGTCGGTGCGATCGAAGTGGTCTGGACGTGGCTGCCGTTGACGTTGTGCGGACCCGCGCCCGCGCCGGACACGACCAGTGCGACGTCCCGATCGGCGGGTGCGTCACCCCCGTGTTCGGCGATCTTCTTCACGTTGCTGGTGTAGACGACCCCAGGCTGCGCGATGCCGATCAGGTCCGGGGCGTGGGCGTCACCTTGCCTTACCCGGACGAGGGTGTCGGCCGCCGCGCCCGTGTACACCCGGGTGAGGCCAGACGCGTTGACGATTGCCGAGTAAACACCCTTGGGATCGGTGATTCTGTTGGCGGGTGCAACGTGCTGCATCAAATAGCCCTGCACGAAATGCAGAGCAGCGATCGATCTGTCGGACAGCCACCACAGCAGAACGTCGTCATCGACGGAGAAGTCCACCAGGGCGGGCGCTTTCGGGTGGTGAACAGCCCAGGCCGCGTTCACTGCATCGACGATTCTGCCGTCGTCCACCCGGCGAAGTGTTGACGGGTCGGTGGGTGACTGTCCGTGTTTCGCGGACAGGATGACGGTGGTACTCGCCGCTAACCCGTCTCGCCGGATCGTCGACGTCAGCGTTCCGACCTGGGTGTCGATGTACTGCAGAGCGCGACGCAGGAGCGGGCCGGGAGTGCCATCGGACTGGTATCCGCCGGCCAGTCCGTCCGACAGCGGTAGCTTCTCGGCGGTTGAGACGGTCTGAAAGTTCATGCCGAAGATCGCGGGCGTACCGACTCGGCGGGTGCCGCTGTGGTCGAAGCCGTTGATCTCGTTGACGACCGCGGCCACCTTGATGCTGTCGTAGACCTGGGTCAAGGCGTTGTCGGTGGTCCAGTCGTCTCCGGCAGCGTCGGCCACACTATTGATCTCGGGGGTGAACAGGTCCTCGACACCGGTTCCCGAGGGACCGTTGAGAATCTCGTAGGCGGGGTGCTTGTCCGACCATGCGGTCGACAAGCCGTGGCTACGCGCCACTTCGAAGACGGTGTTCGTCTTCAGATACTGAGACGGATACACCGGCAGGCAGGTCGACGGGTCGACCGGTAGCGCCGAAGGGTCGAGCAATGACTGCGGCGTGCCCGTCATCTTCAGGATCGCCGACGTGATCGCCTTTCCATTGGCCACCGTCTGCGCGAGGGTGTTCTTGGACAGTGCGGCCAGCGCCGGCGAGGCCAGACCCTGTCCCGCATCGAGGGTGATGGGGCTCTGTGAGCGATCTGCCGCTTCGGTCCAGGACACCTCCGTGCCCGGGTGGGCCGTGCTGCAGTCCACCGTGCCAGGGGTCAGCAACTGATGGTTGAAGGTGTCGTCGTAGAACACGCCCGTTGTACCCGGCCCGCCACCGGTCAACTGCGCAACCATGCCCGGGAACGAATCGGACGGGAAAGTCGTCTGCGCATGGGTGTAGTCGGTGCCGTGCGCGACCAGTTCCGCCAGTGCCGAGTGCGGTCGGTTCTTCACGAACCACGCCAGGTCGGACTGGTGCAGTCCGTCGACCGAAAGCAGCAGCACGTGTTTGCTCTTGGCGGGCACCGGAGCGTGGGAAGTGAAGGTCGCGGTGGCCGACGCTGACCCGACCGACCCGGACACGATCATCAAACCGGTGCCGACAGCCGCGACGGTCACCTGGAATCTCCTGCGGTACAACATGTATGTCCTCCTCCGAGCCGACCGGCGTCGCACTCGGATGACAGCCTCTTTCTATGGGTTCGGTAGTACAAGCTTCAAAGGTCTAACAGCTGCCGAACACGAGGTGAACGGCAGGCGCGCGGCCGGAATCGGAGGCTTCGGCGCTCGGCCACTACGCATCAGATAGTACGTTGGTGAACTCGTAGGTCTTCCTCGCACCGCCCGCGACCTGTTACAGTCGTGCGCCTTAGGCTTGGCTAACCTAGTGGAGATCACGTGGACCTGCGTCACACCCTCATCCTGGGACTCATTGCCGGGTCGACGATCCTGCTCGGCCTACCCGTGGCGCGATTGCGCCGTCCGGCGACCGGACTGCGGCACCTACTCAACGCCACCGCGATCGGCATTCTGTTGTTCCTGGTGTGGGACGTCTTCAGTGCCGCGTGGGAACCGATCGACACCGCTTTGTCGGGATTCCACACCGACGGCGCTTCGCTGGCGCCAGCGTTCGGGTACGGCGCCGTGTTCGCCGGCGGTCTGTCCGTCGGGTTGCTGAGCATGGCGGCGTACGAGCGTTACCTGACTTCGCGGCGCCCCGCGGAACCATCCGTACGGTTCGGGCCCGGGGCGATGGCCTCCACGGAATTACGCCGAGTTGGCCTGATGTTCGGGTGGTCTGCTGCTCAACGACTGTCACTTCTCATCGCGGTGGGGATCGGCCTGCATAATTTCGCCGAAGGTCTGGCTATCGGGCAATCCGCCGCCAGTGGTGACATCGCGCTGGCGGCACTGCTCGTGATCGGGTTTGGTCTGCACAACGCGACTGAAGGGTTCGGCATCGTTGCACCACTGGCGGGTGCGGCCGACCAGCCGACAGCTGAGCGGAACGAGCGGCCGAGTTGGCGGTTCCTGTTCGTGATGGGTGCGATCGGCGGTGGTCCGACTCTGGTCGGCACGTTCATCGGTCACGGGTTTACCAACGATTACCTCAGTGTCGCCTTCCTGACCCTGGCCGCCGGTTCCATCGTCTACGTGGTGGCGCAGCTGTTCGCGGTGGCCGCCAAAGCGAAGCGGACCGACCTGCTCGCCGCCGGCCTGCTGATCGGCTTGTTCGCCGGGTTCCTGACCGACGCCATCGTCATCGCCGGCGGCGTCTGACCCGACACGAAAGCTACTGCGGCCAATCGGGACCTGGCGTTGGCATGTGGTTCCGAGACAGCCTTATGTAACTTAAAGTGGTCTGATGGTCTACGGAACGTACTGGGTTCGTTCGGTGGTGGCGACGGTGGCCGTGGCTTTGCTGGGGTCGATCGCTACCGTAGCTGTCGTGCCGAGTGCTGCTGCGGCCGCCGTTCGTCCGGGGCCTCGCGCCGCGGCGCACTTGCGATTCGGGCTCACTGTCGACGGTGGGCCTCTGGCGACCTCGGCCGTTGCCTCGGCCGCCCGGCTGGCGGGCGAACGTCCGTCCATCGAGATGTGGTACGAGGACTTCGCCCAGCCGGCGCCCGTGTCGGAGTTGAACGCGGTGGCCTCCCGCGGCGCCATCCCGATCATCACCTGGGAACCGTGGCTGTGGGGTGGTGGGGTACACCAGCCGGCGTACGCATTGGACCGGATCGCGGCCGGCGATCACGACGCCTACATCCGGTCCTTCGCCGTCGGGTTGCGCAAATGGGCGAAGCCGGTCATCCTGCGGTTCGCGCACGAGATGAATGGCGATTGGTATCCCTGGGCGGAGGGGGTGAACGGTAACGGGCCCGGCGACTACGTGCGCGCCTGGCGACACGTGCATGACGTCGTGGTCGCCGCCGGGGCGAGGAATGTGTCGTGGATGTGGAGCCCGAACACGCTGCCGACCGGCACGGTCGCCCTGAAGAGCTTGTATCCGGGTGCCGCCTATGTCGACGCGGTGGCTCTGGACGGGTACAACTGGGGCACCACCAAAAGCTGGAGCACGTGGACGTCACCGAGCGCCCTCTTCGGTCGCGGGCTGTCGGCGCTGCGGTCCGTGGCACCGGGTAAACCGATCACCATCGGTGAAACCGCCACCGCCGAGGCCGGCGGTGCGAAACCGGCCTGGATTCGGGGCCTTCTGCGGTACCTCTCCGCCCAGCCGGATGTCGGCGCCTTCATCTGGTTCCAGATGGACAAGGAAACCGACTGGCGGTTCAACAGCAGCAGCGCGTCCGCCACCGCGTTCGCCGCGGCACTGGCTGGTCGGCGTTAGCTGACGCTAGTAGTATTACCAAGCGTGCTGGTACAGTTACTGAGCGTTTCATAGCGCGTTGTAGTATCACGGCTGTTCGGTGGCCGTGCTGATCGGGGGATCGGGGGGACCGGGTGAACGATGACGCCGTCATGTCGCCGACTACGGAAGAGGGTTGGGGCGGGGTCGTCGCCCAGGGCGGGGAGGCCGCGGTGGCCTCGGTCCCATTCGTTACGGCCGCGCCGGACGTGGCGATGCTGCGGTGGGCCGGTGATCTCCTGGGGTGGTTCCCGCAGGGTGCCGTCATCGTCTTCGACGCCGATCTGCGGTATCTGTCGGCGGGCGGGCTGGGCTTGGCCGAGGTGGGTCTGTCCCGAGAGATGATGGAGGGCAACACGATCTTCGAAGTGTTCCCGCCCGAGGTCGTTGCCGTCATCGAGCCGCTGTACCGGCAGGCTCTCCTCGGGCTGGAGTCCAGCATGGACGTGCCCTACCAGGACCGGATCTATCTGCAGCGACTCGGACCGCTGCGTGATACTGCGGGTGGAATCGTCGCCGGGATGGGGATCACCCAGGATGTGACCGCGGCCCGGCGCGCCGAGCGGGAGCTGCGGGAGTCCGAGGATCGCTTCCGGGTGGCGTTCGAACGCGGTCCGATCCCGATGGCGTTGATCGGACTGGACGGCCACTACGTGCAGGTCAATCCGGCGATGTGCGCATTCACCGGGTACACCGAGCAGCAACTGCTGCAGATGAGCATCACCGATCTCGGGCATCCTGGTGACCTGCCCCTGGACCTGGCGGCCATGGCCGGTCTGCTCGCCGGGGACCACGACACCTACACCCTGGACAGGCGTTACGTCACCTTCGGCGGCGCGCTCGTCTGGGGAACCAAGTCGGCGACCCTGGTGCGCGACCAGGATGGTGCACCATTGCAGATCATCACCCAGATTCTGGACATCACCGCCCGCAAACAGCAAGAACAGTCCCTCGCCGAGAAACACCGCCGGCTACGCAGTGCCGAGTCCGTGGGGCAGGTCGGGTCCTGGGAGTTGGACCTGCGGACGCGGACGGTGACCTGTTCGGCCGGGATGTTCGAGTTGTACGGGCTGGACCCGGATCAAGTGAACGACGAATACGTCTGGGCCCTGCATCGTCTTCACCCGGAGGATCGCGCCGACTTCGAGGCCGGTGTGGCCGCCTGCGCCAGGAGCGGTGAACCGCTGCACGCCAGGTACCGGATCACCCGGGCCACCGACGGCGCGGTGCGGTGGATGGAAGTGCGCGGGCAGGCGCAGGACGAGGACGACCGGCCCGTCAGGATCAGCGGGTCGGTCGCCGATATCACCGATCAGATTGCGGCGCAGACCGCGATGCAGGAGAAGGACGCGCTGTTCGATCAGCTGGCGGAGAGCGTCGACGTCGGTTTTATCGTGCGTGGGGTGGACCCGCCCGTATTCCTCTATGTCAGTCCGGCGTTTGCGAAGGTGTACGGCTACAACCCCATGGACGAGCGAGAGGACCCCGCCGCGACGGTTCTCCGGGTCATCCACCCCGACGACCTGGAGCGGATCCAGCAGGGGTACTGGGCCGAAGCGGCCGTCGGTATCCACACCCAGGCAGAATTCCGGATTCGCCGTGCCGACGGTGAGATCCGGTGGGTCCGGGCCACCAGCGCGCCGGTGGTCGAGGCGGACGGCGTGGTCCGCCGCACCGCCAGTACGGCGGAGGACGTCACCGACCGCAAAGCCTACGAGCAAGTAGTGTTCGACGAACGCCGACGGCTCCGCGACGCGGAGGCCATCGGGCATCTGGGCTCGTGGGAGCAGGATCTGCAGACCGGCGCTCTGAGCTGGTCGGACGGGATGTTCCAGCTATGGGGAATCGACCGGGCCAGCTTCGACGGTGACTACACCGCGGCCCGGGAACAGATCCACCCCGACGATCGTCCGGCGCTGGACGACGCCGTTGATGCCTGCCTGGACACCGGCGAGCCGATCCGGTGTCGGTACCGGATCACCAGGGCCGGCGACGGCGCGATGCGGTGGATCCAGGTCACCGGCGAGGTCCGGTACGAGAACGGCAGGCGGGTGCGGATCGGCGGCGTCGTCGCCGATGTGACCGAGCAGGTCCTGGCCGCGCAGGAGGCGAGCGCCAACCACGCTTTCCACCAAGCGGTCATCGGCGCTTCCCCGGACCTGGTGTTCGTCTACAGCCTGTCCACCCGGACCACCACCTGGACCAACCGGTCGCTGCTCGACCAGCTGGGCTACCCCCCGACGGAAACGACTGCCTGGGACACCGACGTCATCGACAGCCTGATGCCCGCCGACGAACGGGCGCAGGTGACCGCGGCCATGGCGGCGGCGGCCGACACCGATGACGCCGGGGTTATCCAGGTCGATCACCGCCTGATGGCCGCCGACGGCACCGACCGTTGGTTCTCCCGTCGCATGAGCGCGATGCGCCGCGACCACCAAGGTCGCGCCACCGAACTCGTCGGGGTGCTCCGCGACATCACCGCCGAGATGGCGGCCGAACAGCACCTGCGGTATTCGGCCTTGCACGACAGCCTGACCGGCCTGCCGAACAGGGCCTTGCTGATGGACCGACTGGACAGCGCTCTGGCCCGCTCGGAACGCACGCATCGGGAAGTATCGGTGCTGTTCTGCGATCTCGACGGTTTCAAGCACATCAACGACAGCGCCGGCCATGCGACCGGCGATCAGGTCCTGCTGGAGACCGCCCACCGGCTGCAACGTGTGCTCCGGGAGGGTGACACCGTCGCGCGGATCGGCGGCGACGAGTTCGTCATCATCATCGAACCGTGGAACCGATATGGCGGCAACGACCAGGCCGCCGATCCAGAAGCGGACCGCGCCCTGGCCGGCCAGATCGCCGAACGGGTTCGGGTCACCCTCCGGCAACCGATCACTATCAACGGGATCGAATACCGCGTCAGCGTCAGTATCGGTATCACCCACGGTCACCCACAACTCGGTGATCCCACGACGATCACCGCGGAGGAAATCCTGGAGAACGCCGATACCGCGATGTACCGGGCGAAGAGCGCGGGCAAGGACCGTTCCGAGGTCTTCGAACATGGAATGCGCATCGACGTCGCCGCGCGCGGCCGGATGGAAAATCTCCTACGCCAGGCTCGGCGGCCCAACCACCGCACGGGGGATCCTGAGGCGCGGTCATGGCGGCCGCCACCCCCGTGACGAGCGGCGCCTACCACGTACGGCGCACGGTCGCCTTGGTCCCGATCACCAGGCTCTGCGCCGGCACGTCATCGGCCACGACTGATCCGGCGGCTATGACGGAGTCGCGGCCGATAGTGACTCCGGGCAGGATCGTGGCGACGGCGCCGATCCACACGTTCTCGGCGACGTCGATCGGCCCACCGGTCAGCCACACCTCCCGATCCTGCGTGTCGACCGGAGGCCCATGGTGCTCGAAGACCCTCGAAACCAAGTCCCCACTGCTCCGTATCTGATATGATACGGGGGTGAATCAGCGACGAGAAGGGAAAGGCACTCCGATCGGAGGTCAGTCAGGCTCCGATCAGCGGGGCGAAACCTCGGTCTCGCTCGACGGCGCACAGGAGCCGGGTCTGGATGCGGTACTGGAATCTGCGTCCCGATTGCAGCGGTTGGTGCCTGACGCAGTGCTGGTCGGCGGTTCGGCCGCCGCCTATTACGCTCGTCACCGGCTGTCCTACGACCACGACCATGTGATCGGAGATCTGCAGGATCGCTACGACATGGTGCTGGACGCGGTGGAATCCGAGGGTCAGTGGGTGACCAATCGGGCGACCTACGGCAAGATCATTCTCGGTGAGCTCGGTGGCATCGAGGCTGGTGTGCGGCAGCTGATCCGTAAGAGGCCGTTGGAGTTCCAGACCGTCACTCTCCCGTCCGGGGCGTCCTTGCGGGTCCCGACAATGGAAGAGACGCTGCGGATCAAGGCGTTCCTGGCTGTCCGGCGCAATCAAGTGCGGGACTATCTGGATATTGCCGCACTGGCGGACACCATGGGGTACGAGAGCGCGGCGAGGGTGCTGAGCCGTATCGACGACTTCTATGCCGACCAGCATGGCGACGGCGATGGGGTGAGCTCGCAAGTGGCCCGGCAGCTGGCGAGCCCGCAGCCGAAGGATGTGAAGGTGACGACCAACCTGCACCAGTACAAGGGCCTGGTGCCCGGTTGGCAACAATGGCCGACGGTGGTTCAGGCCTGTCGACGGGTCGCAGTGCTCATGCTGAACGAGAGAGAAGAAGAGGCGGTGACATGACTCTCGCCTTTCGCAACGTGAATGCCAGCGTTGATGATCCAGTCGATACTTGGCCGCAGGAGGCACTGCTGGCAGCGTTGGAACGAGGCTCCATCGGTCACTGGCGGCGCATCGCCCGAGCGATCGAGGCGGATCCCTGGGGCGCAGTGGCCAGAACGATCGAAGAGATACTCACCTACAGCCGGCCGTACGGTGTCGCCGAACTGATGGAGATTTCGATACGAAATGCGCGGGCGACCGCTGACCGGCGCGACCGGGAGGAAGCCGCCCGCCGGATCCGGGCGGCATTCCACCGGTCCGGCTTGACCGTCACCGATTTCGCCGCGCGCACGGGGACATCCCGGTCCCGGATGTCCACCTACCTGTCGGGCAAGGTGACCCCCTCGGCGGCCCTGCTCATTCGCATGGAGCGCTGACCGACCAGCTGCATCGCCGCCGCGCATATTCGGAAAAACTTGAGCACCCCTGACCAAGACCCCTGATCGGACTGCCGAAGATGACGCCTACCGCCCGCCGCTGGCTGTTCGGCGACCAGCTGGGTCCGCATTTCCTGGACGACGAGGACCAACCGGTACTGATCGTGGAATCGCGAGCGGTGTTCGCCCGCAGGCGATTTCACCGACAGAAGGCCCATTTGGTGCTGTCGGCGATGCGGCACCGGGCGGGGGAATTGGGCGACCGCTGCGAGTACGTCCGTTCCGACACCTACCGGCCCGCGCTCAGCGGGCCGTTGACGGTGATCCACCCGACCAGCCGGGCGGCGCTGACGTTGGTCAGATCGGTGCCGGGCGTCGAGGTCCTGCCCGCTCGCGGGTTCGCCACCAGTATGGCCGATTTCACCGAGTGGGCCCACGGCCGCGGTCGACGCCGGCTGTTGTTGGAGGACTTCTACCGCAACGCGCGGCGCCGCTTCGATCTGCTCATGGACGGCGCGGAACCGGTCGGCGGCCGATGGAACTTCGACGCCGACAACCGCAAGCCGGCCCCGCGATCCGGCTCGCTCGGGGTGCCAGAGCCATGGTGGCCGACCGAGGACGAGATCGACGAGGAGGTCCGTCACGATCTGGATCAGTGGGAGCGAAACGGCGACGCGTCCTTCATCGGCGTCGACGGTCCACGCCGGTTCGCTGCGTCCAGATCAGAGGCGCTGTCGGTGCTGCACCAGTTCATCGGACAGCGGTTGGATACCTTCGGGCCGTACGAGGACGCCATGCTGGCCGGCGATCCCTGGATGGCCCATTCTCTGCTGTCCGCCCCGCTGAATCTCGGCCTGCTGGATCCGCTGGAGGTGGTCCACCTGGCGGAGCAGGCGTACCTCGACGGTTCGGTCGGGTTGGCATCTGCGGAGGGCTTCATCCGGCAGATCATCGGATGGCGGGATTTCGTGTGGAACCTGTACTGGTACGAAGAGCCCGCATACCGGGACCGGAACGCGCTCGAGGCCAGGACGTCGATTCCGGCGTGGTTCGCCGAGTTGGACGCCGACCACGTGGAGGCCCGGTGTCTTTCCTCCGTTCTGGCCGGCGTTCGGGATCACGCCTGGGTGCACCACATTCCGCGGCTGATGGTATTGGGCAATTTCGCCATGCAGCAGGGGTGGCGGCCAAAGGAATTGGTGGATTGGTTTCATCGGGCATTCATCGACGGCTATGACTGGGTGATGACGCCCAATGTCATCGGAATGTCGCAGTATGCCGACGGTGGCATCATGGCGACAAAGCCCTATGCGGCAGGCGGCGCCTACATCGACCGGATGAGCGATTTCTGTTCAGGGTGCCGTTATCACCCGAAAGTGCGCGTCGGTGAGCGCGCCTGCCCGTTCACCGCCGGCTATTGGGCATTCCTGCACCGGCATCGCGACGACCTGGCGGGCAATCCCCGAATGACCCGCCCACTTGTCGGGCTCGACCGGTTGAAGGACCTCGGGCCGCTGCTGGAGCAGGAGTCGACTCGCGGGCCGGACGCGCCGTGACCTGCGCGCTGCGGTGGTCAAGATCGGGCGTGATGTAATCTTACATCATGCAACGAACCCAGATCTCACTCACCGGTGACGAACGGCGCCTGCTCGATGCAGCGGCGGCCCGCACCGGTCGATCGATCGCCGCCTTGATCCGCGACGCGGTACAGATCGTGTACGGCGCCGAGCGGTCCGATGAGGACGATCTCGCGGCCATGCGTCGTGCATTCGGCTCGTGGACGGGCCGCGAGGTGGACGGCGCCGGATGGGTCGACCAGATGCGCTCCGGCTCACGGCTGGCGGGCACATGACAGTTGTGGTCGACACCTCGGTACTGATCGACCATCTGCGAGGAAGCCAGCGAGCTCAGGCAGTTCTCGAGCAAGAGCGCGCGGCCGGACCGCTGCACGCGAGCGAGATCACCCGGCTGGAGGTCCTGGCGGGAATGCGTCCGGCGGAGGACGACGTCACCCGCGCATTGTTGTCCACGCTGATCTGGCATTCGGTTGACGCCGACATTGCCGAGGCCGCTGGAGCTCTCGGCCGTCGCTGGCTTCCCAGCCACCGCACGATCGACGGCGCAGACCTTGCCATTGCCGCCACCGCCATCCGCGTAGGCGCTGCCCTGCTCACCCGCAATGTCCGACACTTCCCCATGTTCCCTGACCTCCGAGCGCCCTACTGACAGCGGCACATCGCGCCGTCGCGAAGCCCGCGCAGAGACTGAGCAAGCTCTGCTCCGTCCTGGCCAGCCCCGCACCAGTGGCCAGGACCAGGGCGGCGTTGCCAAGACCGACGCCCGCCCCAGAACGGTGCTGCCAGCAGTCCCGACCAGTCAGGAAACCGCGGCTTTCACCAACTCGACGATCTTCTGCTCGACTGTTGGGCTCCACGTCTGCATTGCAAACGAGACGGGCCAGATTTCCCCGTCGTCGAGTGTGGCGGCGTCCTGGAACTCCAGGGTCGAGTAGCGGGTGCCGAATTTGCCCGAGTTCTTGAAACAGAACACGACCTTGTCGTCCGCATTGGTGTAGGCGGGCATGCCGTACCAGGTCTTGGGCGACAATTGCGGAGCGGTATCGCTTACCGTCGCATGGACTCTTTCGGCCAGCGCGCGATCTTCCGGTGCCATCTTGGCGATCGCGTCGAGGACGGCCTGCAGCCCGTCGGCCTTCTTCGCACCTTTCTTGCCTTCAGCGCGCAGCTCCGCGGCGCGTTGCTTCATTGCGGCGCGCTCCGCAGCGGTGAAGCCGTCGGACGCGACCTGGGAACTGTTCGTGGCCATCATGACGCTACCTTTCACATCCGTGGCTTGGCGCGGTGCCGCCACTGGAACAAAGGCTAGTCAGCCGCCACCGCTGCCGCTTCTCCGATCCTGATCGATATCGGTCACCGACCCGGGCCCGCCACCGAGAAGGTAAAGGTGCCCGGTGGGACGCTCTTGACGTTATGTTCCGTTAGTTGTAGCTTTCGTTAGTCGTGACTAACGCATCAGTAATGCTGGAGGCCCTGGCCGAACCGACGAGACGCCTGATCCTCGAGCGCCTTGTCGCCCGACCGTCCGCGGTCAGCGACATCGCGCGGGAGCTGCCGATCTCCCGATCGGCGGTGTCCCAACACCTGCAGATCCTCAAGTCCGTCGGTCTGGTCACCGACCACCCCGTCGGTACACGGCGCGTCTACCGGGTGGACCCTGACGCACTCGAAATGATCCGCGCCTATTTCGACGCGTTCTGGAAGAGATCACTGGTCTCGTTCCAGGATGCCGTCCAGCGACCCGAAGGAGAGCCATGACCACTACCGAGGCGACGACCGTCACCACCTCCGTCGAAGTGGACGCCCCGATCGCACGTGCATTCCACGTCTTCACCGCCGAAATCGGCACCTGGTGGGACGAGGACAAACACATTCTGGATGCGCCGTTGGCGCAGATGGTGTTCGAACCGTTCGTCGGCGGCAACATCATCGATCGCGGCGTGGATGGTAGCGAATGTCGCTGGGCCCGCGTGCTGGTCTACGCCCCACCGGAGCGTGTCTGCTTCAGCTGGGACATCACCACCACGTGGCAGATCGAGACCGACCCGGATCGGTCCAGCGAGGTCGACATCACGTTCACCGAGCTCACCCCGCAACGGACCCGGGTGGTCCTGACCCACCGTCACCTGGACCGGCACGGCGAGGGCTGGGAGGGCATGCGCGACGCGGTCGGCAGCGGTTGGCGCCTCGATCCGCTCGCCGAGCGGATCGACCGTGGGAACCACGTGGCCAGTCACGCATTGCCGGTGATCGCGGATGATCTGATGCGGGAACGTCTGGCCGGCGCCGCGGCCTACACGGCGATCCTATTGCGGGTGACCGACCGGTTCGTCCGGCCGATGGTCGACCGGATCGTGTGGGAGCACGGCCGACGGAACATGGCCCTGGTCGACGCCGGCCTGCTGTCCATCGTGTTGCCGGTTTCGGACGACACCGACCTGGCCGGTATCGGCGTCTTCGCGGCCAGCCCCGAGGACACCCGCGCCATCATGGACGACGACCCGGGCGTGCGCGCCGGCATCTTCAGCTACCACCTGCATCCGGTCCGCGGCTTTCCCGGAGCCTCACTACCGTAAACAGCGCCGCCACGGCGACCGTGCGCCCGGCCGCCGACGTCTGGACAGCGGCGCCGCGGCGGACATTGTCCTGCTGGATGGGGACCGTCTCCCCGATGGCCTGGAGTCGATGAAAACCGCGGGCCGGGAGGGCGACCCGGACATCACCAGTGAGTCGCTGGATGCGGTCGAATTTCCCTGGCAGCTCGAGGCGGCCGTGGATGCGCGGGCGGTCCACGACAATCAGCTGACCGCCGACGAAATGGACGACCCGCCGAAGGGAGCGGACGGGCCCGGGTACGCCGCCCTGGCGGTACTCATGCGAGCTCGGCTGAACGCCGAGTGACCACGAAGACCGGACATGGGCTGCCGACGCAGGACAGCACACTATTGTCGGCGGACCTTGGTGCGCTCACTGACCTTGCGCTCACCGACCTTCTGCCCACTGACCTTGTGCTCAATTGACGAGCACGCTGATCAGGTGATCCGCCCGGGCCGCCACGGCGGCCCGCGCCCGGTCGAGGTGGGGTCGCGGGTCGACGCCGCTTGATTCGCGCAGTGACTCTCGCAAGGAACCAGTGAATGCAATGTTCAGTGCGGTGCCGATGTTGACCTTCCGAATCCCGGCGCGGCAGGCGTCACGCAGCATGTCGTCGGCAACCCCGGAGGATCCGTGCAGAACCAGTGGCACGCCTACCCTTTCGGCGAGCTTCTCGATGAGCTGCAGGTCCAGGGTTGCCGTCTGGGAGGTCATGGCGTGCGAGGAACCGACGGCCACGGCCAGTGCGTCGACGCGGGTAGCCGCGACGTATTCGGCGGCATGGACCGGATCGGTACGGACCCCGGGTTGGTGGGCGGAGGCGACCTGGGTGTCCTTGCCGCCGACGTAACCGAGTTCGGCTTCGACGAAGATGCCCTGCCCGTGAAGTGAACGGGCCGCCACCGCGGTTCGCCGCACGTTCTCCTGGTAGGGGAAGCGGCCTGCGTCGATCATGATCGACCAGATCCGGGCCGACTCGATCTGGGCCTGGACGTCGTCGCTCTCGACGTGATCCATGTGCAACACCACCGGGACCAGGGCGTCATCGGCGATCTGGTGGAGGGCCGCCGCAAGCGGACCAATCCTGCCGCCGTGGTACCGGACGGCGTTTTCACTGACCTGCAGGATGACCGGTTGGCCGGCACGTTCGGCGCCGGTGACGATGCCCTCGGCGTGCTCGAGCGTGACCACATTGAACGCCGCGACGGCTCGGTTGGCCGCGACCGCCTCGTCGATCACCGTGTTCATCCTGGCTTCCGGCACTGGTGGTTCCTTGCTCCGCGTTGATTGGGGGCTTCCAAGCATTTGCACCATATCCAGTGGATCGGACCTGTGCTGCGCCATCCGAATATGCGGGCTCTCGAAGTCCGCCGACGGTCGGTGGGTCCGGTGGGCTGTTCGCTCACTACCCTGATGAGAATGGGGCCAGGGTGAGCCTTGTCCAGAACCGCGGTCGGCATCTGACCGTCCGGCTGAGCCGCGCCCGCTGAGCGCGGGACTCCGTACCGGCGACGTCTACCGCAAATCCTGGCTCGGAATCGGACCGTCCTACTCGCCGAGGATGCGGTACAGCTCGCGCCGGAGCTCGTCGAGTCTACCGACCGCCTGCCGGCGTTGCTCGGCGGTGGCACCGAACCCGCGTTCACCGCATTCACGAAACCGCCGAAACCGCCGTGGCGGAATCGCGAGCGCCCCGGCCCAGAACCGGCTCGACTAGGTGCCTCGCGGCGCGTACATGATCACGGCCACGCCGACCAGGCAGATGACTGCTCCGGTGAAGTCGTAGCGGTCCGGTTCGAACTTGTCGACGAGCATGCCCCAGGCCAGGGAGCCGGCGACGAAGATGCCGCCGTAGGCGGCGAGGATCCGGCCGAACTGGGCATCCGGTTGCAAGGTGGCGACGAAGCCGTAGATGCCGAGCGCGATGAAGCCGCCGCCGACCCAGAGCAGGCCCCGGTGTTCTCGGACGCCTTGCCAGATCAGCCAGGCCCCACCGATCTCGGCGAGGGCCGCGACGACGAACAGCAGCAATGAACGGGCGATCAGCATGTCGCCCACGGTAGGCGGCGACTTTCCGGCCCGCATGCAGTGTGCCTGCCACCGTCAATCCGGGTGCACAGGTGCCAGTCGAGACCTCAGCTGCATCAGGTGTTGCGCGTGGGCGTCGAGCTGCCGATCTTCCTCGTGCTGGGGCACCCATCGGGGAACCGGGGCCGGTCGGCGGTCATCGGTCAACGCCACGAAGATCGTCAGGCAGTGGGTGGTCAGGTGCATCTCCCGCGTCCGCGGATCACCGGATCGTACGTGGACGGATACGTGCATGCTGGTGCGCCCGGTGTGCAGAAGTCGGGCGTCCACCTCCACGACGTGACCGATCAGAATCGGCCGGTAGAAGCGAATGCCGCCGGAATACGCGGCTATGCAAGACTTTCCGCTCCATTCGGCGGCGCACACATAGGCAGCTTCGTCGATCCAGCGCATCACCGTGCCGCCGTGCGTCTTACCACCCCAGTTGACGTCGGTGGGAGCAGCCAGGAAACGCAGCGTCGCCCGGGTGGCTGTGCTGTCGTCGGTGTACGTCTGGTCAGCCATGGCCGCTTCGATGTCCCCACGAACCGCGGTCTTCTCCACCGCCGTCGCGTCACGCGCCTTGTCGTCCGGGGTGATCGGCGTCCACTGGTCGACCGGGACGGGCCGGCCGTCGGCGCCGACCGCCACAAAGACCACCGTGCAGGAGGTCGCGAAGACATAGTGACGGTCCTGCGGGTTCGTCGAGGACACGGTGACTTCGATGTGCATGCTGGAGCGCCCGGTGTGGACCAGCCGGGCCAGCACCTCGACCACGTCCCCGGAATGAATTCCTCGGGCGAAGTTCACGTTGCCCACGTAGGCGGTGACGCAGTACCCCCCGCTCCAGCCGACAGCGCAGGCATAGGCTGCCTTGTCGATCCACTCCAGGACCCGCCCACCCGCAACCCCTTTACCGCCGAGCTCGGCGACGTCACTCGGAGCGGCCATGAAACGTAAGGTGATCTCTCTCGGTCTTGTGCTCACGGTCGACATCAAAGCGGACTGCGCTGCCGCCGGACAAGCCTCGGAAACTAAATGTACAAAAGAGCGACGCCACGGCTGCGATGGCCGACGATGGATAGGCGATCAACGCAGATCACCGACCTCAGGGAGATTCCATGTCGAACGTCGATCCCGGCACCACCGTCCGCTCGTCGGCGGAGCCCCCGCGCAAGCGCAAGAAGATCGGCACCCACTGGCTGTACGTCGCGGTGATCGTCGCCGTGGTGCTCGGAACGGCGGTGGGGCTGATCTTCGGCAAGAACGCCGCCGGGCTGGCCACCATCGGCACAGCGTTCGTCAACCTCATCAAGATGATGATCGGCCCGATCATCTTCTGCACCATCGTGTTGGGGATCGGTTCGGTCCGGAAGGCTGCGCAAGTCGGCCGGGTCGGCGGCATCGCCTTGGCGTACTTCATCGTCATGTCCACTTTCGCGCTGGCCCTGGGCTTGGTGGTGGGCAATCTGATCCACCCCGGCGATGCATTGCACGCTGCGGCCGGGGTCGCCAAATACACGGTTCCGCCCGTTACCGGTTCGGGTAATTTCCTGCTCGACATCATCCCGACCACCCTGCTGTCCTCGCTGACCTTCGGCTCGGTGTTGCAGGCGCTGTTCGTGGCCCTGTTGGTCGGGTTCGCCGTTCAGTCCATGGGCAGCAAGGGCGAACCGGTCCTCAATGCCGTCGCCGTTCTGCAGCGTCTTGTCTTCAAAATCCTGTCCGGCATCATGTGGCTGGCCCCGGTCGGAGCGTTCGGGGCCATCGCCGGTGTGGTCGCCAGCGCAGGCTGGTCCGCCATCGGGTCGCTGGGAATGTTGGTCGGCGTCTTCTACGTGACCTGCGCCATCTTCGTCGTGTTCATCCTCGGCGCGATCCTGCGGGTCACCACCGGACTGAGCATCTTCCGGCTGCTCCACTACCTGCGCCAGGAGTACCTGCTCATTGTGGCGACGTCGTCCTCGGAGACGGCCCTGCCCCGCCTCATCGCCAAGATGGAGCACCTGGGTGTGTCCCAGCCCGTCGTCGGCATCGTGGTCCCGACCGGGTATTCGTTCAACCTGGACGGCACGGCCATGTACCTGACCATGGCCTCGCTGTTCATCGGTGACGCGTTGGGCAAGCCGCTGTCCTTCGGCGAACAACTGTCCCTGCTGGTGTTCATGATCGTCGCGTCCAAGGGCGCCGCCGGTGTCACCGGCGCCGGGCTGGCCACTCTGGGTGGCGGGCTGGCCTCCCACCGGCCGGACCTCGTTCCCGGTGTCGGTCTCATCGTCGCCATCGACCGTTTCATGTCCGAGGCCCGTGCGCTGACCAACTTCTCCGGCAATGCGGTGGCCACCCTGGTCATCGCCAACTGGGTCAACGAGATCGACCGTGAAAAGGCCGATAGGGTCTTCTCCGGAAAGGATCCGTTCGACGATCTCAACATGCTCGACGAGCACGACACCCCGAACCAGATACCCGCCCAAGCCACCGAAAAGGTTCATGCGGCCACCCGCTGATTCCGCTTGACCTGCCGTCGACGAAGGACGAGAGATGAACAACGGCACCTATGAATTGATTTCCCGGCCGGGTGGTGTGGCGGCGCGGATCCGTGCCCGGGGCAGCGCCGTGCTGGCCACTCCGACCATCAACCGGGGCACCGCGTTCACCCCCGGGGAGCGCGAGGCGCTGGGTCTGACCGGCCTGCTGCCGACCGGGGTGTCCACCCTGGAAGGACAGCTGCGCCGGGTACACGCGCAATATCTCGAACAGGCCAACGATCTTCGCAAGTGGGTTTATCTGGCCAATCTCCGAGATCGCAACGAGGTCTTGTTCTACCGATTGCTGACCGAACACATCTCGGAGATGTTGCCGGTGGTCTACACCCCGACGGTCGGCCTGGCCATCGAGCGGTTCAGCCACGAATTCCGCCGGCCGCGTGGGGTGTTCCTGTCCGTCGATCATCCCGAAGAAGTCGAGACCGCCCTACGCAACACCGATCTGGGACCCGACGATGTGGATCTGCTGGTGGCCACCGATTCCGAGGGCATCCTCGGGATCGGTGACCAGGGGGTCGGCGGTATCGAGATCGCCATCGGCAAGCTTGCTGTCTACACCGCAGCCGCCGGAATCCATCCCCGTCGGGTTCTTCCGGTCGTGTTGGACATGGGCACCGACAATCTGAGGCTGCTCAACGATGAGATGTACCTGGGCGCCCGGCACGCCCGGGTGCGCGATCAGCGGTACGACGATCTGATCGACGCCTATGTCACCGTCGCGGGAAAGCTCTTCCCGCAGGCCATGTTGCACTGGGAGGACTTCGGTGCGACCAACGCCCGCCGCATTCTGAACCGGTACGCCGGTCAGGTCTGCACGTTCAACGATGACATGCAAGGAACCGCCGCCGTGGTGCTGGCGGCGGCGATGTCCGCGGTCCGGATGGCAGGCTCGGCGATTCGCGACCAGCGCGTCGTCATCCACGGGGCGGGTACGGCCGGCCTGGGCATCGCGGACATGATGCGCGATCAGATGATCCGGGAAGGGCTCTCGCCGCAGGAGGCCACCGGCCGGTTCTACGGTCTGGACAGCGGTGGGTTGCTCATCGAAGGCGCGGTCCGGCTGCTGGATTTCCAGGTGCCGTACGCCCGATCGCGTGGCGAGGTCGCGGAGTGGGCTCATGCCGGGCCGGACGGTGGCGTCGGGCTGGCCGAGGTCGTGGCCCGGGTGCGGCCGACCATGCTCATCGGAACGTCGACCCAGGCGGGCGCGTTCACCGAGGCGATCGTTCGCGATATGGCCGCGCACAACGAACGGCCGATCATCATGCCGATGTCGAACCCGACATCGCGATGTGAGGCGTTGCCGTCCGACCTGTTCGCCTGGACGGATGGCCGGGTCCTGACGGCGACCGGGAGCCCGTTCCCGCCGGTGCTGCATCGGGGCCGTTCCCGCCCGATCGCGCAGGCCAACAATGCGTTGATCTTCCCCGGCTTGGGCCTGGGCGTCACGGTCTCCCGGGCTCGCCGCATCAGCGACGCGATGATCGCCGCCGCGGCCGGGGCGGTGGCCCGCACGACAAGTTCGTCGGGACCGGATGGACCGCTGCTGCCACCGATGGAGGACCTGCGCGCGGTCTCGGCTGCGGTGGCCATCGCCGTGGCCTCCGCCGCCGCCGAGGAAGGTCTTGCCCAGGTGGAGCTGAGCAACCCGATCCAGCAGGTGCAGGACGCCATGTGGCGGCCGGAGTATCCGACTATCGACCTCGAGGGCAGCTGAGGATCGCGCAACTCTGCCGGTCCCGCATTCGCCGGCTGGTTGCGCAGGCGCCTGGAACGAGCCCTGGTCCGACCCGAAGGAGTCATCATGTCCGATGTCAGTTCGCCGCCGCAGGGCGCTGCCGTGCCGTACCTGGCCGTGAAAGACGCGCGGCGGGCGTTGGACTGGTACGTCGAGGTGTTCGGCGCACAGGTGGTCGGTGAGCCGATCGTCATGCCGGACGGCCGGGTCGGCCATGCCGAACTGTCTTTGACCAGCGGCATGCTCTATCTCGCCGACGAGTCCCCGGACATCGGCGTGACCGCGCCGCGGCCCGGTCAGGTGTCGGTCAGTTTGATGCTCCCTGTCGACGACGCCGACGCGGTCCGGGCCCGGGCGATGACCGCAGGAGCGAGTGGAGATCGGGAACCGTACGACGGCTACGGGACCCGCAACGCCTGGATCGTCGACCCGTTCGGGCATCGGTGGGGGCTGAATTCTCCTTTGGTGTCACCTTCTCCCTCTTTGCCACCGCCCTCCTACCACCAGGGCGACGTCGGGTACGTCTCGCTGTGGGTGCCGGACGTGACCCGGGCGACCGACTTCTACGCCGCCGTTCTGGGCTGGGACGTTTCTCGTGAACATGACAACCAGGTGGTCGGCACGACACCCTCCACCGGTTTATTGGAAGCACCCGGTGTACCGAACCTGTTCTGCTGCTACGCCGTCGAGGACGTGCAAGCTGCGGCTGACCGGGTCCGACGGGCCGGCGGCGAGGCGAAAGAGCCGTCGCCCCGGTCTTTCGGCGTGGTGGTGGACTGCACCGACAACCAGGGAACACGGTTCGCCTTGTACGAAGAGCCGACGGGCCATTCAGGGGTTCGGCCTCCGCCCAATGGGCGCCGCCGTGGTGACGTGGCCTACCTCACCTTGCACGTGGTCGACTCCGCCGCGGCCCGGGCGTTCTACGGCACGGTCCTGGGCTGGCAGTACACGCCCGGTCGGATTGCCGACGGCTGGGAGGTCAAGGACACCGTCCCGATGATCGGGCTCAGCGGTGGCCATGACCGCGCTGCAGCCCTTCCGATGTGGCTGGTGGACGACATTGCGGCCGCGGTGGCGGCGGTGCGCGAGAGGGGCGGCATCGCCACTGATCCGGAGCGTCAGCCGTACGGCCTGAGCAGCGAGTGCACCGACGATCAGGGCCTGCCCTTCTATCTCGGACAGATATAGGTCGCTCTAGGTCGCCCCATCTTCTCCTGGAATGCGCATTGGGATGACAAAAGTGCCCCAACGGGTGCTGCCCTGGAGTTCATTTTCACTTTGTGTCACAATTTGACGAGAGATCCCGGCGCAAGTGAGGGCTATTCGCCCGTCGACTCACTGCCGCCGGCCCTCTGGGTGTCCGTACTTTCCGTGCTGTGCGGTGTTCGGCCGAGCCGTCATCAATTCCCGTCAGGAGAACGTATGTTCGACCGCACCCAAAATGCAAACGACGATGCAGGGTTCACCCTGATCGAGCTCGTCGTGGTCATGGTCACCGTCAGCGCCCTGTCGGGCATAGCGGTGTTCTCGGTCGGCGGCATCACCGACCATGTCAAATCCACCGCATGTCGAGCCGACGTCACGACCGTCAGAGCTGCCGGTGAGGCTTACACGACCCTGATCGGTTACGCCGCACCGACCATGGACGAGCTGGTCACCGCAGGGTTCCTGCGGTCCAAGCCCGAGCACGTCGCCTATACGGTCGCCGGTAGGACATTCACCGTGGCGGCCGTTCCGGCCTGCGGCTGACGGCGGCTCCCTCACCGGTACGTCGATGAGAAGCCAACCTGGGCTTGCGTTCTGCCCGGACGCGCGTTGACCTTTCTGGACACGGCGAGCGGGGAGTACTGTCTCGGTCCAGTCATTTCCCTCAGCCGCCCCAAGCGAGGAATGGTCATGCCGAATCCGGACGTCATCACGACCAGAGTAGGAATTGTCGGTGGTGGGCCGGCCGGCCTGATGTTGTCGCATTTGCTGTCGAAGGCGGACATCGACAACGTGGTGGTCGAAAAGCGCGATTATCACACGATCCGGACGACCCACCGGGCGGGCATCCTGGAACACCGCAGTGTCCGGATGCTGGTCGATTCCGGCGTGTCCGACCGAGTGTTGACCTCCGGTGACAAGCACGAAGGTATCGATCTGCGGTTCGGCGGGATAAGCCATCGGATCGACTTCGAAGAATTGGTGGGGGAAGCGGTCTGGCTGTATCCGCAGAACGAGGTGTTCGTCGATCTGGCCGCGGCCCGGGAACGTGACGGCGGTCAGGTCTACTTCTCGGTGTCCGACACAGAGGTGCAGGACATGACGAGTAACACCCCGAAGATCCGGTTCACCGACTCGGGGGGCGCGGCGAAGGAGATCCACGCCGAGATCATCGTGGGGGCGGACGGCTCCGCGGGAATCTGTAAACGGTCGATCCCGCAGCGGCACCGCACGGACAACTTCGTGGAGTACCCGTTCGCCTGGTTCGGCATCCTCTGCGAGGCACCGCCGAGCGCGCCGGAGTTGATCTACTGCAACTCCGACCACGGTTTTGCACTGATCAGTCAGCGGGACGACCACATCCAGCGGATGTACTTCCAATGCCCCGCCGATGAAGACGTCTCCGGGTGGAGTGAGGAGACGATCTGGGCCGAGCTGCAGCGCCGGGTGGACGGACCGGACGGGTTCGAGTTGAAGCAGGGCCACATCTTCGACAAGACCGTGCTCCGCTTCCGCAGCTATGTGTGCGAACCGCTGCGCTACGGCAACCTTTTCCTCGCCGGGGACGCGGGGCACACAGTGCCTCCGACCGGCGCCAAAGGGCTGAATCTGGCGCTGGCGGACGTTCGCGTGCTGTTCGAAGGCCTCGACTCGTACGCCTCCACCGGCTCCCGCAGCCTGCTGGACCAGTACAGCGACCGGGCGCTCCAGCGGATATGGAAGGCTCAGAACTTCTCCTACTGGATGACGTCCATGCTGCACGAGCGTCCCGACACCAGCCCGTTCGAACGCAAGCGGCAACTCGGTGAACTGAGCGCGGTGGTCAACTCCAGGTACGGTTCCGCCTATCTCGCCGAGGCCTACACCGGATGGCCATCCGCCTAGCGCCGCTGCCTGCAGTCTCGGCTATGGTCATACCCGGTTATACTAAGACAAATGAAGACAGCGATCTCGGTACCCGATGACACCTTCGACCGTGCGTCGGCGCGAGCCCGGGATCTGGGGATGAGCAGATCCGAATTCTTCACCACCGCTGCCCGCCACTACCTGGATGAGCTGGACCGCGAATCGGTCACTCGACAGATCGATGTTGCGCTCGCGCAGCTCGAGGTGATCGACGAGTCCTCGACTGATGCGGTCGCCCGTGGCCACCGCGTGCTGGCTGCCATCGACGAACAGTGGTGATCGAACGAGGTAGTTTGTACTGGGCAGAGCTGGGCGCGGCCATAGGTAACAGGCCCGCCAAACGAAGGCCGGTCCTGGTCATCCAGAGCTCGTCCTACAACGAGAGCCGATTGGCGACCGTCCTGGTCGCCGTCATCACATCCACAACGGCACTGGCCACAATGCCAGGCAACACCTTTCTTCCCGCGGCCGTCACCGGGCTACCCCGCGACTCCGTCGTGAACGTCACGGCCCTCGTCACCTTGGACAAGACCGACCTCAGCGACTGGATCGGCACCACACCGCAGTCGCTCATGCGTGAAGTCGATCGGGGGCTCCGACGCGTCCTTGACTTGTGACACCGCTATCTGCTTGACGGCGAGGTCAAACTGGACATGAGCGCCCGGTTGCCCATCAGTACCTCGCTGTGGCCACCGGTTCAGACATGGCCGCCGGTTCGAATGTCGGCCCACAGTGCCCGAGTCGGGGACGGACCCGGCGGACAGTCACACTGATGGCATGGCAATTGGGGTGAGGCGGCCGGGCACGCGGTCGTGGTGGCGTCGGAACGCCTTGATCGTTGCGGCCTTGGCCTTCGTCGTCGCCGGGGCAGCAGTTTTCCTTCTCGCTCCGACCACGGTGCCCGTCTATGGCTGGACTGCCTACACGCCGCTGTCGTCCGGCCCCGACTACTCCAGAACGTCGTACCTGACCGCCCAGCACGTCGTCGGGGCCGGGATCGCCGTGCTCGGGTTGATCACGCTGGCCGGTGCGGTGGGGTTTCGGCTGGGCTCACGCGTAGGCACTGTCACAGGTTGATGGAGTCGTGCCGGGAAGCCTGCCGCGCGATCGCCCCATCGAGCGTGAGCTGATGCAGGTGGGCGGCCTGCGCCGCAGGGGCTTCCAGGCTGGTGAGGACATGACGACTATCGATGACGGCCCGGGCGAAGTCGGCATACATGCCGGCCGCAGCGTCGAGGTCGGTGAAGCCGTTCCCGACTCTGGACGCGATGCGGTCCAAGCAGAGGCGCTCGGGTGGAAGCAATATCGCGTAATGGAGTCGAGGCAGGCCGGTGGCGCGGCCGAACGTTTCGAGGAACCAGGGGCCGATGACACCGTCATAGACGACGGTGTAACCGCCGGCGGCGAGCCGACCGGCCGCCGCGGCTGCTGCCTCGATCACGACTTCGTTCTGGCCGTGCGCCGCCCTCGTCCACGGTTCCAGGTAGCCGCGGTCGATGAAGTTGAAGAACTCATCTCCTGCGACGCGGGCGCTCGGTTCGAACAGACCCGACAGGATTCGTGCCACCGTGGTTTTGCCCGCCCCCGGCGGTCCGGTCACCACAATCAACTCGCTCACAACACATTGTGGTCGACTCGACCGCGAGTTCGCAAAAGGCCGCCGGCTTGGCGGTCCGGCGTAACCGGTTGGCGCAGCGGATCAGGTCCGCCGCGCGATCTCGCGGATCTGTTCAGCGACGAGGTCGGGGCGGGACAGGAATGGGTGGTGCCCGGTCGGCAGGTCGAGAGTCCTTGAGGCACGGGCGGCGTGCGTGCGTTGCAGCGCGACACTGGTGTTGCGATCCGCGACGCAGACGAGATAGGTGGATGGGATGTGTTGCCAGGCCGCAACTGTCGTCGGCGTGCTGAAAGCGGCTGGTGACTGCGCCGTCAAACGCTCGTGGGCGCCGCGGATGAGCGTGGCGTCGGTGACGTCGTGAAGGAAGCGGTGATCAAAGATTGCCGGGTCGCTGTCCAGTACATGGACTGACCCGTCTGTGCCGGCTCGGACTGGCAAAGGATCGGTGGTGGGCGGGCCGAGGGAGGCGTGGGTGTCGCCGATGTTGGGCAGAAATGAGCTGATGTAGACCATGTGGCGAACGTTCGGGTGCGCCGCGGCCTGCGCGGCGACCGTGCCGCCGTAGGAACTGGCGACCACGATCGCCGCATCGCCGTCGTCAAGTACCGCGGTAGTGGCGGCAGCATCCTCGACCAGCCCAGGCCCTGTTGCAGTCAGCGATGACCCTGTCTCCCCACACGACGGCAATGCGACCGCGAAGCCGGTGATGCCGGTCCGCGCGAGCAGCGCGGCGACGGGCGCCCACCACCAAGCTCCGTCGCGAACAAACGCTCCATGGAGGAAAACCACTCTCATCCACTCGACCGTAAACGCATCCGTGTCATCCCCCGGTGTGTCACTCGACGAAGGGTGGTGTCCGCCCACTGCACTGGCAATATCGACTGCGCCATCCTTGTCAGGCAAGTGATCACTTGCCTATCATGGACCGGTGGGCGATGTGTACAAGGCCCTAGCCGACCCGACCCGGCGCGCATTGCTGGACGAGTTACGCGATCGGGACGGTCAGACCCTGTTCGAGCTCTGCACCCGGTTGGCCGGTCGGCACGGATTGGGCTCGACGCGCCAGGCCGTCTCGCAGCATCTCGATGTCCTGGAGAGTGCGGGCTTGATCACGACTCATCGGGAAGGCCGGTACAAGATCCACCATCTGAACACCACGCCGCTGCAGGTCATCGTCGAGCGCTGGCCGACCAACTCCAAGGAGGACACGTCATGAAAATCAACCTGACCAGCGTTCTGGTGGACGACCAGGACAAGGCGTTGCGCTTCTACACCGAAGTGCTGGGATTCGTGAAGAAGACCGAGGTTCCGCTGGGAGAGCACCGCTGGCTGACCGTCGTTTCCGCCGAGGACCCGGATGGTGTGGAGCTGGTGCTCGAGCCGGACGACCACCCCGCCGCACGACCGTTCAAGGACGCTCTGGTCGCCGACGGCATCCCCTTCACCTCGTTTGCCGTTCCGGACGTGCACGCCGAGATGGAGCGGCTCCGTGCCCTGGGCGTCACCTTCACCCAGGAGCCACTGCAGATGGGCCCCGTGACGACCGCGGTCCTGGATGACACCTGCGGCAACCTGATCCAGATCATGAGCGTGTGACGCGCCCGAAGCCCGCAGTCACGCCGCGGGGGTCAAGTTGTGCCTTCCTGTCACTCCCGTACCAAAACGGCCATCTTCATCCCCGCCGGAGAAGTTGATCCCCGCCAAGGGAGGGACTAGCGGGGCCAGCCGGGTTCCCGGCGGGAATTGATGACCAGATTCTGGACGAAGGTGTCCGGCGGCAGCGTCATCATGAATTCCACCGCGCTGGCGACCGTGTCCGGGTCCATCATGACGGCGTCGTCGAGGTGCCACTGTTCCATCATGGGTGTGTTCATCGCGCTGGGCATCAGCCCGTGGATCCGGGTCGGCCAGCGGTACTCGTGCGCCTCACGTTGCAGCACCCGGGTGATCATGGCCAGCGCGGCCTTCGAGGAGTTGTAGGCGGCAGCCTCGGTGCCGACGGTGATCGCCGAGATGGAGATGACATTGACGATGTCGGCCGGGAACTCCCGCTCGGCGGTGCCCATCGCCCGCAGGAATTCGCGGCTCAGGTACAGCGGGCCGGATTGGTTGACCGCGATCACCCGCTGCCACTGTTCGTCGGACAGGTCCAGAATGCCTGCGCCCGTATCGGTTCCGGCGTTGTTGATCAGAGCGTCGAAGTCCTGGCCGAATTGCTCGACCACCTGCGTGACGGCCGCACGAACGCCGGCCGGATCGGTCACGTCCAGGTGGAGCGCGCTCGAAGTCCCGCCGGACCCGGCGATCAGCTCGACGGTCTCCTGCGCCCCGGCCTCATCGATGTCACCCACCACCGGGTGGGCCCCCGCCCGGGCCAGTCGGCGTGCGATGGCCCGACCCAGTCCGCTGCCCGCTCCGCTGATCAGCACGACACGTCGGCTCAGACTTCTCATCAAGAACTCCTGTTCACTGCCGGAACCTGCGTGGTGTGCATCGACCGGGTTCGGTGTCGCACCGCGGCCAGCACTTCTTCGGCGGTGATCCGGAGCAGGGCGGGGTCTGGTTCGCCGCCGTGCGGGTCGCCGCTACCGTCGCCGTGCCAGAGCACCGTGTGCCGCGGGTCGGCCGGTGGTCCCCAGAGCGCCGGCGACACCGGTCCGAACAGCAGCACCGACGGGGTGCGGTAGGCCGAGGCCAGATGCGCAACCCCGGTGTCACCGCAGACCAACAGCCGTGCGGCCGCGACCACCCCGGCCAGCTCGGTCAGCGACAAACCCAGCATTGTGGCGGCACCGCAGCGATCCGCGATCCACCCGCACAGGCCCGCTTCGGACGGTCCGCCGGTGATCACCACCTGATGCCCCTGCCCGATGAGGACCTTCGCCACGTCGGCGAACCGGTCGGCGGGCCATCGGCGGGACGGGGAAGCGGCCCCCGGATGGATCACGGTCAGCCCGGCCGGCACGTCCACCGTGGGCCGGGCGATCGAACCGGCCACCGACGGCCAGGCGCGGTCACCCAGTGCGAAGGCCTCGGCGATGAGCCGACACCAGCGGCTGACCTCGTGCTCGCCGGCGTACCAGGTCGGTCCGCTCAGCCCGGCGGCAACGTCGGCGAACCCGACGAGTCGTCCCGGCGCCAACGCCTGGAGCAGTCGACGGCTCTCCGGCCCCTTGCCGTGCAGGTCGACCGCCACCGAAACCGGCCCGTCGAAACCGGTCAAGGGTTCCAGTTCACCACTGCTGACCAGCCCGTCCACCTCCGGCACCAGTTCGAGCATCGGCCGGAAATGAGCGGGCGCTGCGAGCTGGATGCGGTGCTCGGGCAGGGCCGTCCGTAACAGCAGCAGTGCCGGGATCCCGGTCAGGAAATCACCGAGCCCCAGGGCTCGCAGCGCCAGGGCGACCGGGCGGCTCACCGTGCTGCGGCCGGCTGCGACGCCAAATCCACCAGTGCCGTGGTCGACCTGCCCTGCAGGTAGGGGACGATGACGGCCTGTCCGCCCCAGTCCGCGAGCACGTCCGCCTCGGGCAGCGGGAGACCTGAATAGTCGCCGCCCTTGGCCCAGATGTCCGGCCGGATCTGTTCCAGCGCCTCCCGCGGTGTGTCCTGATCGAACACCACGACCGCGTCGACGGCCTGCAGAGCCAGGAGCACCCGGGCCCGGTCGGTGGCCGGCTGGAGGGGTCGGGTCGGTCCTTTGAGCCGGCTCACCGACGAGTCGGAGTTCAGGCACACCACCAGGGCGTCACCCAGAGCCCGCGCGGCTTCGAGGGTGGCCACGTGACCGGCGTGCAACAGGTCGAAGCACCCGCCGGTCGCCACTACGACGCCGCCCCGCCGCCGGACTTCGGCCAGCAGAGCGTCGACCGACGGTGCCGGGTCGGCGTCGGGGGTGGTGGGCCGAGGATCGAACCCCGCGGCGCCCCCCGCCGCCACGAAACGGCCGGCCTGCGCCACGGCCTGCACGACCGCTTCGCTGGGGAGGGCTCCCGCAGCGAAGGCCAGCGCGGCAGCAACGGCGAAACTGTCGCCGGCACCGCAGGTGTCGCCGCGACCTACCGACTGGGCGCCGACCATGAACGGCGAATTGTCTCCGCCACACAACATGGCGCCCCGTGACCCGAGGGTGACGCACACGCTTCGTGCCTGCCACAGCGCCGCAAGCTGCCGCGCGCTGTGGTGCACGGCCGCCAGTCCGTGTCGTTCGGCTCGATATGGTTCGGCGCCGGCTGGGGCGGACACGAAGAGGTTCAGTTCGGCCTCGTTGGGTGTGGCCAGGGCGACGCCGTCGACCGGCCGGGCGCCGTGCGGGTGCGGGTCCCACACCACCGGAACGCGCCGTGCCGCGGCGGTCAGCACGGTGCGCAGTCGGGCATCTGCGGTCAGGCCGCGGCCGTAGTCGGCCACCAGTACGGCCGCTGCCCCGGCCAGGACGGAGGCGACGCGACCCGGAACGTCCCCGACGTCGCCGAGGTCACCGCCTTCGTCGATCCGGGCCAGCGGATGGTCGCCGACCCGCAGACGCGTCTTGATCGGCGTGCTACCCGTCCACGGCAGCGGCAGCACCTCCACCTGCCCGGCCAGCATGTCCCGTATCTCGGCCGCGGCGGCGTCGGAGGCGAGCGGCGCGATCAGGACGACCGGCCGCGGGCCGCTGTGCGCGGCCAGTAACGCGGCCAGCGCGGCACCGCCGGGGCGCCGGTGCTCGGTCAGGTCACGCAGGACCGGAACGGGCGCTTCCGGCGACAGCCGCTCGCTACGGCCGACCTTGTCGATGTCGAGCATCACGTCACCCATCACGACCAAGGGCGCGGTCAGTGTCGATGGCTCTTCGCGCAGGCGCTCGTCGCGATTTCGCTCCGCTCCTCCCTCGTTCCTCGGTCGATGCTCACTCATCTGGCCACCCGCATCCAGCGGCGAACCGGGGCGCCCGTCTGGGTGCGGTCGCGGCACTGCAGCTCCTCGTCCATGGATTCACACAGCAGGTGCAGGGCGACCAGGTGCAGCTCCTGGACCGTGGCGGTCCGCGCCGAGTCGACCACCAGTGTTTCGTCACACGCGGCGGCCAGCGGGTTGGGCGTCGGGCCCGTCATGGCCCAGCTGGTGATTCCGCAGGCCCGGGCCCGTTCGGCGGCGACGACCAGGTTGCGGCTGCGACCGGAGGTGGACAGGAAGATGCAGATGTCGCCGGCCCGGCCGTGGGCCTGCAACTGGCGGGCGAAGACCTCCTCCACCCCGTAGTCGTTCATGATCGCGGTGAGGACGGACGGCTCACTGTGCAGTGCCACCGCGGAGAACGGGGGCCGGTCGGCGCAGTACCGACCGACGATCTCCGCGCTCAGATGTTGGGCCTGCGCCGCGCTGCCGCCGTTGCCGGCCACCAGCAGCCGACTGCCGGTGGTCAATGCCCCGGCCAGCTGTCGGCCCCATTCCGCGCTGATCGCCGCCGCCCCGTCGAAATTCTGCAACGCGGCGGTGAGCGACCCGAGGTGGGCCTGCACCCCGGTGATGATCATGTCCGTCATCGGGTCGCTCCCGTGGTCAGCACGGCCCGGTCGCCGGCGTGAACCCTGCGGTACACGCGTTCGGTCTGCTCGGCGATCCTCGGCCAGCTGTACAAGCGTTCCACCCGGCCGCGACCGGCGGCCCCCATCGCGGCCCGCCGGTCGTCATCGCGCAGCAGACTGCGTACTGCGGCGGCGATCCCGGCCGGATCGCCGGGTTCGACGAGCAGGCCCGTCACGCCGGGCACGACGGTGTCCAGCAGCCCGCCGACGGCGCTGCCGACGACCGGAACGGCGCAGGCCATCGCCTCCAGCGGGACGATGCCGAACGGCTCGTACCAGGGCACGGCGAGCACGACGGAAGCGGCCCGGATGTGGTCCGGAAGCTCGGTGTGCGGGACCCGCCCGGTGAACCGGGTCCGATCCTCGACCCCCAACCGGGCGGCCAGCGCGCGCAGCCTGGTCACCTCGACGTCGGAGAGCAGCAGGCCGGCGTCGGGTCCGCCGATGACGACCAGCTCCGCCTCCGGGAGGTCGGGCAGGGCGCGGACGGCATCCTCGATGCCCTTGCGGGGCACCAGTCGACCGATGACCAGCAGGCGATGTGGCCCCGGCACGCGGGTGGCGCCGGCCGGCGCCGGACTGAACAGGTCGGTGTCCACCCCACAGGGCACGACGTCGACCCGGTCCTCGGGGGCTCCGATGGCCCGCAGCTCGCCGACCTCGTCGCTGCAGGTCGCGATGATGGCGTCGACCGAGCGGGCGACCCGCCGTTCGATGCCGATCCGGGCGGGCGGGCTGGTGTCCGCGCTCCGCTGCCAGCGGCGTTTCACGGTGCCCAGGGCGTGGAAGGTCTGGACCACCGGAATCCGGGTCTCGCGGACGGCGTCGAGTGCGGCCAGACCGCTCATCCAGAAATGTGCGTGCACCAGATCCGGCGGGTCATCACGCCACCGCCTGGTCAGCTCGTCCGCGAACTGGTGCATGTGCGGCAGCAGCGCGTCTTTCCCGATCGGCTCAGGCGGGCCCGCGGTGACATGCTCGACCCGCACACCCGAATCCAGAGTGACGCCCGCCGGAACGGTCGGTGAATCGGCGCGCGTGTAGACGACCACCTCGTGGTCCCTGGCCACCAGGGCCGCCGCCAGTGCCGCCACGTGGATGTTCTGGCCGCCGGCGTCGGCACCACCGATGCAGGCCAGCGGGCTGGCATGCTCGGACACCATGGCGATCTTCATTCGCTCACCTCAGCTCTCGTAGACGGTGTGGTGCAGCAGCTCGTCCCACTGCCGCAGGAATCGGGCCAGGCCGAACCGCTGCAACGCGTGTCCGCGGGCCAGCTGCCCGGCGGCCCTGGCCAGGTCGGGTTCGTGGAGAAAACTGCGGAAGGCGGCGCACAGCGCGCGGACGTCCGTGCTCACCACCCCGGCGCCGGCCGGAACGGCGTGCACCGCCTCGGTGCCGGCCACCGCGACCACCGGCATGGCCAGCAGCATCGCTTCGACCAACGACAGGCCGAGCGAGGTCCAGCGCATGGGATGCAGGTAGACCCGTCGACGGGCCAGTTCGAGGTGCATGTCGTGCTGCGAGAAGAGGTTCTGGTAGGCGGTCAGCCGGCCCGCGCCCGGCGACCCGTCGAGCCCGTTGACGAACGCTGCCGTCTGCATCCCGAACACGTCGACCGGGCCCACGGCGGCCAAGCGGGGGACCAGGTCCGCCCCGACGATCCGGCCGCGCCGGCCCGGCTCGTTCACCACCACCGCACCGCGTTCCAATTCACCGGTGTACAACGGGCCCGGGTCGATCACCCCGTGCTCGATGACGGTGGTCGGGGCGTCGCCGTTGTCCCAGAACAGGTCGTTGAAGTGGGTGACGTGGGCGATGGGGATGTCCCGGCGGTCGGCCAGCGGATGCCGTTGGGTGGCCGGCCGCTCGTCGGGGGTGTTGTGTTCCAGGTAGACCGCCGGCAGGTCGGTGCCGGGCCGCCGGCCCAGCCAGTCGTGGACCAGACCGATCTCGTGCGGTCGCTGCAGGATGACGACGTCGAAGTCCTGCTCGCGCAGCTCCGAGGGCCGGAGTTCGGTCACCGAGCGCGGCCAGTCCCAGGTCCGGGCCCGGCCCACCCCGTCGGCACTCCGGTCGGGCAGAACCGGTACCACGTAGTCGTGGCCGCCCTGGACGAACGCGGTGGTCCAGCTTCCGTGGACGTGCCACAGCAGGATTCTCACCGGACCACGCCTTCGATGGCGGCCAGCGAAAGCCGACCATCGGGAACGGCGGGCGCCGTGACGGTCCGGACTGCCGCGCAGATGTCGTCGGCGGAGACCGAGTTCAGGCAGGGATGCCCCGGGACCGGGCAGACCGTGCTCCGGGTGTCCCGGCACGCCGCCCGCTGATCACCCAACAGCGCAACGTCGACTCCATATGGCGCCCACCGAAGGGCCGGCACCACGGGTGAGAACAGTGAGACCACCGGGGTGCCGACCGCCGCGGCCAGGTGCGCCGGGCCGGTGTTGGCCACCACCACGGCGCCGGCCCGATCCAGCACCCCGGCCAGCTGGGGCAGGTCCAGCCGGCCGGCCAGGTCGACGACCGGTGCCCCGTGGACCTGTCCGGCCACGATCCCGGCGGTCAGGGGCTCTTCGGAACGACTGCCGGTGACGGCCACCGACCAGCCGGCCGAGACCAGCGCGGCCACGGCCTGTGTCCACTTGTCCGGGGGGTAGGCCCGGGCCGGCGCGCTGGTGCCCGGGTGCACGACGAGGTAACCGGGTCCGAGGCCGATGTCGATCCACGGCAACGGGCGCCGGACGGCCAGCCGCCCGTCGTCGTCCCGGGGGAGTCGATAGCCGGCGCCGGCCACCGTCTCCAGCATCCGCAACGGCTCGGGCGCATCAGCGGCCGGCGGCAGTCGTACATCCAGCAGGGCGCCGGGGTAGTCGGTGCTGGCCGCCACGATTCGCGGTACCCCGGCCAGTCGTAGCAGCAGAGCGGTGGGCAACGCAGATTGATGGAAGGAGGTCAGCACGATGGCCTCGTCCACGGCGAGCGATCGGATGGTGGTGACGACGGCGTCGATGTCGGCCGGCTCGACCGGCGGGGGTCCGGCCATGATCCACGGGCACGACCAGGGCACGACCTGGTCGACGCCGGGCAGCAGACGGGCCGCACTTTCCCCCAACGGGCCGGCCAGGACCGTCACCCGGTCGGCACCGGCGGCCACCGCGCGGACGGCCGGGCCGGCGGCGAGCATGTCGCCCATGCTGTCCAACCGGACGATCAGGACGCTGCCTCCCCGTCTGCCCATGTCCGTGCTCAGCGCCCGGCGAGGACGAGGTCGACGGCATCCCCGAGGGTCGAGGCGCGACGGGGCGCGGCCCGTACTTCCTCGTCCCGCGTCAACTCCGTCGGCACCATGATCGCCGCGGCTCCGGCGGCGGCGGCCGCGGACATGTCCGATCCGATGTCGCCGATGACGACGCAGCTACCCGGCCGGACCCCGAGTTGTCGGGCCGCCCGATGGACCAATCCGGGTGCGGGCTTGCGGCATTCGCACCGGTCCTGGTCGGTGTGCGGGCAGATCAACCACGCCTGGAACGGACCGAGCAACTCCTCGATCCGGCGGTTGACCGCCGACACCTGGTCCGCCGAGAGCAGGCCGCGGCCGATACCGGACTGGTTGGTGATGACCGCCAGCGGAATGCCGGCCCGACGCAATCGCTGCAGGGCGGCCTGCGCGCCCGGCATCGGGGTGACCTTGGACGGGTCGCCGTTGTAGGGCACGTCGACGACCAGGGTGCCGTCCCGGTCCAGCAGCACCGCGGCCGGGTAGGAGGCGGTAGCCGGTGCGGTGCCGGTTTCGCGACCCGAGCGGGGCACTCGTCGGTGCCGGCGGAGGCCGTCCAGGAACCAGAGGCAGGCGGCGGGTGGAATGGCCACACTGGTGACGGCCATCTTGGCGAGTTCGGGCAGGTCACGCGGTCCGGGCGCGATGCGGCGCCAGCTGAACTCCGCGGTCATCAGCGCCCACGCTCCGGCGGCCGCGGCGGCCATCCGGGGCCGCCGGGCGAGCGCAGCGGTCAGGGCGATCACGGCCGCGGAGGTGGTGACGGCGTGTTGGGGTCGGCGACCCAGCGGCGCCCGGGCGCGCAGACGCCAGTCGGGGCCGTGCCTGCGCGCCATCAGCACGTCGTCGGCGTTGCCGCGCTGCTGCCTGACGCTGGCCCACCACCCGGCGGGACGGACCGGATGGGTGGTCTGCCGACCGCCGCGGCCCAGCGTGTGGCCGCGGTCCAGGACCCGCAGGGCCAGATCGGCGTCCTCCCGGAACGCCCGCGGGAACCGTTCGTCGAAACCGCCCACCTCCACCAGCACCGAACGGCGGTAGGCCATGTCCGCGGTGATCCACCGGGCCGTTTGCAGCCCCGCGGTGCCGCGTTCCCAGTCGGTGGGACGCCGTCCGTCGGGCAACGGCACGCTGATCCGTCCCTGACAGCCGGCTACCGAGGGGCGGCATTGCCGCAGGTCACGGGCCAGCTCTTCGAGCCAGTCCTGGCCGACGAGCACGTCGTCGTCGAGAAAGGCGATCCACTCCGCGTCGCACGCCCGCCAGCCGACATTGCGGGCCGCGGCCGGACCCCGACCGTGGCTCTCGAGTACCGTCACCGCCGGCAGCGCACCCGGCAGATCGGTGACGAGATCGCCGTCGCCGCGGTCGCCCGGTCGGCGGTCGTCGACGGCGACGATGGGGGGCAGCGCCCGACCGGTGTGGCGCGCCGACGCCGCCAGGCTCTTCAACAGCTCGGTCAGTGAAGGCCGGCCGACGGTCGGTATGACGATTGCGACCTCCGTCATCGGCCGGCACCCAGGGCCCGGCGGCGCACCGCGAACGGGCCGATGGCCAGTAGGTCGACCGGTGTCGAGCCGAAGCATTCGAATGCGTCGCGCGGCGAGTCGACCATCGGCCGACCGGCGGTGTTCAGGCTGGTGTTGACCACCACGGGCAGGCCGGTCCGCCGTTCGAAGCACTCCAGCATCCTGGCCACCAGGGGTTCGGTGCCGGGCTCGACGGTCTGGATGCGGGCGGTGTTGTCCACGTGCACGACGGCCGGGATCCGCTGCCGCCACGCCGGCGCGACATCGTGCACGAACAGCATGTACGGCGACCGGGCCGGACCGCCGGTGAACAGCTCCCCGGCCCGGGAGGCGAGCACCATCGGTGCCACCGGACGGAACTGCTCCCGCCCCTTGACCTCGTTCAGCCGGACCAGATTGGCCGAGCGACCCGGATGCGCCATCAGGGACCGGTGCCCCAACGCCCGCGGGCCGTATTCGCTGCGCCCCTGGAACCAGGCGACGATGCCGTCCTGCGCCAGCTCCTGCGCCACCGCGTCGGCGATGTCGGCCGGTCGGTCGTAGGGCAATCGGGCGGTGATCAGGGCCGCCTCCAGAGCCTCGTCCGACCATTCCCGGCCCAGATCCGCGCCCACGAAGGGCGCCAGGGGCTCGCCGTGTTCCTGGGCGGCATAGAGCGCTCCACCCAGTGCCGTTCCGGCATCACCGGCGGCCGGTTGGACCCAGACGTCGGTGAAGGGGCTGTCCTTGAACAGTCGGGTGTTGGCCACGCAGTTCAGCGCCACCCCGCCGGCCAACGTGAGCCGCGGCGAACCGGTCTGCTCGTGGAGCCAACGGGCCAGGTCCAGCAGTACCTCTTCCAGGACCGCCTGCAGGCTCGCGGCCAGGTCGGCGTGCTCGTCGGTCCAGTCCAGCTCAGGACTCCGCCGGGGAACCAGCGACGTCCAGTCCACCCCGGCGGTGCGGAAACCGCCGTCCCCGGTGGCGTACACGAACTGACGCAGGTAGTCCAGGTGCCGCGGGCGCCCGTAGGACGCGAGTGCCATCACCTTGTACTCGTCCGAACTGCGCAGGAAGCCGAGGTGGTCGGTGGCATCCTCGTAGAGCAGCCCCAATGAATGGGGGAGCTGTTGACTCGCAAGCGGTTCCAGTTTCCCGTCGACGAACCGACCGGCCAGGTGGCTGTGCCGTTCGCCCCGCCCGTCCAGCACCAGGACGGCACAGTCGCCGTCGTACGGTGCCGCCAGTCCGGCGGAGGCGGCGTGGGCGATGTGATGGGGTACGAAGCGCACCCGGGCCGGGTCCAGGCCGGGCAGCGCACTGGCCAGGAACTCGGGCGCCCGGACTGCGTAGTCCTGGCGAAGGGCGTCCCAGGGGTCGAACACGCCGAGCTCTGCCGGTGGGAGGTGCAGCGCCGGGTCGAACGAATAGGTGACCACGTCGAGGTCGGCGGCTCGGACGCCGGAGTGGTCCAGACACCACGCCGCGGCCAGCTCGGGCAACTCCCACGCCGAGAACGGAACCGGCCGCTTGCCGTGTTTGCGGCGACTGAACCGTTCCTCTTCTGCGGCCGCGACTGTGGTGCCGTCGACCACCATGGCCGCGGCCGGGTCATGGTAAAGAGCGTTGATGCCGAGAATACGCACGGTCACTCCCTGTCGGCCGACGACCGATGACGGATGGAAGAAGTGGTCAACAACGAGCAACACCATTCGCACTTCGCCCCCGCGGCCACCGGATAGCTCACCGGGGGAAGGGGCGGCACGCCCGACTGTCCAAAGGTGCCCGGTCGGATCTGGCCTCAAACCGCTTCTTTCTCGTCGCGCTCAGGTCGAGGGCGAGTTTCCGGATCGTCCTTTTCGGGCACAAGTTCACCACCACCACATAGGAGTGTCGCCATGCTCAGCGAACAGCAGATCTCGAACCTTCCCGACCACGGCCTGGGGACCCCCGACCGAACCCTCCCGGCCGATCAACCGGTCGTGGTGACCCGCTCGGAAGAGCAGCTGGACGTGCGCACCGTCAACGTTCCGGTCGGTCGGGCCCGGTTGGAGCGGTTCCAGGTCACCGAGATGAAGACCATCACCGTGCCGGTGACCAGGGAAGACGTCCGAGTCGTGTACGAGCCCCTCGAGCCCGGCGACACCGATCGCAGTGCCCCGCACACCTTCACATCGGGTGGCCCGTGGGTGTTGACCGAAGAACGCATCGTGGTCACCAAGGACATCGTGCCGGTGGAGATCGTGCAGTTGGTGGTCGACACGGTCACCGAACAGCGTCAGGTGGACGAGACCGTCCGCAAGGAACAGGTCGACATCGCCCAGCTGGACAACGAAGGCCTGGCCCAGCTGCTACTCGAGCAGGGTGTCGTCATCAGCTCAGGCGGTGAACAGATCGGGAAGATCGGGCAGGTGTTCGCCGACATCCAGACCGGCCGGCTGAACTGGGTCACGGTCCGGACCGGATGGTTCGGCGCCGGCGAATCGTTCGTGCCGCTAAACGACGCCACGATCAGCGGCGCCGAGGTCCGCGTGCCCTACGACAAGGAGACGATCAAGGGGGCCCGGCACCAGGTGGTCGACGGCGAACTGACCGAGCAGGACGAGGACGATCTTTACGCCTACTACGGGATCGGGATCGGGACCGGCCCGTCCGAGATCGCCCCCGCAGCCGAGATCCCGGTGGACGACGCACAGGGTGTCGACGGTGTCGTATCGGGGGCCTCCGGCGTCGAGCTGATCCGCTCCCAGGAGCAGTTGGTCGTGTCGACCCAGCGGGTCGAAGCCGGCCGCACCCGGCTGCGGAAATACGTCGTCACCGAACAACAGAGCCGGGTGGTCCCGACCGCGCACGACGAGGTACGGGTCGCGCGGGAGCCGATCACCGACGCGAACCGCGACCGACTCCTGGGCGGCGGACGGCCGGACGTCGGTGAACAGGTGGTGTTGCTGACCGAGGATCGCGTCGTCGTCAACAAGGAAACCGTTCCGGTGGAACGGATCACGGTGCACACACACACCGTTCTGGAGAACCAGACCATCACCGAACCGGTGCGAAAGGAACAGATCGAGTTCGACGACTCCGGCCTCAGGGCGGCGGGGGAGTAGGGCCGGCGGCCTGACCTGCGGGTCAGGCCGTCAGACCCGGCGTGACCTTGCCGCCGAGCCGGGACGAGCCGCTGGTCACGGCTTCCCGGACGGCCGCGGCGACCGCCGGAGCCACCTTTGGGTCGAAAACACTGGGCACGATGTAACTCTCGTTGAGCTCGTCGGGAGCGACCGCGTCGGCGATGGCCTTGGCCGCCGCCAACAGGGAGGCCTGGGTGATCTCGTGCGCACCCGCATCGAGCATGCCGCGGAAGTACCCGGGGAACGCCAGCACGTTGTTGATCTGGTTCGGGAAGTCCGACCGCCCGGTGGCCACGATGGTGGCGTGCAGGCCGGCCTGGATCGGATCCACCTCGGGGTCCGGGTTGGCCAGGGCGAAAACGCAGGCCCCGGGTGCCATGCGGGCGATGTCGTCGCCGGTCAGCAGGTTCGGCGCCGACACCCCGATGAACACATCGGCGCCCACCAGAACCTCCGGCAGGGTTCCGGTCAACCCCTGCGGGTTGGTGTGGTCGGCGATCCACTTGCGGAACTCGTCCCCCGTGGCCCGGCCGGAGTAGACGGCGCCCTTGCGGTCGCAGCCGACGATGTCGCGGGCGCCCTGGGCCATCAGCAGCCGGATGATCGCATGACCGGCGGCGCCGACCCCGGAGATGACAATCCGTAGATCCGCCAACTTCTTGTCCACCACGCGCAACGCGTTGGTCAGCGCCGCCAGCACGACGACCGCCGTGCCGTGCTGATCGTCGTGGAACACGGGGATGTCCAGCAGGGCGCGGAGACGGGCCTCGACCTCGAAACACCGTGGCGCCGAGATGTCCTCCAGGTTGATCCCGCCGTAGGTCGGCGCGATGATCTGGACCGTGCGCACGATCTCGTCGACGTCCTGGGTGTCCAGGCACACCGGCCAGGCGTCGACTCCGGCAAAACGCTTGAACAGGGCGGCTTTCCCCTCCATGACCGGCATGGCGGCCTCCGGTCCGATGTTGCCCAGCCCGAGCACGGCGGACCCGTCGGTGACGATGGCGACGGTGTTCCTTTTGATGGTCAGACGGCGCGCGTCGGACTTGTTGGCGGCGATGGCCATGCACACCCGGGCCACCCCGGGTGTGTAGGCCCGCGACAGGTCGTCCCGGTTTTTCAACGAGACCGTCGGGTTGACCTCGAGTTTCCCGCCCAGATGGATCAGGAAGGTACGGTCACTGACTTTTCGGACGGTGACGCCCGGAAGATCTTCGACAGCATGGGTGATGCGCTCCGAATGTTCGACATCGGTGGCGTCACAGGTGACGTCGACCAGGATCCGGGAGGGGTGGGATTCCACCACGTCCAACGCGGTCAACGACCCGCCCGCGCCGGCGACCGCCCCGGTGAGCTGCGAAGTGGCGCCGACGGACGGTGGCATTTCCACCCGCAGGGTGACGGAATAACCAGGACTGGTGGACGCCATTGTCGGGCTCCGAATCGTGACCACTGCGGGGGCGGGGGCGGCAGCGGCCCCGCGGGGGACTTAGAGGTCGGTGGAGGTGATCTTCGACTCGCCGAGGGCTGCGTCGATGATCAGGCCGATGCCGATGCCGGCCATCCAGATGTCCTTGGCCACCGCCGTCCCGCCCTGTGTCGGGCGCATCTTGCTGTCGTGCAGCGCCGGTGTGCGAACGTACAGGCCGAGCAGGCTGCCGGCAAAACCGGTGAGCACTATTCCGGCCAGGCCGGCCGGCACCAGGGGCAGCAACAACGCCGAACCGACGGCGACCTCGGTGACGGCGAGCGCCTTGAGGAAGATGGTCGGCTGGATCTTCGACAGGAAGGGGTAGGCGCCCACCGCCATGCCGTGCAGCGCTTCGGCGGTCTGCTTGTCGCCCTTGAGTTTGCCCAGCCCGGTGTTGAGGATGAACGCCCCGGTGGCAGCGCGCCCCGGTGCTCTGCGGAGTTTGGCGGAAAGTGACATCGGATCTCCTTCGACGGCCTCGAGTGCTCTGGACAGCTTGGCACACGATGTTCCGGCGGTGATGGCCGGTTCCCGCCGTACTCATCCGCCGAAGTGGCCGACCAGCTGCCCGATGCCGAACGTCACCAGCATGGCCAGCGCGCCACCGATGAGGACCCGGACGACGGCACGCAGGGCCGGGGCCCCACCCAGCCGTGCACTGACCGTGCCGGTGAGGGTGAGCGCCACCAGTACAGCGGCGAAGGTGATCGGGATACGGGCGGAGGCGCCGGGCAGCAGGATGGCGATCAGCGGCAGCAGCGCCCCGATGATGTACGAGACGGCCGATGCCCCTGCCGCCTGCCACGGATTGGTCAGCTGCTCCGGATCGATGTTCAGTTCGATGTCGACGTGGGCGGCGAAGGCGTCGTGTGCGGTCAGCTCCTCGGCGACCCGCTGGGCGGTGGCGGCGCTCAACCCCTTGTTCTGGTAGAGCGCAGCGAGTTCCGCGAGCTCCTCCGCCGGGCTCTCGGCCAGTTCCCGGCGTTCCTTGTCCAGCAGTGCCCGCTCGGTGTCCCGCTGGGTACTGACCGAGACGTACTCGCCCAGCGCCATGGACACCGCCCCGGCGATCAGTCCCGCGACGCCGGCCGTGAGGACCGTCGCCGTCGTGGTGGTGGCGGCTGCCACGCCGATCACCAACCCCGCGGTGGAAACGATGCCGTCGTTCGCGCCCAGCACGCCGGCCCGCAACCAGTTCGATCTGGACGAGAGTCCGCTGGCGTGCGGCTCGTCGGGATGCTCCGCGATCTCGAGGGCGCTCAGAATCGGCCGCCGATGCTGCCGCCACTGTCGCCCCCACCGCCGCCGAAACCACCGCCGTCGCCCCCGCCCCCGCCGAAGCCGCC
>CAXUHA010000032.1:44430-50488 GCA_964250735.1 uncultured Nakamurella sp. | reverse complement strand
TGTGGCAGTGGGTGCACTCGACCAGCGGGTCGGAGAACGTGGCCACGTGGCCGGAGGCGACCCAGACCTGACGGGGCAGGATGACGGAAGAATCCAGGCCCACGACATCGTCACGGGAGCGGACCATGTAGTTCCACCACTGCCGCTTGATGTTGTCCTTGAGTTCGACGCCCAGCGGCCCGTAGTCCCACGCGGATTTGGTGCCGCCGTAGATTTCACCGGAGGCGTAGACGAAGCCCCGGCGCTTGGCCAGGGAAACGATGGCATCTATCTTCGCGTCTGTTTTCGCGGCGGGCACGCTGAGACTCCTGATGGTGGGGCCCGGCGCGCGGTCACCCGGCCGGGCGTCGTCCGCGACGGGTGGCTTCCGGCGCGGTGCCTTCGACCCTAACCGTAGATCGTCATCGCCCGGGATCGGGAACCGTCGGGTCCGACCGGGCCACCGCACCGTCGACCGCGGAAAACAGCACCTCACTGACCTCGCTGACCTCGAGTTGGGCTGTCGCCAGCCAGGGAACCACGACGGTCCGCATCGACCAGGGTGACAGCGCGCGGCGATAGGTGGCGGCGGTGTCGAACTCGGCGACCAGAACGAATCGCTCGGGCGACTCCGTCGAATGGGCGAAGTGCAGGCGACGGCACTCCGTGGATGCGGCCAGCATGTCCAGCGCTTCCAGGGCGCTGGGCGGGATCGATGCTCCCGACGAGCCCGGCAACCGGAAATGGGCGACCAACACGAACACCGCTCCTCCTCCTGAGCCGTCGGGCGCGAATCAGCCCACCGACAGCTCCAACGTAGAACCGGCCGGGGTACTGGTGATCCGCAGTCGGGAAGGTATTCGTTGACGCATCTCGTCCACGTGCGAAACGACGCCGACGATGCGGCCACCGGCGCGCAATTCGTCGAGCGTGTTCATCACCATGTCCAAGGTGTCGGCATCAAGGCTGCCGAATCCCTCATCGATGAACATCGTGTCGAGTTGACGCCCACCGGCCTGGGCCCCCACCACGTCGGCCAGGCCCAGGGCCAGGGCCAGGGACGCCAGGAACGATTCGCCGCCCGACAAGGTCTTCGCCGGACGGACCAACCCGGAGAACGCGTCCAGAATATCCAGGCCCAATCCGCCGGATCGGCCTCTGGATTCCTTTTCCCGGGATTGGACGAAGGTGTAGCGGCCACTGGACATGGCCGACAACCGTTCACCCGCAGACAGGGCAACCTGGGCCAGCTTGGCGGCGAGTACGTAGGTGCGCAGGGACATCGCGAGTGCGTTCTGACCCTTCCCCAGGATGACGTCGGTGAGGGCGGCGAGTTCGGCATCCGCGGCCAGCACAGGTTCCAGGGCCTGCCAGGCCCGTGCGAGGTTCCCTGCGGCGACAGCCACCCGGTCCCGTCGTGCGGCGCTGGTCGAGGCCGACAACGCTGTGCCGTCGGCGGCGGAACGAGCGTGGTCAACGGCACTCTGGGCCGCAGCGACGTCCGGTTCTGCGGTCAGGTCGAGCCCGGAGAAGTCCTGATCGGACAACAGTGCATCGACGGCGGTGAACTCGTCCTCGGCCGCCCGCAGCCGACGCGCCACCCCGTCGCGGTCGATCGCCGCGGCGAACCGGGCCGCACCCAGGTCGGGAAACGGTGAATCGGCAAGCGCGTCGACCAGGGTCGTGGCCGCCTCGCCCAAGCTGACCTCGACCGATTCCAGCGCTTGGCTCGCGACCGCGAGCCGGTCCAGGGCGTCGGCCAGCTCGAGCAGGTGATCGCGCCTGGAGGCCACGTCCGGGTACCCACCCCGGCCGATGACCAGGCGCTCGGCCCGGTTCTGGATCGCCACCGACAGTCGATCGAACTCCACGTCGCAGCCCGCCAGGGTCGCGATCAGAAGCTGCCGCTGCTCGGTGGCCCGATCGAATTCGACCTTGCACTTCGCCGCGGCCGCCTCCGCCGGCACCAGGTCCGCCGCCGACTCGCGTTCGGCTCGCCACCGCGCGTCCGCGTCGGCCCAGTCGGCGGCCGCTTCCGCCCGGCTCCGACCGTTGCTCAGCGCTTCTACCTGAGCCAGTGCGATCGAGGCCGCCTCCCGGCGGGCCGTCGCCTTCTCACGGGCCGACGCGGCCCGCCGTTCGAGCCGCTCGGCGTCGGCGATCTGCCGGACCGTCACCGCGCCGTCCCCGGCCGCCGCCGGCCGCGGGTGATCAGCCGAGCCGCACACCGGGCAGGGGTGTTCGGCGACCAGACCGACCGCGAGTTCGGCCGCCATCCCGTCGATCCTTCGCTGGACCAACCGTTGGCGATGATCGACCGCGCGCTGATGGTCATCGATCGCGGCGGACTGCTCCGCGGCACACTTCTGGTGGTCCACTCGTCGTAGCACCACCGCGTCCGCGGCGGCCAGCTGAGCCCTGGCCGCTTCCGCGCGCTCGGCCAGGGCATCGACTCGGCCCGCAGCCGCCCGCGCCCGGTCCCCCCGTGCGATCACCCTCGCGAGCGCGACCGGCAGCTCGCTCAGCACCTGGGCCGACTCGCTGAGCCGGCCCGCGATCTCCTGCCGGGTCCGACCAGCGGTCGACAAGGCCGTCTCGTCCCGTGCCTGATCCTGCTCCTGGGCGATCAGACCGGCCAACGAGCCGGCCTCGTCCCGCGTGATCGCACTCACCGCCCGAAGGTCGTGTGTGGTCTTCGGGACGTCTTCGTCCGGGGCCACCAACCGCTCGGCCGCCAACCGCTGATGATCCACCAACGCCCGGTGGTTGTTGGCCCGTTCGGCCAGTTGGCCGGCCGCAGCGGCCGCGGCGACGACGGGCTGCGCCTGCGCATGGGCGACGAGGGCTCGGCGCCATGCATCGTGTTCGGCGGCCGCCTGCCTCAACTCGCTCTGTCGATGCTGCAGGGCGCGAAGCCGGCCGATCCGGGCGGCCATGCTCCGGCGCGCCACCAGCTCGCCCTCGGCCAGCACCCGGACCGCGCCGGCGGCCCGGGCCGCTTCAGCCGTCACGGCGGCCTGGTCGGCCAGTCGATCCCGCAGGTCGGCGATCCACTCGGCGGGGTCGTCGACGGGATAGCCCGGGACACCACCGGCCTCCGCGACCCGGGCCGTCAATTGCCCGATCTGCACCCTGCGTTCACGGACCAGCGCACCGGATTCGCGTCGGGCTGCGGCGAACCACTCCTCGATGCTGCCGAACCGCTCGGTGTCGAACAGGTGCTCCAACAGGACTTCACGTTCGGCGGTGTCGGACCGGAGGAACCGGGCGAAGTCTCCCTGCGGCAGCAGCACGACCTGGAAGAACTGGTCCGCGGACATGCCCAGCAGGTCGACGACGACCATGCCCACTTCTTCCGCCCTGGTCAGACCCTCCGCGCGGGCGCCCGCCGGCGGTGCGTCCAGCCAGCGGAGCTGGACCTTGTGCTTGACCTCGGTCAGTCCAACCCCCTTGGCTTTGGGTCGCAGGTAGGCCGGGCTGCGGGTGATCTCCACCCGATGCCCACCCAAGGTGGCCTCGATGCGGACGAAGGTGGCCGTTGCTGCGTCGGCCCGGTCGCAGCGCAGCCGCTTGGCGTCGTTCCTGGCGCCCGGTACCCGACCGAACAGGGCAAAGGCAATGGCGTCCAACACGCTGGTCTTGCCGGCACCGGTATCGCCGTGCAGCAGGAACAGCCCATCGGCGCCCAGCCGATCCAGATCCACGTCGATCTGATCGGCGAACGCCCCGAACGCAGCGAGCTGAAGTCGGTGCAGCCTCAAGACAGCCCCCGCGCGTTCACCGGGCGACGTCCAGGATCCGGTCGGAGCACAGGGACCTGTCGAGCAGGGTTTGCTCCGTGACCGATGCGGCGGAGCCCCGACACCTGGCGAGGAACTCGGCCAGGACGGCCGCGTCACTGCCACCTGCGTCGACCGACGGGCGGGCGCCGCCCTCCGTCCGCCGATCGGGCGGGTCCCACGACACCGTCAGGGCGAACGGGTACCGCTCCCGAAGTCGGCGCATCGGATCGAGGGGGCGGACCGCGTCGGTCAGGACCACGGCCAGGTAGGACTCGGACAGGTCCGCCTGGTGTGGCTGCGCCGACAGCAGCTCGGACAGGGTCCCCCGCAGCTGGGCCAGCGGGCGCACCGTCGGCAGCTCCAGCCATTCACCGACAACCGCGCCGCCAGGGCCGAGATCGACCAGCCACACGCCTTTGTCGTGTCCGGCCTCGGTGAACGAGTACGGCAGCGGCGATCCGGAGTAGCGCATCCGGTGGTCGAGCAGCTGCGCCTTGTGCAGGTGCCCCAACGCCACGTAGTCGATGCCGTCGAAGACGTCCGCCGTCACCGATTCGACACCGCCGACGGCAATGGAACGTTCCGAGCCGGCTACGCGGCCCCCGACCACGAAGGCATGGGCGAGCACAACCGATCGGGTACCTACCGGCCGGCCGGCCAGATCAGCGGCGATCCGGCTCATCGCTGCCATCATCACGCCCTGATGGCCGGGCCGCCCCGGCACGCCCAGGACGTGCCGAACGACCTCCGGCTCCAGGTAGGGCACCGCATACACGGCTATCGGCCCGTCGCCGTCGTCAAGGAGGATCGGCTCGGCGACGGCACCCGCCGACGTCCGCAGGTGCAGACCCCCGGCGGCCAGGAAATCGCCGAACGCCCCGAGCCGCGGGGCCGAGTCGTGATTGCCCGACGATGCGACGATGACCGCGCCGGCGGCCCGAATCCGCTGCAGGGCACGCGTCGCCACCTGGACGGCCTCCGCCGACGGCACCGCGCGGTCGTAGATGTCCCCGGCGATGACGACCGCGTCGACCCGGTGTGCCAGGACCAGGTCGGCGAGCGCGGACAGGACGAACTCCTGATCCGCCAACAGGTCCTGCCCGTGGAAGGTCCGGCCGATGTGCCAGTCCGAAGTGTGCAACAAACGCATGTTGATCACGCTAGGGCCGGGCACCGACAGTGCCCTGTTGCCATGCCGCAGCACCGGCCGCACCTGCGGCGATCAGGCCGATTCGACCCGGCTGATCCGGTAACCGGCCGATGTACGGACCAGGATCAGGATCCGGCCCGCAGTCGCCCGCGAACGGGTCTGCCCGACCACTGTGCCGTTACGGTCGAGAACCGAATAGGACGGCAACGAGTCGTCGACGAGCACCCTGATCGGGGATGCGCCCAGCGCATAGGCCTCCCGGACGAGGTGCGCGGCTCCGGAGACCCGCAAGCCGCCCGACAGCAGCGTTGCGATGGCCCGGGCATCGGCCGTTCTGGCCGTGGAGTCGGCTGTATAGACGGCGTCCAGCAGTACCACTCGCCTGGCCAGGAATGCTCTGGCCCGCGCAGCGTCCAGCGATCGGACCGTCTGAGCCCAGTCGACCGCCGTGGAGGAGGAGTCGGCGATCACGCCGACCGACGATGATGTCGTGCGGTCGACCGGTGGCGGCGGGGCCGCCCGGGTGGGAAGGGTGGCCTGGCGGGCCGGGCCGGTGGGGGCAGTGTTCGATGAGCGAGTCGCGCCCCCCGACACCCGGCTAGGCATGGCGGGCGACGTTGCGAACGATGCGGAAGATCTGGCGGCGGCCGACTTGGCGCCCGATGCGGAAGAACTCGGGGCGGGCGAACTGGCGGCCGACCGGACGACCGACCCGCCGACCGACCGACCGGACGACCCGACGACAGCCGGGGCGGCGACCGGCGCGCTGCGGTCCCAGGAGGCCCACCACAGCCCGGCGGAGACGGCCAGACCGGCGACCACCACGCAGGTCAGGGTGACCAGAGCGAACCGGACAGCGCTGCCGGGCAGCCGGGCAGCACCCAACGCCCCCGACGCACCCCCTGCACGCGGCCGGCCAACGGCCGGGTGCCCGATCCGCGGAAGTCCCGGTCGGGTTTGCGTCGGCGCCGGGCGTTGCGATGCGCCGGCGGTGGTGGAGTGGGGGTCGACCGATGAGCCACCCGTCGGTTCCGACCCGAGGGTCCCGTCGACGACGGCCGGCGGTTCCCGTCCCACCTCATCGGGGCGGGTGTCCGCCGGTCGAAGGACGACGGGCTCCGGCCGACCTGCCGATGCCAGGGCCTTG
>CAXUHA010000032.1:0-44420 GCA_964250735.1 uncultured Nakamurella sp. | reverse complement strand
CGGTAGGGCGGCGATCGGGGTCGTGCTCGAGCAGGGCACGAACGGCGGCGATCAGACCCGGCGGGCCGGTGTCGTCGCCCGGGTCCGGCCACCGACCGGCCGCCGCCTGGATCACCACGTCCCGAAGATCATCGGCGGGCCAGGCGTGACGTCCGGTAAGGCAGGCCAGGGCGACCGATCCCAGCGAGAACATATCGGTGGCCGGCGTCGGCGGTCCGCCCCTGGCGAGCTCCGGAGCGGCGTCCACGGGGGTGGCGGCCACCGGACGGCCGAACTCGGACCCGGCCTGCGCCGCCCCGAGCGCGGCCAGCAGCGGGCGACCGACCCGGTCGAAGACGACGTTCTGCGCGGAGATGTCGCCGTGGGTGACCTCCCGTTCGTGAGCAGCGGCCAGCACGGCCGCCAACGGCAGCAGGACGGTCAATGTCTCCCCGGCGGACAACCGGCCACGGCGGGCCAGCAGATCGCTCAGATTTCCGCCGGCGGCGAAGGCGGTGATCAACGCCGCCCGTTCGGTGTCCCCGACCACCTCGACCACCGCGACGACGTGGGGGTGGTCGACCTCGGCCGCCAGGGCCGCCTCCCGGCGGGCCACCTCCAACTGATCGGGCGGGAACACCTTGATGACCACCCCGGCCCCGTCATCGACCGTCACCCCCCGCCAGACCTGCGCCGCCCCGCCCCCGCCGATCGACTCGGTGGCCCGATAGTCCCCCACGACGAACGTCATGGGTCGTACGTTAGGCCGAATCCCGGACGGCCCGATCGGTTGTCCACAACCGCTGACCCGACACAGGACGACCCGCACGCCGCTGTCGGACCTCGGGCGTAGGTTGGGCAAATGCAAGATCGCGACTCCGAACAGCGGACCGGACCAGACGAGGTGAGTCGAACCGGTCCGACCCTCACCGGTTCACCGTCCGGCGGACCGGACCACCCCGTGCGCGAGCGTCCATCCGTGCTGCAGTTCGTCGAGCCCGGTGTTCTTGACTATCAGGCGGCTTGGGACTGGCAACGCGAGCTGGCCCAGGCACGCGCGGACGGACGCGGTCCGGACACCGTTCTATTGCTGAGTCACCCGGCCGTTTACACCGCAGGTCGCCGAACCGAACCGGCCGACCGACCCACCGACGGCACCCCGGTCATCGACGTCGACCGGGGTGGTCGCATCACCTGGCACGGGCCGGGGCAGTTGGTGGGCTATCCGGTGGTCAAGCTGGCTCACCCGGTCGACGTCGTCAACTATGTCCGGCTACTCGAACAGGCGTTGATGGCGGCGTGCGGCGACCTCGGTGTGGTCGGCACAGGCCGGGTCGCCGGCCGAAGCGGCGTCTGGCTGCCACGTGATCATCGCCCGGAACGCAAGATCGCGGCGATCGGAGTTCGCATCGCAAAAGGCGTCACCACGCACGGCTTCGCGTTGAACTGCGACCCCGATCTTGGCGCGTACGACCGCATCGTGCCGTGCGGCATCCGCGACGCAGGCGTGACCTCGTTGTCGGCCGAACTCGGGCGCCCGGTCGGCGTCCCGGATGCCATCGACGTCGTCCGTGTTCGGCTTCAACAGGCTTTCAACGGAGAGATCGACGTGCAGGCCACCACTTTGGCGGAGCCGACGGTCCCGGCCGTGAAGGAGAGCGGCCTGCCCACCCACGGTGGCTTGAGCTGGCATATGGACCCCGTCCTGAGTTCGACGTGAGAGTCGGGCAGGATGGCACCATCGCATACGAAGCGGCCATTCGGATCGGTCCGGTACCGAGATCATCATTCCGTCACCGAGCCCAGACACTCCCGAGGAGCTCATCATGAGCAAGTCCACCACCGCCGAAACAACCCACGATCTCGCGGCCAAAGCCGGAGATGTGGCGGAGAAGGTCGTCGATCAGGCTCAGGACGTGGCCGAGAAGGTCGCGTCCTTCGCCACCGATACGGCGCACGAACTGGCGACCAAGGCAGGGGACGTGGCCGAGAAGGTGGCCCATTCCATCGGCGATTCGGCGCAGACGCTGTCGCGCCGGGCGAGCAAGGCCAGCGCCAAAGCGGTGAAAAAGGCTGAAGAGTCCGCCCGCATCGGCCAGGCGAGGGCGCTGGAACAGGCCCGAGCGCTCGCCCTCAAGAGCCGTTCGGAGGCGACCGACGCCGCTTCCACGGTGGCTTCGGCCGCATCCGACCGCGCCGCCGTGCTCAGCGCCAAGGCGGCCAAGGCGGTTGCTGCGCTGTCCGCGGCGGCCGCAGCTGTTGACAAGAAGGCGGCCAAAGGCGCACCAGCCGCCGCGACGAAGAAGTCGGCCAAGACCGCACAGGGCGCCTCGCCGAAGAAGTCCCACCGGGTGCGCAACCTCTTCTTCCTGGCCGCGTTGGCCGCCGTGATCGTCGGGGTGGCCAAGGCCCTGAAGGCTCCGACGTACCCAGCCCCGGTCACCCCCGCCCCGACCGATCTGGCCAAGTCCGGCCCGACCCCCGCCGATGCGGCCAAGGACGGCGCTGCCAAAGCCGCCGATGCCGCCAAGGACGGGGCTGCCAAAGCCGCCGCCGCCGTCAAGGAGGCCGCGGCCAAGGCCGCCGAAGCCGCCAAGGCGGCGGCCGCCAAGGCGGCCGACGCCGTCAAGGACGGCGCCGCACGAGTGGCCGACAAGGCGGGCGATATTGCGGACAAGGCCGACGATGTCGCCGATAAGGCAGGCGACCTCGCGGACAAGGCGGGCGATGTCGCGGACCAGGCAGGCCAAGCGGCCGACAAGGCTCAGGACACAGTGTCCAAGGCCCACGACCACGCCGCTGCGGCGGCCGACAAAGCGGCCGCGGCCGTCGATTCGGGCGCAGCGGCGGTCGAGTCGAAGGTCGCCGGCGCCACCGACGGCGAGGCCAAGGAAGGCGAAACGACATGACCATTGCACCCGAAGGGCGCAAGCTCTTGCGTCTCGAGGTGCGCAATGCCGCGGTCCCCATCGAGCGAAAGCCTGAGTGGATCAAGACCAAGCTGCGCACCGGGCCGGAATACACGGCGTTGCAAGCCCTGGTCAAACGGGAGGGCCTGCACACCGTGTGTCAGGAAGCCGGCTGCCCCAACATCTACGAATGCTGGGAAGACCGGGAAGCCACCTTTCTGATCGGTGGGGACCAATGCACCCGGCGCTGCGACTTCTGCCTGATCGATACCGGACGACCGGGGCCGCTGGACCGGGACGAGCCGCGACGGGTCGCCGAGTCGATTTCCGTGATGAGCTTGCGGTACGCCACCATCACCGGCGTGACCAGGGACGACCTGCCTGATGAGGGCGCTTGGCTGTACGCCGAGACCATCCGCAAGGTGCATGAATTGGCACCCGGAACCGGAGTGGAAATCCTCACGCCTGATTTCTCGGGCAAGCCCGACCTGCTGGGCCAGGTGTTCGACGCAGCACCGGAGGTCTTCGCGCACAACCTGGAGACGGTGCCGCGCATCTTCAAGCGGATCCGTCCGGCGTTCACCTACGAGAAGTCGCTGGACGTCATCGCCCAGGGCCGCGCCGCGGGCATGGTGACCAAGTCGAACTTGATCCTCGGCATGGGTGAAACCAGGGACGAGATCTCTCAGGCGTTGACCGACATGCACGACGCTGGTTGTGACCTGGTCACCATCACCCAGTATCTGCGGCCCACCCCCCGTCACCACCCCGTCGACCGGTGGGTCAAGCCTGCTGAGTTCGTGGAACTGCGCGAGGAGGCCGAACAGATCGGTTTCGCCGGCGTGATGTCAGGTCCGCTGGTTCGTTCCTCCTACCGGGCAGGCACCCTGTATCGACAGGCCGTCGCTGCTAGGGCGAGCCGCTGAGCCTGGTGGTGGAGATCCCGAGCCGCCTGCCAAGGAGACGCTGAGCGGACCCGGCATCGCGGCCCGGCTCGGTCCAGCACCGTTCCGGTCGATGGTGAGACCGTCGTATCCTTCAAGGATGGCCAAGAGCACCGGGAGCAGCCCATACAAGCCCTCCAAGCAGGAGAAGAAGGCGGCGAAGGCGGCCACCAAGGCGGGCCGGAAGGAACGGCGCGGTCAGATCTGGCAGGCGTTCAAGACGCAGCGCAAGGAAGACAAGCGTCTTCTGCCCTACATGATCCTGTGCCTGCTGGGCACCGCTGCGGTGGTCACCGGAATCGCGATCCTGCTGGGCGCCCCGTGGTGGGGCGGCCTGGTCTTCGGTCTCATCCTGGGGGCCCTGGTCGCGCTCATCTTCTTCGCCCGGCGGGTGCAGTCCAACGTCTACAAGCAGGCCGACGGCACCCCGGGGGCGGCGGCGTGGTCGCTGCAGAACAACCAGTTGCGCGGCAAGTGGCGAATCACTCCGGCGATCGCGGGCACGGCGCATCTGGACGCCGTGCACCGGGTGGTCGGCCGGCCGGGCATCATCCTGATCGGTGAGGGCGCCACCCACCGGGTCAAACCGTTGCTCGCCCAGGAGAAGAAGAAGATCGCCCGAATCGTCGGCGAGACGCCCATCTACGACATCATCGTGGGCAATGAGGACGGCCAGACTCCGCTGCGCAAGCTGAATCAGTCGTTGATGAAGTTGCCACGGAACATCAGCGCCGCTCAGGTGTCGGATCTGGACGGCCGGCTCACTGCGCTCAGCGCCCGGGTCGGTCAGGCGGGTATGCCCAAGGGTCCGCTTCCCGCCGGCGCGAAGACCCGGAACGTCCAGCGCGCCGCCCGCCGCCGCTGACGGCCCTATCGGGTCCTGATCACGACCGTTCGACAGAGGCGGTCGTGCAGACCGCGCCCGTCGACATCGGTGAGCAATACCGGGACCATGGCGAAGATCAACGCGGTCCTGGGCAGGGCCCACACCCCGACCAACACCGGCCCGCCCAGCGGCGCCACCCGGATCCCGCACACGGCCTGCCCCGGCGTGAAGCCGAAGAGTCCCACGGCGACGACCGTGAGTGCGGCCCAGACCAGCAGGCTCCAGTTCTTCGGCAGCTCGGGTCGGGTGAACAGCAGGGCGATCAGGAACGCCAGCAGAATGTCGAGGACGAAGGCGCCGACCCGCACCCCCATCGGCGCGACGGATCCGACCCCGGACTCAGGCAGACCCAGCCGACGGCCCCGGTAGTTGCGTTCCTCGGTCGATGCCACGAGCCCAGCGTAGGACGTCAGATACCGGGCGTTGCCGCGTCCGCTAGTGTCCTGCGACGGAGACTCGCTTCAATAGGATTCCGAGAGTGTGGATCTGGTCGGCCCGCGAGGTCCCGAGCCCACTGAGCAGGCGCTACCTCGTCTTAGCAACGCCTCCAGGGCTTGCCAAGTCGATGCTGGCGGTGCCAAGACAAGCCGACAGGCGGTCAGCGCTGGTCTTGCGCACGTCCTGCGCGGCCGCGAGAGTTCCGCCCCGCTCCCCCGCCGGGCCGACGCGACCGGGCGTTAACTGCCGCGAAACAAACCGGAGACCGCGGGGCAATACCCTTTGCCTAGCTTCAAACGCGGCAGAGTGAACACTCGATCGGTTCATCCGTTCTGGTGCCGTCTGAACCCCGTACGCTGCTACTTTCCCGACACGAAGGAGTGTGTGAGTGTTCTCCACGCCCGAAGAGCTGGTCGCCTACATCCAGGACAACGACGTCGAGGTCTTCGACATCCGGTTCTGCGATCTCCCCGGCTTGATGAATCACCTCACCGTCCCTGCTGCGACCGTGTCGGTCGACTCGTTGGCCGGGGGTATGGCCTTCGACGGCTCCTCGATCAAGGGGTTCCAGTCCATCCACGAGTCGGACATGACCCTGCTGCCCGATGTGGCCACAGCCCGGATCGATCCGTTCCGCCGCCGCAAGACGATGACGTGCAACTTCTTCGTGCACGACCCGCTGACGCTGCAGCCGTACTCGCGCGACCCGCGCAACGTCGCCCGCAAGGCGGAGGAGTACCTGGCCAGCACCGGCATCGCCGACACCTGTTTCTTCGGGGCCGAGGCCGAGTTCTACGTGTTCGACAACGTCCGCTTCGAGACCAAGATGAGCGGCTCCTTCTACGAGGTGGATGCGAACGAGGGCTGGTGGAACACCGGTCGCGAAGAGGTGGGCGGAAACCTCGGCTACAAGACACGGGTCAAGGGCGGATACTTCCCGGTCCCGCCGTACGACCAGCAGGCCGACCTCCGCGAGGACATGACGGCCAACCTGCTCAGCATGGGCTTCGACATCGAGCGGGGACACCACGAGGTCGGTGGCGGTCAGGCCGAGATCAACTACAAGTTCAACACCCTGCTGGCGTCGGCCGACGAGGTGATGCTGTTCAAGTACATCGTCAAGAACACCGCCTGGGCGGCCGGCAAGACCGTCACCTTCATGCCCAAGCCACTCTTCGGCGACAACGGGTCCGGCATGCACGCCCACCAGTCGCTGTGGTCGGGCGGCAAGCCGCTGTTCTACGACGAGGCGGGCTACGGTGGCCTGTCCGACATCGCCCGTTACTACATCGGCGGGCTGTTGCACCATGCGCCGTCGCTGCTCGCCTTCACCAATCCGACGGTCAACTCCTATCACCGACTTGTCCCGGGCTACGAGGCTCCGGTCAACCTGGTCTATTCCGCCCGCAACCGGTCCGCATGCATCCGCATCCCGCTGACCGGCACCAACGCCAAGGCCAAGCGTTTGGAGTTCCGCTGCCCGGACCCGTCGGCCAACCCCTACCTGGCCTTTGCGGCCATGATGATGGCCGGCCTGGACGGCATCCGGAACAAGATCGAGCCCCCGGCGCCCGTTGACAAGGACCTCTACGAGTTGCCGCCGGACGAGGCGGCCAACATCCCGCAGGTGCCGTCCTCGCTCGGTGCGGTGATCAACCGCCTCGAAGAGGACCACGACTACCTGCTCGAGGGTGGCGTCTTCACGACGGACCTGATCGATATGTGGATCAAGCTCAAGCGCGAGGAGATCGACGCCATCCGGTTGCGGCCGCATCCGCATGAGTTCGCCCTCTATTACGACTGCTGACCAGCAAGCACTGCCGCCATTCGAGCGGCGCGATGTGAGACCACCAGCACCGCCCCCGGCGATCCGCCGGGGGCGGTGGCTGTTTTTCAGCGACCAGCATGTTCAATGACGGGCATGGCAGCACCGTGGCTGGCGATCATCGACATGCAGCGCATCTTCGCGGACCCCGGTAGCGGCTGGGCGACACCCGGTTTCGCGGCCATCGTGGAACCGGTGAACCGGCTCGTCGCCGCGGCCGGTGATCGGCGCACCTTCACCCGCTTCCTCGCTCCCCCGGAGCCGGCCGGCGCCTGGTCGGATTACTACCGGCAGTGGCCGTTCGCCCTGCAGCCCGCCGACGCACCGATCTACCAGCTGGTGGACGACCTGCACGGGACCGGCGAACCCACGATCGACGCCTGCACGTTCAGCAAGTGGACCCCGGAACTCGCTGCGCGGGTCGGGCCGGACGCCGCCCTGGTGCTGGCCGGGGTGTCCACCGACTGTTGCGTGCTGTCCACCGCGGTGGCGGCGGCCGACGCCGGTGTGCACGTCCAGGTGGTCTCGGACGCGTGCGCGGGCGTGGACGAGTCGAGTCATCGGCAGGCGTTGCACATCCTGTCGCTCTACCAACCGATCATCACGGTGGTGACCGTCGACCAGGCCATCGCGGGCTGGCCGCGATGATCGACCGCCAGGCCCGGGCATCGGGGGCCCTGTACGGGCTGGCCATGGGCGACGCGCTGGGCATGCCGACCCAGTCGCTGCCCCGCGCAGTGATCGCGGCTCGCTACGGCGAGGTCGTCGACGGCTTCCACGCCGCACCCGCCGACCACCCGTTGGCCGCCGGTTTACCGGCCGGGTCGGTCACCGACGACACCGAGCAGGCGGTGCTGCTGGCCCGGGTGATCATCGACGGCAACGGCACCATCGATCCGGCGGAGCTCGGTCGGCGCCTGCTGAGCTGGGAAGATGACATGCGGGCCCGCGGGTCGCTCGATCTGCTGGGCCCGTCGACCAAGGCCGCGGTCGTCAAACTGCTCGCCGGCATGAGTGTCGCCGACACCGGCAGCAAGGGCGCCACCAACGGGGCCGCCATGCGCATCACCCCGGTCGGGATCGCCACCGGGTGCCAGGATCTCACCAGCCTGGTCGATCAGGTGGCGGCGGCCAGTTCGTTCAGCCACCACACTTCTCTGGCCCTGGCCGGAGCGGCCGCAGTGGCCGCGGCCGTCAGCGCCGGTGTGTCCGGGCACGGCGTGACCGGAGCGATCGAGGTGGCGCTGGAGGCGGCCGAACTCGGCGGACAGCGGGGCCATTGGATCGCCGGCGGCCACATCGGACCCCGCATCCGGTGGGCTGTGGATCTCGTCGCGAATTGCTCGCAGGCCCAGCTTTTCGACCGTATCGATCGTCTGGTCGGCACCAGCCTGGCCAGCCAGGAGTCGGTACCCGCGGCCTTCGCCGTGTTCGCGAGGTACGGCGACGACCCGTTCCTGGCCTGCCGGATCGCGGCCTCGGTCGGGGGTGACTGCGACACCATTGCGGCCATGTGCGGCGCCATGTGCGGCGCCTGTCACGGTGTCGGGGCGTTTCCGGCCGCGATGATCGAGCAGCTGACCAGGGTCAACCGACTAGACCTGAGCGGCACTGCCACCCAGTTGCTCGCCCTGCGGGCGCCGTGAACCCGACGTTCGGCAGGTTGCTCCACCTCGGCAACGTCGTCGTCGACCTGGTTCTCACCGTCCCGTCCGTACCGGAGCGCGGTGCGGACACCCTGGCCACCTCGACCCGCGCCACCGCGGGCGGAGGTTTCAACGTTATGGCCGCCGCGGCCCGTCAGGGACTGCGCGTCGCCCACGGCGGTCTGCACGGCACCGGGCCGTTCGGCGACATCGCCCGGGCCGCTCTGCGCGCCGAAGGCGTGGACATCCTGCAGCCCACGGGTCGGGGACGGGACACCGGCTTCGTGGTGTGCCTGGTCGACGACGAGGGCGAACGGACCTTCGTGACCAGCCCCGGCATCGAAACCGCTTTGGGTGTCGACGATCTGGTTCGCATCCGGCCGGCCCCGGACGACGCGATCCACCTGTCCGGATACAGCCTGGTCCACCCGGGCGTGCTCGCGGCGTTGTCGAACTGGTCGAGGGTCATCGCCGACGATGTCCCGGTGTTCTTCGATCCGGGGCCCCTGATTGCATCGGCCGCGGGGCTTCCGGAGAGCCGACTGCTGTCCAGGATCGACTGGTTCACCTGCAGCGCCGGGGAGGTACGGGCGCTCACCGGAGCCGCAGCGGTGGACGAGGCGATCGATCGTCTTGCGGCCCGGACCGGGCGGCGTGGGGTCATCGTCCGCACCGGCGCGACGGGTTGCCTGCTCTTGGTGCGCGGCGAGCGCGTCGTGCGGGTGGCGGGCTTTCCGGTGACCGCCGTGGACAGTAACGGGGCCGGTGACGCACACACCGGCGTTTTCATCGCGGCCCTGGCCCACGGAATCGAACCGGTCCGCGCCGCTCGGGTGGCCAACGCGGCGGCGGCGTTGGCCGTCACCGAACGCGGCCCCGCCACAGCACCCACGAGCGCCCGCTTGGCCCAGTTCCTGGCCGACGGCGGGTCCGGCCGCCGAACACCAAGGACGTAGATTGATCCGGTCCCAGGTCACCAGCCAGATCCCAGGTCACCCAGCCGAAGGAATCGACACCATGCCGGTTTTCGCCCTGCTCTACGACTATCACGACGATTCGACCGACGCCCGGGACACCTTCCGTCCGGCCCATCGCGAGTTTCTGGCCGGGCTGACCGGTCCGGTGAAGCTGCTGGCCACCGGCCCGTTCGTGGATGAGCCGGCCGGCGCGCTGCTGATCTTCCAGGCCGAGTCGGTCGGCCACGTGGAGGCCACCATGGACGCTGACCCGTTCGCCCGCGAGGGGCTCATCAAGCGGCGGCAGGTCCGGGAGTGGACCCAGGTCCGGGGGCCGTGGGCGGACTGATCAGAGGACGCACCGGCGTCACACCCCGGACCGGATGCGCTGGCTGATCACCTGGCTGATGCCGTCGCCGCGCATGGTGACACCGTAGAGCGCGTCCGCCGACTCCATGGTGAACCTCTGGTGGGTGATGATGATCAGCTGCGAGGAGTCGCGTAGCAACGTGAGCAGCCCGATGAGCCTGGTCAGGTTGACCTCGTCCAAGGCCGCTTCCACCTCGTCCATGATGTAGAACGGGCTGGGTCGCGCCCGGAAGATCGCCACCAGCAGTGCGACCGCGGTCAGCGAACGCTCTCCGCCGGAGAGCAACGAGAGCCGTTTGACCTTCTTGCCCGGCGGTCGGGCCTGCACCTCGATGCCGGTGGTCAGCAGGTCGGACGGATCGGTCAGGATCAGCTCGCCCTCGCCGCCGGGAAACAGCTCCGCGAACACCAGGCCGAATTCGCGGGCCACGTCGTGGTACGCGGCAGTGAACACCTCGAGAATCTTCTCGTCGACCTCGCCGATGACGGTCAGCAGGTCCTTGCGGGTCGACTTGAGGTCCTCCAGCTGGGTGGACAGGAAGGAATGACGTTCCTCCAGGGCGGCGAACTCTTCCAGCGCCAGCGGATTGACCTTGCCCAGCAGGGTGAGATCGCGCTCGGCGCGGCTGGCCCGACGCTCCTGGGTGCCGCGGTCGTAGGCTTCGGGCGCCGGCGCGACCACCAGCTCACCGCGTTCCCTGGCCGCCTGGTATTCGCTGATCTCCAGGGCGGGTGGCGGGATGGGGACATCCGGGCCGAACTCGGCGACCAGGTCGTCCGGTCCCAGGCCGAATTCGGCCGCGCGGCCGACCAGCTGTTCGACCCGGATCGCCTGTTGGGCGCGTTGCAGCTGGTCCCGATGCACGGCGTCGGTGAGCGCGTCCCACTGGGCCTGCAGTTCCCTGGCCGTCGTGCCGGCCCGGGCCAGCGCCGACTCGGCAACCTCGCGTGCGGCGGATGCGCGTTCCCGGTCGGCGGCGGCAACGGCCAGTGATCCTTCGATGGCGGTCAGAGCCTGCTGTCCCTGCCGGGCCACCCTGTCTGCGACGGCGGCACCTTCCGCGCGACGGGCCTCCGCCGCCTCCGCCCTGGCCCGGGCCTCCCGCTCCTGCCGAGCGGAGCGTCGTAGAGCGTCCGCCGCGCCGCTGGTCGCCCGGGCCCGCTCCTCGGCGGTGCGCAGCGTCAGTCTGGCCTCCACCTCGGTCTGTCGGGCCGCGGTCAACCGCTTCGCCAGGAGGTCGCGCGTCTTGGTGTCCTGCCCGTCGGGTACTTCTTCTGCTTCCGCCGCCGACCACCGGGCTTCCAGCGTGGCGACCGCCGCGCGGTTTTGTACCGACGCCGTCTCCACCGCCTGCCGCTGCCGTTCGAGCCGTTCCGCCTCGGCCTGGGCCGCCCTGGCCGTCTCTCCGAGGTTGCCCAGCTGCTCGGAGACCGCCGACAGGCGCGCATCGGACTCGTGCAGGGCGGCCAACGTCGTCCTACTCCGCTCGATGCGTTGCTGGAGCTCGAGACCCGCCTCGGACAGGGCCGTTTCCAGCTCCGCGATCCGATCGCCGATCCCGGACAGCGCCCGGTCCGTCTCGTCCGACGCCGCCTGGATCTCCAGCACCGACTGCCGGCCGCCGCTGCCGCCGAACGCCCATCCAGCGCCGAGCAGGTCGCCGGTCCTGGTCACCGCTCGCACCCCCCGACCTTGGGCGAGCAGCAGGACGGCCGCGTCCAGGTCGGCCACCACGGCCACCCGATCCAGCGCCACCGAAACGGCGGCCAGGAGCGCCCGCGGCACACGGACGTGCTCGAACGCCCAGACCGCGTCACCCGGCAACGTCGGCCAGCCTTCGCGATCAGCGGCCGGCGCTGCACCGCCGACGAGCAGGCCCGCGCGGCCGGCGTTGTGCTCTCGCAGGAAGGCCAGCGACGCGGCCGCCTGGGCCACGTCGGACACCGCGACCGCGTCGGCCGCCGGACCCAGGGCCGCGGCGACGGCCGCTTCGAAACCGGGATCCACCTCCAGCGCCGAGGCCACCGACCCGAGAAGTCCGGGCCGGTCCGCTGCGGCCGCGAGCAGCACACCCGCACCGTCCTGATGCTGCAGACCGAGCGCGAGCGCCTCCTTCCTGGCCCGCAGGCCGGTCTGCTCGCCGGTGGCCCCACGCAGCGCGTCGGTCAGCTCGGCCACCCGCCGGCGGACGGCCTCGGCCGCCTGCTCCGCGGCTTCGTGTGCCTCGTCCAGCCCGATCTCGGAGGAGTCCAGGTCGCCGATCGAGTTCTGCAGCCGGGTGAAGCCGGCCAGCGCCGACCCGGCCCTATCCCGGGCCTGCGCGACCGCCGCCGCCAGTCGGGCGGTCTCCTCACCGCCGGCCGCCAGGCGGGTCCTGGCCGCGCTGAGCTCGCCGGCCAGCCGAGCCAAACCCTCCCGTCGGTCGGCCACCGCCCTGGCCGCGGTCAGCAGCTGACGCTCCGCGACGGCCAGCGCCGTTTCCGTCTCCGTCCGACGGGCCACGGCCCCGTCCAGGTCCGTCCGGGCGGAGCGGACGGTGGCCGCCAATGCAGCCTGAGCCTCGTCTGCGGCCCGTGCGGCGGCTTCCAGCTCCTGCGGATCCCGACCGGAACGGGCCGGCTCGATGGGACCGGACAGGTTCCGGACCCGCTCCTGCGCGAGGGTCACCGTGCCGCGGAGCCGCTCCCGCAGGGCCGACAACGCGAACCACGTCTCCTGGGCGGCGGCCAGTGCGGGCGCGGCCGATGCGGCCTCCGTCGCGGCCTGCTCCGCCAGCGAGGCCGTCCGGGTCAGAGCCAGCTGTACGGCGGTCCGATGCTCGCGCACCGCGGCTTCGTCGGCGCATTCGGTCGCGATCGCACCGGTCAGCGCGACGTAGTCGTCGGCGAGCAACCTCAGGCGGGAATCACGCAGGTCGGCCTGCACACCGGCGGCCCGCCGGGCCACCTCGGCCTGCCGCCCCAAGGGCTTCAGCTGACGCCGGAGCTCGCCGGTCAGATCGGTCAAGCGAGTCAAGTTGGCCTGCATCGCATCGAGTTTGCGGAGCGCCTTCTCTTTGCGTTTGCGGTGTTTCAACACCCCGGCGGCTTCTTCGATGAAGGCGCGGCGATCCTCCGGACGCGCCTGCAGCACCGCGTCGAGTTGGCCCTGACCGACGATGACATGCATTTCCCGACCGATTCCGGAGTCGGACAGCAGGTCCTGGATGTCCAGCAGCCGGCAGGCCGAGCCGTTGATCTCGTATTCGCCGGCGCCGTCCCGGAACATTCGGCGGGTGATGTAGACTTCGGCGTAGTCGATCGGCAGCGCACCGTCGGAGTTGTCGATCGTCAGGGTGACCTCGGCGCGGCCCAGCGGGGGCCGGTCCGCGGTGCCGGCGAAGATGACGTCCTCCATCTTGCCGCCGCGCAGCGCCTTCGCCCCCTGCTCGCCCAGAACCCAGGCGATGGCGTCGACCACGTTGGACTTGCCGGACCCGTTCGGTCCGACCACCGCGGTGATGCCCTTCTCGAAATGCAGTGTGGTGGCCGAGGCGAAGGACTTGAAGCCCTTCAGGGTCAGGGACCGCAGGAACACGACGAGCAGGCCCCTCCCGTTGATGCCGACCGCCGGCAGGACGACGTCGAACCTGTGTGAGGGTAACCGGACGCGCCCCCCGGATCAGGGAGCCTCACCGCTCGGTGAAGCCGTGTTCCCCACGCGGTGGGCCGTACTGGTCGACCACCAGAGCCACCGAGCCCGGCGTGTCCGGCCCGCGCAGCATCTCGAGCAGCCGTCGGCACTGCGCCTGCGGGCCCTCGGCGACGACCAGCACCCGACCACCGGCCAGGTTGGTCGCACTACCGGACAACCCCAGCTCCAGGGCTCTGGCCCTGGTCCACCACCGGAAGCCCACGCCCTGGACCTGCCCGTGGACGAAGGCCGTCAGCCGGACGGGTGGGTCGCCTGCGCTGCTCCGGACCGAGCCGTCGGGTTCGTCCACGCCGCCAACCTATCCAGCGGCCCGATCCGCGGTCGCCCCGGCTCGGGATTGTGCAGAACCGGCCGATCCCTGGACATCGGGCCCCGGTCGGGCGGAGCATCGTGCCATGCGCCGCATCCTGGTCATCCTGCTGTCCCTCACGGTTGCTCTTCTCACCTGCGGCGCGGGGTGGCCCACCGACCACGGGGATAATCTTCGTTCCGGACGAAGCACCACCGCGTCGGCGTTCAAGAAGTTCACTCCGGCGTTCCGGCGCACCCTGGACGGTGCTGTCTACGCCTCGCCCATCCTGGCCGCCGGCAACGTGGTGGTGGCCACCGAGAACAACACGGTGTACGCCCTCAACCCGGCCACCGGCGCGGTCCGGTGGAGCCGGCACCTGCGCCCGGCGATCACCGACACGTCCGTCCTGGCCTGCTCCGGCAACATCCGCCCGACCGGTATCACCGGTACTCCGGCCTACGACCCGGTGACCGGGCGCATCTTCCTGGTCACGGTGACCTACAACCGGACATCCGGTGTGGTCCACGAGATCTGGGGCCTTCGGGCGGGCAACGGGGCCACGGCGATGCACAAGCGCGTCGAGGTGCCCGGGACCGACCCGGCGGCCGAGCAGCAGCGGCCGGCGCTGGCCGTCGACCGGGGCAACGTCTACGTCGCGTTCGGTGGTCTGGCCGGCGACTGCGGCAACTACAAGGGCGCGGTGATCGCGCTGAAGACGAACGGCCAGGCCGGGGGCCGGGCCTACGTGGTGCCGACGCCGAGGGAAGGGGCGATCTGGGCGCCGGGCGGGCCGGTGGTGGCGCCGAACGGCAATCTGTTCGTCGCGGTCGGCAACGGTGAATCGACGTCCCGCTACGACTACAGCGACTCGGTGACGGAGATCAGCCCGTCGATGAAACGTGTCGACTTCTTCGCGCCGTCGACCTGGGCCTACGACAATGCCAACGACCTGGACCTGGGTTCGATGACTCCGGTGTACACGTCGATCGGCTATATCTTCCAGGTCGGCAAGTCGGGTACCGCGTACACGGCCCGAATCTCCCACCTCGGCGGCATCGGCGGTCAGGTGCGGTCCGGGACAGTCTGTCGGGCCTTCGGAGTCGCCGCCCACGTCGGTGCCACCGTCTACCTGCCGTGCACCACCGGGGTGGCCCGGATCGACGTCAGAACGAACGGAACCTTTGCCAAGGTCTGGTCCGCCCCCGGCATTCCCGGTTCGCCGATCACCGGCCCGGGCGCGGTCTACTCCTTGGGCGGCAGCACTCTGTACGCGCTGAGCGGGCGCACCGGCCACGTGGTCGGCAGCATCACCGTGGGATCGACGACCAGATTCGCCACACCGATGCTGGTGGGGAACAAGATCTACGTCGGAACGTTCACCGGGATCGTGGCGGCGAACGTCGCGTGATGCGCAGCCTGGGTTGGCAGACCGGGCAGTAGAAGGAGGACCGGTTCATGAACGGGTCCCGGCGGATCGGCGCTCCGCACCGCGGACACGGCTGATCGGCCCGACCGTAGGCGGCCAGCGACCGGTCGAAGTAGCCGGACTCGCCGTTGACGTTGACGTAGAGGGCGTCGAACGAGGTGCCGCCGGCCGCCAGTGCCTCGGCGAGCACCTGCTCCGCAGCGTGGAGCACGCGGCGCACGACCGGCCTGGTCAGAGCAGCCGTGGACCTGGCGTAGTTCACCTGCGCTCGCCAGAGCGCTTCGTCGGCGTAGATGTTGCCGATACCGGAGATCACGGTCTGATCCAGCAGGGCGCGCTTGATCTCGGTCTTCTTGGCCCGGATGCGGGCCACGACGCTCTCCCGGTCGTATCCCGGATCCAGCGGATCGAGGGCGATGTGCCGGATCGGCCCCGGCAGGTCGGCCTGCCCCGGCAGGAACGCCATGCCGCCGAAGGTCCGCTGATCGAGGAAGTCGATGTGACCGGCGTCGTCGAACGTGAACCGGACCCGCAGATGGGGATGGTCGAGCGGAACGCCGATCCCGCTGCCCACGCTGCCTGCGCCGGCGGGGCCGACCCGGAACTGACCGCTCATGCCCAGGTGGGCCAGGATCGCGTCGTCGTCCTCCAGGACCCACCACAGGTACTTGCCGCGCCGGCGGATGTCCAGGACCCGGTGACCGGCGACCGCCGACTCGAAATCGGCACGACCGGCGACGTGGCGCCGGACCGCGCGGTCGGAAAACACCGCGACGCGGCAGATCCGCCGGCCGACAGCGTGCGTGAGCAGGCCGAGCCGGACGCTTTCCACTTCGGGAAGTTCAGGCACCCGCGGCCGGGGCGTCCCGCGAAGTGGATTCCAACGCGGTGAACGCGGCGGACGCGGCCTGCTGCTCCGCTTCCTTCTTGGTGCGGCCGGCCCCGGTGCCGTGCTGGTGACCTCCGAGCAGGACGGCGGCCTCGAACTGTTTGGCGTGGTCCGGCCCTTCCTCGGTGACCCGGTACTCGGGCACCCCGAGCCCGTTGGCGGCGGACAGCTCCTGCAGCGAGGTCTTCCAGTCCAGACCGGCGCCCAGCCGCGGCGCGTCGGCGATCAGATCAGCGAACAGGGTGTGGACCACCCGGCGGGCGACGTCGAGTCCGTGTTGCAGGTACACCGCGCCGAGCACCGCTTCCACGGCGTCGGCGACGATCGAGGCCTTGTCCCGACCACCGGTCAGTTCCTCGCCCCGACCCAGCCGCAACAGGTCGCCCAAGCCCATCTTCCGACCGACCCCGGCCAGTGCGTGCATGTTCACGATGGACGCGCGGAGCTTGGCCAGGCGACCCTCGGGCAGGTCCGGATGCGCGTGATAGAGCACGTCGGTCACCACGATGCTCAGCACCGAGTCGCCGAGGAACTCCAGCCGCTCGTTGGTCGGCAGGCCTCCGTGCTCGTAGGCGAAAGAGCGGTGCGTCAGCGCCAGCACCGTCAGTTCACCGTCGAGTTCGACGCCGAGGGCGTGGAACAGTTCTGTGGGATCCGGAATGTTGCTGGCCGAGATCGCCGATCGCGATCCGGGCGTCACCGGCGACTGCGGCCCTTCCGTCACCAGGTAAGTCAGCTCCCCACGATCTGGCGTCCACGGTACTGGCCGCAGTTCGTGCAGGCCTGGTGCGGCGTCGTCAGCACACCACAGGCGCGGTTCGGGCAGACGGCCAGCGTGGGAACGGTGGTCTTCCACTGCGAGCGCCGCGCATGGGTGTTGGCGCGCGACAGTCTCCGCTTCGGAACGGCCATGTCTATATCTCCTTGTTGTCCGGGATGGAATCGGTACCAAAGTCGCCGACTCCGGTGATGCGGCTCCGATGTGGGGTGGGAGAACCGTTCGGGACGCCGAACTTCGCGGCCAGATCGGCCCACCGAGGGTCAAGTATCTCATGCGAGTGACCCGGCTCGAGGTCGTCGAAGCGCTCGCCGCACTCCGGGCACAGGCCGGAGCAATCCGACCGACACAACGGCGCCAACGGTAGGGTGAGCACGATTTCGTCCCGGACCAGCGGCTCCAGCTCGATGAGGTCATCCACCAACCGCGGGATCTCGTCGTCGCCGGTGGTCGCGGCCGTGGTGGAATCAGGGTAGGCGAACAATTCGCGCAGCTCGGCGAAGACCGGCACGCTGATATCGGTCAGACACCGGGCGCACTCGCCGTTGGCCACTCCCGACGCGGCGCCGGACACCAACACGCCCTCGGCGACCGACTCCAACCGCAGATCCAGCTCGATTTCGGCACCGGTGGGCACCGCGATCACTTCGATGCCCATCGGCTCGCCCACCGGCGCCGAGAAGCGGTACGGCTTCATGCTGCCCGGGCGGCGGCCCAGCGACCGGGTGTCGAGGACCCAGGGCGAGGCGTGGTTGGGGCGGGTCTGGGTCATCAGTCGTTTCTCGGGTGAAGTGTGTTGGCGAAGTGTGTCTTTTACGCGATGAAGGTCGGCCGCGGGTGCCGGGCCGGTCGACCGCAACCGTTCCAGAGTAGTCCACGATCAGCCGCCGCCCAACTCGCTTAGTCGCGCCAGTTCTTTCAGTCGCGATAGTCGGCGACCGACCCCGAGCGCAAGGCGGTGCGGCCGCGGCCGACCGTCCGCAACGTTTTGGTCAGGGTTTCCTCCAGGGCGGCCAACTTGGCATCCACGTAGGAATCGCAGTCGGCTCGCATGCGGTCGACGTCGCTGTGGGCCGCATCCAGGATCCGGGCCGATTCGGCGCGGGCGGCCTGGACCACCTCGGACTGCGACACCAACCTGGACTGCTCGCTGCGACCGTCCGCGACGGCTCGTTCGTAGGTGGCCCGCCCGGCGGCCACCAGCCGCTCCGCCTCGCTGTGACCGCGGGCCACCAGAGCGTCGTGTTGGTCCTGGCCGGACTGCACCGTGCGGTCGGCGTCCGCCTCCACCCGGGTGAGGATGGCATCCGCCCTGGCTGTGGCGTCGTCGACCAGCCGGTCCGCTTCGGCCTGGGCGTTCCTGACCGTGGTGGTGGCCTCGGCGCGTGCGGCGTTGACCAGCCGGCTCGCTTCGGCCTGGGCGTCGGAGAGGGTCTTGTCGGCGGTCGTCCGCCCTTCGGTGAGCATCTGGTCCCGGTGGTCCAGCACATCCTGCGCGTCGTCCATCTCGCCCGGCAGCGCGTCGCGAACATCGTCGAGCAGCTCCAGCACGTCTCCCCGCGGCACGACGCAGGACGCCGTCATGGGCAGACCTCTGGCCTCCTCGACGATGGTGACCAACTCGTCGAGGGCTTCGAATACGCGATACACGGTGGGAACCTCTCCTTCTCGCCGGCAGCAGCCCCGCCCCGGTGGGAATGTGACCCCGGCCGGACTGCGGCAGTGTGCGGCTCCTGCTGGGCCAGTGTGTCAACTGGCCGAGCGTTCGCCCGTCAGGCACGCCAGGTGGAGCGCCCCCGGGCCAGTGGCGCACGACACTGTGCTCCTGACGGTGGCCATCGACTGTGCCATCGCCGTGGCCTACCCGGGCGTCTACCGGGCGAGCTTGGCCCGCAGCGCCTGGAAGACGACCGGCGGCAGCAGCCGGGACACGTCCCCCCCGTAGGTCGCGACCTGTTTGACCAGCGATGATGACAGAAAGGAGTACTCCGGGTTGGTCGGCATGAACAGCGTGTCGACGCGCGCGAGTCCGGAGTTCATCTGAGCCATCTGGAGTTCGTAGTCGAAGTCGGACACCGCGCGCAGTCCTTTGACGATCGCCGTGATGCCCCGACTCGTGCAGTAGTCGACCAGCAGACCAGAAAACGAATCGACGGTGACGTTGGGCCACTGACTCGTCGTCGACCGCAGCAGGTCCAGTCGCTCGGCGACGTCGAACAGGCCGCTCTTGTCCGGGTTGATCAGCACCGCCACCGTGAGCTGGTCGAACAGACCGGCCACCCGACCGATGATGTCCAGGTGTCCCAGGGTCGGCGGGTCGAACGAACCAGGACAGACGGCGTGCGTCATGGGCGATCCTGGTTCCTCGGGCAGGCGCTCATGGGGCGCGACCGTAGCAGAGCATGGTGTCGCCGTAGCGTTTCGTCCGGACCCCGACGAGCGGATCCGGCCAGGTCATCTCGCCCGACCGCTTGTTCCGCTCGATGATCAGGTCCGCCCCGGGGTGCAGATGTCCGGCCGCGGCCAGCGCGGCAAAGATCCGCTCCAGGTCCGCGGTCGGCAGATCGTAAGGCGGGTCGGCCACCACGAAGTCGACCGGGCGGCCGGCGGTCGACGAGGCATAGCCGGCCACGTCCATGCCGACCACCTCGACGTCGGCGGCCTGCAGCGCCTGGACGTTGGCCCGGAGGGCGGCCAGCGCCGCCCGGTCCCGCTCCACGGCGACCAGGGAATCGGCGCCCCGGGAGAGCAACTCCAGGCCGAGCGCACCCGAACCCGCGTACAGGTCGAGCACTCGTGCGCCCTGGAGACCACCGCCGGCGACCAACGCGTTGGCCAGCGCTTCGCGGACCCTTTCACTGGTCGGCCTGGTCGTTCCACCGACGGGGGTCCGGAGTACGCGACCCCGGTACCGGCCCGCCGTGATGCGCGTCATTCCTCCGCTTTCACGACCAGGACCAGATCCCCGCCTTCCACCTGCTGGACGGAATGGATCGCCGTCCGCATCACGGTGCCGCCGACCTGGCTGGTGATGGACGCCTCCATCTTCATCGCCTCGATCGTCGCGACGGTCTGGCCGGCGGTCACCTGATCGCCTTCGGTGACGCCCAGGGTCACCACACCGGCGAACGGAGAGGCGATGTGCCACGGATTGTCGGGATCGGCCCGTTCGGCCACCGGAACGTCGACGGTCACCGTCTTGTCCCGGATCTGCAGCGGCCGCAACTGGCCGTTCAGGGTGGTGACCACCATCCGCAGCCCCCGCTCGTCGGCGTCACCGATGGCCTCCAGCCCGACGGTCAGCTGCACTCCGGGCTGCAGATCGATCACATGCTCGGTACCCCGCTGCAGGCCGTAGAGGTAGTCCGACGTGCGCAGGACCGACACGTCGCCGAACTCTTCCCGGGCGGCCTGGAAGTCGGCGTCCGGCCCCGGGAACAACAGCCGGTTGAGCGTCGGACGCGGGCTGGTGACCAACGCCGCGGAATCCACCGCGGACAGCCGGGCCGCCGCCGGCTTGACGGCGCGGCCGGCCAGGGCCTTGGTCCGGAACGGCTCGGGCCAGCCGCCGGGCGGATCACCGAGTTCGCCGGACAGGAATCCGATGACCGAGTCCGGAATGTCGAACCGGGCCGGGTCGGCCTCGAACTCCTGCGGATCCACACCGGATCCGACCAGGTGCAGCGCCAGGTCGCCGACCACTTTGGACGACGGGGTGACCTTGACCAGCCGACCCAGCATGGCATCTGCTGCGGCGTAGACCGTTTCGATGAGTTCGAAGCGCCCGCCCAGGCCGAGGGCCACGGCCTGCTGACGCAGGTTGGACAGTTGGCCGCCCGGAATCTCGTGCCGGTAGACCCGGCCGGTCGGGGCCCGCAGGCCGGACTCGAACGGGGCGTACATGGCCCGGACGGCTTCCCAGTAGGGCTCCAGATCGGCGACCGACCGCAACGACAGCCCGGTCGAGTTCTCGGTGTGGTCGAACGCGGCGACCAGGGACGACATCGACGGTTGCGACGTCGTGCCGGCCATCGGCGCGCTGGCCGCGTCCACGGCGTCGACGCCGGCGAGCGACGCGGCCAGGTAGGTGGCCAGCTGACCACCGGCAGTGTCGTGGGTGTGCAGGTGGACGGGCAGGTCGAAATGGGTGCGCAGCGCGCTGACCAGGCGACGGGCCGCGGGAGGGCACAGCAGCCCGGCCATGTCCTTGATGGCCAGCACGTGCGCACCGGCCCGGACGATCTGCTCGGCCAGAGCCAGGTAGTAGTCCAGGGTGTAGAGCGTCTCGGCCGGGTCAGAAAGGTCTGCGGTGTAGCACAGGGCCACCTCGGCGACGGCCGTGCCGCCGTTGAGCACGGCGTCGATCGCCGGGCGCATCTGGCCGACGTCGTTCAGCGCGTCGAAGATCCGGAAGATGTCGACCCCGGCTTCGGTGGCCTGCTGGACGAAGGCGTCGGTGACCGCGTCCGGGTAGGGCGTGTAGCCGACCGTGTTCCGGCCGCGCAGCAACATCTGGATGGCGATGTTCGGCAGCGCACCGCGCAGGGCGACCAGCCGTTCCCACGGATCCTCGGACAGGAATCGGAGGGCCACGTCGTAGGTCGCCCCGCCCCACGCCTCCACGGAGAGCAACTGCGGAGTCATCCGGGCCACCGCCGGCGCGATGGCGACGAGGTCCCTGGTACGCACCCTGGTGGCCAGCAGCGACTGGTGCGCGTCCCGGAAGGTGGTGTCGGTGACGGCGAGTGCGTTCTGCCCGCGCAGCCAGCTCGCGAAGCCGGCCGGGCCCAGTTCGGCCAGTCGCTGCCGGCTGCCGTCCGGGACCGGGCCGGGGGCCGTCACCGGGATCTTCGATTCGGCTTCGACCAGACCGGGCGGACGACGACCGTAGGGCTGGTTCACCGTGACGTCGGCCAGGTAGGTGAGCAGGCGGGTACCACGGTCGGCCGAGTGCCGGGCCGTGAGCAGGTGCGGGTGGGTTTCGATGAACGATGTGGTGACGCCACCGGCGGCGAAATCCGGATCGTCGAGGACGGCCTGCAGGAAGGGGATGTTGGTGGAAACGCCGCGGATCCGGAACTCGGCGAGTGCCCGGCGGGCCCTGGTCACCGCCTGGGACCAGTCGCGGCCCCGGCAGGTGAGCTTGACCAGCAGCGAATCGAAGTGGGCGCTGACCTCGGCGCCGGAGTGCACCGTTCCACCGTCGACGCGGACCCCGCCGCCCCCGGGAGAGCGGTAGGTGATGATCCGTCCGGTGTCCGGCCGGAAGCCGTTGGTCGGGTCCTCGGTCGTGATGCGGCACTGCAGGGCCGCGCCGCGCACCTGGATGTCCTCCTGCCCCAGGCCGAGGTCCTGCAGCGTCTCCCCGGCCGCGATCCGGATCTGCGAGGACACCAGGTCGACGTCGGTGATCTCCTCGGTGACCGTGTGCTCGACCTGGATCCGAGGGTTCATCTCGATGAAGTAGTAGCGGGGCTCCCCGCCGGTGTCCGACCCGCCGTCGTCAGACGCACCGGTGTCAGACCCGGGGTTGTCGCTGAGCAGGAATTCCACGGTGCCGGCGTTGACGTACCCAATGTGTCGCGCGAAACGCACGGCGTCCGCGCACATCGCCGCGCGGATCTCGGGGGCCAGCCCGACCGCCGGCGCCACTTCGATCACCTTCTGATGACGGCGTTGCACCGAACAGTCACGTTCGAACAGGTGCACGACGGCGCCGGTGTGATCGGCGAGGATCTGGACCTCGATGTGCCGGGGCTCGACCACAGCCCGTTCCAGGAAGACCGTGTCGTCGCCGAAGGCCGACTCGGCCTCCCGCATCGCGGTACCCATCGCCTCCTCGAGGTCCTCGGGCCCGTCGACCCGGCGCATCCCCCGCCCGCCGCCGCCGGCGACCGCCTTGACGAACAGCGGGAAACCCACCACCTGTGCGGCCTGCACCAGGGTGGCGATGTCGTCCGAAGGCTCCGAGGACGGCAGCACCGGCAGGCCGGCGGCACGGGCCGCCTCGATGGCCCGGGACTTGTTCCCGGCCAGTTCCAGCACGCCCGCGGGCGGCCCGATGAAACCGATCCCGGCCTCCTCCAGCGCCCGAGCGAGCTGCGGATTCTCGGACAGGAACCCGTAACCCGGGTACACCGCGTCGGCGCCGGAATCCCGTGCTGCCCGGACGATCTCGTCCACATCCAGGTACGCGCGAACGGGGTGGCCCAGCTCACCGATCTGGTAGGCCTCGTCCGCCTTCTGGCGGTGCAGGGAGTTCCGATCCTCGTACGGGTACACGGCAACCGAGGCCACGACGAGTTCGTACGCAGCGCGGAACGCCCGGATGGCGATCTCGCCCCGGTTGGCGACCAGGATCTTGGAGAACATCCCCGCCAACCTATCGCCCCGCCCCTCTCCCGTTGCCCTCAGCCCTTCTCCAGGAATTCCTGCCCCTGCGAGTCGATGACCGCGGCGACCATCGCGGCCAGCCCCGGATTCCCCTGCAGCAACGGGTCGGCGTCGACCAGTGCGGCGGCATCCGCGCGGGCCTGCTCGATCACCTCCCGGTCCCGCAGCAGGCTGAGCTGTCGCAACCCGGACGACCGGCCGGCCTGCGACGTGCCCAACACGTCACCTTCCCGGCGCAGGCCGAGATCGGCCTCGGCCAGCGCGAACCCGTCGTTGGTGGCGGCCACGGCAGCCAGCCGGGCCCGGCCGGGCGAATGCGCCGGTGATTCGGTGACCAGCAGGCACACCCCCGCGCCGGTTCCCCGGCCGACCCGACCACGGAGTTGGTGCAGCTGGGACAACCCGAACCGCTCGGCGTCCAGGATGATCATCATGGTTGCGTTGGCCACGTCGACGCCGACCTCGATCACGGTGGTGGCCAGCAGGACGTCGACCCGCCCGGCCGCGAATGCGGTCATCACCTTGTCCTTGTCCGGCGAGGGCATCCGGCCGTGCAGGACGGCGATCCGCAGCCCGGCCAGGGCACCCTTCTCGAGCGTTTCCGCGACCTCCAGCACGGCCAACGGTGGCCGACGGGGCGCGCGGCTCGGTCCGTCGCCCGGCTCGCCGAGGTCCCGATCATCCGGCACGCCGTCCGCGTCGTCCGGACCGTCCCTGTCGTCGTCGTCCGTCCCGGCCCCGGCCCGACGGGCGGATTCCAGGTCGGCACCGATTTTGGGACACACGACGTAGACCTGATGACCGGCGGCGACCTCTTCGTGCACCCGGAGCCAGGCCCGGTCCAGCCAGGCCGGCTTTTCGGCCGCGGGGACCACCGTGGTGGCGATCGGAGAGCGGCCCTTGGGCAACTCGGTCAGGACCGAGGTGTCCAGGTCGCCGTAGACGGTCATGGCCACCGTGCGCGGGATGGGAGTCGCCGTCATCACCAGCACATGCGGCGGACTGTTCTGAGCGTGCCGGTCCCGCAACACGTTCCGCTGCTCGACGCCGAAACGGTGCTGTTCGTCGATGACGACCAGCGACAGCCCGGCGAAGACGACCCCCTCGGAGAGCAGGGCGTGCGTGCCGACGGCAATACCGGCCTGACCGGAGGCAATGTCCAGCAGCGCCTCCCGGCGGGCGGCCGCCGTCATCGACCCGGTCAGCAAGGTGATCTTGATCGCCTCCGGGCGGGAGCCCAGTTCGCCGCCGTTGCCCAGCGGCCCGAGTACCGACCGCAGCGAACGGAGGTGTTGCCCGGCCAGCACCTCGGTCGGCGCCAACAGCACCGCCTGCCGCCCCGCGTCGATGACCTGCAGCATGGCCCGCAACGCGACCACCGTCTTGCCCGAGCCCACCTCGCCCTGTAACAACCGGTTCATCGGGTGGCTGCGGGACAGATCCTCGGCGATGACCTTCCCGACGGTCTGCTGACCCGCGGTCAGGGCGAACGGCAGGTCGGCGTCGAAGGCGGCCAACAGACCGTCCCCTCTGGGCGGGCAGGGCTCGGCCGGGGTGGTCCGCATCTCGGCGCGACGCCGGGCCAGCACCAGCTGGATGGACAACGCCTCGTCGTAGCGCAACCGTTGCACGGCGGCATCCAGGGCGGCCTGGTCGGGCGGCCGGTGTACGTCGTGCAGGGCGGCGGCCAGGTCGACCAGCTCACGCCGAGTCAGCAGACCCCGGGGCAGCGGGTCGTCCACCACGTCCACCACGTCCAGGACAGCCTTGACGCACCGCTGCATCAGGGCGCCGGCGATGCCCTCCGAGAGCGGGTAGACCGGGATGATCCCGCCGGGAAACGATTCGAGCACGTCGATGGCCTCCGGGCCGGCGCCGGGTGCGGCGGCCTGGGGCGCGCCCGATGAGGGCCGTGCCGACCGGTCCCGGACACTATCGGCGTCGTCGACGACGGCGACCTCCGGCGAGGTGATCTGCAGCGCGCCGTTGAAAGAGCTCACGGTGCCGGAGAACATGGCCACCGTCCCCACCGGCAGCTTCCGGGCCAGGCCGAAACGGTTGAAAAACGTGCAGCTCAACTGCCTGTTGCTGTCGCCGATGACGACGGTGGTCAGAATGCGCACCCGGCTGTTGCGGCCGGGTCTGCGGTCGGTCACCGACCGGACCGTGGCCTGCACGGTGACCCGCTCACCGACCTTCAGGGCGGAAAGGTCGGTCTGCTTCCCCCGTCGTTCGTACTTCCTCGGGTAGTAGCGGAGCAACTCCCCCACCGACGTCAGCGCCAGCTTGTCCGCGAGCAGTCGGGCCGCCCGCTGGCCGATGATCGGCCGCAACGGCGTCTCGAGCACGACGCGGTCGGCGGGCTTCGGGTCCACGAGCCCATGGTGCCCGCCCGCACCGACAACACCCGCACCGGCATGTCCATCACTCCAGCCGGGACACCACCAGCGAAAAAACGGTGCCGACCGCGTACGCCTCGGCGATCACCTCTCCGGCCGCAGCGGTGTGCACATGAAAATACCTGCGGTCGCCTTCGGACCACACCACCACCTCCTCGGCCAACCCCGCCAACGTCGAGGCCAACCGGTCGCTGTCCTCCGGCGGCAGGAACGCGGTGAACGTCACCTCGGCGAGCAGATCCGCGCCGCTGTTGACCCCCGGCCGGGCTCCACAGCTGGGCGGTCGCACCGGAACACCGGCCGGAGCGGTACTGCGCTGCAGAGCGGCCAGCACCAGGGCGACCATCGCCCTGGCCCGATACCGCGGATCGCGGTTCGCGCCGTCCGGCGGTCCGGCCGCCACGGCGGCGGCTGCGGCCGCGCTGGTGATCGAGTGCAGATCCGCACCGTCCACGACAAGTTCGGCCGCGGTCGTGCCGGCGGTCCTGGCCAGGCCGACCGCATCCGGCCCGTTGCCGCCGACCACCCCGCCCACCGGGTCGGGCCGGTCGCGGCCGGGCGCCACCTGAATCGCTGCCCCGCCCGCGATCAGGCCGGCCACCAGGCACAGCCGGTCCGCGACGGCGACCTGGTCGAGATCGCCGTTCGCGACCATCGTCTGCCTGGCCCCGGCGATCCCGGTCGCCATGCCGATCAGATAGACCTGGAGCAGCGCCGCCGCCGGCTCCGGCGGCACCGGAAGGGCGGACGGCAACTCCGAGGTGCGGACCGCGGCGGTGATGGCCCTGCGGCCCGTGTCGAGCACCTGGCGCTCCACCCGGGTCGGATGCACTCCCCAGAACTCGTCGGCCGGCTCGTCGGGATCCACCAGAAGGCCGAACCAGCGGCTCACCAGCTCGGCGTCGAAGGTCGTCACGTCCACCATCTTGCCGGTGCGCGCGGGTCGACTGATTCCCGCCGCCGCGACCTGCGGGATCCGAGGTCGGTCGGCACCCCGACGGCCGCGCGACGGGGATTTGGTCGACCGCCTGCGGCCTGGGTATCCTGGCAGGGTTGTCCTGCCCGCGTGGGGCGGTGACGCCGGGCCCGCTTCGGGCCGCATCTTCCTGAGCCGTCCGGCTGGCCGGCTCGATTCGATAGGGGTTGAGCCGAGTGGCTGCCGTATGTGACGTCTGTGGCAAGGGCCCGGGCTTCGGGATGAGTGTCTCCCACTCCCACCGCCGGACCCACCGTCGCTGGAATCCGAACATCCAGGCCGTTCGGGCGCAGGTCGCCCCCGGTACCGTCCGCCGGGTCAGTGTCTGCACCTCCTGCCTGAAGGCCGGCAAGGTCGTCCGCGGCTAGCACCGGCCTTTCGGCTCGACTGCCGCCCGCAGGCGTTTCACGGCGGCGGACCCCCGGGTCCGCCGCCGTTTCCGTCGATTCGCTCAGCTGAGCGGGACCATCCATCCGTGCGGGTCGGGGGCGACGCCACGCTGCAGGTCGGTCAGCGCCCGGCGCAACTCCATGGTGATCGGGCCGGGACGACCGCCGGCGATCTGGAACCCTCCGTCGGCGTGCTTCACCGAACCCACCGGCGTGATGACCGCCGCAGTGCCGCAGGCGAACACCTCGGTCAACTCCTCCGACTCGACCTTCTTGGCCCACTCGTCGGTCGAGATGCGACGCTCCGCGGTCCGGTATCCGCGGTCGCGGGCCATCTGCAGGAGCGAATCCCGGGTGACGCCGGGCAGGAGCGAGCCGGACAGTTCCGGCGTGACCACTTCGGCGTCCTTTCCGGACCCGAAAACGAAGAACAGGTTCATCCCGCCCATCTCCTCCACCCACCGGCGCTCCACGGCGTCCAGCCACACCACCTGATCGCAGCCCTGGCGGGCGGCCTGGCCCTGGGCGGCCAGCGAGGCAGCGTAGTTGCCGCCGGTCTTGGCCGCCCCCATGCCACCGGGCGCGGCCCGCACGTACTCGGTCGACCACCAGACGCTCACCGGTTCGATACCGCCGGCGAAATAGGCGCCGGCCGGGGAGGCGATGACGGCGTACAGGTACTGGTTGGACGGTCTGACCCCCAACCCGACCTCGGTGGCCACCATGAAGGGCCGCAGGTACAGCGACGCCTCGTCACCGGTCGGCACCCAGGCCAGGTCGGCATCCACCAGCCGGCGCAGGGATTCGATGAACATTTCCTCCGGCAGTTGCGGCATCCCGAGGCGATCCGCGGAGCGGTTCATCCGGGCGGCGTTGGCCCCCGGACGGAAGCCGGCGACCGAACCGTCCGGCTGGGCATAGGCTTTCAGCCCTTCGAAGATCTCCTGGGCGTAGTGCAGGACCATGGTGGCCGGGTCGAAGGTGAACGGGCCGTACGGGACGACGCGGGCGTCGTGCCAGTGGCCGTCGTCGTAATCGATGACAACCATGTGGTCGGTGAAGTAGCGGCCGAACCCGGGCGCGGCCAGGATCTCGGCGCGCCGCTTGTCGGGTACCGGTGACGGATGGGGAGTCCGGGTGAAGGCGGTCGTCATGCGAGGGAATCTACTACAATCATCGGACGTCCTACTATTATTTCGGTGAGCTCTACCTGACGTGCGAGGGCACGAAAGGCGGCTTCACCACTCGCACCCGCAGCTGCCGGCCGCGGACGTCGACGGTGACCTCGTCGCCGTCCTGCACGCCGGCATCGGTGTCGATCAGGGCCAGCCCGATTCCCCGGCCCAGCGTCGGGGAGAAGGTGCCCGAGGTGGTCTCCCCGATCGCGTCCCCCTGCTGGCCGAGTACCGGCAGGTGCGGTCGCAGCACCCCGCGGTCGATGGCCGCCAACCCGCGCAACACCCGGGCCGGACCGCTGCGCCTCTCGGTCAGCAGCGCGTCGCGACCGAAGAACGCCGGCTTCTTCCACCCGACCGCCCAACCCGCCCTGGCCTGAACCGGACTGATGCCCGGGCCGAGGTCCTGGCCGTGCAACGGGTAACCCATCTCGGTGCGCAACGTGTCCCGGGCGCCCAGACCAGCCGGGCGACCTCCGCGGGCGGCCGCCTGGAGGGTCAAGGCGTCCCAGAGGCCCCGCGCGGCAGCCCAGGGCGGCAGCAGCTCGAAGCCGTACTCCCCGCTGTATCCGGTCCGGCACACCCGCACCCGGACCGGCAGACCGTCCGGACCGGACCAGCCTCCGTCGGCCCAGGACATGTAGTCCAGGTCGGTGGGCAGTCCGAGTGCGCCGACCACCTCGCCGGCCAACGGGCCCTGGACCGCGATCACGCCGAAGTCGCGGTGCCTGTTCGTGACCCGGACCTCGGGCGGCGCGGCGGCGGATAACGCCGCCACCACGTCCGCGGTGTTGGCCGCGTTCGGCACCAGGAAGACCTCGTCGTCGGCCACCAGGTAGGCGATCAGATCGTCGATCACCCCGCCGGAGGCATTGCAGCACAGCGTGTACTGGGCCTGGCCGGGGGTGATCCGGGCCAGGTCGGCGGTCAGGCAGCTGTTCACGAACGCCGCCGCCCCAGGCCCGGTGACGTCCGCCTTGCCCAGGTGGGAGACGTCGAAGACGCCCACGGTGGTCCGCACGGCCGTGTGTTCGGCGACCACACCGCCGCCGGCGTAGGAGATCGGCATGTCCCAGCCGCCGAAGGCGCCCATCGTGGCGCCCAGGGCCAGATGGGCGTCGTGCAACGGGGAGTGCAGGAGCTCGCGGGCGACATCAGCTGGCATGCCCCCAGACGGTAGTGCCATCACCACCGGTGGCGGACGGCTACCGTGCTGATGCAGACCGCAGATGAGGAGCTTTCGACCATGACGACGCTATCCCTGACCACAGCCGATCCGTTGAAGACCAAGACCGAAGCGCTGGTGATCGGCGCCCACACCGGCCCGGACGGCCCGGTGGCCGCGGAGCCGGCGTTCAGAGACGCGGTGGCGGCGGCGGCGGTGGCCGGTGGTTCGGGAAAGGCCGGTGAGCTGATTCTGCTGCCGGGGCACGGCGCGGCGGCCGCGGAGCTGGTGGCGGTCGTCGGGCTCGGCGATGTGGAGGCGTTCACGCCCGAGGTCCTGCGCAAAGCCGCGGGCGTGGCCTCGCGCGGACTGGCCGGCCGCACCGACATCGTTTCGACGCTGGGGCGGATCGACCTGACCGCCGCCGCCCAGGGACACCTGTTGGGGGCGTACGTGTTCGACCGGTACAAGCGGCCGGCCAAGGCGCCGGTGGCGACGGTCACGTTGACGGTGCCGCGCAACGACAAGGCCGCCAAGGCCGCACTTCGCGCCTCCGTCGCCACCGCCGAAGGCGTACTGCTGGCCCGCGACCTCATCAACACCGCACCGAACGAGCTCTCGCCCGAGGCCTTCGCGGCCCGCGCCCGGGCGGCGGCCGACGCGGCCGGATTGTCGGTCGAGGTGCTGGAGGAGAAGCAACTGGCCGCCGGCGGCTACGGAGGCATCCTGGCGGTCGGCTCAGGTTCGACCAGGGGGCCGCGGCTGGTGCGCATCGCCTACTCTCCGACCGGCGCAGCACGCACGGTCGCGTTGGTCGGCAAGGGCATCACCTTCGATTCGGGCGGGCTGTCCATCAAGCCGGCGCAGGGCATGGAGCACATGACCAGCGACATGTCCGGCGCGGCGGTGGTGGTGGCGACCGTCATCGCCGCCGCGGCTCTGGAGCTGCCGATCCGGGTGACGGCCTGGGCCGCGCTCGCCGAGAACCTGCCGTCCGGTTCGGCCTACCGCCCGGGAGACGTGATCCGCCACTACGGCGCGCACGGTGAACCGGGCAAGACGGTCCACGTCCTGAACACCGACGCCGAAGGCCGCCTGGTGCTGGCCGACGCAATCGTCAGGGCCGCCGAGGAGGAACCCGACTTCCTGCTGGACACCGCCACCCTGACCGGTGCGCAGGTGGTTGCTCTGGGCAGCCGCACCATGGCCGTGATGGGCACCCCGGCGCTGCGGGACCGGGTCGCGGAGTTGGCCCGCGAGGTGGGTGAGGGCGGTTGGGCCATGCCGTTGCCGGACGAACTGCGGGACAGCCTGGACTCGCCGCTGGCCGATCTGCAGAACATCAACTGGGACCGCGTCGGCGGCATGTTGGTGGCCGGCCACTTCCTGCGCGCATTCGTCCCCGACGGCCTCCCCTGGGCCCACCTGGACATCGCCGGGCCTTCCTACAACACCGGAAAGCCCTATGGCTACAGCGCTTCCGGTGGCACCGGGGTCCCGGTTCGGACGCTGCTGGCCGTCATCGCCGAGCTGGCCCGCTGACCGCGCCGGCCCGCTGACCCCTGCCTCTGGCGGGGATCAACTTTGACGGCGGGGATCAACGTGGCCGTTATGGGACGAGCGGGACAGGAGCGAACAGTTTCATCCCTGCAGGAGAAGTTGATCCCCGCCGTCGGGGGGGTGGCTGCCGCAAAGCGCACCCGCGGCGCGCGGGGCCGGCGAGGGTGTCAAGATGGAGGCCGCACCGGCGACGGGTCACCACACCCACCGGCGACAGCCCGCCGCCACCAGAGCCCGAGGAGTTTGCTTTCAGATGACCGACACCACAGTCGACCTGGTCGTTCTGGGCGGAGGGTCAGCCGGCTACGCCGCTGCTCTGCGCGCCGCAGAGCTGGGCTCATCCGTCGTCCTGGTCGAGAAGGACAAGCTGGGCGGGACCTGCCTGCACCGTGGATGCGTACCCACCAAGACGCTCCTGCACGCCGCAGAGGTGGCCGACGAGGCGCGCGACGGCGCGGCCTACGGCCTGAAGACGACCTTCGACGGCGTCGACGTCCCTGGTCTGAACAAATACAAGGACGGAATCGTCGGCAAGGCGTACAAGGGTTTGCAGGGGCTGATCAAGTCCCGGGGCATCACGGTGGTCAACGGCGAGGGTGTGTTCGTCGGCCCGACGACGGTGCTGGTGGGCGAGGACAGGTACACCGGCACCGACGTGGTCCTGGCCACCGGTTCCTACTCGAAGTCGCTGCCCGGGCTGACCATCGAGGGCCGGGTCATCACCAGTGAGCAGGCCCTCGGCCTGGAGTGGATCCCGGAATCGGCGATCGTGCTGGGCGGCGGCGTCATCGGCGTCGAATTCGCCTCGGTATGGGCCTCCTTCGGCACCAAGGTCACCATCGTCGAAGCCCTGCCCAGCCTGGTGCCGGCGGAGGATCCGTGGGCCCAGAAGCAGGTCGAACGTGCCTTCCGCAAACGCAAGATCGCCTTCTCCACCGGGGTCCGGTTCGCCGGCGTCACCCAGGACGACAGCGGCGTCACCGTCACCCTCGAAGACGGCAAGACCTTTGCCGCCGATCTGCTGCTGGTCGCGGTCGGCCGGGGCGCGGCCACCGCCGGTTGCGGCTTCCAGGAGGCCGGCGTGACCGTGGACCGCGAATTCGTCATCACCGACGAGCGCCTGCACACCAACCTGCCGCACGTGTACGCCGTGGGCGACATCGTGCCGGGTCTGCAGCTGGCGCACCGCGGCTTCCAGCACGGCATCTTCGTCGCCGAGGAGATCGCCGGCCTCCAGCCCACCGTCGTCCCGGACTCACTGATCCCGAAGATCACCTACAGCGATCCGCAGATCGCCTCGGTCGGCGCCACGGAGGCCAAGGCGGTGGAACAGTACGGCCAGGAGTCGGTCGAGACCTACCTGTACGACCTGGGCGGCAACCCGAAGTCCCAGATCCTGCGGACGGCCGGAGGCGTCAAGGTCGTCCGGGTCAAGAACGGCCCGGTGGTCGGCGTCCACCTGGTCGGCGCCCGGGTCGGCGACCTGATCGGCGAGGCGCAACTCATCGTCGGCTGGGAAGCCTACCCGGAGGACGTCGCTCCACTCGTCCACGCGCACCCCACGCAGTACGAGGCGATCGGCGAGGCGATGTTGGCCATGGCCGGCAAGCCGCTGCACGTGCACGACTGAAACCCGACCGAGCAGTACGCACCGACCGTCCGCCGACCAGGTAGGGAAGAGAATCCATGTCGCACTCCGTGCAGATGCCGGCTCTTGGTGAGAGCGTCACCGAAGGCACTGTCACCCGCTGGCTCAAGGAGGTCGGTGACCAGGTCGCCGTCGACGAGCCGCTGGTGGAGATATCCACCGACAAGGTGGACACCGAGATCCCCTCCCCGTTCGCCGGAGTACTGGAAAAAATCGTCGTGGCCGAGGACGAAACGGCCGAGGTCGGCGCCGAACTTGCGGTGATCGGGGACGGCAGCGGCGCATCCGCGGCGCCCGAGGCGGAATCGGAACCCGAACCGGAACCCGAAGCGGCGGAACCCGAGTCGGCGCCGGAACCCGAGGCGGCACCGGAACCGGAGGCCGCCCCGGCCGCGGAGACCCCCGAGCCGAAGGAGCCGTCCACCGACACCGAGACCCCCGCCGAGAAGCCGACCGCCGATGCGGCGCCGGCCGCCACCGGCACGGCGGTCACCCTGCCGGCCATGGGTGAATCGGTCACCGAGGGCACCGTCACCCGGTGGCTCAAGCAGGTCGGGGACGACGTCGCCGTCGACGAGCCGCTGCTGGAGATCTCCACCGACAAGGTCGACACCGAGGTGCCCTCGCCGGTCGCCGGGACCCTGCTGGAGATCAGCGTCGGCGAGGACGAGACCGTCGAGGTGGGTGGCCAGCTGGGCATCATCGGCGACAAGGGGGCCGCCGCGGCGCCCGCACCCAAAGACGATCCCCCCGCACCGAAGGACGAGGCGTCGGCACCGAAGGACGAGCCCACACCCGCCCCGGAACCAAAAACCGAACCGAAACCAGAACCAAGAACCGAACCGAAACCAGCACCCGAAACAGACGCCGTACCCGCACCCGACCCCAAGCCGGCCGCGAAGCCCGCCGCCGACTGGCAGCCCCCGGCCAAGAGCGACACCACCAGCTACGTCACCCCGGTCATCCGCAAGTTGGCCGCCGACCAGGGAGTCGATCTGTCCGCCGTGACCGGCACCGGTGTCGGGGGCCGCATCCGACGTGAGGACGTGGTGGCCGCGGGTGAGGCCGCCAGGGCCGCGGCCGAAGCCGCCCGAGCCGAGGCCGCCCAAGCCAAAGCCGACGCTGACAAAGCCCAGGCCCCGGCCGCGTCCGGAGAGGCAGCTGCGGCCCCGGCCGCTACGGCCCCGGCCGGCACAGCTTCGGCCGCACCGGTGGCCGACGCCGCCGTCACGGCGCTGATCGGCACCACCCAGAAACTGCCGCGAATCCGTCAGTCGATCGCCAAGAACATGCTCTACGGCCTGCACACCGCCGCTCAGCTGACCACGGTGATCGAGGTCGACGTGACCAGGGTCGCCCTGCTCCGGGCCCGGGCCAAGGCCGGTTTCGAGGCGCGCGAGGGGGTCAAGCTGTCCTTCCTGCCGTTCTTCGTCAAGGCCGCGGTGGAAGCCACCAAGCTGTACCCGGTGATCAACTCGTCGCTGTCGGAGGACCTGAAGGAGATCACCTATCACGGCTCGGTCAACCTCGGCATCGCCGTGGACACACCGCGCGGGCTGATCGTTCCGGTGATCAAGGCCGCGGACGACCTGAACATCGGCGGCCTGGCCAGGAAGATCGCCGACCTGGCCGGCCGGACCAGGAACAACAAGATCGGTCCCGACGACCTGTCGGGCGGGACTTTCACCGTGACCAACACCGGCTCGGTCGGCGCGTTGTTCGACACACCCATCTTCGTGCCACCGCAGTCGGCGATCCTGGGGACCGGGGCCATCGTCAAGCGTCCGGTGGTGATGGTCGACCCGGACGGCGGCGAGGTCATCGCCATCCGTTCGATGGCCTACCTGGCCATGTCGTACGACCACCGGAACATCGACGGCGCCGACGCCTCCCGTTTCCTCGGCGCGGTCAAGAAGCGTATCGAGACCGGCGACTTCGCGGGCGACCTCGGCCTCTAGCAGGGCAGGGCGACCAGATCGGAGACAGATGCACATCATCGCGGCGGGGGCCAGCGGCTTCATCGGCGAACGGTTGCTCGATCAGCTCCGCTCGGACGGTCACCGGATCACCCAGCTGGTGCGAAGTGCCCCCGAGCGCGAGAGCCAGGCCCGGTGGGACCCGGATCGGGGAGACCTGGACATCGGCCTGCTCACCGGCGCCGATGCCGTCGTCAACCTGTGCGGGGTCGGGGTCGGCGACAAACGCTGGACACCGGCCTACCGGGACCTGATCCGCACCTCCCGGGTGCGGCCGACCGCCCTGTTGGCCAAGGGTTGTGCCGACGCCGGCGTTCCAGCGCTGGTGAACGCTTCCGCGGTCGGGTATTACGGCCCTCGCGGTGACGAGGTGATCGACGAGAGCGCGCACGCCGGCACGTCTTTCCTGGCCGGTGTCTGCGTGGACTGGGAGAAGGCGACCGGACCCGCGGACGAGGCCGGTGTTCGGGTCGTGCACCTGCGAACCGGACTGGTGCTCGGCGCCCACGGCGGGCTGCTGCCCCAGTTGACCCTGCTCACCAAGCTCTTCGCCGGCGGAAGACTCGGTTCGGGTCACCAGTACCAACCGTGGATTTCGCTCACCGACGAGATCGCCGCCATCGGGTACCTGCTGACCGCTGACGTCGCGGGCCCGGTCAATCTGACCGCGCCGCACCCGGTGACCAACGCCGACCTCACCAAGGAACTCGGCCGGCAGCTCCGGCGGCCCACCCCGTGGATCGTGCCGAAGTTCGCGCTGCAGATCGTGGTGGGCGACTTCGCCGGGGAGATCGTGGCCGGCCAGAACGCGATCCCGCGGGTACTGACCGAGTCGGGCTTCGTCTTTCGCCACCCGACGCTGGCCGAAGCGCTACACGCCGAAATGGCCGCCTAGTCGCCCGGTGCTGGGTCAGTGCTCGTACGGATCCGCCGGTTGAGCCGTCGGGTGCATCGACGTGAGGTCGACGGTCGGCACGTAGTCGTTGCCGGCGTCGGCGGTCCCGGGCTGCGCGCTGACCACCGCCGTCACCCAGGTGTTCGGGGGGTACCTGGCCGGGCCGGTCAGGTGGATCTGCATCGGCGTGGCATCGGCGGCGCAACAGCTGATCGTCATCCGGGCCAGCGAGTAGCCGTCGGGGTAGCCGTCCCCGGCCGGTGCGATGAAGCCGATGACGGTGGTGTCGTTGTCGGACACGGAGTTCGCACCGTCGTAGAGGGCGCGCATGACGAAATCTTTGAGCGTCAGCGTCGGGTCCGCCCCCGCCGGCAGAGCCGGGAAAGCCATCACCGGCCGCTTCGTGGCGAACGCTTTCGTGCCCATGCCGTGGCCACTGCCGTCGTTCGGTGCGTATCCCCCGGCCGAGCCACCGGCCGCGACATCAGCTCCGGTTCCCGACGCGGCGGCCACCCCGCCCAGCCCGGCCACAGCCTGGGAGCCGGCGTTGCGAATGACCGCGTCGGCGCCCAGGGCGGGTGGGCTCAACAGCAGTAGCACCAGGATCGGGGCCAGGATCAGCCAGGGTGCCCGGGACCGTTCGTGGGTATGCCCGGACGCCTCGCTGTGCGCCGGAGTCGCCGGCTCGTCCGCCCGCTCGGCGTCGGCCGCCAGGTCGCTGCGCACCCCGAGCACAATGGACAGCAGCCCGACCAGGATGAGGATGACGCCGGCGGCCAGCAGCAACGGGCCGAAGCCGGGCCTGACGTAGGAGGTGAAGCGACCGCTGACGGTGATGGACATGAGGGTTCCGCCGAGCAGAACGAGCAACACGCACTGGGTGGCCCGGCTCATCCGTTCCGCGCCCTGTCCGTGATCATCAGCGCCACCCGCCGAAGAAGAGCAGTCCGGTCGCCACTGCGACGCTCATCGCCACCAGAAAGGTGACCGGGGCGAATCGCACGGCGAACCGCCGGCCAAATGTGCCCGACTGCATGGCGAACAGTTTGAGGTCCACAGCCGGACCCACGGTCAGGAACACCAGTTTGCCGACCACCGGGATCGTGGCGAAGGACGCGGCCACGAAGGCGTCGGACTCCGAACACAAGGCCAGGAAGAAGGCCAGCGCACCCATCGTCGCCACGGCCAGCAGAGCATTCGAACCGACATGGGTCATGAAACTCCTGGGCACCAGGGTGTTGAGCGTCGCCGCGGCCGCCGCGCCGATGACCAGGAAACCCGCCGCCTGGGTGAAATCGCCCCGCACGGTGGGCAGGAACATGCCGATGCCCGTTTCGTGGTCCCCTGCGCCGGCCCGGTCCCGCAGTCGGGGGGTCATCCAGGCCGGACGACCCAGCTTCTCCCACAACAGGCCCACCGTGACCGCGGTGACCAGGCCGGCGATCAGACGCGCCCAGACCATGCTGGGCTGATTCGGGAAGGCCACCGCGGTCGCCGCTAGCACGATGGGATTGATCGCCGGTGCCGACAACAGGAAGGCCAGGGCCGCCGAGGGCCGCACCCCGCGGTCGATCAGGCGCTTGGCGATCGGGACCGACCCGCATTCACAGCCGGGCAGTGCGATGCCGCACACTCCGGCCAACGGCACCGCCAGACCGGCCCGGGCCGGCATCACCCTGGCGAAGAAACTGGCCGGGACGAAGGCCGCGATCGCCCCGGACACCAGGACGCCCAGGACCAGGAACGGTGTGGCCTGCACGCAGATCGCCACGAACACGGTCGCCCAGCCCGGCGGCAGGACAACCTTCAGCCACCCGGCGAGTTCCCCGCGCAGCAAGACCGCCGTGAGCAGGATCAGTCCGAAGATCTCCAGCGAGCCGGGCCGGTAACGAGGTCGAACCCGCTCGGCCGCGACCGGGGCGCCGCCGTGCCGCAGGTCGGTCATCAGGCCGCCCCGCCCGCCTCGGCGCCGAACCGGCGGTGCCGGGCGGCGAAGATCTCACAGGCCTGCCAGAGGTGCCGCCGGTCGAAGTCGGGGAAAAGCGTGTCCAGAAACACCATTTCGGCGTAGGCCGACTGCCACAGCAGGAAGTTGCTGGTCCGCTGTTCGCCGGACGACCGCAGGAAGAGGTCGACGTCGGGCATGTCCGGCTCGTCGAGGTACCTGGCCACGGTCGCTTCGTCCACCTTCGCCGGGTTGAGCCGGCCCGCCGCCACCTCCACCGCGATGGCCTTGACGGCATCGGCGATCTCGGCGCGGCCGCCGTAGTTGACGCACATGGTCAGGGTGAGGACGTCGTTGGCGGCGGTCAGTTGCTCGGCCACCTCCAGTTCGCGGATGACGCTGCGCCACAGACGGGGCCGCCGTCCGGCCCACCGCACCCGGACCCCCAGAGCGTGCATGTCGTCCCGGCGGCGGCGGATGACGTCACGGTTGAAGCCCATCAGGAACCGCACCTCCTCCGGCGAACGCTTCCAGTTCTCCGTCGAGAAGGCGTACGCCGACAGGTGTTTGACGCCGATTTCGATGGCGCCTTCGACGACGTCGAACAGGGCGGCCTCGCCCCGCTGGTGCCCCTCCGTCCTGGGCAGTCCGCGGGCCTTGGCCCACCGGCCGTTGCCGTCCATGACCAGGGCCACGTGGTTGGGCACCGCGGCCGCGGCGATCTGCGGTGGGCGGGCGCCGCTGGGATGGGGCCGGGGAGCGCCCGGCCCGTTGGGAGCGCCCGGCCCGTTCGGGCGAGGCGGCGCCGCCGGCGTCCTGGACCTCACGTGGTCGCGCCGGTGCCGGACAGCAGGTCGAGGTCGTCGGAGGCCCTTACCGTGTCCAGGGCCGCACGCCGGGCGTCGGTGTACCCCAGGAGCACCTGGGACGGGCCGGAACTACCGCGATCCACCAGCGGCAACGACTTGAGTCCACGCTCGATGTGCCATTGAAGCAGAGCCGCCACCAGCCCGGACGCCTCCCGCCGCAGGCCACGGTCGGCTCCCTCCGCGGCCGGCCAGTCCCCGAAGGCCAGCGCGGCCATCAGCGCGATCGCGCCGGGGGCGGGGCGGGCGACGCCGGGCGAACGGCAACCGCCGCAGAGCAGGCCACCCGACGGTACGTGGAAGGCAGTGTGCGGGCCGGGTTCGCCGCACCGCGCGCACTCGGCCAGCGCCGGCGCCCATCCGGCGAGCGACATCGACCGGAGCAGGAACGCGTCCAGCAGCAACGACGGGTCACGGTCCGTTTCGGCCAGCGCCCGCAGCACCGACACGAGCAGCAGATAGAGCTTCAGGGACGGCTCACGCTCTTCCGAGGTCAGCCGTTCCACCGTCTCCACGATCGCGGTGGCCGCGGTGTATCGCGAATAATCGGCGGCCATCGCGGACCCGAAGGAATCGAGGGTGACCGCCTGGGTCACGATGTCCAGGTTGCGGCCCGAGTAGAGCTGCAGGTCGACGTGGCTGAACGGCTCCAGCCGGCCGCCGAACCGACTCTTGGTGCGTCGGACACCCTTGGCCACCGCCCGCACCCGACCGCCCCGCCGGGTCAACAGTGTGACGATCCGGTCGGCCTCCCCCAGTTTCACCACCCGCAGCACCACGGCGGAGTCGGAGTAGACGGTCACGGAGACCATGGTGCCACTGTGCCCATCCCCGGGAAGCAGTTCTGCTCCGCAACACCCCCGCACCGGGCCGATCCACTCCGGCCGACGGTCAGCGGGAGCGTCGGGGGCGTGCACTAGCCTGGGAGGCAGCAACACTCGCCGATCGGTGGTGTCGAGGCGCCGGCCGGTGGCGCTGTCCCGACCTCGCCCGACGGCTGGGCCGAAGGTGGATACATGAGCACTGCGACGATCCGCGCAGCACAGCCGGATGACGCCGAGGCCTTCTCGGCCTGTCACCTGGCCTGCTGGCGCGAAGCGTACGAGAACCTGTGGGGGTCGGAACGATTCGCCGAGTTCGATCCCGTCAAACTCGCGGTCCGCCGACGCAAGGAGATCGAGGCGGGGATCGCGGACCACTTCATGGCCGAGCTGGACGGCCAGGTCATCGGCATCGCCATCGCCGGTCCCAGCCGGGACGACGACCCGCCCGCGGAACGCGAGTTGTACGCCATCTTCGTGCGTCAGGGACACCAGGGATCAGGAGTTTCCGACGATCTGCTGGACGCCGCGATCAGTGACGGGCCGGCGCTGCTCTGGGTCTACCGGGACAACCCGCGGGCCAGCGCCTTCTACGTCCACCACAACTTCATCCCGGACGGCAGCGAGAAGATCGACTCGGCCGGCATCCTCGAGATCAGAATGGTGCGCAAGTAGGTACCGGGTGAACCTGGCGACCTGCCCTGGCGATGTCAGCCGAACCGCTGCCCTACCGCCGGCACGGGACGCCGATTCGTCGGCGATCGCGCGATCGTGGTAGGTCGCGAAGTGCTGATGGGCCCAGAGCAGTAGGTTTCGGCCCGGATCGGCGCTGAGCACGCTCCACAGCTCCTCCCGGTTGCCGTTCCAGAGTTCGACCCTGGTGACCGCCCTGGTGAGCGTCCGGCGCAGCAACCTGAAGAAGACCGCCGGCCGGGGCAGATCAAGGGCGATGATGAGCTCGGCCCTGGCCCTGATGATCGGCCCGACGAGGCTGTAGTTGCCGTCGACCACCCAGGCGGGCCCGTCGACCAGCTCGCTGACGGTCGCCCTGAACACATCCGGGTCGGCCGGGGTCCAGTTCGGCCCGTGATAGAGGGCGTCCAGCTCGACGTGCGGGATGTTCAATCCGGCCGCCAGTGCGGCCGACAGCCGCGTCTTGCCCGATCCGGGTGACCCGGTGACCACCAACCGCCGTGGGCGCGCGTCCATCTGCGTCACGCTAGCGCGGACCAGGCTCGGGTACCGCCCCCCCGGCGCCGCGGACGCCCCGGAACTTGCATCGCCGTCGAACCTCCATACTGAAGACGTGAGCAGAGTGACGGTGCGGACGCGCGTGCACCGGTACCGCGACGGCGCTTTCTCCGGCCGAGCCGACCTGGTGGCGGGCGAGGAACCGTTGGAGATCAGGCTCGGCGGCGAATCGCTCACCGTCACCATGCGGACGGCCGGCCACGACGTCGAGCTGGTGCACGGATTCCTGCATGCCGAAGGGATCGTCCACGACGCCACGGACGTCACCGCGATGCGGTACTGCGACGGTGTCGACGAGCAGGGCCGGAACACCTACAACGTCCTGGACGTGCAGTTGGCCGGACCCATTCCACTGTCCGCTGCCGCAGCGTCCAGGTCGTTCGTCACGAGTTCCTCGTGCGGCGTGTGCGGGAAGGCGTCGATCGAGGCGCTGCAGTTGCGCACGCGTCACGTCCTGCCCGCCGATCTGGTCTTCGACCCCGAGGTGATCACCGCGGCACCTTCTCGCCTGCGGTCCCGGCAGAAGACCTTCAGCACCACCGGCGGGATCCACGGCGCCGCACTGCTGTCCCCGGACGGCGGCCTGCGATACATCCGGGAGGACATCGGCCGGCACAACGCGGTGGACAAGGTGATCGGCGCCGCTCTCGTGGCCGGCGAGCTCCCGCTGTCCGGTGAGGCGCTGTTGACCTCGTCACGGGCCTCTTTCGAGCTGGTCCAGAAGGCGGTGATGGCCGGGATCGGCATGCTCGTCGCCGTGTCGGCGCCGTCGTCCCTGGCCGTGGAGCTGGCCGCGGAGACCGGGTTGACCCTGATCGGGTTCACCAGGGACCAGGGGTTCAACCTGTACACCGGAGGTGCCCGGGTCCGGGGTGCCCACTGATCGGGAACACCCGTCGGAACGCCGCGGTTGACTTCCACCAGACGCCGGGCGAGACCGTCGGCGATCCAATGAGGGAGAAGGCACAAATGACCGATCAGATCCGGGGCGCCGCGCGCGGTACCGCACCCGTTCCGCTGTCCATCCTCGACCTGGCCGGAGTCGGGGCCGGGACCACGCCGCGGCAGGCGTTGTTGGGCACCACCGAACTGGCCGTCCGTGCGGAGGAACTCGGCTACCACCGCTTCTGGGTCGCCGAGCACCACGGAATTCCCGCGGTGGCGTCCTCGTCGCCGCCAGTGCTGATCGCCCATCTCGCCGCCGCCACACGGACGATCCGGCTCGGATCGGGTGGGGTGATGCTGCCCAACCACGCGCCGCTGGCGGTGGCCGAGCAGTTCGGCACGCTGGCCGCGCTGCATCCCGGTCGCATCGATCTCGGACTCGGCCGGGCACCCGGGAGCGACCAGTTGACCGCTTTCGCGTTGCGTCGGCACAGCGAGCAGGGCCAGGGGGACGACTTCGCCGACCGACTGACCGAGTTGGATCATTTCCTGCGGCACGACTTCCCCGCCGGTCATCCGTTCGGCCGGATCCACGCGACGCCGACCACGGCGCTGCCGATCTGGCTACTCGGTTCGTCGGACTATTCGGCGCGACTGGCCGGTCGGTTGGGACTGCCGTTCGCGTTCGCCCATCATTTCGCGGGAGCCGGCGGGGCCACTGCCGCCGCACTCGACCTGTACCGGGACGTCTTCCAGCCGTCCGCCGAGTTGGCCGAGCCGTACTCGATGATCGGCGTGAACGCGCTCGCCGCGGACACCGAGGGTGAAGCGCGCTTCCAGGCGGCGGCCGGCGCACTGTCGATGGTGCTGTTACGCACCGGGCGGCTCCGGGAGACTCCCACCCCGGAGGAGGCCGCGGCCTACCCCTACACCCAGGCGGAAAGCGATCTGGTGTCGGCCATGCAGCGCACCGAGGTGATCGGTACCCCGGACCAGGTCGCAGCCGAACTCCGAGATCTGGTGAACCTTTTCGGGGTGGACGAGTTGATGATCACCACCCGGGTGCACGGCCCGGGAGCCAGATTGCGGTCGTTCGAATTGATCGGCAACGCCTTCGACCTGGCCGCGGAGGTCGTCCACGTCTGAGCCGGCCGTCCACAGGGCCCGGCCGGCACCTGCGGGCGTTAGCATCACCAGCTGAGTACATTTCGCTGTCTCGGCCCGCCGACCGCCACGACCAGCAGGAGCAGAACATGGGTGTACGCAGCCTTGCCGCGGCCGGCGGCCTCGCCCTGGCCGTGGTAGTGGCCGGCTGTGCCACCTCGGTGGCCGGTCAGGCCGAGATGGCCGTCACGCCCGCCGTGGCCGGCACTTCGGTTCCCGGCTTCCCGACGTCGAATGATTCCGGCGGCCCGCTGACGACCTCGCTGCGGACGCTGTCCGCCCCGACGACCCTGGTGTTCAGTACGTCGTTGACCATCAGCGGGCCGTTGCCCCAGCCGCCCCTGGGCCGGTCGTCAGGTTCGGTGCCAGACGGTCCGACCAGCATCCCGGGGCTGTCTGCGGACTGCAAGAAGGTGGTCGCGGCGATCTCCGCGTTCACTACCGTCCTGCAGGACAGTAGTGCCACCACGGGCGGCGACGTGATCAGCCAGGCCACCGTCGACGCGGCGCTCAAGCAGCTCCCGGCCGCCGGTCTGCCCGCGGCGCCGCAGGCCGACATCAACATCCTCCGGGAAACGGTGCGGGCGGCGGTCGGCAAGACGGTCACCCAACTCGGGATGACGATGGCGGACGGCAAGGTCCTGGGCGCCCTGCAGGATCTGAGCAGTTGGGCGGCCACGAACTGCACCTGATCAGGCGGATTTCTCCCGGGGGGCCCGTTTGGGGGCGCGGGGCACGATGGTCGGGTAGACGTTCTTCTTGACCGTCTCGGCCGTCACCACCACCCGCTCGACGTCGTCCCGGCCGGGCACCTCGTACATGGCGGGCAGCAGCACCTCCTCCATGATGGCGCGGAGCCCACGAGCGCCGGTGCCACGGAGGATCGCTTCGTCGGCGATGGCCTCCAGTGCGTCGGTGTCGAACTCCAGCGCCACGCCGTCCATGTCGAACAGCCGCTGATACTGCTTGGACAGCGCGTCCCGGGGTTCGGTGAGAATCTTGATCAAGGATTCCTTGTCCAGATGGGTGACGGCGGCCACCACCGGCAGCCGACCGATGAACTCCGGAATCAGACCGAACTTGATCAGGTCCTCGGGCATCACATCGGAGAAGATGTCCGAGGCGTCGATGTCGAATTTCGACCTGATCTCCGCTCCGAAACCGAGTCCACGTTTGCCGACCCGCTCACCGACGATCTTCTCCAGACCGGCGAACGCCCCGGCCACGATGAAAAGTACGTTGGTGGTGTCGATCTGGATGAATTCCTGGTGCGGATGCTTGCGGCCGCCCTGGGGCGGCACCGACGCCTGGGTGCCCTCCAGAATCTTGAGCAGGGCCTGCTGTACGCCCTCACCGGAGACGTCACGAGTGATGGACGGGTTCTCGGACTTGCGGGCGATCTTGTCGACCTCGTCGATGTAGACGATGCCGGTCTCGGCCCGTTTGACGTCGTAGTCGGCGGCCTGGATCAATTTGAGCAGGATGTTCTCGACATCCTCCCCCACATAGCCGGCCTCCGTCAGCGCGGTGGCGTCGGCGATGGCGAACGGGACGTTCAACATCTTGGCCAGCGTCTGCGCCAGGTAGGTCTTTCCGCAACCGGTCGGGCCCAGCATCAAGATGTTGGACTTGGCCAGTTCGACCGGCTCCGGGCCGCGATCCGGGCCGGCCTGGATGCGCTTGTAGTGGTTGTAGACGGCCACCGAGAGGGCCTTCTTGGCCGTGTCCTGGCCGATCACGTACTGGTCGAGGTACTCGCGGATGGCGGTCGGCTTGGGCAGGTCGTCGAGTTTGACGTCGCTGGTCTCGGCCAGTTCCTCTTCGATGATCTCGTTGCAGAGGTCGATGCACTCGTCGCAGATGTAGACGCCTGGGCCCGCG
>CAXUHA010000031.1:0-51059 GCA_964250735.1 uncultured Nakamurella sp. | reverse complement strand
CGAACCTGAACCATCTGAACCAAAATCAGAGGTGCTGCCGTTACACCACGGCGGAATGCTCCGCAGAGCATCATCCCATGGCGGGCGTGGATCCCGGACGGAAACCCGAGGTGGACCGCCACCATCCGGGGGAGTGGTATGAATGGCAAGGCTGTCCTAACCTGTCGGCGGCGTCTCATTCCGCCGAGGCGTCCCACCCGGTAGGTTCGAGGCAGCGTCCCCGCGACTGCCGACGACGGCGAGCGCCCGAGAAGATTGATGGCCCGTGACCCCTCCGCAGTCTGCCACCGGCGTGGCTCATGCCCCGGCCGACACCCGCCCGTCGCCCACGCCCGGGGCAAAACCGATCCTGGACGGCGAACGCGGCATCGCCGCTCAGGTCGCCGTGTACGGGTTCTCCCTGGTCCCGCTGCTGGCGGTGGTGCTGGCCGTCCCGTTCGCCTGGGGCTGGGGTCTGGGCTGGACCGATGTCGCGATTGCGGCGGTCTTCTACGTGATCTCCGGAATGGGGATCACCGTCGGGTTCCACCGACTGTTCACCCACGGCTCGTTCAAGGCCAACCGGCCGCTGAAGATCGCGCTGGCCGCCGCCGGCCAGATGGCGGCCCAGGGGCCGGTCATCATCTGGGTCGCCGACCACCGCCGTCATCACGCCTTCTCCGACCGGGACGGCGACCCGCACTCGCCCTGGTTGTACGGAACGTCGGTCGGCGCCCTCGCCCGGGGCTTCTGGCACGCCCACATGGGCTGGATCTTCGACCGTGACAACACCAACCAGCAGCGATTCGCGCCCGACCTGCTCGCCGACAAGGACGTGGCGCGCCAGAACAAGTACTTCTGGGTGTGGACGCTGCTGTCGATCTTTGGCCCGGCCCTGGCCGGCGGTTTGATCACCCTGTCCTGGCACGGCGCGCTGACCGCCTTCTTCTGGGCCGGCCTGGTCCGCATCGCGCTGCTGCACCACGTCACCTGGTCGGTGAACTCGATCTGTCACATGATCGGCGAACGGCCCTTCGCCGCCCGCGACAAGTCGGCGAACTTCTGGCCGCTGGCTCTCCTGTCGTTCGGTGAGTCGTGGCACAACCTGCATCACGCCGACCCCACGTGCGCCCGGCACGGCGTGCTGCGCGGACAGCTCGACATCTCGGCCCGAACCATCTGGATCTTCGAGAAGCTCGGCTGGGCGACGAAGGTCCGCTGGCCCAGTCCGCAGCGGCTGGCGCGCATCCAGGCCACCGCGGGCGAGATGGGCCACTGACCGGCCTGCTGCCCGTCCGGTGGTCGGACCGACATCGATGACGGTCGGCCACCGGCGGTAGGCTGTCGACCAGTCACCCCCCGAGCCCAGCCGCCCGGGGGTTTTCTGGCGTGGGGTGCCCTTTTCAGTGCCGCGTCGCGCCTGCGGCGCACACGAGCGCACACGAATGAGGAGTACCGCCAGTGGCACAGCAGGTAGCCCGGAAACCGTCATCTTCTGGGACGTCGTCTTCGGGGGCAGCGGTGTCTTCGGGGGGGCGGGGGGCCGCCCAGGAGGGGCCGGCCCAGAACCCGGTGCTCGGCGGCCTGCTGGCGGCGGTGATGGGCACCGATGTGGTGCGGGACGTGGTGGCCGCGGCGGGCTCACCGACCAACCGGATCATCGCGCCGCCGGGCGCGCGCCCGTTCCTGGCCTCCGCGTTGGCCGCCGACCGCAGCATGGGCGGCGCGGGCGTACCCGTGCTGTTGGTCACCGCGACCGGCCGTGAGGCCGAGGTGGCCACCGCGGCCATCGGCGATCTGCTGGGCGGGGACCAGGTGATGATCTTCCCGTCCTGGGAGACGCTGCCCCACGAGCGGCTCTCACCCCGGGCCGACACCGTCGGTCGGCGGCTGGCCACGTTGCGCCGGCTGGCCCACCCGCAGGAGCACCCGGCCGGCCGGCCGGCCGTCGTCGTGGCCACCATCCGGTCGCTGATCCAGCCGATGGCGCCGGATCTGGGCGAGCTGGCTCCGGTGGTGTTGACCATCGGCGACTGGACCGACCTGGGCGAACTGGTCGAACGTCTGGTCAGACTGGCCTACACCCGCGTCGACATGGTCGAGAAGCGCGGCGAGATCGCCGTCCGGGGCGGCATTCTGGACATCTTCCCGCCCACCGACGACCACCCGGTCCGGGTCGAGTTCTTCGGCGACGAGATCACCGACCTGCGAACCTTCGCCGTCACCGACCAGCGCACCATCGAGGACGGGGACGGACGGGGCACGGTGTCCGTGCAGGCCTGCCGGGAGATCCTGCTCACCGACCAGGTCATCTCGCGGGCCGCGGAGCTGTCCGCCGCCGGCACCGCTGACCCGACGTTGGCGGACATGCTCGGCAGGCTGGCCGCCGGCGTCGCGGTCGAAGGCATGGAAGCCCTCATCCCGGTGCTGCTGCCCGGTCGGCTGACCCTGTTGCCGGAACTGGTGGCGCCGGGCACGCATGTGGTGTTGGCCGACCCGGAGCGCATTCGTAGCCGCGCGGAGGACCTGGTGCGCACCGGCGCCGACTTCCTGGCCGCCTCCTGGATGGCCGCCGCGACAGGCGGCAAGGCACCGATCGACCTCGCCGAGTCGGCCTACCGGACCCTCGGCCAGGTCGAGGACGTGATCCGCGACCTGGAGCTGCCGCTGTGGCGCATCGCCCCGTTCGGTGTGGACGACGCCGCCGAGCGGCCCGATGCCGACCCGGACTCACGAGCCGCCATGGTCGCGGCGCCGTCCTACCGGGGCGAGATCACGGCGGCCATCGACGATGCGCGGGAGCGGGCGGCGACCGGCGGGGTCACCGTGCTGGTGGTCCCCGCCGCGGGCACGGCCGCCCGGGCCGCGGAGCGTCTGGCGGAGGCGGACCTGGCCGTGTCCGTCACCGGCGACACGATGGACGACCCGCCGCGGCCCGGCATGGTCACCGTGGCCAGGGGACGGCTCGAGGACGGATTCCTGATCACCGGCGCCCGGCTCGCGGTGATCACCGAATCGGACCTGACCGGCACCAGGGGGACCGCCGGCGTGGTCCCCGCGGCCAGGATGCCCTCCCGCCGACGCAACATGGTCGACCCGCTGGCGCTGAAGCCGGGCGACTACGTCGTGCACGCCCAGCACGGCATCGGCAAGTACGTCGACCTGGTGGAGCGGACCTCGGGCGGCGCGGTGCGCGAGTACCTGGTGGTGGAGTACGCGCCGAGCAAGAGGGGCCACCCGGGCGACCGCCTCTACGTCCCCACCGACGCGCTCGACCTGCTCTCCCGCTACATCGGCGGGGAGCTGCCGACGCTGAACAAGCTGGGCGGGTCGGACTGGGCCAAGACCAAGGGCCGGGCCCGCAAGGCGGTGCGCGACATCGCGGCCAAGCTGGTCCAGCTCTACGCGGCCCGGGCGTCGGCGCCCGGCCACGCCTTCGCGCCGGACACACCCTGGCAGCGCGAACTGGAAGACGCGTTCCCGTTCGTCGAGACACCCGACCAGATGGCGGCGATCGACGAGGTCAAGGCCGACATGGAAAAGGCCGCCCCGATGGACCGGGTGATCTCCGGCGACGTCGGCTACGGCAAGACCGAGATCGCGGTCCGGGCGGCGTTCAAAGCCGTGCAGGACGGCAAGCAGGTCGCCATCCTGGTGCCGACCACATTGCTGGCGCAGCAACACCTGTCGACCTTCACCGAGCGGATGGCGGCCTTCCCGGTGCGGGTACGGGGGTTGTCCAGATTCACCGACGACGCCGCATCGAAGGAGACCGTCGCCGGGTTGGCGGACGGCACCGTCGACATCGTCATCGGCACTCACCGGTTGCTGCAGCCGACCGTGCGCTACAAGGACCTGGGGCTGGTGGTCGTCGACGAGGAACAGCGGTTCGGTGTCGAGCACAAGGAGCACATCACCGCCCTGCGGGCCCACGTCGACATGCTCACCATGTCCGCCACCCCGATCCCGCGGACATTGGAGATGAGCCTGGCCGGTATCCGGGAGATGTCGACCATCCTGACCCCTCCGGAGGAACGGCACCCGATCCTGACCTACGTCGGCTCCTACGACGACAAGCTGGTGGCGGCGGCCATCCGCCGGGAGCTCCTTCGCGACGGCCAGGTGTTCTTCGTGCACAACCGGGTGTCGGACATCGACTCGGTGGCCGGTCGGATCCGCGTGGCCGTGCCGGAAGCCAGAGTGGTGGTGGGCCACGGCCAGATGAACGAGGCCCGGCTGGAGAAGGTGATCGACGGGTTCTGGGACCGGTCGTACGACGTCCTGGTCTGCACCACCATCGTCGAGACCGGGCTGGACATCTCCAACGCCAACACCCTGATCGTCGATCACGCCGAGATCCTGGGACTGTCCCAGATGCATCAGCTCCGGGGGCGCGTCGGTCGCGGCCGGGAACGCGGTTACGCCTACTTCCTCTACCCCGGGGAGAAGCCGTTGACCGAGACCGCGCACGACCGGCTGGCCACCATCGCCCAGAACTCGGACCTGGGCGCCGGCATGGCCGTGGCCATGCGGGATCTGGAGATCCGCGGGGCCGGGTCGATCCTGGGCGCCGAACAGAGTGGGCACATCGCCGGCGTCGGGTTCGACCTCTACATCCGACTGGTGGGCGAGGCGGTCACGGCCTTCAAGAAGGCGGCCGGTTCGGCCGGGATCGGTGCACCGGAGGAGCCGGTCGACGAGGTGCTGGAGGTCAGGGTGGAACTCCCGGTGGACGCCAGCATCCCGCACGACTACGTGCCGTCCGAACGACTGCGGCTGGACGCCTACCGGAAGATCGCGGGTGCCACCACCGCCGACGACATCGCTGCGGTGCGCGCCGAACTGGTCGACCGCTACGGCCCGCTGCCCACCGAGTCGGAGAACCTGCTGGCGGTGGCGGCGTTCCGTCTCCTCTGCCGGGCCGCGGGGGTCACGGAGGTGGCTCTCGGGCCGCAGGGACTACGGTTCACCCCGCTTCAGCTGGCCGAATCCGCCCAGCTGCGGGCGGCCCGGCTCTACCCGGGATCGAAATACCGGCAACTGACCAACACGCTGACCCTGCGGCCGCCGGCCGAATCGGACCGGCTGGCCGCGGATCCCCTACGTGACCGGGAGCTGCTGGCCTACTGCGAGCAGGTCCTGCGGAATCTGGTGCGCCCCGCCGCGTAGCCGACCCCGTGGGCCGGCTGACCGGTATCGGCAGGAGACCCGGGTTCGAACCGGGTCTTCCGCAAGAACACGACACCGCCGGTGTGGTCGAGTGTCGACCACACCGGCGGGCGCCCACGCCGACTCGAAGCTTGACGATCTGTCCTGCGTGACCTGTCCTGTGTGACACGTCCTGTCTGACACGGCGCGGAGAAGTCTCGATCAGTGGGGGCCGGGTCCCAGCTGCGACGTCGCGGGTGCGAACGTCCACATCTGGTTCCAGGCGTTCCACGCGAACGGCGAGGTGATGCAGTCCCACTGCTGCAGCACGGCCTGCACCGGCGGTTGGCCGCCGGCGCCGTTCGCCGCGTCGAGGCACTTGCCGGTCCGCTCGTTCTTGATCAGCGCGTACCAGGTGCCCTTGACGAAGCACTGACCGGTGCACCCGTTCGGGCGCCAGATCCACTTGGTCGTCCACTGCCCCGGCAGGTAGTCCGCCCGGCAGTTGGGGTACTGGAGGATCCGCGAGCCGTTGGTGTACGTCGCGCTACGCCAGTCCAGGATCAGACACTGGCCGGAATGCCGGGCCTGGATCCGGTAGAACCCATTGCCGTCGCTGAGCAGGTTGAACTCCTGCGACAAACTGGCGTTGTCGGGCCACAGGAACGCGCCGGCCGTCGGGGCCTGCGAGGCCCACATGACGTCGACCCGCGGACCGTTCGTCCCGTTCCACCCGCTCACAATCTCGACCGCATTGCCGACGGCGTTGGGCGAGGCGTTGCGTGCGGCGTTGGCCGAGGCGCTGCCGGAGGCGCTGGGTGAGGCGCTACCGGAGGCGTTGGCCGACGCGGGGGCCAGGACGGCCAGAGACGCCGCGGCCGCCGTCAGCGCCAGGGCCAGGGTCCCGGTTCGGAGCAACGAGCGGCGGGCCCGGGCCGGTGTGGACCCGGACCCGGTGCTCGGTCTGTCGGCCGTTCGGTGCCGCGACACCAGATTGGCCAGGTTGAATTTCATGTTCCCCTCCAATGGGCTCAATCGGGGCTGGGATCCCCGTTCGACTTGCAGGAGGCGCAAAGTTCGAGGGTGATGCATGTCGGGCCGTGTCGAATGGGTGACGCCCCGAGCGGCGCTCACGGCGGCCAGACCGTGACCCTGGTGGGCGGCGTCGCGCCCGTCGCGGTCGTGCACTGCGCACCTGCCCCGCTCACTGCGCACCTGTCCCGCGCACTGTGCACCTGCCCCGCGCACTGCGCACCTGCCCCGCTCACTGCGCACCTGTCCCGCGCACTGTGCAGCCGGGCCGCGCACTGCGCAGCACCTGTGGTGGTCAGAAGTGCTGCGTGGTGGTCAGAAGTGCTGCGTGGTGGTCAGAGGTGCTACGTGGTGGTCAGAGGTGCTGCGCGGTCAGCGCCACCTTCCGCTCCGGCCGGAGGCGAGCAAGTGGGTCAGCCGGTGTTGCGCATGCCGGCCGCCACCCCGTTGATGGTCAGCAGCATGGCGCGGTGCAGTTCCGGGTCGGGTTCGGCGTGGGCCTCCTGCCGCCGGATCCGGTCCAGCAGATCGACCTGCAGGTAGGAGATCGGGGCCAGGTAGGGCTCGCGCACGCTCAGCGTCCGGCCCAGTTCCGGCTGTGATCCCAGCAGCGCGTCGCCTCCGGTGATCCGCAGGATCTCGGTCATCGTCAGTGCGTGCTCGGCCTTGATCATCTCGAACAGGTGCTGCAACCGGGCCGGCACCAGGGTCCTCACGTACAGCGCGGCGATGTCCAGGTCCGTCTTGGCCATCGTCATCTCGACGTTGGAGATGAACGTGCGGAAGAAATGCCAGCCCTGGAAGATCTCGTCCAGGGTGGAGGAGAACCCGGCGTCGCGGGCGGCTCGCAGACCCGAACCCACGCCGAACCAGCCGGGGACGATCTGCCGTGACTGGGTCCAGCCGAACACCCAGGGGATGGCCCGCAATCCGGACAGGCCGGCCCCCGAGTCGGGCCGCCGGGAGGGCCGGGAGCCGATGTTGAGCGAGCCGAGTTGCTCGACGGGCGTCGAGGACAGGAAATAGGCGGGCAGGTCCGGATCGTCGATCAAGCTGCGATAGGTGGTGAACGCCGCCGAGCTGACCGTCTCCATCACCTCGTCCCAGTAGGCGAGCTGCTCGTCGGACAGCCGCGGCGCCCGGTGCAGCGCTGAGGCCTGCAGCGCGGCAGCGATGGTCAGCTCCAGATTTTCCCGGGCCAGATCGGGTAGCGCGTACTTGTCGCTGATCACCTCGCCCTGCTCGGTGAACTTGATGGCGCCGGTGAGCACACCGTGCGGCTGGGCCACGATCGAGTCGTAGGTGGGCCCGCCGCCACGACCCACCGTGCCGCCGCGACCATGGAACAGCACCAGCGAGACGCCGTGCCTGGCCGCCACGTCACGTAGGGTGCGCTGGGTCTGGTGGATCTCCCACTGGCTGGTGGTGATCCCGGCGTCCTTGTTGGAATCCGAGTAACCCAGCATGATTTCCTGGACATCCCCCCGCAGCCTGACGATTTCCCGGTAGGTGGGGTCCGACAGCAGCTCGTCGACCACCTCGCCGGACCGACGCAGCTCCTCGACGGTCTCCAGCAGCGGGGCGAAGCCGATCTTCGCGAACGGGCGCCGGTCCGGGTCGCCCGGGGTCCCGTGGACGTCCAGCAGACCCGCCTCGCGAGCCAGGATCACCGGGGCGAGGACGTCGTCGGCGCCCATGGTCATCGAAATGATGTAGGTCTGGATCACCTCGGGGCCGTAGGTGTCCAGCGCGGCAACTATTTCGGTGAAAACGGAGAACGTCTTCGCCCCCTCCGCGTCCAGCGGGGCCGGCCGGTAGGCCAGCGGCCGGTTGGAGGTCAGTTCCGCGGACAGCAGTTTCATCCGGTCCGGACGGCTCAGCTCGGCGTACCGGGTGGACTGCTCGCCCAGCCGGTCGACGAGCTGGGCCAGCACCTGGTGGTGGGCTTCGGCGTGTTCCCGGATGTCCATGGTCGCGCCGTGGAGGCCGTTGGCGGCGATCGTGCGACGGGCCGTGGCCAGGATCCCGTGCGCGGCCAGGTCACCGCCGTGCTGCTGCAACGAATCGGCGATGACGGCGAGGTCGGCCAGCAGTTCCCCGCGCTCCGCGTAGTCCCGGCCCGGTTCGTGCGGACCAGCCGTGGCGACCCGTGACCGGGTATTGAGCAGCTTGGCCTTGACGCAGGTCAGCTTCAGCCGGTACGGCTCGTCCTTGTTGATCTCCTTGACCCGGGGGTCGAGGCCCGGCAGCCGCCGGAGATCCTGCTCCACGGAGGCCACCAACTCGGGCGACACCGGCACGATCCCGGTCGAGTTGGACAGGTGAACCAGCAGCCGGTCGACCGTCTCGATGGCCATCCGCACGGCGAGCTGATGGTCAAGGGCCAGAATCTGGTGCGTGATGGCCGCCGTGACGTTGGGGTTGCCGTCCCGGTCGCCGCCGATCCAGGTGCCGACTGATAGAGGCACCGCCTCCGGGGACAACGTCACGCCGTGGTCGGCCAGTTCCGCAGCCAGACTGTCCATCAGTTCGGGCAGGCTCTCGCCGCCGATCTGGCGGAGGTAGTAGAGCAGGTTCCGCGCCTCGTCGACGGGGGTGGGGCGGATCTGCCGCAGCTCGTCGGTCTGCCACATCAGATCGACCAGCTCCGCGAGCTCGCGGTCCTGGCGGACCCGGGCGGTGGAATCCGGTGCGGTCTCCACGGCCAGCAGATCGGAGATCCGGCGCAGCTTGGTCAGAATGCTGCGGCGGCTCGCCTCGGTGGGGTGCGCGGTGAACACCGGGCGGACATCCAAGGCCTCGATGGCCCGGCCCAATTCCTGCGGCCCGAGAGCCTGCGCCACCTCGGCGACCGTCCGGGCCAGCCAACCGGCACTGGCGGGCCGCCTGCGCAGGGCCCGCACCCGGTCCACCTGTTCCGCGGCGTTGGCCAGGTGGAAGTAGGCGGCGAACGCCCTGACCAGCGCCGTCGCCATGGAGATCGGCAGGTCGGCCAGGATGGCGCGGACCTGGTCGGTGGCCGCCTGCCGCTGCACCCCGTCCGGTGCTTCCGCGGCCTGTTTGGTCAGTGCCCGGACGTGCTCGACCAGATCGAGAAGGTCCTGACCGTGCTGGCGCACCAGCGTCTGGCCGAGCAACGCACCGACCCGCCGGACATCGGCGCGCAACTGCGCACCCTGGTCCCCCGCGGACGGAGGCGACGACGGGCGGACAGCAGCCGGGTCGGGGGCAGCGGGAGTTTCCATGGCGCCGATTGTTGCGGATCGGTATGACAGGCAGGTGACAGGTACCCGGCGCCGACGTGCCTGCATCACCGGTCCGCGCGTCAACCCGAAGGTCCGTGCCGTGCTCTCGTCCTCGGGCGCGTTCTCAAGGCAACGGCCTGTGCGCCGCGGCGCCGGTTGCCCGACCGTTGTGGCAGGCTGGGCGGGCCCGCCCATCACCCCCGTGCGGCCATCTGGCGGTCGTCAAGTGCGGTCTCAAGTGCAAGGAGTCGACGTGGTTGCGCGCACACGCAGCATGGTCCGGGCGGCCCGCCGCCGACCGCAGCGACTGCTGGGCGCGCTGACCGTGGCGTTGGTCCTGGTCGGGGCGACCGGATGTTCGGCCCAGGCCGGTTCGGCCCTGATCGTCGGGGGGACCAGTGTGCCCGAATCCTCGGTTCAGCACGACACCGCCGCATTCATCGCGCAGAACCTGACCACCGCCGCCACCCAGGCGCAGACCGCTCTTTTCAACCGGGCCCAGATCACCTTCGCCGTGCGGCATGCGCTGATCGCCAAGGCCATCAGCGCCCAGGGCATCACCGTCACCGAAGAACAGGTCAACGCGACCCGGACGCGACTCACCACCCAGAACGAGAAGGCGGCCGCCGCACTGGGACTGCCGTCGGCCGATGAACAGGATGTCGTCCACGACCTGGTCGCCATCGACGCGATGGTGCGGAAACTGCCCGCCTCGGGGGCCCCGGTCACCAACGTCACCGTGACCGCCGAAGGTGTTCCGGCGACGACCAGGGATCAGGCGGTCGCCAAACGGGCCGAGTACCTGGCCCATCCGGCCCGGATGGATGCCGACGCCGCCGCCGCGGGCCAGAACGGCGTGCCCAAGGGTCAGTACGACCTGCTGCGGACCGTCTCGGCCGGAGCTCTCGGCCTCTACCAGCTGTCCGCCGGGCAGGTGGTGATCGTGCCCGGAACCCAGGGCTACCTGGTGTTGAGATCCGCGAGCCGGACAGTGAGTCGGGCCGCCCTCACCGCCGCCGCCTTCACCACCCCTGATCCCGCCACCGGCGCGGCGCCGGGGATCGCCACCGTCTTCGATCTGGCCGCCCTGCTCCTCGTCCCCTACGAGTCGGGCACCCCCATCTCGGTGAACCCGAGGTACGGGGTGTGGGATCCGGTCAGCGTGCAGGTCGTGCCGGGTAACGACGGACTGTGACGACGAAGCCTGGGGACCCGCAGGGGCGGGTCTCGGGGGTCGCCCTGCTCCGCGCCGCGGCGGTGATGGACCGGTTGCGTTCGCCGGGCGGTTGTCCGTGGGATGCCGAGCAGACCCACGACTCGTTGCGCCGTTACCTGGTCGAGGAGTGCTATGAGCTGTTGCAGGCCCTGGAGGACGGTGACGCCGCCGCCATTCGGGAAGAACTCGGCGACGTTCTGCTGCAGGTGCTCTTCCACGCGCGCGTGGCGGCCGACCGCAGCGCCGCCGACGGTGGGTTCGACATCGACGACGTGGCCGACGGGCTGGTCGACAAGCTGGTCCGGCGGCACCCCCAGGTGTTCGGCCAGGCCGAACCGGTGCAGACCGCCGCGGACCAGCAGGTGCGCTGGGATGAGCTGAAGCGGAACGAAACCGGCCGCGCGTCGGTGGTGGCCGGCGTCGCGCTGGGTCAGCCGGCGGTCGCCCTCGCCGCCAAGCTCGGTGCCCGGGCGGCCGGGTTCGGCCTGCACGTGGAGCTACCCGCAGGCGGGTCGCCGGCCGAGCAGATCTTCCGGATCGCCTACGCCGCCGGCGGGTCGGGCGGGGACCCGGAGTCCGAGCTCAGGGCGATCGGCCTCGAGGTGGCGGCCCGTCTCGCCGACGCCGAACGGCGCAGCTCCGGCGGCCCGACCGCAGACGGCGGCACCGGATCGGGCTGACCCACCCGACCCCGGTGACCTGCTCGACCCGGCCTGACCCGGTGAACCACCCGACCCGCTCCCACCCGACCCGCTCCCACCCGACCCGCTCGCACCCGACCTGGCGCTCTCAGCCGATGTCGCGGCGACGGAAGCCGAGCACCCCGGCGGCGCCGGTCGCCGCGGCCACCAGCAGCAGCGCGACCACCGCCGGCCAGTGCATCGGTGCGACCGGGAGCGCCGGAACATGAGTGAACGGCGACAGGTCCATCACCGCCCGGGGTAGCTGCAGCAACGGCCCGAGTTGACCCAGCAGGATGGACACTCCCAGCACGGCCCAGCTCAGCGACGCGTAGCGCGGCGCCCAGCCGATCACCGCGCAGGTCACGCCCCCGATGACCAGGACGGCCGGGATCTGCACCGCCATGCTGGCCAGTCCCAGGCCGAGACCGTGCCCCGGATCGCCGATGTTCAGGCCGTACACCACGCCGGCCGCAATCCCGGCGATCACCAGCAGCAGTGCCGGTCCGAGCAGGCCGACCATCAGGTGACCGCCCAGCCATCGATCACGGGAGACGCCGGTGGCCAACACGGTGTCGGCTCGGCCGGCAGATTCCTCGGTGCGCACCCGCAGGGCGGCCGACACCGCGAAGGCCCCGGCGGCCAGCGCACTGATGCCGCCCATCGCCGCGAACAGTTCGTCGGCCACGGTGCCGGAACCGCCCAGATCGACCATCAGTTGCTGGATCCGGGGATTGTCGTTCAGCAGACCACCGGCGCTGGCGGCCAGCGATCCGGTGAGCGCGCCGAGCACCAGAAAGCCGGTGGCCCAACCGGTCCACCCGGCACGGTGAAGCCGCAGGGCCAGGGACAGAGCGCTGACCAGCCGGGCGTTGTGCGCAGGCCCGGGGCGGGTCTGGAACAGGCCACGCCCGAGGTCACGTCGCCGGGACAGGGCCCCCGCGACCGCTGTGAGTGCAGCCGCCGCGGCCGGGAACAGCCACAACACCGTCCACCGGGTCGCGCCGAAGGGTTGGATCTTCTCGCACCAGCCCAGCGGACTGAGCCAGCTGAGCCAGCCCACCCCGGCCGCCAGGTCGCCGACGGCCCGTAGGGCGAACGCCACCGCGAGGACGGCGCCGGCGGCCGCGGACGCGGTGCGAGCATTCTCGAACACCTGCGCGCTCACCGCCGCCACAGCGCCGAAGACCAGGCCGGGACCGGCGAGAGCCGCGCCGAGAGCGAGAGAGCCGCCGACCGAAAGCCCGTTGCCGATGGCGCCGAGGGCGCTGACCGTACCGATGAGGAGTGCCGCGCCCCAGGCCAGCGTCAACGCGGCGGTCAGGGCGGTGTCCCGGCCCAGCACCCCGGACGCCAGCAACTCGCCGCGCCCGGCCTCTTCGTCGGCCCGGGTCCGCCGCACCACCGTCAGCGCGCTCATCAACGCCACCGCCGCGCCACCCAGGACCCCGACCCGCCAAGCGGTGACACCGCCGACGGAGGTGGCCGTGATGGGGCCGGTCAGCGCCAGGAACGAAGGGTTGGCCGAAATGGAGCCGGCCAGGTGGACGCGGTCGGCCGCGGTCGGGTACAGGCCGGCGATGGCGGCGACCGAAGAGACGACCGTGCCGGCCAGGGCCGCGGTCCAGATGGCCAGGGCGAGCCGCTCACGTCGGACGTCCAGCCACAGCACTGCAGCCAGACCGGCCCATCGCTGCCGGCGGCCGTCCACCGGCCCCGGCGGCGCGGTGACCACGGTCATCGCGATCCGCCCGGGACAGCCACGGCGGGGGAGCGTTGTGCCGGGTCGCCGTAATGGCGCAGGAACAGTTCCTCCAGGGTCGGCGGGGTGGCGCTCAACGTCCGGACCCCCGCCGTCATCAGCACCCCGAGCGCGTCCGGGAGTCGGGCGTCGTCGACGTCGAAGCTGACTCGGTTCCCCTCGACGATCAGGTCGTGGACGCCGACGGTTCCGGCCAGGCCCGGGGGGACGACGGCGACCTCGGCGGTGATGCTGGTCCGGGTGAGATGACGGAGTTCGGCCAGCGTCCCGGACTCGACCAGGGCTCCGGAGGAGATGATGCTGACCCGGTCACACAGTTGTTCCACCTCGGACAAGATGTGGCTGGACAGCAGAACCGTGCGTCCCTGCTCGCGTTCGGCCCTGATGCATTCGGCGAACACCGATTCCATCAGCGGATCGAGCCCGCTCGTCGGCTCGTCCAGGATCAGAAGTTCGACGTCGGACGCCAGCGCTGCGATGATCGCCACCTTCTGTCGGTTGCCCTTGCTGTACGTCCGGGCCTTCTTGCGCGGATCGAGCGCGAACCGGGCGATCAGGTCGTCGCGGCGAGCCGGATGAAGGCCCCCCCGCAGCCGGCCCATCAGGTCGATCACCTCGCCCCCGGTCAGCGTCGGCCACAGGCTCACATCACCCGGGACGTAGGCCAGTCGGCGGTGCAGGGCCACCGCGTCCCGCCACGGGTCGCCGCCCAGCAGTTCGACCCGTCCGGCATCGGCCCGTAGCAGCCCCAGGAGCACTCTGATGGTGGTCGACTTGCCGGAGCCGTTCGGTCCGAGAAACCCGTGCACCTCCCCGTGGGCCACGCTCATGGTCAACCCGTCGAGGGCCTTGACTGAGCCGAAAGACTTTGATAAAGCGACAATGTCGACCGCCACATCGGCTGTGGTCATGACCGCGGATCCTCTCCTGCTTCTGGTGTCGGCGGGCCGCCGGCGTGTTTCGATCGGTAGTCGCGGTAGGCCTGCAGATACCCCGCGTCGGTGAACAGGCCGTAGGTGTACAGCTCGAGGCCGGAGAGCATCAGCCGGTCGGCGGCCGCGCCGATCACGGCGTCCTGCGGTGTCCCGGGCGGTACGAGGAAATCGGCGAGCAGTTGCGCGGCCAGGCTGATTACCACCGTGAGCAGCGCCCTGCCGTGCTCGTCGTCGGTCGGCCGGACCCGGCCGGTGGCCACCGCACTCTCCAGGTACGCCTGCGCCTGGGCGACCAGGCCGTCGAAGATGCGCCGGGCGAAGGCGCCTCCCTCGATCAGGGCGCGCCGGATGTAGGAGGCGAACGGCACCACCTCGGGCGTGCGGTCGATCATCCCGATCACGGTGGCCGGAGAGTCGTCCCTGGCCATCTCGGCCACCTGCGCGGCATACCAGGCCAGCACGTGGTCGTCGCAGGCCTGGCGCAGCCCCTCCTTGGACCGGAAGTGGTGCAGCAGCAGGGCCGGCGACACGCCGACCTCGGTGGCGATGCCCCGGACCGTCGTCCCGGCGAAACCGGACCGACCGATCATCAGGATCGCCGTATCCCGGATCCGCGCCTTGGTGGTCAGGTCGTCCGTCGGACGCTCCGACCCGACACTTCGTACTGAACGCACGATCAGAATGCTAAACGCACGTTCAGTCGACCGCAAGGCGCGCACACCGACCAAGGGTGCCCAGCACCCTGCGGCTGCCCGATTCGTGTCTCTGCGGCCCGCTCAGGCGGTCGGCCTCCGAGGCGAAACCGGCTGGCCATCGGGCGGCGGCGTGGCGCGGCGGTTGTGCAGGTAGTTGAACCCCGTACTCGGGGGTCAACTACCTGCAGTCCGGGCATTTCTCGGACCGGGCCGCCTGCCATCGCCGAATGTCCGCAGCTGGCCGGCTGATCGCGAACAGGTGCCGACCGCGTGCGCCCGCTAGACTCGGCGCCGGGCGCGGGGGTGAATCCACCACCGCAGAACAGGAGCCAGAATGAGCCCCAACTGGTCTTTCGAGACCCGCCAGATCCACGCCGGACAGTCGCCGGACCCGACCACCAAAGCACGGGCGTTGCCGATCTACCAGACCACGTCGTTCGCCTTCGACTCGTCCGAGCACGGCCGCAAGCTGTTCGCGCTGGAAGAACTGGGCAACATCTACACCCGCATCCACAACCCGACCAACGACGTCGTCGAGCAGCGGCTCGCCTCGCTGGAGGGTGGGGTCGGCGCCTTGCTCGTCGCCTCGGGACAGGCCGCCGAAACGCTGGCTATCCTGGCCATCGCCGAGGCGGGCGATCACGTGGTGTCCTCACCGCGCCTCTACGGCGGCACGTACAACCTCTTCCACTACACGTTGCCCAAGTTCGGCATCTCGGTCGACTTCGTGCAGAATCCGGACGACCTCGAGTCGTGGCAGGCGGCGGTCAAGCCGAACACCAAACTGTTCTACGCGGAGTCGATCTCCAATCCGCAGCTGGACGTGTTGGACTTCGCGGGCGTTTCCGGTGTCGCCCACGCCAACGGCGTGCCGTTGATCGTCGACAACACGGTGCCCACGCCCTATCTCATTCGTCCGTTCGAACACGGCGTCGACATCGTGGTGCATTCCACGACGAAATACCTGGGCGGGCATGGGACTGCGATCGGCGGAGCCATCATCGACTCCGGCAACTTCGACTGGACGGCGGATCCGGTCAAGTTCCCGAACTTCAACAACCCGGACCCGAGCTACAACAATTTGGTCTGGGGCCGCGATCTGGGCCCGGAGGGTCTGTTCAAGGTTAACGTCTCGTTCATCTTCAAGACCCGGCTGCAGTTGCTCCGCGACTTCGGTCCGGCCATTTCGCCGTTCAACTCGTTCCTGCTGGCCCAGGGCATCGAGACGCTCAGCCTGCGGATCGAGCGGCATGTGGCCAACGCGACCAGGGTCGCCGAGTTCCTCCAGGGCCGTGACGAGGTCGAGTCGGTCTCCTATCCGTCGCTGGCCTCCAGCCCGTGGAAGGCCAACCAGGAGAAGTACTCTCCGCGCGGCGGCGGCCCGATCGTGGCGTTCGAGATCAAGGGCGGCGTGGAAGCGGGGCAGAAGTTCTCCGATGCCCTGGAGCTCTTCACCAACCTGGCCAACATCGGCGACGTCCGCTCGCTGGTGATCCACCCGGCGTCCACCACCCACGCCCAGCTCTCCGTGGCCGAGCAGTTGACCACCGGCGTCACCCCCGGACTGATCCGGCTCGCGGTCGGCACCGAGAACATCGACGACATCCTCGCCGACCTCGACGCCGGTTTCCGGGCCGCCAAATCCTGAATCGATCGTGACCGCAGTCATTTCCGTTGACGGTGCCGGCCACGCACAGCAGCCAGTGGTGCGTGGCGGCCTCGTCCGCGGCCGGCGGTCAGGCCGTCAGTTTGTCGACATCGGTTCCCTCACACTGGAATCCGGCCGCGCGCTGCCGGGCGTGACGATGTGTTACGAGTCGTGGGGACACCTCAACGCGGCGGCGGACAACGCCGTGCTGATCCTGCACGCGCTGACCGGGGACTCCCACGTGGTCGGCCCGGCCGGCCCGGACCACCCGACGCCGGGGTGGTGGGACGGGCTGGTGGGCCCGGGCGCCCCGCTGGATGACCGACACTTCGTGGTTGCGGCCAATGTGCTCGGCGGCTGTCGCGGCACGACCGGGCCGTCCTCGGTCGCCCCGGACGGAAAGCAGTACGGCTCGAGGTTCCCACGCCTGACCACCCGCGATCAGGTGACCGCCGAGGCAGCCCTGGCCGGTCTGCTCGGAATCAGGTCGTTCGCCGCGGTGATCGGCGGATCGATGGGCGGCATGCGCGCCCTGGAGTGGGGCGTGATGTACCCGGACCTGGTGCGCGCGGTGGTGGCGATCGCCACCACCGCTGCCGCCACCGCCGACCAGATCGCCTGGGCCGCACCGCAGTTGGCCGCGATCAGGCTGGACCGGCAGTTCGTGGGCGGCGACTATTACGACGGAGCCCCGCCCCTGGCCGGCATGGCCGTAGCCCGGCAGATCGCCCACATCACCTACCGGTCCCGGTACGAGCTGAACACCCGATTCGACCGCGACCTCCAGCCCGGTGCCGAGCCGACCGCCCCGGCCTGGTTCGCCGTCGAGTCGTACCTGCGGTACCACGGCGAGAAGTTGGGCCGCCGCTTCGATCCCAACTCCTACCTGATCCTCACCGAGGCGATGAACTCGCACGACCTGGGCCGCGACCGGGGCGGCATCGATGTCGCACTGCGGCGGATCACCGCTCCGCTGACCGTCGCGGTGGTCGATTCCGACCGGCTGTATCTCCCGGCCGAGGGTGCCCGCATCGCCACCACACCGACCGCCCGGCCGATGATCACCATCCATTCCGACCACGGCCACGACGGCTTCCTGATCGAGGCCGACCAGGTGGCGGCCGTGGTGCGCAGCGCCGTGGGTTGATCGAGCGCCGGCCGGGCGCGCCCGCGAGACCCGGCGGTTCCACAATGAGCTGCGGGGCGCGGTCCCGGATCCCCGCGTTGTGGTCCGGGTGACGAGAGAGTGAGGAAATATGGCACTGCGGTTGGGATACAAGGCCTCTGCTGAACAGTTCGGGCCCAGAGAACTGGCCGACTTCGGGGTGTTGGCCGAGCAGGCGGGGTTCGACTCGGTGTTCGTCTCCGACCACCTGCAGCCGTGGCGGCACGACGGCGGGCACGCCCCAGCCGCCCTGCCCTGGCTCGGCGCCCTCGGTGCCCGCACCGAACGGGTCCTGCTGGGCACCAGTGTGCTCACTCCGAGCTTCCGCTATCACCCGGCCGTCATCGCCCAGGCCTTCGCCACCCTCGGCGTGCTGTACCCGGACCGGATCATCCTGGGCGTCGGGTCCGGCGAGTCCCTCAACGAGGTGCCGCTCGGCCTGGCGTGGCCCGATGGCAAGGAACGGTTCGCCCGGATGAAAGAGGCGGTGACGCTCATCCAGAGACTGTGGCGGGAGGACCGGGTCACCTTCGAGGGCACGTACTACCGGACCGACAAGGCCACCATCTACGACAAGCCGGAAACGCCGTTACCGATCTACATCGGAGCGTCCGGGCCGGCCGCCACCCGGCTGGCCGGGCGGATCGCCGACGGCTTCATCACCACCTCCGGCAAGGCCGACACGCTCTACCGGGACACCCTGCTCCCGGCGCTGTCCGAGGGTGCCGGCAAGGTCGGCCGGACGCTGCAGGACATGGATCTGCTGATCGAGATGAAGGTGTCCTTCGACCACGACCGCGAACGGGCACTGGGGGACACCAGGTATTGGGGAGCGCTGGCGCTCACCCCGGAGCAGAAGAGCGGGGTCGAGGACCCGATCGAGATGCAGCGGCTCGCCGACGACCTGCCCGTCGAACAGGCGGCCTCCCGGTGGATCGTCTCGACCGACGCCGACGAACACGTGGAAAAGATCCGCCGCTACCTGGATCTGGGCTTCAACCACCTGGTTTTTCATGCTCCGGGTCCTGATCAGGCCAGATTCCTCGAGCTGTACGGATCCGAGGTGCTGCCCCGGTTGCGCGCGCTGGACGGCTGACCGGCCCCGTCAGCCGGTGATCGATTCCGTGTGGGACGGGTTCAGCAGACGCCGGTGAAGTTCGGTGGTCAGCGCGTGGATCTGCCTGGTCAGGTCCGTGTTGGTCTTGAGTTCGAGTTCCTGTTCGGTGAAGTCGTGATCGGCTTTGGCCTGCTGGAAGGCGGCTGATCGGTTCTGACCGATCATCACGAAGGTGGACAGGAAGATCGCCTCCAGCGACACGATCAGCGTGAGCGTCTGCCACGGCGACTTCTCGATGAACAACATCCAGGCGGCGAAGACGATGATGTGCAGATAGACGAACAGCATCGAGCCGGCGAACGTGGTGATGGCGACGGCGATCTTCACCTGTACGTCCGCGGCCTTGCGTTCAATGGCCGCGCTGACGACCGGATGATGCGCACCCGGTGCCCGATCGTCACTGCGATGCTCATTCATGTGTGCTCCCGGATGGACGTGGGGAAATCAGCGGCACGTCGCAGTGGGCGATGCACCGGACGGACACCGGAAAACCCGATGACACAGCTCGCACTATCCACCGGCCGGACCGCACGCCGGGACCGAATCGGCCGACTTGCCGCGTAGTGACGTGCCGGCGCCGACCGGGCGAGTCCGGTGCCGACCGACCCGGGGGCGCCGATAGGCTGAGCGCCGGAGCAGCGTGGCTCCAGCCCCTGCGTCCCGTCGCGCCGGGCGTTCCGATGTCACCCGCATCAGGGTGCCCCGGACGTGCGGCCGGGGCTTCACCAACCGACCTGCTAGCGAAGGGATGTGCCCGTGGCGGCCATCGAACTCATCGGAGCCCGCGAAATCCTCGACTCGCGGGGAAATCCCACGATCGAGGTGGAGGTCGCCCTGGAGGACGGGTCGCTGGCCCGTGCCGCGGTACCGTCCGGCGCCTCGACCGGCGAGCACGAGGCCGTCGAACTGCGGGACGGGGATCCGGCCCGTTACCTCGGTAAGGGCGTGCAGAAGGCCGTCGAGGCCGTCCTGGACGAGATCGGCCCGGAGCTGGTCGGTTTCGACGCCACCGAACAGCGGCTGATCGACCAGAAGCTGATCGACCTCGACGGCACCCCGGACAAGAGCCGGATCGGTGCCAACGCCATCCTCGGGGTGTCGCTGGCCGTGGCCAAGGCCGCGGCGGAGTCGGCCGAGTTGGAGCTCTTCCGCTACATCGGCGGCCCCAACGCGCACATACTGCCGGTTCCGATGATGAACATCGTCAACGGCGGAGCACACGCCGACAGCGGCGTCGACGTCCAGGAGTTCATGATCGCGCCGATCGGTGCGCCCAGCTTTCGGGAGGCGTTGCGCTGGGGGGCGGAGGTCTACCACTCGTTGAAATCGGTGCTGAAGAAGGCCGGCTACTCGACTGGTCTCGGCGACGAGGGTGGTTTTGCTCCGTCGCTGGCATCCAACCGGGCCGCCCTTGACCTGATCACCGAGGCCGTCACCAAGGCGGGTTTCACTCCCGGCAGCGACATCGCGTTCGCGATGGACGTCGCCGCCACCGAGTTCTTTGCCGACGGCGCCTACACCTTCGAAGGCGCGAAGAAGTCGTCCGAAGACCTGGTGAAGTACTACGCCGAACTGGTGGCCAATTATCCCATCGTGTCCATCGAGGATCCGCTGTCCGAGGACGACTGGGACGGCTGGGTGGCAATGACATCGGAGATGGGCAGCAAGATCCAGATCGTGGGCGACGACCTGTTCGTGACCAACCCGGACCGCATCGAGGAGGGCATCGCCAGGGGAGCGGCCAACGCGCTGCTGGTCAAGGTGAACCAGATCGGCACGCTGTCCGAGACGTTGGACGCCGTCACGCTGGCCCAGTCGTCGGGCTACCGCTGCATGATGAGCCACCGCTCGGGCGAGACCGAGGACACCACGATCGCCGATCTGGCCGTGGCCACCGGCTGCGGACAGATCAAGACCGGCGCCCCGGCCCGGTCCGAGCGCGTCGCCAAGTACAACCAGCTGCTGCGCATCGAAGACAACCTGGGTGATGCCGGCCGGTATCTGGGCGACCTCGCTTTTCCGCGGTTCAAGGGCTGATCCGAGCCGATTCCGGGCCGTGGGGGAGCACCGCCGGCCGGAGCCACGCCATACCTAGACGGGCAGCAGGTGCCACCTGATGGAGAGCACGCCACGGCGACGCGCACGCAATACCGGGCCGTCCCGGTCCGGTGGGCGGGCCGACCGTGGGCCCGGCTCCGCGCCGAAACCACGGTCGGGTGGCCGCCGCCCGATCGACGAACCCGGCTCCGCTTCGGCGGCATCCGAAGGCGGGACAGCGGACCCCCAGCCGGATACCGAGCCGTCGGCGCCGACCACGGCGGGGTCGACCAGGGCGGGGTCGACCAGGGCGGGGTCCTCGCGGTGGTCCCGGTCGTCGCGGTGGTCCCGGTCGGCGGGTTCACGGGCCCGCGGGACAGCGTCCGGCCCGGCCGGGACCAGGCCCGGTAACGCGCCGTCCACCGCGGCGGGAACCGGCCGGCGAGTCGGCCCGTTCACCGCACCGGGTGCCGCGGCGCCGCGGGTCGTCAGGGGCAGGTCGCAACTGGCCAGGCAGGTGGCCGTGCTCGGCCTGGTGTTCTGCGCCGTCGCCCTGGCCCTGGCGGTCCCGCTGCGGGACTACCTGACCCAGCGCGCCGAACTGGGCGCCACGGTCAGCCAGGAGCAGCAGCTGCGCGTCCAATATGCCTCGCTGGAGCAGGAGAAGGCCGCGCTGGCCGATCCCGCCTACATCGAGTCGGAGGCCAGGCGGCGCCTGCAGTACGTCAAGCCGGGGGACACCGTGTACGTGGTCAACGCCCCCGCGTTGCCGACACCGACACCGACCACACCGGTCGCCGCGACGACCACTGCGCCGTGGTACCAACACCTCTGGGCCACGTTGTCCGACCCGGCCGGGGTCGAACCAGGAGCAACAGCGCCGGGCGGCAAGGCGCCGAGATGACTCCCGATCCCCGGCTGTTCGGTGCGGCACCGCACCTGTGGGAGGTGACGGAGGACGACCGCACGGCGGTCACCCGGGAACTGGGCCGCCCGCCGCGAGGCATGCTCGCGGTGGCCTACCGGTGCGCCCACCTTGTTCCCGCAGTGGTGCTGACCTCGCCGCGGCTCGAGGACGGCAGCCCGTTCCCGACCATGTACTACCTGTGTTGTGGTGCGCTGACCGCGGCGGTCAGCCGCATGGAGTCGGCCGGACTGATGCGCGAGATGACGGAGCGGCTCGGGTACGACGAGGACCTGGCCCACCGCTACCGGCTGGCCCACGAAAGCTACCTGGCCCACCGCAACGAGTTGGCCGATCTCGGTATCGAGGTGACGGCCGGCGGCATGCCCGATCGGGTGAAGTGCCTGCACGTGCTGGTGGCCCATTCGCTGGCGGTCGGGCGCGGGGTGAACCCGCTCGGCGACGAAGCCGTCGACCGGCTGAGCGAATATTTTCGCGGCGGGCCGAGCTGCTCGACGTTGTGAGCACACGATGGTGATCGGGCTGCTCTGCGCGGTTTTCGCCTCGGTGTGCTACGGCGGCGCATCCGTGCTGCAAGCCGTCTCGGCCCGCCGCACGGCGACCGCCGACAACATGGATCCACGTTTTCTCATCCGCATGTTCGGTCAGCTTCCCTATCTCACGGGCGTAGCCCTGGACGGCGTCGGGTTCGTGGCCTCCGTGGTGGCCCTGCAGTTGCACCAACCGTTGTTCCTGGTCCAATCGATCGTGGCCGGCAGTGTCGGGGTCACCGCCTCGATCGCTGCGGCGATGGGGGCCCGGTTGGGGAGAAACGAATGGCTGGCCCTGGCCGCACTCGGTGTCGGGCTCGTCCTGGTGGCCGTCTCGGCGGGCGCCGAGGCCGACGTGGTGCTGGGGGCGGTCTGGTACTGGGTGATGCTGGCCGCGACGGTACCGGTCGGGCTGGTCGGGGCGGCCGGACTGCGGCTCGACGGAGCGCCGGCCGCTGCGGTTCTCGGGGTCACCGCCGGGCTGTGCTTTGCGATCACGGCGATCGCGTCCCGTACGCTGCGCATCCCCGACCCCTGGTGGGCGATGATCGGTTCGCCGGCTACCTGGGCGATCGCCGTGGGCGGCCTTCTGGGGATGATGCTGTTCGCCCTGGCGTTGCAACGGGTCGCGGTGACCACAGTCACCGCGTTGGTGCTGAGTACCGAAACCGTGGTGCCGTCGGTGATCGGCCTGGCGTTCCTGGGGGACGGTATCCGCTCGGGTTTCGTGGCGGTGGCCGTCCTCGGGCTGGTGATGGCGCTGGGCGGGGCCGGGCTGCTGGCCCGATTCGGTGAGATTGATCTGACCACGCTCGGTGCGGACGCGCCGTGACCGAGCCCGCGGCGAGCAGGGAGCCGGACCCGATGACCGGGAACGAGGATGAGGAGCAGGTGGGCCACTACGGCGGCGGTGGACACGACACGCCGGTGCGGGTCGCGGCGATCGACTGCGGCACCAACTCGATTCGGTTGCTGGTCGCCGATCTGACCACGGTGGACGGTCAGGTGCGGCTCGCCGACGTGCATCGGGAGATGCGGGTGGTTCGGCTCGGTGAAGGTGTCGACGCCACGGGCCGGTTGTCCACCGGGGCCATCGACCGGACGTGGAGCGCGTTGGCCGACTACGTGGCCGTCATCCGGGCCAGCGGAGCGGTGGAGGTGAGAATGGCCGCTACGTCCGCCACCCGCGACGCCGCCAACCGGAACGACTTCGTCGGCATGGTCCGGGCCACGCTCGGGCAGGACCCGGAGGTGATCAGCGGTGCCGAGGAGGCTGAGCTGTCCTTCCGGGGTGTGGTGGGCGATCTGGATCCGGCTACCGGTCCGTTCCTGGTGGTGGACATCGGCGGCGGATCGACCGAAATGGTGGTCGGGTCGGTGGTCGGCGGCCGGATACAGATCGCCGACCGGTTGAGCCTGGACATCGGCTGTGTGCGGCTCACCGAGCGCATTCTCCGCAGTGATCCCCCTACCGCGGAGGAACGCCACGAGGCGGTCGAGCTGACCCGCTCGATGCTGGCCGACGGCCTGGACCGGTTGCCGGTGCGGACGATCCGGCGACTGGTGCCGGTTTCTGGCACAGCCACCACCGTCGCGGCCGCGGCGCTTCGCCTGCCGACCTACGACCCGGAGCGCATCCACCTGTCCCGGATCGGTTCTCGCCGGGTTCACGAGGTCGCGCAGTTCCTGCTCGGAGCGACCAGAGCCCATCGCGCGGCGCTGCCCTACATGCATCCGGGTCGGGTCGACGTGATCGGAGCCGGCGCCATGGTGTTGTCGACTCTGGTCACCGCGGTCGGCCGGCGGGTCGGGCCGGGGTTCGTCGAGGAGATCACAGTCTCCGAACACGACATCCTCGATGGTCTGGCACTGTCGCTGGCCGCCCGGAACGACGCAGAATGACGAGCCGGTAATTACACGGCCGTAGGACGCCGCCCACATGACCGGAGTCGGCCCGTCATGCCCGGCGAACAGTGGTGAATTTCCAGGTGAGGCCGGCCGTGGTGGCTATGAATCGTAGATAGTTCGCTCTGCGCACCATCTGCGGGAATCGGTCGTATTGCTCGGCTATTCGTCCCGATCCGGATGGAATTCGTGATCGACACCGCCCCGCTGGGTGCCGGATTCACATCGAATTTCAGCGTGGAGCAGATCTGTAACAAAACTTTTTCGCCTCAGGACTGCAACTTTCCTATCTCGTTCAGGTAACGTACCCGAAGCGGTCCGGCCGGCCGCTGTGCTAAATGACGCGTTGCCAGGGGGTCTGACCTGCAAGAGCTGACCTGAAAGAGAGCCGACTTGATGCACGCGCATGAACAGTTGCCGACCGTCCCGCGAGGGGCAGAACGTAGCCGAATCAGAGTACGACTTCGACGTAATAGGGCGATCGGGGCCACCATCTCCGTGCTGGTCGGTATCGGCGTTCTCGTCGGGACCGTCGGGACGGCCAGCGCTGAGCCATCATCCACCGATTGGCTGAGGTTGCGCACTTGCGAATCCGGTGGTAACTACGCTATTAATACCGGAAACGGCTATTACGGTGCGTACCAATTTGATCTCGGAACGTGGCGAAGCGTCGGTGGCACCGGATTGCCGAGCAACGCCAGCCCCGCCACCCAGGATGCTTTGGCGTACAAATTGTGGCAGCAGCGCGGTTGGTCCCCGTGGACGTGCGCCCGCATCGTGGGCCTACCGGCCGGTGGGTCCGGTGGTCCCAGTGGTGTGACGAGGGCCAAAGCGGCGACTCCCGAACGCACGGACGGTCACCTGGACAAGGTCACCCTGTCCCGCGACAGGGGCCACCTGACGGTCGTCGGCTGGGCCGCGAACCTGGCCGCCGCCGGCCGGTCGAGTTCGGTGCGGATCACCGTCAACGGAGCGCCGACCGTGGTACGTGCGGCGTCGGCCCGGCGCGATGTCAACCGGGTGATGCGCGTGGCCGGTGGTCACGGCTTCACCGCCTCGATCCCGGCGGTCGCCGGTTCCTACCGGGTCTGCGTGACCGCCCTCGGCAAGTCCTCCGCGCACAACAAGTCCCTGGGCTGCCGCACCGTCAAGGTGCCCCCGACGCTCCGGTCGTGGAACAGGGTCAAGCCGTGGTCCGGGGCCCGGGCCGTGGTGTGGGGCTGGACTTTCGACAACACCGTCGCGAACCGGTCGACCAAGGTGATCGCCGTGGTCAACGGTCACCGGACGTACACCATCACCGCGAACCGGGCATCGACCGACGTCAACCGAGCCTTCAAGATCTCCGGCAAGCACCGCTACAGCGCGCTGGTGTGGCTCGGGAAGGGTACGAGTTCGGTGTGCGTGTGGGCCGTGGGCGCCGGAACGACCAAGAAGCGGTTCCTGGGCTGCACCACCATCCGCAAGTAACGCAGCACTGGTGACGTCGTGATCAGAGCAGCGGGGTGCCGACGGTCGCGATGACGAGTGGGCCGCACACTGTCGGAGACGACGCCGTGCGGCCCACTTCGTTGCGCTCGTTGCTGTGCTCGCGGCGGGCTGCTGTGCTGCGGCGTGTGCAGTGTTCGCGGTAGCCCGGGGGTGTCGGCCCAGGTGGGCCCGGGCCCTACCCTTGACCCGAGGCCCCCAGGTCGCCACCCCGCGGCCCCCGTAGCCCAATCGGCAGAGGCGACCGACTTAAAATCGGTTCAGTGCGGGTTCGAGTCCCGCCGGGGGCACTTCCGCCGGCTCCGCACGGCCGGGGGAACTGTGCGGTCAGGGTGGGCGTTGTAGCGTTGACCGCCCAGCAGAGATCTTGTCCGCGCGTCTGGCGACCCCGAACCGCGCCTCCACCCTCGCGGAGGTGCCCGGGCGGTCCACGAGTCGTTGTCGTCCAAAGGAGTCCATCGTGCAGAGTAATAACCCGGCGTTCCGCAGCCTCCGGCAGCCGCCCGGTACCCAGACGCAGGGGGTAGCGCCGAGCGCCGCCTACCTGCAGCAGATGTATGCCCAGCCGTCGACGGGGGCGCCGGCACGAGAGCGCTTCCTGACCATCGACGACGTAGTGGCCAAGACCGCCACCGTGCTCGGCGTCGGTGTGGTGGCCGCCATCCTGACCATCTCGTTCAGCTCCACCTGGGTGCTCGCCATCCCGGCTCTGATCGTCGGGCTGGTCCTGTCGCTGGTGATCATCTTCAAGCAGTCCACCAACCCAGGCCTCATCCTGGCCTACTCAGTGGCGGAGGGGGTGTTGCTCGGCGCCATCACCGGTGCGTTCGAGTCCATACGCGGTTATCAGGGGATCGGGCTGCAGGCCCTCGTGGGAACGCTCGGAGTCTTCGGCGGGATGTTGATCGTCTACAAGACCGGCGCCATCCGGGTCACCCCCAAGTTCACCAAGATGTTGATCGGCGCCATGATCGGCGTGCTCGTGCTGGTCGTCTTCGACCTGATCGCGGGCGCCTTCGGCGTTCAGACGCACCTGCGTGACGGCGGCCCGCTGTCCATCGTCATCTCGGTCGTCATCATCGTGATCGCGGCGCTCAGTTTCCTGCTCGACTTCGATCAGATCGACCGGGCCATCAAGGCCGGTGCCCCGGCCCGCTCGGCCTGGTACTTCGCGTTCGGGCTGATGGTGACCATGGTGTGGTTGTACCTGGAGATCCTGCGGCTGCTCGGAAGTCTCCGCAGCAATTGACCGGACGGCCCGCCGCCGGCGGGTGGCAGGAGACGTTCCGGCGCCTGCGGGTGTGGAACGTCTCCTCGTGGCGGCACGCCGACCGGCTGCAGCACACCCGGACGGCGCTTGCCGAGTTGGCGCAGATGGCCGCGCAGGCCGACGCGTTCCGGCGGCCGCCGGTCCCCGATGTCGGAGTCTACGGGCTGGCCGACCAGCTCGAGGTGCTCACCGCCGATGCTCTTGCGGCCGGCGTCCCGCGCGAGCACGTCGACGCCGTGCTGATGGGGTTGGCCAGACAGCTGGGCCTGCCCTGACCTGTCCTCAGGCCACGACGGTGTGCCCAGAGTCGACACCGGCGTCGACCGACCGGATCTCGTCCAGCGCGGCCGGCAACAGGGCCGCCACAGCCCGGGCGTAGCCGGCGGCGGAGGGGTGGAAGTGGTCGCCGGCGAACATCTCCGGGTGGTGGGCGAACTGCGGGCTGACCATCCTGCCGATGGCCACGGACCGCCCGCCTGCGGCCAGGACCGCCCGTTCCTGGAGTGTGGCCAGCAACACCGACCAGGTGTGCAGGACGGATCGCAACGGCTGGGGGATGGGCTCGATGACCCCGAAGTCCGGGCAGGTTCCGACGACCACCGGTATGCGCTGGGCCCGCAGTGCAGCTACCGCGTCACCGAGGAGGTCGGCCGACCTGCGGGGCGGCACCCTGTCCCGGATGTCGTTGCCCCCCACCACGATCACCACCAGATCCACCGGTTCGGCCACGGTTTGGAAGACCTGCCGGGACAGGTCCGAGGCGCCGCAGCCGCTCAGACCGTGGGTGCGCAGGCGAACCGGTAGCCCGAGGGAGGCAGCCAGTCCCCTGGCCAGCAGCACACCGGGCAGCTCAGCGGGGTCCCGTGTGCCGTAGCCTACCGCGGTCGAGTCGCCCAACATCGCCAACACCAGCGGACGAGGGGAGGGGCGCCCGTCGGGTGCGGTCATCGGAGGGAGGAGTGATCCGTCCGGCCCATACACGCCGTCGGCCCGCGGGACCGGGAGCGCAGCCACGTCGAACCCCACGGGCAGCACGCCGGCCGGCAGCAAACCGTCGGCCACCGCGGCGTCGACCGCGGCCTGCTCGATCTTCCTGACGGTCGCTCTGGCCTGGTTGAGCACGGCGGCAACGGCCGCCCCGGCCAGCCCGGCCACCACGCCGAGCCCGGCGGCCGCGGCCACCAACGTCTTCGCCCCGCCGCCGACCGTGGCCCCGACGATCCCGGCGCTGGGCCCGCTCCCACTCACCTCAGCTGGCGACATCTCGACCTCTTCCTGCCTCACCGGTGCCCGCGGGACGGCGCAGCAGCACGGCCACTCGAGGGCGACGATCGGGAAGCCACAGAAACCTGCGCCGACCGGATGTCGAACCCGGCCATTAGCCTGACAGCACAGGCAACGCGATGATGGCGTTGTGGCATTCCCTGTCCGGAAAGAAAACCGCTCCGGTCATCCCCGGAAACCGTCGCGTCCTGCCACCTGACACGGTCACACCGACAAGGAGATTCTCGTGCGCTATGCCCAGTCAGTGATCGATCTGGTCGGCGGTACGCCACTGGTCAGGCTCAATTCGCTGGCGGCCGGCCTCAAGCCGCTGGTGCTGGCCAAGCTCGAGTACTTCAATCCGGGCGGATCGGTCAAGGATCGCATCGCCCTGAGGATGGTCACCGAGGCCGAGGATTCCGGGGCGCTCGCCCCGGGGGGCACCATCATCGAACCGACCAGTGGGAACACCGGGGTGGGTTTGGCGTTGGTCGCCCAGCAGCGCGGATACAAGTGCGTCTTCGTGTGCCCGGACAAGGTGAGCGAGGACAAGCGCAACGTGCTGCGGGCCTACGGCGCGGAGGTCGTGGTCTGTCCGACGGCGGTCGCGCCGGAGGACCCGGGCAGCTACTACTCGGTGTCCGACCGGCTGGTGCGCGAGACGCCGAACGGATGGAAGCCGGACCAGTACGCCAATCCGGCCAATCCGGCCAGCCATTACGCATCGACCGGACCCGAGATCTGGTCCGACACCGACGGCCTGGTCACCCATTTCGTCACCGGTGTCGGCACCGGCGGGACCATCTCCGGGACGGGTCGCTACCTCAAGGACGTGTCCGGCGGGAAGGTGCAGGTGATCGGGGCCGACCCGGAGGGTTCGGTCTATTCGGGGGGAACCGGCCGTCCTTACTTGGTGGAGGGCGTCGGGGAGGACTTCTGGCCGAAGGCCTACGACCCGACGGTGGCCGACGAGATCATCGCCGTCTCGGACGCCGATTCCTTCGCCTACACCCGGCGGCTGGCCCGGGAGGAGGGTCTGCTGGTCGGCGGGTCGTGTGGGATGGCGGTGGTGGCGGCGCTGCGGCTCGCCCGGAGACTGACCGAGGACGACGTGGTGGTGGTGCTGCTCCCCGACGGCGGCCGGGGTTACCTGTCCAAGATCTTCAGCGACGGTTGGATGGCGTCCTACGGATTTCTTTCCCGCGACGGCCGCACCACGGTGGGAGACGTGTTGCGGCGCAAGAGCGGCGAGCTGCCCGCGATGGTGCACACCCACCCCAAGGAAACGGTCCGGGACGCGGTGGAGATCATGCACGAGTACGGGGTGTCCCAGATGCCGGTCGTCTCGGCGGAGCCGCCGGTGATGGCCGGTGAAGTCGTCGGGTCGGTCTCCGAGCGGGCCCTGCTGGAAGACCTGTTCACCGGCCGGTCGTCGTTGGCCGATGCCGTGTCCGCGCATATGGACGATGCGTTTCCGCTGGTCGGAGCCGGTGAGGACATTCCGGCGATCCGGAGCGCGCTGGAACTGTCCGACGCCGTCATGGTGATCGACGACGGTAAGCCGGCGGGCGTGTTGACCAGGGCCGACCTGCTGAACTTCCTGGCCGGCTGAGGCCGCGCCCGCCGTCCGCACCGGCACCGCTGACTCTGACGACGACCGGCACGGCTTAGCCTGATCGTATGACCGGTCCTGCCGATGACGGCTTCGCCACCCGCGCCATTCACGTCGGCCAGGCCCCCGACCCCACGACCGGCGCGCTGGTGGTGCCCATCTTTCAAACCTCCACCTTCGCGCAGGACGTGGTCGGCGAGACCAAGGCCGGGTACGACTACTCCAGGGCCGGGAACCCGAGCAGAACGGCACTGGAGCGTGCGCTGGCCAGCGCCGAGCGGGGGCGGCATGGTTACGCGTTCGCCTCCGGGATGGCCGCCGCCGACGCGGCCATCAGAGCGATGCTGCGCCCCGGCGATCACCTGATCATCCCGGACGACGCCTACGGCGGGTCGTTCCGGCTGATCGACAAGATCGGTGTGCCGTGGGGCTTGACCTACACAGCGGTGCCCATCTGCGACCTGGACGCGGTCCGGGCCGCCATTCGGCCGCAAACCAGAATGATCTGGTGCGAAACCCCGACCAATCCATTGCTGACCATTGCCGATATCGGGCCGCTCGCCGACATCGCCCACGCGTCGGGCGCAAAACTGATGGTGGACAATACCTTCGCCTCGCCCTATTTGCAGCAGCCGCTCGTCCTGGGGGCCGACGTGGTGCTGCATTCGACCACCAAATATGTGGGTGGCCATTCCGATGTGATCGGTGGGGCGCTGATCACCGCCGACGACGAACTCGGCGAGGCGTTCAATTTTCACGCCAAGTCGATGGGCGCGATCGCCGGGCCGTTCGATGCGTGGCTGACCCTGCGGGGCCTCAAGACGCTGGCCATCCGGATGGAGAAGCACTGCGACAACGCCGAATCGGTCGCGGACATGCTGGCGTCGCACCGCCGCGTCGGCCGCGTCTACTATCCCGGGCTCAACAGCCACCCCGGTCACGATGTCGCTGCCGGGCAGATGCTCCGGTACGGCGGCATGGTGTCCTTCCGGGTGGTCGGCGGCCGCGAGGAGGCGGTGAAGATCTGTTCACGGACCCGGCTGTTCATCCTCGCCGAGTCGCTGGGGGGCGTCGAGTCGCTGATCGAACATCCGGCCCTGATGACCCACGCCAGCGTGGCCGGCTCTGCCCTGGAGGTGCCGGACGACCTGATCAGACTGTCGGTCGGTATCGAGGACGTCGACGACCTGCTGGCCGACCTCGCGGACGCGTTGGACTGAGCCGGCCCGCCGGGTCCGCGCGCCCCCACCGGGCTCCTGGCAGGATGCGGTGATGAGCGAATCCCTGGTCGACCTGGTCACCGTCGAGGAGATCGAGGCGGCGGCCGAGCTGCTCGACGGCGTCATCCGGCACACCCCGATGGAGTCCTCCCGCCCGCTGAATCTGCTGGTGGGCGGCCCGGTCTACCTCAAGTGCGAGAATCTCCAACGCACCGGATCGTTCAAGATCCGCGGCGCCTATACCAGGATCGCTCGGCTGAGCGACGCTGAGCGCGCCAACGGGGTGGTGGCGGCCAGTGCCGGCAACCATGCGCAGGGTGTCGCGTTGGCCGCCGCTCTGCTCGGCTGTGATGCCACCGTGTACATGCCGGTGGGCGCTTCCATTGCCAAGCTGACGGCTACCCGGGCCTACGGGGCGACGGTCCACCTGGTCGGTGAGACCCTGGACGAGTCTCTGGTCGAGGCGAGGGCTTTCGCCAGCCGAACGGGTGCCGTACTGGTGCACCCGTTCGACCATCCGGATGTGCTCCGCGGCCAGGGCACGCTCGGACTCGAGATCCTGGAGCAGGTACCCGACGTGGCGACCATCGTGGTGGCGGCCGGCGGGGGCGGCCTGATCAGCGGTGTCGCCGCCGCCGTCAAGCCCCGGCGCCCGGACGTCAAGATCGTCGGTGTTCAGGCCGAACAGGCCGCCGCGTGGCCCATGTCGCTGGCCGCCGGGCGCCCGGTACGGCTCCTGCAGATGTCCACGCTGGCCGACGGGATCGCCGTGGGCGAGCCGACTCCGCTGACCTTCCTGCACGTCAGCGGGCTGGTGGACGAGATCGTGACGGTGTCGGAGGACCAGCTGTCACGGGCCATGCTGCTGTGCCTGGAAAGGGCCAAACTGGTCGTCGAACCGGCCGGCGTCGCCGCCATCGCGGCGATCATGGCCCAGCCGAACACGTTCGAGCCGCCGGTGGTCGCCGTCCTGTCCGGCGGAAACATCGACCCGCTGGTGCTGCTGCACGTCACCCAGCACGGCCTGGTGGCCGCCGGTCGCTTCCTGTCGCTGCGGATCGAGATCTCGGACCGGCCCGGTTCGCTGGCCGGGCTGTTGGCGCTGGTCGGCGAACTCGGAGCGTCCGTGGTGGACGTCGAACAGTCTCGGCTGGGCAACAGTCTGGCCCTGGGTGACGTCGAGGTCGACCTGCGGCTGGAATGTCGCGGCCCGGCGCATCGTGACGAACTGCTCGAGCGTTTGGCCGAGCAGAGTTACCGGGTGATCGACCACCGCTGACGATGCCCGATCGTTTGCGGATGTCCGCCCGCTCTGCCGGGAGCCCGGTCAGCCGACGAACGGTTTGGCCTCGACGATGCTGACCTTCTGGGTCTTGCCGTTGGGGAGCTGGTACTCCCGTGATTCGCCCTTGGTCGCTCCGCTGATCGCTGCGCCGAGCGGCGACTGCGGCGAGTACACCTGCAGCGAACCGTGCGCGCCCTCTTCGCGGGACCCGAGCAGGAACGTCTCCTGGTCACTCTCGTCGCCGTCGAAGGCCACGGTCACGACCATGCCGGGCTCGACGACGCCGTCGTCGGCCGGCCGTACGCCGACCTGGGCTTCGCGCAGCAGTTCCTGGATCTTGCGGATCCGGTCCTCCTGCTTGGCCTGCTCGTCGCGGGCGGCGTGATATCCGCCGTTCTCCTTCAAGTCGCCTTCTTCACGGCGGGCGTTGATTTCCGAGGCGATGACCGGTCGTTGGAGGACGAGCTCGTCGAGTTCGTGCTTGAGACGATCGTGCGCCTCCTGGGTGAGCCAGGTTGCGACTGTTCCGGTCATGGCAACTCCTTGCTATGCACATAAAGGGCCCGAATGGTACTGAAAGTGAAACCAACAAGAGGTGAAGCGGGTGACGCGGTGCGTTCTCTACGTCTGATCACCTGACCACCCCGCGGGTCACGGTGCCAACATCACGCCGTGCACACGTCCGCAGACGATGTGATGAATCGCGGACGGGGTCGGGTCCGTTGCCGCACCCGTCGTTCGCTCCTGGGGAGAAAACGGCAGACGGCCCCGTGGGGCCGCCTGAATGGGAACCAGTTTAACACGCGACGACTGAGCTGGAACAGATCCGGGCCGGGCCGACGGCCTACCGGGTCATCCGCCGCCGACTCGCCGCGGTGTGGTGCCCCGTCCGGTTCTCGGTCGGGGGGTCCGCACCTGTTCACGCGCGGGGACCGCCACCTGGAAAACGGTCTGCGTGTCGGACCACGGGCCGAGGCGGTGGACAATAGCTTCACGACAGGTGGAACGCCGGACTCGGCAAGGACTCCAAGGCACGGTGAGTGAAGGTCAGATGGATACGGCAGATCAGATCCCGAACGGCGTAGTGCCGGCCGACGCCGCAGAGCAGCGCGCCGCCGCGGCCACTGCGGCGCCGCTTCGTCTGATGGCGGTGCACGCCCACCCCGACGACGAATCGAGCAAGGGTGCCGCCAGCCTGGCCAAGTACGCCCACGACGGCGTCGGCGTCATGGTGGTGTCCTGCACCGGCGGCGAGCGCGGAGACATCCTGAATCCCAGGTTCGCCAACACCGAGACCGACATCCCGGCCCTGCGGATCACCGAGATGGCCAGGGCGGCCGAGATCCTGGGTGTGGCCCACACCTGGCTCGGCTTCCAGGATTCCGGCTATCACGAGGGCGACCCCGACACCTGGAACCTGCCCGAGGGAAGCTTCGCCGTGCTGGGCGTCGATGTGGAAACCGAGGCCCTGGTCCGGGTGATCCGGGCGTTCCGCCCGCATGTGATGACGACGTACGACGAGAACGGCGGATATCCCCACCCGGACCACATCCGTTGCCATGTGGTGTCGATGGCCGCCTTCGAGGCGGCCGGCGACCCGGATGCGTTCCCCGGCACCGGAGAGCCCTGGCAACCGCTCAAGCTGTACTACAACGTGGGCTTCTCGAAGGCGCGGATGCTGGCCATCAACGAGGCCGTTCGGGAGCGGACGGGTGACGGGCCGTTCGACGAGTGGATCGAGCGGTTCGCGGGCAATCCTCGGCCCGATCCCGGTCTCCGGACGACCACCAAGATCGAGGCGGCCGACTTCTTCCCCCGCCGTGACCTGGCCCTACTCGCGCACGAGACCCAGATCGACCCCACTTCGCACTGGTTCGCCGTGCCGCACGACATCGAGGCCGCGGTGTGGGCGACCGACGACTACGAACTGGCCAGGTCACTGGTGGACACCGAGGTGCCGGAGACGGACCTGTTCGCCGGAATCCGGGAGCGGGTGGTGTGGTGAGTGCGGGTGGTGTGGTGAGTGCGGGTGGTGTGGTGAGTGCGGAACGAACGAGTAGCAGCGTCGACGTGTCGCTGCCGCCCGGCACGAAGCGGCAGGACCGACCGTGAACCCCGTCGCGGTGGCGCTCTTTCTGGCCGACGGTGGCGACAGTCCGTCGGACATCGATCCGACCACGGGTCACGGTCCGGAGTGGGGTGAGGCGGCGCCCGTCGGGTTGCTGATCATCGTGCTGATGTGCGTGGCGCTCTACTTCCTGGTCAAATCCATGAACCGCAACCTGAAGAAGGTGCCGGAGTCGTTCGGTTCCTCGGACCCGGTGTCGGTGGAGGCGTCGGCGTCCCGGTCGACGGAGAGCGGAACGATTGTCGGCCGGGCCGCCGATCCCGGTCGGTCCGGGGACGCCGGATCGTCGCCGAACGGCTCAGCCCCGCCCGACTCGCCGCAGTAGCGCATGGCGAACCGGCTGGCCACCTCGACCAGCACCTATCTGCTCCAGCACGCCGGGAATCCGGTGGATTGGTGGCCGTGGGGGCCGGAGGCGTTCGCGGAGGCCGAACGCCTGGACCGCCCGGTGCTGCTGTCCATCGGCTACGCCTCCTGCCACTGGTGCCACGTCATGGCTCGGGAGTCCTTCTCGGACGAGGACACCGCGGCCCAGATCAACCGCGATTTCGTGGCCGTCAAGGTCGACCGCGAGGAACGGCCGGACGTCGACGCCGTCTACATGAACGCCACCCAGGCCCTGACCGGCTCCGGCGGCTGGCCGATGACGTGCTTCCTGACGCCGGACCGGGAACCGTTCTACGCCGGCACCTACTACCCGCCGGTCCCCTGGGGGCGGCAACCGTCGTTCCGTCAGCTGCTGACTGCGATCACCACCGCCTGGCGCGACGACAACGAGCAGGTGCGGCACGCGGCAGCCGGGATTCGGCAGTCGTTGACCGAGGTGAACGTCTCCACCGGGCCGGCCGGCGACGACACGGATCAAGGCCGGCCGCCCGACGACGAGGAGTTGACCGCGACGGCCCGATCCCTGGTCGGCCAGATGGACCTGGTCAACGGCGGTTTTCCCGGAGCCCCGAAGTTCCCGCCCGCGATGGTGTGCGAATTCCTCCTGCGCAACCACGAGCGGACCGCCGACCCCAATGCCCTCCAGGGCGTGACCCTCACCCTGGAGCGGATGGCCAGGGGCGGCATCTATGACCAGTTGGCCGGTGGCTTTTCCCGGTACAGCGTCGACTCTCGTTGGCATGTACCGCATTTCGAGAAGATGCTGGACGACAACGCACTCCTGCTGCAGCTGTACGCGCATCACGGCAGGCGCACCGGGTCGGCGCTCTCGAGTCGGATCACCGAGCACACCGCCGATTTTCTGCTCCGTGAGCTCCGGCTTCCCGGCGGTGCATTCGCCGCTTCCCTGGACGCCGACACGGCCGGTGTGGAAGGGGCGACCTACCTGTGGGATCACGTGCAGTTCGCGGACGTGCTCGGTGAATCCGACGCGCTGCGCGCGGCCGCGTTGTTCGGCCTGGACCGGCCCGACCACCCGGGCGAACTGGGCGGCGCCGTCCTGCGGCTGCCGGCCGAACCCGACGACCCGGCCTGGTTCGCGCGGGTTCGGCGGGCCCTTCTGGCCACCCGGAACCGCCGGCCGCAGCCTGGACGTGACGAGATCGTCGTGTTGCGGAGCAACGGCCTGGCGATCAGGGCGCTGGCCGAGGCCGGTGCGGCGGTGGGACGTGCGGACTGGGTGGACGCGGCGGGCGGTGCGGCTCGCTACCTGCTGGAGGTCCATCGGGTGGGCGGACGGTGGCGCCGATCGTCCCGGGCCGGGGTGGCCGGACCCGGTGCGGCCGTGCTGGTCGATCACGCCGACCTGGCCGCCGGGCTGCTCGCCCTGTTCCAGGCGGACGGCGACCCGGCGTGGCTCGTCGAGGCGGTCGGTGTGCTCGATCTGGTGCTGGAACGGTTCCGCGCGCCCGACGGCGGCTTCAACGACACCGCGGACGACGCCGAGCAGCTGTTCCTCCGCCCGCGGGACCCGTTCGACGGCGCCTCACCGTCCGGTGCGTCGTCCATCGTCGACGCGTTGCTGACAGCGGGCTCGCTGACCGGCCGAAGCGAGTACCTGCGCGTCGCGGAACGGGCGCTGGGCACCACCCGGGCGGTGTTGATGCGGGCGCCCAGGTCGGCCGGCTGGCACCTGGCCGCGGCCGAGGCGCTGGTCGCCGGGCCTTTGCAGATCGCCGTGGCCGGCCACCGCGGCCCTGACCGCGATGCCCTGGCTGCGGCGGCCAGAGCCGCAGCGCCCGGCGGTGCGGTGATCGTGGTCGGCGAACCGGACAGTGCCGAACTGCTCGTCGCGCGGCCGATGATCCAGGACCACCCCGCGGTCTACGTCTGCCGGGGCTTCGTGTGTGACCGGCCGGTGACGGAGATCCCCGACCTCGTCTCGTTGCTCACCGGCCGCTGATCCCCTCCCCCTGTCCGCCCTGTGCCCCGCGCTGATCAACATCGACCGCGCGTCGGAAGTGGTTGACTCCTGTCCCACCAGTCCCATTCCCGTCACGTTCGTCAGCGCCGTGTCTCCCGCCCTGGAAATCGCTTGTAATCGGTGTAACGTTGTAATCAAACGTCAACCCAGCAGAAAGCGAGCACCACGTGAGGCCACATTTCAGTCCAGGCGGGTTCTTCCCCGGCGGTTTCCCCGGTGGGCCAGGGATTCCCGGCGGACCCGGCGCGCCGGGCTTCGGTCCCGAGTTCGAAGGCGGGGGCGAGGGACCCGGTGGTCGCGGCGGTAAAGGCGGACGCGGGCGGGGCCCCGGATTCGGCGGCCCCTTCGGGCCGCACGGCCGGGCGTTCGGGCCCCGGGGTCGCGGTCGCGGTGCGGCAGCGGAAACGCCGGACGCATCGGACGCGGCGGGCTGGTTCACCGGCCGGCTGCCCAGCGAGTGGTTCGTCGGAGCCCCGACGGTCACGGTCGATCGGGACGAGGTCCTGATCGTCGGTGAGCTTCCGCCGCTGGAAACGACCACCGAGAAGCTGGACGCTGCGGCGGTCGCAGCGGCCGAGGCCGGACGCATCAGCCGGTTCCGCGAGGACACCCGTGAGGCCCGCATCGAGATCGCCCGTCAGGGGCAGTTCCGCTACGGCCGGGAGATCTCCTGGGGCGCGAAGTTGGGCGGCTCGGAGGAACTCTTCACCACGGCGTCGATCCCGGTGATGACCAGGCTGCGCCAGCCGGAACGGCAGATTCTGGACACGCTGGTCGATTCCGGGGTGGCGCGGTCCCGTTCGGACGCGCTGGTGTGGGCGATCCGCCTGGTCGGGGAGCATGCGCAGGAGTGGCTGGGTGAGTTGCGCTCGGCCATGGAGGAGGTCAACCGACTGCGCGACGAGGGACCCGAAATCGGCTGATCGCGAGCCGGGGCCGCCCGTCCGGCGGTCCCTGCTCGGTCACCCACCCAGCCCGGGCCCCGGTCGCCCAGCCCCGGCCCCGGTCGCACAGGCCCGGGCCGGGGTTCATCGCAGGACGACCACCAGGATGGCCGCGTAGTGGCAGAGCGCAGCCAGGGTGACCGCCGCGTGGAACACCTCGTGGTAGCCGAACGTCGCAGGCCAGGGGTTGGGTCTGCGGATCGCGTAGAAGACGGCGCCCGTGGTGTAGAGCAGCCCACCCACCATGACCAGGATCAGCACCGCGAGTCCGCCGTTGCGCAGCAGCTCGGGCATGGCGAACACCGCTACCCACCCCAGGCAGACGTAGAACGGCACGCCGACCCAGCGCGGCGAGTGCGGCAGGAACATCTTCAGCGCCACGCCCCCGGCTGCTCCGACCCAGACGATGCTCAGCATCACGGTGCCGAGGACCCCGGGCAGGGCCAGAACCGCGAGCGGGGTGTATGTGCCGGCGATGAACACGAAGATCATCGAATGGTCGGCGCGCTTCATCCAGGTCCTGGCCCTGACCGACGTCCAGGTATGCCGGTGGTAGGTGGCGCTGATTCCGAAGAGCCCGACGAAGGTGATCGCATAGATGCCGCACGCGACGGCGGCAGCCGTCCCCGCGGTCGTCGCGGCCAGCACGACCAGGAAGATGCCCATCACGCTGCCGGCCAGCGCCGAGTACCAGTGGATCCAGCCGCGAGCCCGTGGCCGCTGGGCGGCGGGTCGCACCAGCATCCCGGACGTCATATCCCCATGGTCCTTGACCTTCGCCGGTTTGGCCAGGCCGCACGGGTGATCCTCGTCGGCGGGGCCGACTACCGCCAGTAAGGTCGACGGATGTGAGGCTTCCGACGCTGTTGTACCGGGTCTACGAGCGCAGGTTGATCCATCATCTTCTCGGCGCGCCGATCCCGCACCACGTCGGCGTGATCATCGACGGAAACCGGCGCTGGGCCCGCAAAGAGGGCATGACCAACCCCAACGACGGGCACCGGGCCGGGGCCGCGCACATCTCCAACCTCTTGGAGTGGTGTCGGGACAGCGGCATCAGAATGGTCACCCTGTGGTTGCTGTCCACCGACAACCTCCGCCGGCCCGACGAGGAGCTGCAGCCGCTGCTGGCCATCATCGCCGACGTGGTGGACCACCTGGCTGCGCCCGATCACCCCTGGAAGCTCCGCATCGTGGGCGCGATGGAGGTGCTCCCGTCCTGGATGGCCACCCGGCTCAGCGCCGCCGAGATGCGCACGTCCGGCCGGGGCGGCGTGGAGGTGAACATCGCGGTCGGCTACGGCGGTCGGCAGGAGATCGCCGACGCGGTGAAATCGTTGCTGCAGGCCGGCGCCGACGCGGGCCGGTCGGTGCAGGAGGTGATCGCGGACCTGGACGTCGACGCGATCAGTGAGCACCTGTACACCTCCGGTCAACCGGATCCGGATCTGGTCATCCGCACCTCCGGTGAACAGCGGCTGTCCGGATTCCTGCTGTGGCAGAGCGCTCATTCGGAGTACTGGTTCTACGAGGCCGACTGGCCCGACTTCCGTCGGGTCGATTTTCTGCGCGCGCTTCGCGACTACGCGGCGCGGCATCGCCGGTTCGGCGAGTGAAACGCACCACCGCAGTTTTGCCGGTCGGTCGAGGATTACCGTGACGGACGTGGATGTCGTCACCGAATATCTCAAGCTGGGCCTGCGATTCGATCGGTTGGTCGACGGGTTCGTCGATTCGTACATCGGAGATCCGCTGCTGAAACAGCAGGTGGCGGTCGAACCCAAGCCGGACCCGGGTGAGCTGTCCACCCGCGCCGCCGAACTGTCGCACCGGGTCGCGGACGCCGGCCTCACCGTGGCCCGGACGGATTTCCTGACCGCCCACCTGGACGCGCTCGCGGTGGCCGGTCGACGACTGGCGGGTGAGCCGATGTCGTTCATCGACGAGGTGCGATCCTATTTCCAGGTGCAGATCGACCTGGTCGACACCGAGGTCTACCTGGCCGCCCACGACCAGATCTCCGCCCTGCTCGACCAGGCGGGGGTGCCCCGACACGGCGGAACGGCCGACCGGCTTGCCGCGTTCCGGGCTGCCGAGGCCTGCCCGCCGGAACTCGTCGACACCGCCATGCGGGCCGTCGCCGCCGCGCTGCGCGCCCGGGTCGCCGGACCGACCGGGCTCCCCGCGCAGGAGAACATCGAGTTCGACATCGAGCGCGACGTGCCCTGGAGCGGCTTCAACTACTACCTGGGCTCGTTCCGCTCGCGGGTGGCGGTGAACGCGGACGTGGATCACCGGATGAGCCAGTTTCCGGTGCTCGTCTCCCACGAGTGCTACCCGGGGCACCACACCGAGCACTGCCGCAAGGAGAAGTTGCTGGTCGACGAGGGTGCCCAGGCCGAGCAGACGATCTTCCTGGTCAACACCCCGCAGAGCCTGATGGCCGAAGGACTCGGCGACCTGGCGCTGACCGCTGCCATCGGGACCGGTTGGGCCTCCTGGGCCAGTCAGGTGCTCGACGGAATCGGGCCCGCCTTCGAGCCGGACCTCGCCGAGGCGCTGGAGATCGCCGCGCGGCCGCTGAACACGGTCCGGCAGAACGCGGCGATCATGCTGCACGATCGGGGCACCGACGTCGACGATGTCCTGGCCTACCTGAGGACATGGGGCCTGGTCGACGAGAAGCGGGCGCGGGGCACGCTGCGGTTCATGTCCGATCCGCTGTGGCGTGCCTACACCTCCACCTACGTCGAGGGCGAGCGACTGCTGCGCCCCTGGCTGGCGGCGCGGCCGCCCGACCAGACCGCGCTGCAGCGCTTCCAGCGACTGCTGGACGAGCCGTTGACCCCGGCGGCCATCCAGGCCGAGATGGCCGGCTGAGCCACCCCGCCCCGCGTGACGATGTCCGTGCTGGTGGCCAGTGGTTCCGCCGCGCCCGGCGCGGGTGCTCCGTCGCCCGTCACGGGCAGTTAAACTGAAAGCTCCGGCCCTGCGGCGTCCCGCGATGTCCGGTCGCCGGCGTGCTTCCCACCGCGCGCCCCCTCATCGAGCGATCGCTTGCGATCAGCGTCCGTCCCGGCACCGGCCGGAAGCACCTCACCAGCGCGCAAGGAGACACGAAGACCTGATGGCCAGCCGTGACCATTTCTATCGGTCCACCGTCATAGGCACCGTGGACGGAGAACCTGCCGACCTCGACGTCACCGTGGTGTTGCCCTGCTACAACGAGGCGGCCCACGTGGTGCAGGAGCTCGACAAGATCACCCAGGCGCTGGACGCGAGCAGGTACAGCTACGAGCTCCTGGTCATCGACGACAAGTCGACCGACAACACGCTGGAAGTGCTGACCAACGCGCTGCCGAACTACCCGCACATGCGCCTGATGCCGTTCCAGCGCAACGGTGGCTCCGGGACGGCTCGTCGCATCGGTTCCCGGGAGGGCCGGGGCAAGTTCATCGTCTGGACCGATGCCGACCTGACCTACCAGAACGACCGGATCCCGGATCTGGTCGGCTTTCTGGAGACGTTCCCGGAGTACGACCAGGTCGTCGGCGCCCGGACCAGCGAGCAGGGCACGTACAAGTTCCTGCGGGTGCCGGCCAAGTGGGTCATCCGCAAGGTCGCCGAGCGACTCGCCGGTTCCAAGATCCCCGACCTGAACTCCGGGCTCCGGGCCTTCCGCAAGGACATCGCGCTGCCGTACCTGCGGCTGCTGCCGCCCGGATTCTCCTGTGTCACCACGATCACGCTGGCGTTCCTGATGAACCAGCATGCGGTCGGCTTTCTGGAGACCGAGTACTACAAGAGGGCGGGGAAGTCGAAGTTCGGCTTCGTCTCGGACGCCTACCGTTACCTCCTGCAGGTGCTCCGGATGATCATGTATTTCAATCCGCTCAAGGTGTTGATGCCGGTGGCGTTGTGGCTGCTGGGCATCGGATTCGTCAAGACCGTGATCGATGTCATCCGGTACAACTTCCGGGTGACGACGTCGTCGGTGTTGCTACTGGTCACCGGCCTGTTGATCGGTTCGGTGGCGCTGCTGGCCGACCTCATCGTCAGATCCCGTGACGACACCTGATTCGGACGCCACCCGACGCGTTGACCCCCGCGGCCCGGCCACGCCCGGCGCCCTCCCGACCACCCCCGCTCCCGAACCGGGCACCTTGCCGCACCCGGGAGATGCTTCGCGCGAGGACGACGAGGCGCTGAGGACGGTACGGCGCCCCACGGGGGTCGGCCGGCTGATCCGGATCGGATTCCTGGCCGTCGTCGTGGTTTTCGCCGTCATTTGGGTGTGGAAGAACCGGCATCAGGTCGGTGCCGCCTGGGGGCGAGTGTCGTTCTGGCCGGTGGCGGGTGCCCTCGTCGCGAGCGCCCTGGCCGCATGGTCCGGGGTGCCGGCGTGGCGGGACCTGCTCCTGGGACTGGGTTCCCGGCTCCGGCTGCGCGACGCCCAGCGGGTGTTCCTGATGGGGCAGTTGGGCAAGTACATCCCCGGCGGCGTGTGGACCGTGCTCGCCCAGGCGACGATGGCCAAGGAGCTGCACGTCCCCCGGGCCCGCAGCGGGACGGCCAGCCTGATGGCCATCCTGCTGGCCGTGGTCAGCGCGGTCCTGCTGGGCGCCGCCTGCCTGGGCATCGCCGGCCACCAGGTGCTCGGCCGCTACGGCTGGTGGCTGCTCCTGGTGCTGCCCATGCTCGCCCTTCTGCACCCCGGGGTGCTGGTCTGGGTAGGAGTGGTGGCCGGCCGACTGACCGGACGGAGCATCCCGCTCGAGCGGATCCCGGAGCGGACCCTGCTCGGCGCCGCCGGCTGGCTGTCCCTCGGCCAGCTGTGCAACGGTGTCTCCTTCTATCTACTCGTCGGATCGATTTCGGGCGACTACTCGAACCCGCTCCTGTCGATCGGCCTGTTTTCGCTGGCCGCGGCGGTGGGCATCCTGGTGATCTTCGCGCCGGCCGGGGCCGGTGCCCGTGACGTGATCCTGGCTTTCGGTCTGGCCGGGGTCACCGATCCCGGTTCGGCGGTCCTCATCGTGCTGATGTCCAGAGTGGTGCTGACTATCGTCGACGTGGTGCTGGCCGCTTCCGCGGCCGGAATCGGCCGTCGACGGCGCGCCGCGACCGGTCCGCAGAGCTGACCAGGGCACCGCCGCCTCCAGAGAAACGCGAGCTGAGCATGCGGATTGTGGCGTTCGGCACCTACCAGGCCGAGTCGCACCCGAGGGTCGGCGTGTTGATCGAGGGCATGCGGGCGGCCGGTCACCAGGTGGTCGAGATCAACGAGCCGCTCGGATTGTCCACCGCCGAGCGGGTCTCCATGTTGTTGAAGCCGTGGACGGCGCCGGCGCTGTCGGTGCGATTGGCCGCTCGGTGGCTGCGGCTCTGGCGACGTGGCCGGGCCGAGCACCGCCATGCCCGGCCGGACGCCGTGCTGGTCGGCTACCTGGGCCATTTCGACGTTCATCTGGCCAAGCGGGTGTTCCCCGGCCGGCCCATCGTCCTGGACCACCTGATCTTCGCGGCCGGCACCGCTGTCGACCGCGGGGCCCGGAATCGCCTGGTCACCACCGCGCTCGACCGCCTCGACCGGCGGGCGCTGGCGGCCGCTGATGTCATCGTCCTGGACACGATCGAGCATCGCGCCATGGTGCCGGCCGCACTGGCCGAACGTACGGTCGTCGCTGCGGTCGGTGCGGACGCGGGCTGGTTCGCCGCCGGGTCCCATGCGGTGCCGGACCCCGGCCCCGCCGCACCGGTGCGGGTGGTGTTCTTCGGCCTCTACATCCCGTTGCAGGGGGCCGTCGTCATCGGCCGGGCGCTCGCCGCATTGGCCGCTCTGGGCCTGGACGCGAGCCGCGTGTCGGTGACCATGATCGGCACCGGTCAGGACCTGGCGGCGGCGAGAGAGGCCGCCGGCCCCGCCGCGCCGGCCAACTGGATCGGCTGGATCCCCCCGTCGGAGTTACCGCAGATGGTGGCGGCCCACCACGTGGCCCTGGGCATTTTCGGAACCACGCTGAAGGCGGCGAACGTGGTGCCCAACAAGGTCTATCAGTCCGCCGCCGCCGGCTGCGCGATCATCACCTCCGACACCGCGCCGCAGCGTCGGGAGCTGGGTGAGGCCGCGGACTACGTCCCGGCCGGTGATCCGGACGCGCTGGCCGCGGCCATCACGGCGCTGGTCCTCGACCGCGAGTTGCTGGCCCGTCGACGCGCGCAGGCCCGCGAACTCGCCCTTGGATCGTTCACGGCCTACGCCGTGACGGTTCCGCTGCTGGATAGGCTTTCCCTCGTGTCCACCGAACAAGCACCCGCTACGCAGGCCGCCTCCGCTGCGCCGTTGACCCCCCGGGCCGCCCTGCGGTGGCCGTTGATCAAGAAGGCGATGCGGGCGACCCGTCCGGTGACCACCCTGGAGATCGGCTGCGGGCAGGGCGCGATGGGGGCCCGGCTGGCCGCGCTCACCCCGTCCTTCACCGCGATAGAACCCGATGTCAGCTCGTTCCGGATCGCCCGGCGGCGGATCGAAGCCCGGGGCGGAACCGTGCTCAACTGCACGTCCGCCGACCTCGAGGACGGCCGGACCTTCGACATGGTGTGTGCCTTCGAAGTGCTGGAGCACCTCGCGGACGATGCGGGCGCGCTCGCCGAATGGGCGGCCAAGGTTCGTATCGGCGGCCACCTGGTCCTGTCCGTCCCGGCCTGGCAGCACATGTTCGGCACCTGGGACAAGGCCGTCGGTCACTACCGCAGATACGCCCCGGACGAGCTGGCGGACAAGCTCCGCGCCGCGGGTTTCGAACCCGTCACCGTCGCGTTGTACGGGTGGCCCCTGGCCTTCCTGCTGGAGGCGATCCGTAATCGGGTGGCCGACGGATCGGCGCAGATGGAGGACTCCGCGGCCGAGCAGACGGCGAATTCCGGCCGGTGGCTGCAACCGTCCAAACGGCTCTCCGACGTGGTGATCACGGTGGGGATATTCCCGTTCCAGGTGCTCCAGCGACTGGTGCCGAGCCGGGGCAACGGCATTGTTGCGCTGGCCCGTCGGGTGCGCTGAATCATCCGCCGAATCGGCGGCCGCGCCGTCTCCGGCCCGGTCGGCCGTTCCCGGGTGCTGATCCTGGCCTTCGCGCTGCCCGTTCTGCTCATCAAGCTGTCCATCGCGGCGACAACCTTCGGAACCAATGACATCGTCCATTGGGCGGATTTCCTGGCCGGTGAGCGGCGGGCCGGTCCGGTCGGCATCTATGCGCTGACCTTTCCGAACGGCTCCTTCTACAATCATCCGCCGCTGATCGGCTATCTCCTGGCCTTTCTCAATCTGATCCAGGACGCGGGAATTCCGTTTCGCTTCACCCTGCGGGCCCTGTCCAGTCTGGCCGACGTGGGAACCGCACTTCTGGTGTTCGAACTGCTCCGCCGCCGGCAACCGGTGGCCCGGGCCCGGGTGGCGGCGGTTCTGGTCGCAGTGAGTCCGCTGCTGGTCATGGTCTCCGGCTTCCACGGCAACACCGATCCGATCTTCGTCCTGCTGGTACTCCTGGGCGCTCATCTGCTCGTCGATCGCCGACTGCCGGTCCTGGCCGGCGCAGCGATCGCGCTGTCGGTGAGCGTAAAGATCGTGCCGATGGTGGTGATTCCGGCGCTGGCCGTTTACGCGTTCAGACGCAGTGCGTTCCGACGTGACGCTGCCCGACGTGAAGCGGCCCGAACCGGTCCGGGGGATCTGCTCCGGTGCATGGCCGGCTTTGCCGTCGTGTTCGGTCTTCTCTGGGGGCCGGCTCTGATCCTGCAGTTCCGCCAGGTGCGGACGGACGTCATCGGATACGGCGGTTTCGCGGTGTCGCCGTGGGGCATCAGAGCGTTGGGCCATTGGTTGGGCGACCCGTCGTGGGTGCACACCTTCTCCTCCGCAGTGGGCCGTGCTGCGGTGGTGGCCGTCTGCGCTCTGCTGCCGGCGTGCGCGGTCTGGCGTCGGCCCGACGTCGTCCTGCCCGCGGTGGCCTGGTCGTTGATCGGCTTCCTGGTGCTCGCTCCGAGTTGGGGTGTGCAGTACATGGTCTGGCCGTTGGCGGCGTGTTACCTGATCGGGCCGGCCTGCGGCACCGCCTACAACCTGGTCGGCAGCGTGGTGTTGTTCGTGGTCTACAACCGCTGGAGCGGCGGACTGCCGTGGTACCGGGCCCGGGCCACCTTTGTGGTCCCGCAGCCGGAACTGCTGCTGATGATGCTGGCGGGGGCTGTTTTGGCCGCCGTGCTCATCCGTGCGACGATCAAGATCTTCCCGAGTGGACCCGGACGCGGCGCCGGGACAGGCGTCGATCCCCATCGAGAGGACAGGCTTTGACCCAGCGGAGCACCGGCCACCTGCGCATCGGGATCGTCGTGGTCGCCTACAACGCCGAGTCCACGCTCAGCCGCACTCTCGATCGGATTCCGGCCACCTTTCGGCCGCAGATCGAAGAGGTCATCATCTGCGACGACGCGAGTGGTGACCGAACTTTCGAACACGGTCGCGAGTGGGCCGCGCGCGCCGACACACCGCGAACGACGGTCATCCGCCACACGAAGAATCTCGGCTACGGCGGCAATCAGAAGGCCGCCTACGCACTGGCCATCGATCATGGACTTGATGTCGTCGTCCTGCTCCACGCCGACGGCCAATACGCCCCGGAAAGCCTGCCGGAGATCATCGCGCCATTCCGGGAGACCGACTGCGCGGCGGTCTTCGGTTCGCGGATGATGAACAAAGGTGCCGCGAAAAGTGGCGGGATGCCCTTCTACAAGAGGGTGGGAAACCGCATTCTGACCCGGTTCGAGAACAAGGTCCTGGGCACCGATCTGTCGGAATTCCATTCCGGGTACCGGGCCTACCGGACCGACATCCTCCGGGCCATTCCGTTCGAGGCCAACAGCGACGGGTTCGACTTCGACACGCAGATCATCGCCCAGGTCCTGCACGCCGGCGGCACCATCACCGAGGTCTCCATCCCCACCTACTACGGCGACGAGATCTGCTACGTCGACGGCATCCGGTACGCCAAGGACGTCGTCCGGGACGTGCTGGAGTACCGATTGGCCGTCCAGGGGTTCGGTACCTCGGAGTGGGTGCCCACGCCCGAGGAGTACGCGTTCAAGGAGGGTGACGGTTCGTCGCACTCGTTGATCCTGCGGATGTTGGAATCCCTTCCGCCGTCCAAGGTGCTGGATCTGGGTTGCTCGGCGGGCCTGCTCGCGGCGCAGATCCGGGCGGCCGGGCACACCGTCGTCGGGGTGGATGCCATCGAGCTTCCGGAGGTGCGCACACGGACCGATGCGTTCTTCGTCGCCGATCTGGACCAGCCGCTGGCGGCGCAGATCGGTACCGGCTTCGACGTGGTCATCGCCGGGGACATCATCGAACACCTGGCCCGCCCGGGCGATGCGCTGCGGGAGATGCGCCGGGTGCTGCGCCCCGGTGGTCAACTGATCCTCTCGGTGCCCAACTTCGGTCACTGGTATCCGCGGCTGCGGGTCACCTTCGGGGTGTTCGGCTACGACCGGAGAGGTGTGCTGGACAACACCCATCTGCGGTTCTTCACCAGGGCGACGTTGCGCCGGACGGTCCGCCGGGCCGGGTTCGACGTCCTGGAGGAGGCTGCCACCGGCCTGCCGTTGGGCACCATCGGCGCTTCCGGCGGCGTCGGCGCCGTCGTGCGCACCATCGATGATCGGCTCGTCCGGCTGCGGCCGACGTTGTTCGGCTACCAGAACGTGTTGCGGCTGACGCCGCACGCCGAGGACGTGGTCACGGCCGCGATCGAGGTCCACGAGCCGGATGTGTTGCCGCGTGCCGTCGGTGCCTGAGCAGTCCCCGGTCGGCGACAGCCGGTTCCGATCACCCGCCGGTGGTGTGCCGCCCCCCGCGTCCCTTTCGGCCCACCCCATCGGCAAAGGAGGCCGGATGACCCTGGCCAGCGTCGGCATTCTGTTGATCGCCGTGGCCCTGGCGGCGACCGGTCAACTCGTGCTCAAGAACGGGATGAATCTGGCCAAGGACACCGCCCGGGCCGACGGGCGGTCACTGGCGGTGGTTGCGGCCACGTCCCCGTGGATCCTCGGCGGCCTGGTGATCTTCGCCGTGTCGGCCGTCGCCTGGCTGGTCACCCTCTCCCGGGTGCCGTTGAACATCGCCTACCCGTTCAACGCCCTCGGTTATGTCATCATCCTGATCGCCAGTACGGTGATACTGCACGAGCGGACGAACGCATGGACCTGGCTGGGCACGGTGCTGGTGGTCGGCGGCCTGATCGTCGTGGTCACCACCGCACCCGGGAGCTGAGTTCGCGCTCTCATCCGCTTCACAGCGGGAGCCGGGATGTTTCCCGTGTCCGCGGGATCAGGTGGGGTCAGGCCCTGAGAGCCGGTGAACCGGCCCCAGGCAGTCGAACAGAGGTAGAGAGTGATCTGGTCACCATGACGGCACAGTCGAAATTGCTGGTGGTGGACGACGAACCGTCCCTGCAGGACATCGTGGCCACGTCGATGCGGTTCCTCGGATACGACGTGAGCGTCGCCTCGACCGGTCGGGAGGCCGTGCGGACCGCCACCGACCAGCGGCCGGATCTGATCATCCTGGACATCATGCTGCCCGACTTCGACGGCCTCGAGGTCATGCGCCGGCTGCGGACCGCCGGGCTGGACGCGGGCGTGGTGTTCCTGTCGGCCCGGGACACACCTGCGGACAAGATCGCCGGGCTCACCGCCGGCGGGGACGACTACGTGACCAAGCCGTTCGGCCTGGAGGAACTGGCGGCCAGGGTGAGCGCCGTACTGCGCCGGGTGCGCCCGGATCTGGCCGCCGACGGGGTGCTCAAGGTCGCCGACCTGCAGCTCGACCCGGAGACCTACCAGGTGACCAGGGCCGGGGTCCCGATCGAGCTGGCGCCCACCGAATACAAGATGCTCCGCCACCTGATGATCAACGCCAACGTCGTGCTGTCCCGTCAGCAGTTGCTGGACGCGGTCTGGGGCGCGGACTTCTACGGGGACGATTCCGTCGTCGCCACCTACATCTCCTACCTGCGCCGCAAGGTAGACGCCAGCGGTGATCCGCTCATCCACACCCACCGCGGGTTCGGTTACGTGCTGCGCGTGCCCAGGCGCTGAGACGTGTCCGCCGCGGTTCCGCCTCGGCGGCGGTGGGGGCTGCGGGCCAGGTTGATCCTGCTGGTGCTGGCCGTCGCCGCGCTGGCGTTGGTCGCCGTCGACATCGTGGTTCCGCTCAGTGTCGCCTCGTCGCTACTCGCCGACCGCGACGCGACGCTGAACAGTGCCGTGCAGTCGGCCCGGAGTCATCGGTCCGTCAGCCTGGACTCGCTGGCCGCGCTGAGCACCTCGAACCCGCTGAACGGCGAGATCGGCTGGTCCATCGTGGGTCAGACCGGGATTGCCAAGGTGATCCTGCCGGCGGCCCGGGACAGCCCCGGCAACCCCGCGGTGGGGAATAACCCTCCGACGACCGATCCGGCCACGGTGGGCGACGGCAACGGCGGACGGGCGAGGTACCGGATACTCGCGCTCGAGGTCGACGACGACACCGGGGCGCACGCGTACCTGGTGGCCTGGATCGACATCGACGACGTGTCCGCCACCACGTCGCAGTTGATCGTCCTGGAACTTCTCATCACCGTCGGGCTGCTGGCCCTGCTCGGTCTGATCGCCAGCCTGATCATCCGACGCGAGTTGAAACCGTTGGAGGAGATGGCCACGGCGGCGGACCGGATCGCCGAGGGTGAGGTGCACCGGCGGGTCGCCCCGGGAGCCCCCGGCACGGAGGTCGGACGGCTGGGTATCGCCTTCAACGGCATGCTCGACGGCATCGGTGGTCTGCTCGACGAGCAGCATCGCAGCGAGACCCGGCTGCGACAGTTCGTCGCCGACGCCTCTCACGAGCTGCGAACGCCGGTCGCCGCCGTCCGCGGCTACGTCGAGCTGTACAAGGCGGGCATGCTGCCGGAGCCGGCCGCGGTGTCCAGGGCGATGGACCGGATGGGCTTCGAGGCCCGCCGGATGGGTGGCCTGGTCGAAGACCTGCTGACACTGATCAAGGCGGACGCCGAGCGACCCGACGAACACGAGCCGGTCGATCTGGCCCTGCTACTCCTGGACGTGGTGGACGACGCCGCGGTGATCGACGCCACCAGGACGTGGCGACTGGTCGGAGCGACCCGGGCGACGATGGTCATGGGTGACCGGCTGCGGCTCCATCAGCTGTTCGCCAACCTGCTGTCCAACGTTCGGACGCACACTCCCCCCGGGACCACCGCCACCGTCTCCGTCCTGCCCGGTCAGGACGAGGTTGCGGTCAGCGTGATCGACGACGGTCCCGGAGTGTCCACCGCGGCGCTCCCGCGACTGTTCGACCGATTCTTCCGGGAAGACGAATCCCGGTCGCGGGAGAACGGTGGCAGCGGCCTGGGGTTGTCCATCGTGGCGGCCATCGTCCGGTCCCACGCCGGCCGGGTGCTGGCCTCCAACGCGCCCGGCGGCGGCCTGACCGTCACGGTGGTCCTGCCCCGTCCGGTGGGCACCGCCGCGGTGACCGGGATCTCCGGGGGGCCGTCCATCGGGGTGGCCACCGGGCCGATCGCCGTCGGCCCGGTCCGGGAGGCCGAAGGCGGAATCCCGGCCCGCACCGACCCGACGGCGGCCGTCGTCAATACCAGGGAAACGTGATGTTCACTCACATGTTCGCGTTTCTATCGAAATGCCCGGATCGGCCCCGGTAGCGTCCAGAGGGTGCGCCGCGGTTCTGCGGCCCACACGGGAGGCCCCGATTGGACAGTGCCGGACAGTTCCAGCACAGGACGCAAAGGGCCGGTACCGGGCCCTTCGGCACGGGAGTCGGCGTTTCGTCGGCCGCCCGGCTCGGGACCACCGGCCCTCTCTGCCAGGTGCGCGTGCCCGCGCCGCCAAGGAGCCGTTCGTGGTCCCTCGCCGTTCCGCCTCCCCGACCGTCCAGCCCGTCAGTCCGGCCGGCATCCCGGCCGCATCGGCTCGCGCCGATTCGACGGCGCGTCGGACGTATGTGATCGACACCTCCGTCCTGCTGTCCGATCCGTGGGCGCTGACGAAGTTCGCCGAACACGAGGTGGTCCTGCCGTTGGTGGTCATCGGGGAGCTGGAGGCGAAACGTCACCACCCCGAGCTCGGATACTTCGCCCGTCAGGCGCTGCGGATGCTCGACGACCTGCGGATCGAACACGGCCGGCTCGACGCCCCGGTTCCCATCGGTGCCGAGCACGGCACCCTGCACGTGGAGCTGAATCACACCGACCCCTCACTCGTGCCCGCCGGATTCCGCAACGACAGCAACGACTCCCGGATCCTGGCCTGCGCCCTGAACCTGGCTGCGGAGGGCAAGTCGGTCACTCTGGTGTCCAAGGACATGCCGCTGCGGGTGAAGGCGTCGGCC
>CAXUHA010000030.1:0-51634 GCA_964250735.1 uncultured Nakamurella sp. | reverse complement strand
ACTTGAACCCGCGACCTCCGCCGTGACAGGGCGGCGCGCTAACCAACTGCGCTACGGGGCCTTGAGTGCAACAAGGCCGACTACTGCGTCCGGCTGCCCATATCGGGACGACCGCACCGCGTACCCCCAACGGGATTCGAACCCGTGCTGCCGCCGTGAAAGGGCGGAGTCCTAGGCCGCTAGACGATGGGGGCCTAGATGATGAAGCTGAGCAGCGACCGTCATGTTCTGCGTCGACGCCCACGACTCAGCTCCAACGGCTGTCCGTTGGGAGCTACGGAAGCATACGACATCAGCGGACCCACCTCCAAACAACCGGACGGCTGCTGCCCGGGCCCCGACTTACCACCGTTCAGCTGCGGAAACACTGGCGCCAGACGATCAGCGACAGGCGGTAGCCCGCACCCATCGTCCCGGGCATCACAGCTCGCTGCGGTGAATCACGCCGCGTAGGGGTTCCCCGTCCGCGAATGCTTTGCTAGTGTTCCTCCTCGAAGGTCATGAGTGCCAGCAGATAGCCCCGGCTTGCTGGCCGGCAACCCTCCTACCGCGGTGGGGTGCCCCGGGTGAAGACCTGGCTTGGTGCGAGGTGCATCCGGCAAGCGCGGACCCCGGTCTCACTGGTGGTCCGACGGACCCTGAGGATCTTTGATGACCGCCGTTCTCGACCGTCCCGACTGGATTTCCGCTACCTCGGCCACCGAACGCCCCTGTTGGTCGCTCGAGGCCCCGGTGACGCCCAAACCGGGCGTCACTCACCCCCACGCCCCGGGGTTGGACGTCGTCGGCGCCCACGCCCTTGTGCCGTTGGCCGGCGGTGGGCTGATCGAATACGCCAATCTGGACCACGGGGCCTCCGCCCCGGCGCTACGCATCGTGCGGGACACCGTCGACGCGCTCCTCGAGCGATACGCCAGTGTTCACCGCGGCGCAGGCTGGCATTCCAAGGTCTGCACGAGCCTGTACGAAGGTGCTCGCGGGCCGGTGCGCAACTTCGTGGGCGGCCGTTCGGACGACGTCGTCATCTTCACCAAGCACACGACCGACTCGTTCAACCTCTTGGCGCACTGCCTGCCGCAGCGGACGACCGTTGTGGTGTTCGAGACCGAGCATCACGCCGCTCTGCTGCCGTGGGAGCGACCGGGGGTCAACGTCGTCCGCCTGCCGGCGCCGTCCAGCCCCGCCGAAGCGGTCAGCGCCGTCGACAACGCACTGCGCAACCGGCCCCCCGGACCCGCACTGCTGGTGGTCACCGGCGCATCCAACGTCACCGGAGAAATCTGGCCGGTCACCCAGTTGGCTGCCGTGGCCCGTTCCCGGGGTGCCCGCATCGCCCTGGATGCCGCCCAGTTGGCACCGCACCGGCCGTTCTCCATCACCGAACTCGGCGTCGACTACGTCGCCGTCTCCGGCCACAAGCTCTACGCCCCGTACGGAGCCGGCGCCCTGATCGGCCGGGCCGACTGGCTGGCCCAGGCCCGCCCCTACCTGGTGGGCGGCGGCGCCACGGCGACCGTCACCGACCAGGAGACCACCTGGAAGCCGCTGCCCGATCGCCACGAAGCCGGCTCGCCCAACGTGCCGGGCGCTGTCGCGCTGGCGACGGCCTGCCACGCTCTCTCGCAGGCTGACCGCGGTGGCCTGGCGGCCAGCGAGCAGGCGCTGACCGAGCGGATCCGCGACGGCCTGGCCGACATCCCCGGGGTCACGGTGCACACGTTGTTCCACGGGCAGGTGGCCACCATCGGCGTGGTCACCTTCACGATCGCGGGTCAATCGTCGGCGGTGGTCGCGGCAGCCTTGTCGGCCGAATACGGCATCGGCGTACGTGACGGCGCGTTCTGCGCTCAGCCGCTGGTCCGCCGGCTGCTGGGCGCCGCAGGTTGCAATGTCGAAGACGGGACCGGACACGCGATCAGAGTGTCGGTTGGCCTGGCCACCACCACCGAGCACGTGGACCGGCTGGTCGACGCGGTGGAGTCGATCGCCTCCCGCGGGCCGCGTCGCCGTTACGTCATCGTCGACGGCCGCCCGACGCCCGCCGTCGACGACCGCGAGCTGCCGCGGATCGCGCCCTGGCAGTAGGCGTTCCCCGCGCCCGGGATCACATCAACCAAGACAGAAAGGCCCGGTGCCCGCGTCGAAAGTCGACGCGGGCACCGGGCCGCATACTGCCGCACAGAGTTTCAGTGGGTTGAGCCGTCAGGCGTGGTGCTTGCCGCCCCCGGCCTGTGAGCCCACCGTCGAACCGGCGGGCAGCAGATCGGCCACCGGGATCGGCCGACCGATCGTCTCCGCCGAGTGGGCCGGACCGCGCCGGGACGGACCATTCGCCACCACCGGTTCCGCGCCGGTCGCACCGTTGGCCGGAGCCTTGGCGAAATCCGGACTGGAACTGCCGCTCTCCGGCGCCGTGCCCCCGCCGGCCGGCAGGGTCTCGGCGGCCATCGAGGCATCTTCCGCGGCCCGCTCCTGAAGGGCGGACATGGTCCGCAATGGAGCGGCCTTGATCATCAGGACCAGAGCAAACGCAATCGCCATGGCCACGGCGGCCAAGATGTAGACGGTGTGCGTAGCGGTGACGAAGCCCTGCTGGAACGGCAGCGCGATCGCCGGGTTCAGCTTGGACAGGAACGACGAGTCGGTCAGCATCTGCTGCCCCAGCCCACCGAGGTACTGCTGAGCGCTGGCCGGATCCGCGTGCCCACTGGCCGCCAGGGCCTGGGTGAACGCCGGGTTGCCTGCGTTCACCTTGATCGCGCTGCTGATCTTGTCGGGCAATTCGTCGAACAGCAGGGCCAGGAAGATGGCCACACCAAGCGTGCCGCCCAGCTGGCGGAAGAAGGTCGCCGACGATGTGGCGACACCGATGTCCCTGGCCGGCACCGCGTTCTGCACCGCGATCAGCAGGGTCTGCATACACAGGCCGAGCCCCAGGCCGACGAGCAGCAGGAAGATGTCCAGGACCACGAATCCGGTGGTGGTCTTGACGGTCAGCAGCAGGATGAATGCGACGACCAGAATCGCCGTTCCCACCACCGGGAAGATCTTGTACTTACCCGTCCTGGAGGTGAGCTGACCGGAGAAGATGGAGCCGCCCATCAGGCCGACCATCAGCGGGAGCAGCAACAGACCCGACGACGTGGGGGTGGCCCCCTTCACCAGCTGCAGATACAGCGGCAGCATGCTGATCGCACCGAACATGCCCAAACCGATCAGTACGTTGGCACCGAGGCTAAGGCTGAAGGTGGAGCTGCTGAACAGTCGCATCGGAATCAGCGCGTCGTCCTTCATCCTTCTCTCGATCAGGATGAACGCGGCGATGCCCACGACGGCCACGGCTATCAGCCCGAGAATGCGACCGGAAGCCCAGCCCCAGGAGTTGCCCTGCTCGGCGACGACCAGCAACGGAACGATGCCGACGATCAGCGCGAGCGCCCCCCACCAATCGATCTGATGGTCGCGGCGGACGAACGGAATGTGCAGGACCTTGTACACCACGCCAAGGGCGACCAGCCCGATCGGGACGTTGATCAGGAAGACCCAGCGCCACCCGGTGATCCACAGGATCGAGCTGGTTCCGGCGAACAGGCCGCCGACCAGCGGGCCGATCACCGAGGACGTTCCGAAGACGGCCAGGAAATAGCCCTGGTACTTGGCGCGCTCGCGGGGCGGAACGATATCGGCCAGGATCGCGAAGGCCAGCGAGAACAGACCGCCGGCACCCAGGCCCTGGAAGGCCCGGTAAGCGGCCAGCTCGTACATGGACGTGGCGAAGCTGCTGGCCAGCGAACCGACGATGAACAGTGAGATGGCCGTGACGAACAGCGGTCGGCGGCCGTAGATGTCGGAAAGCTTTCCGTACAACGGCGTGGTCACCGTCGAGGTGATCAGGTAGGCGGTGGTGACCCAGGCCTGGATGTTCAGACCGTGCAGTTCATCGCCGATGGTCCTGATGGCGGTGGAGACGATTGTCTGGTCGAGCGCGGCCAGCAGCATGCCCGCCATCAGGCCGATGATGATGGTGCGGATCTGCTTGTGAGTCAGAATTCCCGACGCGGGGTCCGCCGCTGTCTTTGCAGTAACGGTGTGGGTGGTGGCCATCAGTTGGACCTCTCGATACGGACGTGCGGTTGCGGCTGAAGCGGAACCGTTGGTGAATGGTGCACAGTGCCGGCGCGCGGGACCTGTTCGATGCCGTGACTCCGGGCCATCAAACCGATCACCTCGTCCCGCCGTAATTCCAATGAAGCGTTGTATTTCCGAAGCAAACGCAGAAAATCCTCCCTGTCCCCGGCCGGCCAGTCGGCGACGATCGGCTCGATGGCCTTCCCGCGGTTGGTGAAGTGCTCTCGCACGCGCTCTACGCCGAGCTCGGTCGGGACCAGGATCGAAGCGCGCCCGTCGTCGGGATCGGACTTCCGCTCGATGAGCCCGGCCTTGACCAGCGCCGCCACCTGACGGGAGACCGTCGACTGATCAGCACACACCGTCTCGGCCAGTTCTTTCGCTCGCTTCGGACCATCCTTGAACAGGGTGACCAGGAGGTAGGACGACGTGGCCTCCGGATCGGCCACGCTGGCCAACCGGGATTTGATGCTGCCGTGGGTCCGGATGAAATTGATCACCGCGTCTGCGATCTCGACCACCTGGGCCCGGCGCCGACGTTCGACGTCTGGAGTGGTGTCCCCGGCCGTCTCGGATGCCGCTGCCGAATCGGCTTGATGCCCCCGTTCATCGATTTCGTACTCTTGTTGATGGACGGCTTGTTCCTCCACCCACCCGGCGACGTGGCTACTCACGATCGCCAACCTCCTTACCCTGGCACTTGCTTGCACGATACATCTACTTGACGGAAGCAATCATGCACCCGATGTCTTGCCTCTTGCTAACGAAAACGCTGTGGGATCAATCTCAGCTCTCAGGTTCAGTCTGTGGACGGAGGTGGCACGAACGGGGCGCTCCGGCAGTACCTGCCGCAGCTCCTTGGTCGTAGCGTGATGGGTGCACGGCACCCGATCGACAGGAGTAAGAGATGAAGACAGCTCACCTGGGTTCGCTGGAAGTGGGCCGCATCGGGCTCGGAGCAATGGGCATGTCCCAGGCCTACTCGGCATCGGAGCGGAACGACGAGCAGTCCATTCGCACCATTCACCGGGCTCTTGATCTGGGCGTGACGCTGATCGACACGGCCGAGATCTACGGCCCATACACCAACGAGGAGTTGGTCGGCCGGGCCATCACGGACCGCCGCGACGAAGTGGTCCTGGCCACGAAGTACGGGATGGTCTCCCATGCCGGTGGTGGGCCAGGCCATCTGGACAGCAGTCCGGCCAATGTTCGGACGGCGGTCGAAGGGTCTTTGCGGCGACTCGGCACCGACCGTATCGATCTGCTCTATCAGCACCGCGTCGACCCGGCCATCCCGATCGAAGACACCATCGGCGCGGCCGCGGAGCTGGTTGTGCAGGGCAAAGTCCGTTACCTCGGCCTTTCCGAGGCGTGGTTGTCGACGATCAGACGAGCGCACGCCGTCCACCCGATCACGGCGCTGCAGTCGGAGTATTCGTTGTGGACCCGCGACCAGGAGCCGGAGGTGCTGCCGCTGCTCCGGAAGCTGGGCATCGGCCTGGTCGCCTACTCGCCGCTCGGTCGTGGTTTCCTGACCGGCACGATCAGGTCCTTCGAAGACCTCGACGCGGATGACTTCCGCCGGACCAACCCTCGCTTCATGGGCGAGAACTTCCAGCTCAACCTGGATCTCGCGGACCAGGTCGCCGCTCTAGCCGGCGAGATCGGTGCCACCCCGGCGCAGATCGCGTTGGCGTGGCTGCTCGCGCAGGGCGACGATGTCGTCCCCATTCCCGGCACCAAGAAGGTCGACCGTCTCCAGGAGAACGTCGGAGCAGACTCGGTGGTGTTGACGAGTGATCAGCTGCAGCGGCTGACCGCTCTCACGCCGCCCTCGGGTGCGCACCACGACGAGGCCCAGATGGCTACGATCGAGCGCTGACGCCCGCTCCGGTCATGCCGAATCCATCGCGACAGGACCCGACGGGCATGCCGCAGCACCGGCTCGGCGAAGCCGGAGGCAGCGGCATCCTGCGCTTCCTCCCGAGGTCCAGGATCACGCCGTCGGCCGCGGTAGCGGCCTTGCGGTGCCGGTCGGGGCGGTCGGCCGGGCAGAACAACATGCCGGTCCCGGCCTGGTGTTTGCGGCCCCGTCAGTCCTGCCCGGGTAGGCAGCGCATCAGGGTGGATCGAACCGCGAGCGCGACGACCCGGTCGTGCTGGTTGGTCGCGGTGTGCTCGAATTCGACGATGCCCTGGCCGGGCCTGCTCACCGAGAGGCGTTTGCCCAGAACGCGAGTGGTGGCGGACATGGTGTCGCCGTGCCGCAGCGGGTGCGGGAACCGCACCTGGCTGAATCCGAGGTTGGCCACGATGGTGCTCTGCGTCAACTGCGTCACCGAGAGTCCGATCAGCGTCGAGAGAGTGAACATCGAATTGACCAGGCGCTCACCGAACTCCGTGGCCGCCGACCACTGGGCGTCCAGGTGCAGCGATTGGCTGTTCATCGTCAACGTGCTGAACAGGATGTTGTCGGCTTCGGTGACCGTCCGGGCCGGACTGTGCACGTAGACGACGTCGAGTTCGAATTCCTCGAAGTACAGGCCCCGCTGGACGATTCGCCGGTCAGACATCGCTGGTCACCACCGGCGCATCGGCCGGCGCTGGTGCGGCCTGCACGACGGCGACGACCTCGTAGCGTCGCACATGGGCGCGACGTCGACGGTGACCGACACGGTGCCTGCGGTCGGTGCGCGCAGGACATGTTCCATGTTCATCGCCTCGATGATCAGAATGGCCTCGCCTTCCTGCACAGTCTGACCCTGGACTACCGAGACGGCCACCGCTGTTCCCGGCATCGGTGAACGCAGCTCCGGATGCTGTGCCGCCGCATCGAGAGTTGTTCGACGCCGGATGGTTTCGGTGATGTCCCAGTCGGCACCGCCGATGTCCAGGGCATGCTCGTCGTCCCGCGCCAGATGATCCACCACCCCCGAGAGCCTGACACGGGTTACCCCACCCCCGATGTCTCCGCCGCCACGACCTCACCGGTCGACGCTTTCACCGACGGCGTCCACCCAGGAATATCGTGCCCTGATCGGCGACGATGATCGTCTCGTCGCTCATCGCCGGCACGTACGCTCCGCCGGCGGTACTGATCTCAGCACCGCAGCGATCTGGGCGATCCCGCGGGACGACATACGGGCGTGGCCGCTGAAAGGTGACACCGCCGCAATCCCCGCCGGCAGACCGCGTCGCGGACGCCCACCCAGAGGCGCGCCGAACCGTCTGCCTCGTCAGACCAGATCGGCCAACGGTTACGCGCGGCTTTGGAGAACCTGGGCCGATCTAGCGAACATTTCGCCTGGCGGTATGTTTGCCCATCAGTTCGGACATCTCTCCGTCTTTCGGCGCGGCAAGCGGCAGGGGCGTGCTCGGCCCCCTGTCCTCTCGCAACGAGTCAAGGAATAAGACCAGATAGCGGCGCCAGAGTTCGGGCTCGCTGGACGTGACCGCGGTGCAGATCATCGACGTGACGACAGCGAGATCGGTGACCTCGACGTCGGCGCGCAGGCCACCCTGGGCTTTGGCCCGGTTCAACAGCGCATCGATCGTCGGGATGAGACCAGCCCGGGGGGTGGTCAGCGAGTCGGGGTGGTACTCGAACCCGGCCATCACCTCCTTTAGGCCTCTGTCACGGGCCTGCATCTCGATCATGTGGTCCAGGAAGTAACAGAGCGCGTCCCAGGGATCCGACATCTTCAGCGCCGACTCCGCCATCTCGACGATCTCGGTCATAATCTGTTCGAACAGTGCGCTGATCAGATCGTTCCGGTCCGGGAACCGCCGGTAGACCGTGCCGACACCCACCCCGGCGCGTCGAGCGATCTCGTCGAACCCGGCGTCCAGGCCCTGTTCGGCGAAGACCTGGGCCGCGACTTGCAGGATGAGCTTCCGGTTGCGCTCGGCGTCTCGGCGCAGGGGCCGTTCCGCGATGTCGACAATGCTGCCGCCCCGAGTGCTCATAGGGCGGACGATACACGAGCGGAGAGCACTCTCCGTTTTCGTGGCGACGTGTTCCAGGTCATTGCCAACAAGTGGAACTTTTGTTCCGTTTCTACAGTAGTGTCCTGCAAGAACCGGAGAAATGATTCCACATAGCCACGGAGATGACATGACAACGATCGAAACCACCCGGGCCGAGCCCGTAGGGGCACGGGGCGCCAAGCACAATCCCCATCACGCGAGGCGCTGGCTGATCCTGGCCTTCATCGCACTTGCTCAGCTGATCGTGGTGCTGGACGCCACGATTGTGAACATTGCGCTCCCCAGCGCACAGCATGCAATCGGCTTCTCGAACGATGCGCGGCAGTGGATCGTCACGGCCTACGCACTGGGCTTTGGCTCCCTGCTGCTCCTGGGCGGCCGGCTGTCGGACCTCTTCGGACGGAAGAAGATGTTCATCATCGGGCTCGTCGGTTTCGCCGTCGCCTCCGCCATCGGCGGCGCGGCGACCAGCTTCGGAATGCTGGTCAGCGCCCGCGGTCTGCAGGGCGCCTTCGGGGCCATGTTGGCCCCAGCAGCGCTGTCGCTGCTGACCACCACGTTCACCGAGGCCAAGGAGCGCGGCCGGGCATTCGCGATCTTCGGTGCGGTGGCCGGGGCCGGCGGCGCGGTCGGGTTGATCCTGGGCGGGGCCCTCACCCAGTGGGTGTCCTGGCGTTGGTGCCTGTTCGTGAATCTGCCGCTCGCCACCATCGCGGTGGTCGGGGGGATCGTCCTGTTGAAGAAGCAGCCCAGGCCGGAGAGCGGGTCACAGCTGGACATCAAGGGCACCGTGGCCATCGTCGCCGGTCTTGTCGCTCTGGTCTATGGCCTGGCCAGCGCCGAGTCCAAAGGTTGGACCAGCGGTGTCACCCTGGGCTTCATCATCGCCGGCGTGGTCCTGATCGCGCTGTTCGTCTTCATCGAGACCAGGGTTGCCCACCCGCTGATGCCCTTGGCCATCCTGCTCGACCGCACCCGTGCCGGCTCCTTCGTCGCCGTCGGCATCGTCGGCGCCGGGATGTTCGGGGTATTCCTGTTCCTCACCTATTACCTGTCGACAAGTCTGGGCTACACCCCGTTGAATACCGGCCTGGCGTTTCTGCCGATGATCTTCGGCATCACCGTTGCCGCCCAGCTGGCCGCCCCGCTGGTGCGTCGGATCGGCGTCAAGCGGCCGGTCACCGGCGGTTTTGCGGTGGGCGCCGTCGGCATGCTGATCCTGACCCGGCTCGACCTGGGCAGCAGCTACTGGCCGAACATCTTTCCCGGCCTGATCGTCATTGGTCTCGGTCTCGGATTTGTCGTGGCCCCGGCCTTCAGCGCCGCCACCCAGGGGGTTCAGGCCGAGCATGCCGGGGTCGCCTCCGCTCTGGTGAACACCTTCCAGCAGATCGGTGGGTCCATCGCGACGGCCGCCCTCAGCGCCTTCGCTGCCTCCGCCGCAACGAAGTACCTGGTCGGCAAGACCTCCAGTCCGGCCAACGCCGCCGTCGCGGCTATGCACAGTTACACCACGGCCTTCTGGTGGTCGGCGGGGATCTTCCTCGCGGGCGCCGTCATCTGTGGTCTGATGCTCCGGCCGGGCGTGGTCGCGGCCGACCCCGACGCCGCTCCAGTCGTAGCACACTGACCGATGAGCCGAGTCGGGCTCGCGGACGAGTGTTCGGTGGCCGATTCAACCCGCTGGTAGCCAGGCGGCGAACAGCGTGACCGCATGCGGTTGTCACTGCCCTATCTAAGGTTTCGAAATTTACCCAGTGAATGTCGGTATGGTTGGTGCGATGAGCGATGACGGGTTGCAGTTCGTCGGACCGGCGCCGGGCCGCTGGTTGAAGGACGAATTGACGGCCCTGGACGGGACGGTCAAGTCCGTGGTGCCGGGGTGCTTCCCCGCTTTTGCCCGGGTGCTGCACCGCATCGATCCCACCGACCAGGCCATCCGGTGGTCCCAGGTGTGCCAGGCCAGTGGCGCCGTCGCCCACCCGCTCATGCAGTGGTGGCCGATCGCCCGAAGCTGGCCAGCTCACTGTTCCCCGCCGAACGGCCGCTCGAGCGGGGAGGACCCGGACGAGGGCAACCTCGATCAGATCTCGATGGCCGCCTTGTACGAGATCCTCGCCCCAGTCACCACTACCCGCGTCTTTCACGTCTTCTGGGACGGTTGGGGTGGCATGCGCTCAGCGTCAGTCGTCTGGCTTTCCGCTGACGGTCCGGTCGGCGATCCCCCGGCTTTCGCGTCTCCGTTCCCGCCGACGATCCTCAACGGCCCGACACTGGATCTGCCCGGTCGTGGATACCTGGTGGTCTCCGGTCCTCTGGACCCGGCCCTGTTCGCCGGCCGGCCGGGTAGCTTCTTCTGGCCGCAGTCACCCAGCCTGTCCTGGCCCGATGACCGTTCCTGGTGTGTCGGCACCGAAATCGACTTCGACTCCACCCTTGTCGGCGGTTCCACCGAGCTGATCGAAGCGGTGCTCAGCCATCCCGTCCTGGAGGCCTGGCCAGTAGCCGCGGACGACTCACTCCAATTCGACGCCGACCTGATCAACCCTTCCTGACGATGACCCGGCTCGGGCTGGCCGAGGCGAGGAGATCCCAATTGTTCCGCCCGGACGGCCGACCTCGCGGATACTTGGCTGGTGAAACGTAGTGAATTCTGGCGGCTGATTGAAACGTATCTTGACGGCGGGATCGTTAAAAGCACGTCCGGCGCTTTGACGACCCGGCTGGCGACCTATCAGCCGGACGATATCCGGCATGGACGGTCGGTTCCTGCTGTCCACCGACCGTCGCGTGCACTTCCATCACGCCAGGACCGACCTCGAACGACTCTTCCAGGCTGCCGCGGCCCAGTTCCACCTCGGCCCGCTCCCGCCGTTCCCGGCGGTCCCGGATCCGCCCCCGGGCGTCGACATGGACGAACCGGAAATCGACGACGTCGAAACCTCGGATCGCCTGTGGTGGACATGGATGATGCAGGCTTCAGGAATCACCCCCGGCGTGCGCTGACCGATTCACCAACTGTGACAAGGGTCCCGTCATGGGGCGTGGTTGGTGCGACACAGGAGTGCGTCGATCTGGGTGTGCGGCTGCGTTGACCCTACGCACGTGGCCACGACCCGATCGCTGTCCCGCAGGACTTCCAAGGGTGATCATCGGGGCGGCAATGGAGGGGGTGCCTTGGGTCGACATCTAATCGCTCGTATTCCCCGAGGGACTGATATGGCCAGAGAGAGGATCCAGAGTAACCATCCCCATGGTTGGTGAAAGATCAGGACGGCGAGCACCCCCACGATACCGATGACGCCCGACACCCAGTCAAAGATTACTTCCCTTGCCGTACGGTTCGCGAAAGTGAACACGGCCCGATTATGCGCGTCCACCGCGACCGGGGCCTTGTCAACCCAGGGACATGGTCGCAGCCCGCAGTTCGTCCAAAGCCGCTAACGCGTAGGGAGCCAGGTCGTCGTCGGTATCACGATCAACCTCCGACCATTGCGCGTAGCCCTGCTTGAACGCCAGGACACCCAGCTCACCCGCGAGATGCGCGGTGGGGTCGGGCACACCGCGGGCAACCAGGGCGGCCGTCATCGCGGCGGCGAGGCCGACGCTCTTGAGGGCGTCGCGTTCCTGGAGTTCGGCGCTGGCGGCGACGGCGGCCTTCATCCGTGGGCCGAGATCCCGGTTCATCGGACCCATCGCGCTGGATGCGCGCTCGAGACCGGCCGCGACCGCCTCGAGCGGGGTCGCATCATCAGGTGCCCCGGCAATCCCCTGTGCCAATAGCCGGCTCAGTGTTTCCTGACCGGCCACCAGAAGCTCGCGCTTGTCCGCGAAATAACGGAAGAACGTGCTCTTGGTGAGCCCGGCTCGCTCGGCGATCTGCGCGACAGTCGTGACGTCGTAACCCCGCTCGGTGAACAGGTCGACAGCAGCCAGGACGAGTCGCTCGCGCGCACCCGGTTCCCATCTGGCCATAGGCGGATTGTAGGTGATGGGATATTCGTACCGTCACTCTGCTACGGTGATGGGACACTAGTCCCATCAGGTCCTGGAGAGTCCGATGCACGTCTTCATCACCGGTGGCACCGGCCTGATCGGCTCCGCCGTTGTCGCCGAACTCCTCGGCAACGGTCATACCGTCCTCGCCCTCACCCGGTCTGATGCCTCTGACCTCGCCGCCCAGTCAGCCGGCGCGGAAACCATCCGCGGCGGGATCGCCGACCTCGACGTCCTGCGCGCCGGCGTCGCAAAGGCCGACGGCGTCATCCACTTGGCCTTCAGCAACGATTTCAGCAGCGCAGACGCTGTGGCACGATCGGTCGCCGAGGAGACTGCCGCCCTGATGACACTGGGCGAAGACCTGGTCGGCAGCGGTCGTCCGCTGGTCACCGTGTCGGGAACACCCTGGGTGCCGGGTCGTCTCTCCACCGAAGCCGACGCACTGACGACGGACGGGCCGGTTGGTGGTCGCGCACGCACTGTGATGGCGATCCTGGACCTGGCCTCACAAGGGGTCCGCAGCACCGCCATTCGCCTGCCACGCACCGTCCACAACAAGGGCGACGGCGGGTTCGCCGGCTTGTTGACGCAGATTGCCCGTCGGACAGGAATTTCCGGCTACCCCGTTGACGGGACCCAGCGTTGGCCGGCCGTGCACGCTCTCGACGCGGCCGTCCTGTTCCGGTTGGCTCTGGAATCAGGGCCGGCCGGAAGCGCCTGGCACGCCGTCGCCGACGAGGGCGACGCGGTGCGCGACCTCGCCGCGGTCATCGGACGGCGGCTGGGGCTGCCCGTCGAATCGGTGCCGGAAACGAATTTCGGCCCGCTCGGCGCGATCTTCGCAATGGACCAGCCCTCGTCCAGTGCCCACACCCGAAAGACGCTCGGCTGGAAGCCGACACACCCGAGCCTGCTGGAGGACCTGGAGACCATCCAGCCCTGAACGCTGTTCGAGGCGGTGTCAGGGAAGACGAAGTACGCCGGGCGAGCACGATAGCCGCGAATCCAGTAGCTGTGCTTCGACGGCGTAGTCGCCAGCGGGCAAATTTCCACGCTGCTCGGCTGCCACGTCGCGGTCAGTTGCCTTGCGCCCCCCGCATCCAAAGGGCGGCAACCGCTTTTCGGGGATCCCCCCTGCTGGTCATCAGGAAAGTCTGGCCCCTCGCCGAGCCCGCGGGTGGTCCGGGTTACCGTTGTTGCGATCAGCTCGGCATCCAGCCCTTCTCCTCCGCGCCAGGCGGGACCATCCAGTCGCAATTGTTCCAGCGACCATCCGCAGTGGGTGCGCAGCCCGCTGGGGCATTGACCGGATCCGTTGCGACCATTTCGGGTCGACAGTTGTCGAGGCCATGAGGAGCAGTCATGATGCATCACAGCGTGAAATGTGGGGATATCCGGCTGCATGTCGTGGAGGAGGGCGACGGCCCTTTGGTGCTGCTGATCCACGGGTTTCCGGAGACGTCATATTCGTGGCGGCATCAGCTGCCTGCGCTGGCCGGCGCCGGGTATCGCGCGGCGGCCTTCGACGTGCCTGGGACGGCCGATCCGTGAGCTCGGCGCAACGACCGCCGCAGTCATCGGCCATGATTGGGGATCACTGATCGCAGCCCATTCCGCTCTGCTGGAACCAGAGACGTTCAGTGCGGTGGCCACCCTGAGCGCGCCCTACACGCCCCGCGGCGGACCCCGCCCAACCCAGGTTTTCGCCCAGGCCGGCGGCGACGCCGAGTTCTACATGACCTACTCCAGCAGCCCGGCCGCGCCGAGGCAGAGATCGAGCCGGATATACGGGAATGGCTGCTCGGCTGCTACGCGAGCCTGTCGGGTCACACCATGTCACCGGGCGGCGGCGGCCACGTCTTCTACATTGCCGCGGGTGCCCGGATGCGGGACGGATTCGTCCCCGACGTACTGCCGGCGTGGCTGAGCAACCATTATCTGGACGTCTACGTCGGAGAGTTTGAACGCACCGGCTTCACCGGAGCACTGAATCGTTTTCGCAACATCGACCGGGACTGGGAGGATCTTGCTGACTACGAAGGTGCCCCGATCACGCAGCCGTCACTATTCATCGGCGGTGCTCGCGACGCTTCTGACCAGTGGATCCAGAACGTCATCGACTCGTTCCCGGCACCATGCCCGGACTGGTCGGCAGCCACCTCGTGGCCGGCTCAGGACATTGGCTACAGCAAGAACGTCCGGCGCAGGTCAACGAGCTGCTCATCAATTGGCTGCACGAGGTGTATCCGGTCACCGGCTCAAGACGTTGACGAGTCGGCCCTCACCCGGGACCTGGGCTCCCATTGCACAGCGGTCTGGGATGTGGTTGCTATGTATATACGCGACGCAACGCGCAACCGCCTTGGAGATGCTGATGCCCGACACCACCTGCCACATGTCGATCTCATTGGACGGCTTCGTTGCCGGACCCGAGCAGAGCCAGGAAAATCCGCTCGGCAAGCGCGGCCGCGAGCTGCACGGCTGGCATATCGGCGATCCACGAGCCACCGAAGCCGACCGGAAAGCCAACTCATGGCTCATGCGCCCCCGGGGTGCTTACGTCATGGGCCGCAACATGTTCGGTCCGATCCGCGGAGAGTGGAACGAGGCGTGGGACGGATGGTGGGGACCCGAGCCGCATTATCACGCCCCAGTCTTCGTGCTGACTCACCACGCCCGCAAACCGATCGAGATGGAGGGCGGGACCACCTTCCACTTCGTCACCGAGGGCTTCGACGCCGCCTACGCGCAGGCGCTCGCAACGGCCGACGGCCACGGTGTGGACATCGCCGGCGGCGCTTCGACAGTTCGACAGGCACTCAACGCCGGCGTGATCGATGAACTCACCCTGGACATCGCACCCGTCCTACTCGGCAGCGGCGAGCGCATCTTCGATGGCGTCGAGACCTTCGGCTTTGAGCCCGTCGAGGTTCTTCACTCACCGCTCACCACGCATATCCGTTACCGCAGAGGCGTCGTCGGCTGAGCAAACAGCTGCGCTTCGGCATTTCAGTCGAGGATCGGGTAACGGGTTGCGTCGTGACATACGCTCACGTTGTACTGGTGGCGGTCGCGTTGTGGGTGCCGTCGGTTGTCCGCAATCGGTTGTCCGTGGGGCCGGTCAGCGGGACGATGACGCGGGACGGCGCCGGAGTCGGGCGGGAGCATGTCGGTAATGACCTGCGGGTCGCGTTCGTCGGCGAACATCCCGAAGACGAGCAGCACCTTGGACTTGGGTCCGTTGCCCTGCTTGTCCTGTAAAAGGCGGCGCCTCCACCCAGGCAGACCGGGCGGACGACGATCAGGTCGAGGACTGGCCGAACTCGTCCCGTAGCAGTGCGAAACCGTCGACCGTCGTCCACTCGCCCCTGAAGAAGTCTGCCTCGACCTGATGGGACTCCTGTCGGAAGCCCAGACGCAGCAGCAGATTCGCAACTGCGGTGTTGCGAGCGTCGCAGAAGGCCACCACCCGATGCGCCTGCCCGTGGACAAACAGGAAGTCGATCAGGCGTTGTAGGGCCTCCGTGGCCAGGCCTCGCCCCTGATGAACGCGGTCGAGGGTGACGCCCACCTCGTAGGTGTCCGGCTGGTCGTTCAGGGTATGCACGGCGACGTCCCCGAACAGGGTCGATCCGTCGAGCGAACGGAGGGCCAGTTGCAGCCATTCCCCGGCGGGCGGGATCGTCCCGGCCGGCTGGCTCGCGACCAACGATCGCGCGTTGTCGGCGCTGTAGTCGGTGGTCCAACTCTGCCATCGGGCAACGGCGGTGTCGCGGCGGTAGGCCACGAATGCATCGATGTCCGCTGCCGTCAGCGGCTGGATGCGGATGCGGTCGGTGGTGAGCGGGTACATAGTCTGTCTTTCGGTTGCGAAGGTGGGCATGGGGCTTTTCCCGGCCGCGGTCGGGCCGGTGTTGATCATTTTGAAACACGCACCGAGGTGCGACGGCGCGGACTGCGACCACCACCCCGATCACGGACAATTCAAGAGCTTGGGCAATTTCGGGGGGCGCCAATGCCGACTGGAAGGGGTTACATGCGGATCACACTTGGCCAAGTAGGTCGTCCGACGCACCAATCTCCTTTGGTGCTGGTCAGTACTCTTGCTCAATTGGCAGAGCAGCGGACTTTTAATCCACCGCAACCGCGCAACGCAGGCAACTAGCGGCTTGAGTGACGTTTCACGTCGCGATGAAGATCGTCACCCTCCAAAGCCCCATTAAACACCGAGGTTTGACGCCTTGGGTAGTTCCGAGTGCGTCCGGTCAGCGGATCCCGCTCCGGGTCACCGACCAGTGGAGTAGGGCTTGGCGGCGTATGGGCTAGGCCCGGTTCGGCAGGTCGACCACCTCGAGTGCGGACTCCAAGAGCTTCAGGTATTTCCGTCAGCGCGTTCAGATAGGTCGGGTCGGCGATGGGCGTCCGCGTCGCCGCGGTGCGGCCGACGAATTGAACGCCAGAGGAGACTAGCTTCGCCGCCACTCATCCGCGCCGGCCCAGCGGACTGCACACACCGCAGAACGCGTAAGAGTCGGCGACGCCATCCAGGCAGGCATCCGATCTTTCACCGTCTACGGTCCTATACATCAACGTGACGATTCCCGTTGCTAGCGTTATTCTCTGCAGCGCAGGCTCGACGAAAATTCGCACGTCCATCTGCCATCTGCGCGGGAGGCTTGAAATGGCAACGACCGAGGTCACGAAGGGAAACCCGGCCCGGCGCGCCACCGTGGCCAGTGTCGTGGGCACCACGATCGAGTGGTACGACTTCTTTCTGTACGGGACGGCAGCGGCGCTGATTTTTCCGAAGTTGTTCTTTCCCGGGAGTTCTCCGCTCGCCGGGGTCGTCGCATCCTTCGGCACCCAGTTCGTCGGTTTCGCAGCGCGGCCGGTGGGAGCCGCGATCTTCGGGCACTTCGGCGACAAGATCGGCCGTAAGGGGACGCTGATCGCCACGTTGATGTTGATGGGCGTGGGTACGGTGGCGATCGGATTCCTGCCGAGCTATGCCTCCATCGGCGCTGCCGCACCGATACTGCTTGTCGCGCTGCGAACTCTGCAGGGCATCGGTGTGGGGGGCGAATGGGGCGGTTCCATCCTGCTCAGCATGGAGTGGGGCTCGAAAGGCCGACACGGACTGGCCGCCAGTTGGCCGCAGATGGGGGTTCCTTTCGGCCTGCTGCTGGCCACGTTCGCGGTGCGGGTCATGGGCGGCGTCACCAGTCCTGAGTCGTTCGACAGTTGGGGATGGCGGGTCCCCTTCCTGGCCAGCGTGATATTGATCGGCGTGGGCCTCTGGATCCGAATCGGTGTCTCGGAGAGTCCGACCTTCAAGGCGGTGAAAGAGTCCGGCCCGGTCAAGCTGCCGGTAGTCGAGGCGTTAAGTCGATACTGGCGGGAGATTTTGCTGATCGCCTTCGTGCGGATGGCCGAGCAGGCTCCGTTCTACCTGTTCATCACCTTCGTGCTCAGTTACGGGACGACCCAACTGGGGTTCAGCAAGGACAGCCTGCTCGACTACACCTTGGTCGCCGCGGCGTTCAGCCTGGTGAGCATCCCGTTCTTCGGCTGGCTGTCCGACAAGTTCGGGCGCCGCCGCGTGTATGCGGTAGGCGTGATCCTGACCGGCGCCTTCGCGTTTCCCTACTATGCGTTGTTGAACACGGCAGCAGGCGGCTGGGTGCTATTGGCCATCGTGGTCAGTCTGGTCCTACACGATATTCAATACGGCCCCCAGGCTTCGCTGATCGCAGAGTGTTTCGAACCCGAAGTCCGATACAGCGCAGCGGGTTTGGGCTATCAGTTGGCCAGCGTGGTGGCCGGCGGCCCGGCACCGCTGATCGCCGCGGCCCTGCTAGCGCACTACGGAAATTCGAACCCGATCGCGCTCTATATCATGGCGTGCGCGGTCATCAGCCTGGTCGCACTGGTTCTGCTGCCGCGACGGAAGGCGACCGCCGGCGATCGCCGGCCCGCTGAAGCCAGAACCGGATCGGCAACCTCCGCTTGAGCCGAGTCACCGCCGGATGAGCCCCCTGGACGGCCGACTCGATCAGAAGTTGACGTTCTGGCGGATGTGGACCACGAACGGATACCAGGTCGCATGTGCGTGCTCGACCGCCCTGTGTAAACGAGCCGGGCCAGCAATTTGACGATCTCGCCGGAATGGATGGGCCGAGCCAGATTGACGTTGCCCACGTCGGCGGTCACGCAGTGGCGGCCGCCTCGATCGTGCCGCGATCGAGGTCGACCGCGTCCCAGCTCAAGGCGCAGGCCATACCGATGCGCAGCCCGGTCGCGCCGTCATGCCGGCACCTACCTGAGCCGCACCCTCGGTCTTGGCGGTGCGTTCCAAGGGTCGGCTCAGGCCGTCGTAGTCCCTGACCAAGGTTCTGGCCTTCCCGCGCGAAACAGTCCGGTAGGTTCGTACATTGCTGCAGTGCCCAGAGCCAGAGGAGGTCGTCCTACGGACCCATCTCCCTTGGTGCTGGTCAGGGCATACTGATCGAAGTTGACAAGGGCCTCTAGCTCAATTGGCAGAGCAGCGGACTTTTAATCCGCGGGTTGTGGGTTCGAGTCCCACGGGGCCCACAAGACCATAGTCAGAGGAGACATGCGGATCGATTCAGAAGCTGATGCCCCCATGGGGGACGACCAGGCCACGGACGTCGAATTCCTCGAACTGCTGGCTGCCCCCGGCTGTGGGTCCATTGGCGCCGGCAAGTTCGGCCATGAGGGGTCCGACCACCTCGCGGTTGTACCGGTCGCAGTGCTCACGGGATTCCCAGACCTCGGTTACCTCGAAGCCGTCGTTGGTGGTGCGGCCGACGTGCAGGAGTAGACCGTCGACGTCCAACCCTGACTGAGCCAGGATTTTCGCGTGCAGCGCGTCGTACATCTCGATCGGCTCGGGGACCCGGGTGGTGAAGCCGTATGCCATGGGGAGGCTCCTGCCTGAGTGTGCTGACGTGGGGATACTTGTTCGGGATCAGGTTCTGTCGACCGGCTGGCGCTGGGTGGCGGTAATGCGCCGCGCGAGTTCTGCCAGGCCGTCGCCGGTGAGCCCCGGCAGTGCCGCCGGGCGGCCGGCGAGGACGAGCAGGAGGCTGTGGATCGGTCCCCTAACTGCCGGGCCGGTGCCGGCGGACCAGTCGGTGTCGGTGGCGCTGAAGGAGAGGCCGCGGAACCGGCGTCTGGTCGACCAGGGCCACCGCAACTGCCACAGAGTTTCCGCCGCCACCGAGCCAGCAACAGTGGAGAACCGCAGGGATCTGTTCAGTGGGATGGCGATGTCCTGACCGTGAATCAAGACGTCGAACACGACGTTGCCGTAATTGGTGACGGCCGGCAGGTCCCGAGACGCGGCGTTCTGCCGCAGTTCGGCGATGATCACGCTGGTCGACCGTTGGGCGTGCCGCACGGCCAGGTCATGGTTGAGCCGATCGAAGTTCCCCCGGGCGCGCACTGCCTCCCGGATCATTGTTTTCATCGGAGGTGCAGACGTTCCGAGAGCCAGGTGCGCGGCGACGTCCTGCACCCGCCAGCCCGTGCACAGCGACGGCCGCTCCCACTCCTGAAATGTCAGCAGCTCGAGAAGATCAGCGATGGCCAACCGGTGCTCCTCGATCAGCTGCCAGCTCTCGTCAGGCCCCATGGTGGCACCCCTTCGACCACATGCCGTGCAGACCAGTACGCTAAATGTTGTCAGGATTCCTGACCAACGTCAAGGGGAAATCATGTCGGAAGCCACTCGCGACCAATGCCTCAACCTCGGCCTCCTGCTCTTCATCCCCTACCGGGCGATGGAGAACCGGGTGTTCCAGACCCTGGCGCAGGCCGGGTTCGACGACATCACGGTGGCGCGGGGGCGCATTTTCCAACGAATCAGTCCGGAAGGATCCCGGCTCACCGACCTCGCCGAACAGGCACAGGTCACCAAGCAGGCGGCCAGCGGCCTGGTCGACGAGCTCGAGCGGGCCGGATACGTCACGCGCGTGGCAGATCCCACAGACGCACGGGCACGGCTGATCTGTATCGCCCCCCGGGGTGCCGCCGCGGGCGAAGTGGCCGCGGCCACCGTCGCCGAGGTGGAAGCCGAATGGGTACGACAGCTCGGCCCTCGGCGCATCACCCAGCTACGCCACCTGCTCGAGGACCTCCGCAAAATAACCGATCCCTACCAGTAGGTCCACCCCAGACAGCCCGAAACCGACCACAGGCGAGTGCCGGGCGGTTCCGTCACCGCACCTGACCGACGCGGCGCATCCGGCCGGCCTTGAGCAGGACAACCCCCAGCGCGGCGAACAGCAGCATCCAGACGCCGATGGCCAGGCGGCCCGCGACCTGGGGCCCGAACACGGCCGGAAACAGCACCACGAACACGTAGATCCCCAGGGCAAGGGGCAGCCAACGGCTCGCGCCGGTCAGGACTCGCGCCGTGGCCACGCCGACGCCCGCGAGCACGAGACCGACGCCCATGATGATCATCGGGACGCCATAGCTGTCGTTGACCCGCCCGGCCACCACGCTCGTTGTGGTGGCTGACGCGGCGCTCAGGGCGAACAGCTCGCACGCGATGAGGCCGATCACACCGAGACCAGTGACGGTGAGGCCGATCCCGATGAGTCGCGACCTGGTTCGACGCCCCAGCACGGCCAGGCCGGCCACCAAGGCCAGCAGGGTCACGTGCTGGAGCGCGAAGGAGATCTGCGCGGCGACGTACCAGGTGGCGTCCAACGGGTAGCTGTAGCGGTCGGAGCTGACCATGGCTGGGGTCGCCAGGACCGCGACCGCCTGTAAGGCGCCCAGCAGGCCGCCGACAATCCCGATCCAACCAAGAACCGAGAGCAAGCGGGCAAGATCGCGTTGTACCGCAGGTGACGCCGTAGCGGAGAGCGTTGGGGAGAAGTCCATGGCTGGACTTTAAGGACGGCTGACCCCCACCCACATCCGTGGAAACACCCACACCCGGCACTCAAATCGGCTGCGAAACCGTAGAGTCGTCTTTCGTGCGGGAGCCCGGTGGCGTGAGCTCAGCCCCGGCCGAGGGGGACCGGGCCGCGCTTCTCGCCCGCGCCCGGGAGCAGTACCGCGCAGGTGCGGTGGGTGCGGCGTGGCAGACCTGCGCGGAGGTGGCGGAACTGGCCCGTCAGGCCGAGGATCCGGCCACCATGGCCGACGCGGCCACGGTCATCCGAACCATGGCCAACCCCACCATGACCGGCCGCGTGCATGCGTTGTGCGTAGAGGTTCTTGCCCGACTCGGCGACGCGGACCCCATTCGCCAGGCCCGGGTTCGGGCTCAGCTGGCGGCGACCGCGGACCCTTTTTGGCCTGGGGGCGGCGTGGACCACCCGAGCACGGAGACCGACGACGTGGAGGCCCGCTTCCTCCAGCTGCAGGCCTTACGTGCCGCGTTGCCCGGGACGGCGCAACTCGACGAGCGGCTCAAGCTGGCCGATGCCGCGATCGATCTCGGCGTGGACGCCGGCGTCGTCGAGTACGTCTGCTGGGGACGACGCTGGCGGATGGACGCGTTCGCGGTGGTCGGTAATCGAGTCGACCTGGTCAGCGAGCTCGCCGCCCTGACGCCGCTGGTGGAGCGGCTCGGGCAGCCGTCGTGGCAGTCGTTGGTGCGGATGGTCGAGGCCTCCCAGCGGCTGTTGGAGGGTCGGTTCGCGCAGGCCGCGGACCTGGCCGACGAGGCGGTGCGACTGGGCGGCCCGGATGGCGACGCGGCCCGCCTCCGGCTGGTGTTCACCTGGTGTATCGCCGATCTGACCGGCCAGGGACTCGAGGAGGTGGAGGAGGGGGTCCGGCAGGCACTGGAAGGGATGCCGTATCTGGCCCGCGGCTGGCTCTGCCTGGTACTGAAGGCCCGAGGTCGGCGGGACGAGGCCACCGACCTGTGGCGCTCGATCGCCCCGCACGTGGGCCGAATGCCGGCACAGGCTGTCGAGTGGCTGATCGCCGCCGTGACGCACGCGGAGATGTGTCTCTGGCTCGGCGATGTCCCGACGGCCCGGCGGGTGTACGGCATGCTCCAGCCGTTTGTCGACCTGCACGTCATCGGGTATGCGTCCACGCCCTACGGCGGTCCGGTGGCCTACTTCCTGGGGCGGCTGGCCGCGTTGCTCGGTGAGACGGAGCTCGCTCGGTCCTACCTTCGCCGAGCCCTGGCCAGCGTCGAGGAGCTACACGCGCTCCCCTACGTGGCGCTGACCCACGCGTCGCTCGTATCCCTCGAGGGCTCAGGGAGCCGTCCGGGGCGTGAGCATGCCGAGGTGGCCCTTCGGCTCGCCCGCACGCTGGGCATGGCGCCGACCGTGGCGGCCATGGAGTCGATCCTCTCGGTGTCGGCCAAATCCTCCGGCGGACTGACGGTCCGGGAGCTGGAGATCGCCGCGCTGGTCGCCGAGGGGCTCAGCAACGCCGCCATCGGGCGCCGGCTGACCCTGTCGGAGCGGACAGTGGAGAACCACGTCAGCCACGTGCTGCGCAAGCTCGACTGTTCCTCACGAGCGTCGGTCGCGGCGTGGTACGCGGTCAACGAGAACCGTGACCACCCGGCTGGCTCGCCTCTCCTTGAGTAGCGGCGCGGGGTAATTCCGCTCCACGGAAGGACACAGAGGCGGCGTTGTCGGGTCCTCGTCGTCGAGGAAGCCTGAGATCCACCCATGATGGACGGAACGAGGAACCCGGTGGAGATCATTCGCACCGATGCGGCCCCTGCGCACACCGGGCCGGTACCCCAGGCGGTGAGTGCGGGCGGTTGGATATTCGTCTCGGCGCTCTTCGGCGCCGATCCCGTCAACCACACCATTCCTGACGATGTCGTCGCCGAAAGCGAGCAGGTCTTCGACAACCTGGTGGCGATCCTGGATGCGGCGGGGGCATCCCTGACCGACGTGGTGCGGGTCGGCATCGTCATGCGCGACCTGCAGACGGATCGACCGGCGTTCAACAAGGTCTGGACTGAACGATTCGGCGACCACCGGCCGGCCCGCTCGGCGACCCAATCGGCGGCGTTCGGCCGCACCGGAGAAAATCCCCGGATCATGATCGAGGTGACCGCCTTCCGTGGTTGAGCGCCCCACGGTCCGACCCGATCTGGTGGCCAGCTTCTACACGCTGTCCGGCGCGGGATTCACCGATCCACCCCGCCACTCCTTCGTAGCTCGATGCGAAGCGGCCGCGGAGGCCGGGTTCACCGGGATCGGGCTGCACGCCGACGATCTGCCCAGGACCATCAGGTCGGGGGTGGACGTCGGTGAGATGCAGGCCGTGCTCCGCCTCAACGGGCTCGAGGTCGTGGAGATCGAGTTTCTGGGCGGCTGGGCGCTGGTCGACGGTGGGTCACTGTCGCCGGGTTTGCCCGGCATCGAGGCCGTTTTCGACGCGTTCGGTGGCCGACACGTCAACGCCGGCGAGTTCAGCGGTGACGTGATACTTGACACCGACGAACGGTTGGACGCCGCGGCCGCATCTCTACGCGCGAACGCCGACCGGCTGGCCGGGCGCGGTCTGGTCGTGGCCGTGGAGGCCTTTCCTTGGTCTGCGCTGCGCAATGTCGGTGTCGCCGTTGAGGTTCTGCGCAGGGCCGGTGCCCCCAATGCCGGCTTGATGATCGACGTATGGCACTTTTTCAACGGAGGCGCACAACTGGACAGTCTGCCGGCCGGGAGTGTCGCCGCGGTACAGCTCAACGACGGGCCTCTCGTCCAACAGGATTTCCTCACCCACGCCCGCGAACAGCGCAAACTCCCCGGAGAAGGCGAACTCGACGTGGTGGGGCTGATCCGAGCGGTACGGCGCAGCGGGTACGACGGTCCGTACTGCGTGGAGGTCAACACCCCCCACTTCCGGGCCCTGCCCGTCGCCGAAGCAGCCCAACTCGCCGCTGACACTGCAACCGAGGTGCTGAACGTTGCCCTGGGAATGACCGCCTGATCCGGCGCCAGGCCTTGACTCGACGCTGACCTGACCCTTGGGTGGCACGGGGCGCCCCTTGGGAGCACAAGCGCCTCCTTGCGGGCACAGGCGTCTCCCTGCGGGCACAGGCGTCTCCCTGCGCATCCCAAAGTGACAGAAGTTGGGTCAAGTACACCCGAAATGAGCACTTTCTGACGCGCCGGCAGCACTTTCAGACGCGCCGCTCGCTTTCTGACGCGCCGCCAGCACCTTGCTACGGTCGGGAAATCATCGCGTACCGCAGGCGGAGATCCGGACCGAACCGGTCGACGGCGCGGAGTTCGGCGCGATGTGCTTCACCGAGTGTGCTGACCGCACCGCCGTCCACTACCGACCGGCCGGCACCCAGTACGAGAGGCGCTACGTAGACGAGCATCTCGTCGACCAGGCCGGCGTCGAGCATCGCCGTGGCCAGAGCGGGACCGCCCTCGAGCAGGACGTGGCGACGGCCACGCTGGTACAGCTCCTGGAGAAGGGCCGTCAGGTCGACCGCCGGACCACCACCGAATTCGGCGGCGGTAGCGATCAGGGTCTCCGCGTCCGCGTTGCGCACCCGGGCCACATCCGGCGTGCGGCCGGTGGAGTCCACCACCACCCGTAGCGGCTGCCTGATCGACGGGCGTCCGTCAGGGTCGCGTGATGTCAACAGCGGATCATCGGCCAACACCGTACCGATTCCGACCATCATGGTGTCCACCCGGGAGCGCAGCAGGTGGACGTCGGCCCGCGACTCCGCTGAGGTGATCCACCGACTGGTGCCATCGGACGCGGCCACTCGTGCATCGATCGTCATTCCAGCTTTGAATGTGACAAAGGGCCGTTGTCGCCGAATCGCCGTCAACCACACCCTGTTCACATCATTTGCAGCGGAGTCTGTCTCGCTCACGTCGACCACCGTCACCCCGGCGGCACGTAGGGTTTCGATTCCACCTGCTGCCGTGGGCCAGGGATCGTGCACGGCCACAACGACTTTCGTGACACCCGCGGCAATCAGAGCGAGAGAACAGGGACCGGTCCGACCGGTGTGATTGCACGGCTCCAAAGTAACCACCGCTGTCGCGCCGCGGGCCTTGTCCCCCGCGGCGACCAACGCGACGACCTCGGCATGGGGTCCGCCCGCGCGTTCGTGGTACCCCTCGCCCACGATCTCGCCGGTGGGTGACAGCAGGACACAACCGACCACCGGATTGGGCAGAGCCGTCCCGGCGCCCAGGGCCGCAAGCTCGACAGCCCTGGCCAAGGCTCCGTTCTCAGCAGCGTTCAGCGGTAATTGAGTCACCGCTCCAGTGTGGCCGACCGACCCGCCGGTTGCGCGCCGACCTGTTCCACCGCGGCCTGAGTTGAACTGGCAGGATCGCTGCGCCGTGCCCTGCAGAACCATCGCTTATCGCCCTGAACGACCGCTTTCCCGGCCATGTGAAACGTTCTGAGCGCCACTGGCGGGGGCCGCGGCCGTCGCCAGGACGGAAATGTGAATGAATATTCAAGTATCCTACGCTATACTTCACCAATGCGAAATGATCCATGGCTGAATGACGAGCAGCAACAGACCTGGCGAACCTATCTCCAGATGGCCGCGGCTCTCAATGCCCGTATCGAGCGCGATCTGCAGCAGGCCGCCGGAATGCCACACGCCTATCACATGATTCTTGCCATGTTGTCGGAAGCGCCGGGTCATTCGATGAGAATGCGGCAACTGGCGGATATGGTTCAGTCGTCCCAGTCCCGGATGTCCCACGCGGTAGCGCGACTCGAGGACTACGGCTGGGTCCGTCGGGAGCAGGTCCCTGGCGACAAGCGCGGCCACGTAGCTGTTCTCACCGAAGCCGGCCATCAGCAACTCGTTGCTGTGGCCCCGAGCCATGCCGAAACGGTTCGCTCGGCGATCTTCGATCCGCTGACCGATTCCCAGGCCGCCACATTTCGGGAAATATGCGGAACACTGCTGGCCGCTATGAACAATAGTTGACCGTGAGGATTGACTTCAATCCCAGTTGATGCGATTGAAGCTCCCCAGCAACCGCCGGCCCTGCTCGGCATCGAGCGATGTAGCCCACTCGATCCGCCCACGCAGCTGCGCCCGGGAAGTCAGGGTGGCCAGACCTGTTCTGGTCTTCCGGTCCATGCACCACACAGTTGTGCACGGTAGCTCAGCAGGTTGCGCTGCTCACGCGGCGCCGTTGTCCGTTCATTCACCACCACACCGGTGACCTGCTGGCGGTTATCCGGGCGTCGAACCCTGGTCTTGCGCAGGTTCACCGCAAAACCTTCTTCGGTCACGATCCGCCGGACGGTACCGATCACTGCGCCGGCCCGAAGACCGGAACCCGAGAAAGTCAGGTCATCCCCGTACCGCGTATACACGGCGCCGATCGCCGCTCCATACGTGGCCAGTCGCCGATCCAGGCGAAATTCGGATAGATTGGCCAACTGCGGCGACGTCGGCGCCCCCTGAGGCAGATATGGTGATGCCAAACGCTTCCGCAGCCGGAAAGCGGCACCGAGGTCCCGACATGATGGCATGGCGGCGAGCACGGCTACCGGGGTCGCATGCGTGCACAGGCCCATCAACAAATGCGCCACCGGCTCCGGATAGCCCGCGCAGCGGAAGATTCCGTATATCCGACCCGCCGAGATCGACGCGAAGAAAGATTCCATATCCAAACTGATGACGACCGGGGCACCCACATGTAGTTGCGCTCCGGTCCGAACCGAACGACCCTGGACAAAACCATGGGCGGCGAAATGCACCGGTATCGGCATGAGAACGCGCTGTGAAAGGTCCCGTTGCAACTGCCGGAGGCGGGTAGCGGCGCCTCCAGCAGTCTGGCTCCCCCGGCGGGCTTCGCCACCCACCGGGAGCGGTAGTGATGCAAGCGATCTGAGCTTGATCGGCGCTGCAGTCCTTTCGTATCGGCAAACCACAACAGCTCGGGCATGGTGAGGTCGAGCATCTCGGCGAGCTCGCCGCCATGGTCGATGGGCTGGACCGGGAATGGACCATAGTGGTCGGTTCGGTGATCCAGTGCAACGGCACCGGCAAGGGGCGGCGCAGCCGGTTCGACCGATGCTCCACCTCGTCCATCGTGGTGCTGTGCGGAACATACGCACCCAGATCGCGGGGACGGTCCCGCGGCGGCCGTGGGTACGCCGAGGACTTCGTCGACAAGTCGCCGAGCCCACCTGTGACGAGACTGGAGCACTCGAGAGGCGGCGGTCCGCATGGCTTCCGGCTCCCACGGACCTGACAGGAACGCGTCGGCCAAGGCGGTGGCGAGCCGATCACGCTCGGCCCGCATGTCGCCCCCTGTTCCGCAGCCATGAGATCGACGATGGCGGGCGACCCGTCCGTGCCCGGCGGGCATATGCTTGGGCAGAGCCCAGCGCCATGCCTGCGACGTTCTGCGGTACCACCATCTGATGCCTCGGGGGTAGCCCCGAAGCAGCCGTTCGACCTTCGCTGACTGCTCGAAGGGGAACCAGCGTTCTCGTCCGCCCTCGCCGACCTCGAGAGCAGACTCTCACACTCGGCCAACCAAGGGAGGTCCGGCGTTGACGAAACCTTGTGCGCCGCCAACCGCAACGGCTGCTGTCCTCGACCCCGGCGCTGCATCTTTCGCCGGGGTGATGTCGTCAAAGCTCAGGACATCGGCGTGAGCTGGATGTCTCCCCATCGCCACCATCAGAGCAAATCGGCCGGGCCGAATGTCCGCAAACACCCAACCCCTCGGAGCCGATCCGCCGAGGCGTCGCCATGCCGGCGACACCGACAGCGCCCCTGCCCCCACCCGGGCAGGGGCGCTCTTTGGTGCGTTGGGGGGCTATCTCCCCATCGCCGCCGTGCACGCCTTCATGGCGGCGGTCGCCGATGTCACGAACGTCGTCAATGAGGTGAACATCTGCTGACCCGTGCCGCTCTTGGTGTCCTCGGCAGCTGGCGCACCGTCGGCTACAACCTTCTCCCAGAGGGCCTTGAGCTTCGGGTCCTCCATACGCTGAAGGGTGATGCTCAGCGTCTGGGATGTCATGTCGACCGCGACACTAAAGGCTTGGAACTGGTCGTCTGTGTACGTCGCGGAACCGTCGGAGAAACCTTCCAAGTACGCCTTGCTGAGGGTGTTCCAGATCCCGGTCAACGACGCACAGGTGATCGTGTCAGGTGGAAGGCCACCCAGGTCTGTGGCCTTCGCGGTGACGGTGACCCGGACCGTAGCCGCAGGGCGGGTCGAGACGGTCGTTGTCGACACGGTCTCGACCGAGGTCACGGTTGAGGTCACCGGGGCCGGCGCCGCGGCCTGCTGGCTTCCGCATCCCACCACCAAGGCCGCCACTGCGGCGATCACAACAAGCCACGCACGCTTCATCCAACCCCCGCCCTTTGACCTCCCGTAGCGGAAGGACTACCGCGAGTATGCGCGCGATTCTCCGATCCCGGTCCTTTCGGTCAGGTTGGTCCGTGATGGTTGGACTCGTGAAAAGGTGCGCTCTGGGTGGACGGTTGGGTGGACTCGTCCCCAAGAACGACCAAGGCCCCTGACCTGTTGATGCAGGTGAGGGGCCTTGTCGGAGTGGAGCCCCTTTACGGAATCGAACCGTAGACCTTCTCATTACGAGTGAGACGCTCTACCGACTGAGCTAAAGGGGCAACCGACGCAGTTTAGCGGCTGCCGGACGGTCCTCACGCACCGTCGGACGCCCGGGCGACGTCATCGGCGGCCTCAGCTCTATCGTCGAAGCATGCAGGAGCATCGCAGTGATGGCCGCAGTCAGGCCCTGACCGAGGAGCGAATATGGCGATGAGTGGCGGCCCGCTGGCTGGACGCACCGCGTTCGTCACCGGTGCAGGATCGGGCATCGGTGCTGCCATCGCCACCCGGCTGGCCGCCGACGGCGCCGCCGTGACGTGTGTCGACGTCAAGGAGGACGCGGTCAACGCAGTCGCCACGCAGATCGGTGGAACGGCGCTGGTGGTGGATCTGTCCGACACCGAGGCGGTGGCCTCGCTCAACATTGATGCCGACATCCTGGTGTCGAACGCAGGAATCCAACACGTGGCCCCGATCCACGAGTTTCCCGTCGAGAAATTCGAATTCATGATGCGACTGATGCTGCACACCCCTTTCCTGCTGGTCAGGGCGGCACTGCCGGCGATGTACGAGCGGGGTTGGGGACGCGTCGTACACATTTCTTCAGCTCACGGTCTACGGGCCTCGGCGTTCAAGAGCGCCTACGTGACGGCCAAGCACGGCACCGAAGGGTTGTCCAAGGTGACCGCGCTGGAGGGCGCCGAGCACGGGGTGACCAGCAACTGCGTCAATCCCGGGTACGTACGTACCCCGCTGGTCGAGAAGCAGATCGCGGACCAGGCCAAGGCGCACGGACTGCCGGAGGATGAAGTGCTGGACCGGATCATCCTGGCCCGGTCGGCGATCAAACGGCTGTTAGAACCGTCGGAGGTCGCCAACGCGGTGGCCTTCGTGGTCGGGCCGGGCAGCGACCTGATGACGGGCACGTCACTGTCCCTGGACGGCGGCTGGATGGCGCAGTGACCCCCGAGATCCTGGCGCGCTGCTCAACTTTGCGCTATTGGGACTGGTGAGGCCGCAGTCAACCCGATGATGAGCGCTGTGGAAGTTGATCAGCGCGGGACGGCCGGGTCAGCGCGGGGGGGGTGGGAGTCAGCGCGGGAGTGCGAGCCAGTCAGGCGGGGTCAGCGCGGGGGGCGGGAGTCGTAGGCCTTGCGGGCGCTGCACACCGAGGCCTTGGGGCAGACCTGCTTACTGCCGTCGGACGCCAGCCTGATCACCACCGACTCGCCGGGCACGGAGTGCCCGATCACCGTCCCGGGGCCGGCGGGTGAATCGACGGGTTCCCCCACGGCGGGCGTGGTGGCCTTGAAATCCTGGTAGAGCGGGTGCTCGTACTTCAGGCAGCACATCAGGCGGCCGCACGCTCCGGAGATCCGCATCGGGTTGGCCGGCAGGTCCTGGTCCCGGGCCATGGCCAGGGTGATCGGCTCGTAGTCTTTGAGGAACGTCGAGCAGCAGGTGTCGCGGCCGCACGAGCCGATGGCGCCCGTCACCCGGACGGAGTCGCGGGCGGCCAACTGCAACAGCTCGACGCGTGACCCGAGCGTCGCGGACAGATCGCGCAGCAGTGACCTGAAGTCGACCGTCTCCGGCGACGAGTAGTAGATCACCGTCTTGTTGTTGGTCGGCTGCGGATCGACGGCGAGGACCTTCATCAGCAGTTTGTGTTCGCGGATCAGTTTGCGGCTGGCCACCAGGGTGCGCGCCTTGACTTTGCGGGTGGACTCCTGGGCCTCCAGGTCGGCGGCCGCGGCCCGGCCCAGAAGCACCGGGAACTTATCGGTGGGCTCGGCGGAGTATTCGGCGGCCCACATCACCTGGGCCACCACCGGGCCACGCTCGGTCGGCAGCAGCACGTGGTCCCCGACCTCCGGCCGCAGCTCCCCCGGATCCGCGTAGTGGAGCTGTCCGTTCGGGGTGAATGTGACGGCGCAGAGCATGCCCATGGCCGACTACGCTACCCCGGGCGAAGGCCCAGGTGGCCTGGTTAACCGCGGTAGAGCTTCATCATCATGGCCTCGACGGCGATCTGCGGTTTGACGTTCAGTTCGATCGCCTCGCGGCAGGCCAGAACCGCGTCGAGCCGGCGGAGCGCCCCTACCGCCCCGAACCGGTCAGCCGCGGTGTCGACGTCGGCGGCCATATCCGGGTTGGTCAGGGCCACCGACGCACCGAGAGCGCGGGCAATCACGTCGCGGTAGAACCCGGACAGGTCGACCAGCGCGCGGTCGAGCACGTCCCGCTCGGTGCGGGTGGCTCGCGATTTCTGGCGCCGTTCGAGATCCCGGACGATCCCGGCCGTGCCGCGGGCCGCGCCGACCGCGCCCCGGCCCGTCCCGCCGGCCCCGAGCGCGGTTTTCAGCTCGTCCAGTTCGACGTTGTCCCGTCGCTCGGCGACTGATCGGGCCTCGCCTTTCGCGGTGGCCAGCAGTTCGCCGGCCTCGACGAAAACGTCGCCCATCGAGCGTAGGGCGCCGGGCAGAGACAGGATCCGACTGCGCTGGTCGCGGGCGCGGTCGTCCGTGGCCAACCGGCGGGCACGGCCGACGTGCCCACCCGCGACCGACGCGGCCCAGTCGGCCATCCCGGGTGCCACGCCGTCCCGCCGGATCAGCACCTCGGCGATGGCCGCCGCCGGCGGAATCCGCAGCGACAGTACCCGGCAACGGGACCTGATCGTCACCGAGACGTCGTCCGGGTGGGTGGACGGGGCGCAGAGCAGGAAAACGGTGCGGGGCGGTGGTTCTTCGATCGACTTGAGCAACGCGTTGGAGGCTCCCTCGGTCAACCGGTCCGCATCTTCGATGAGGACGATCTGCCACGGGCCGGTGATGGGACGCCGGGCGGCCAGCTGGACGACGGCTCTCATTTCCTTCACCGAGATGGTCAGCCCCTCCGGCACCACCGCGCGCACGTCGGCGTGAGTACCGGCCAGCACGGTGTGACAGTGCCCGCAGTGGCCGCAGCCGCCGTCGGGACACTCCAGCGCCGCGGCGAAGGACCGGGCGGCTACCGATCTCCCGGACCCGGGCGGCCCCGTGAACAGCCAGGCGTGCGTCATGGCTGCGGCCGGAACCCGCTGGTCGCCGTGGGCGGCCGCTACCGCAGTGCGTAGTACGTCGACGGCGGCCGGCTGGCCGACGACATCCCGGAACACCCCGCCCGCCTCGACGTCCGGTGCGTTCACCGCCCGAGATCCGGCAGGGCCCGGCCGAGGGCGACGAGCGAGTCGAGCCGGCCGGCGTTGCTTCGGCTGACCGGGGAGGTGACAACGCTGGTGACCACCAGGCCGGCCCGGGCGGCGAGCACCCTGAGCGTGGCCGGCGTGAAGTGCCAGATGTGCTGCTCCGGCTTGAGCGTCCACCACCGGGCGCCCAGCAGCCGGGCCGGAATCGAGGAGACGTACGGAACCGATAGGGCGAAGACACCATCGTCGGCCAATCGGGCCCGCACCTGCTGCAGAAACTGCAGCGGGTCGGGAACGTGTTCCAGGGTGTCCCAGAAGCACACCACATCATACCGGCCCGCCCCCGGGGTGGGAGCATCGGCCAGCTGCCCCTGGAAGACATTCAGGCCCAATGTGCGCCGTGAGTGCGCCGCCCCCGTTCTGGACAACTCGACTCCGGCGACCTGGTACCCCTGATCGCGCGCGGCGGCCAGAAACAGTCCGTAACCGCTGCCGATCTCCAGGAGTCGCCCGGGTGTGGCGGACCGGCGCAGGGCGGCGATGCCGGCCAGCCGACCGGACGTCCAGAGCCGCTGCAGCACCATGGCGGGCGACCATCGGCCCTGCGTCCCGTACACACCGCCCTCGAAGTACGCGGGCTCGTCGTAGAGCCGTTGCAGGGCGTCCTGGGTCAATCTCGGCGAGACGAAGGACAGGTCACACACCGGGCACCGGACCAGGCCGAAGGGGTCGAGCCGGTGAACCGGGAGGCCGTCCACCTGGCACAGGCAGCACTGCACCGCTTCGGTGTCGGTAGCGGTCCAGGCCGCAGTGGCCGACTCCGCACCGGCCCGGTCGACCGAATCGCCCACCATGATGTCCTCCGCCCGGAATGGCTGATCCGCCGAGCAGCCGGTGACCTGATGGCCCGGCGCACTGTGCACGGCGGAGCCGTTGGTAGGGACAACCTAGCCCAGGGCACGGACACCGGTCGTTCCGTCACTTAACAAGAACGCATCCGATCTGGGCCCCGACACCGCAGCCGCGGTCGACCCGTCGACTTCCGGGGCGAGTCCGTCCGCGTCATCCAGTGGGCCGGGATGCTCCGGCCCGGCCGCGTCGGCGTTCGCCGGTTCGTTTCGCAGCGGTGAGCGACCCCGCAGGACGGAGGCGATCCGCTCCACGACCTCGGCGGACAGGGCGGCGGACACGTCCGGGGGCGCCGGGGCAGCGGACACCGGAGTAGCTGACACCGAGATAGCTGACACCGAGGTCGCAGACACCGGCGTGGCGGACACCGGGGCGGCAGGCACCACCGGCAGCGGGGGGACCACCAGATACCGCTCCGGTGCGGCCGAGGCCAGATCCCGGAACGCCTGTGCTGCGTCGGGTTCGGCGTCATCATCGGACGGGGGTTCGGACTCGGCCAGACCGTCGACCAGTACGGTCAGATCCGGTCGCAGACCGCCCACCGCCCACTGCGCCATCCGTAGGACCCGGTCCCCGCCCATCCCGGACTGCACTCCGTACCGCACCACGAGTTCGTCGACAAACCCGTTGGTCAGCACGACGCGGCCGGAGTCGAGGTCCGGTCTGATCTTGTCCGCCACCAGTTCGGCCAGATCCGCCCCGGCCCGCAAGGCCGTCGCCTGGCTGTCGGTGATCTCGTGGACGACCAGCATCACCTCGCGCTCACCAAAGCCCACGTCGTCGGCGACCGGGTCGGCGATGGTCCGGTTCACCACGGCGAAACCCTGGCCGGTGAGCTGCATCCCGATGGCGGCGGTGTACCTGGCCACCTCCAACGGGTCGGCACCTTCCACGGCGATCAGGACGCCGGGATGTTCGTATTGGTCGATCAGGCTCTCCGGTCGGCGATGTCGCATCACCCTCCGGACGAACACCCCGGCCACCGCGCCGACCTGCCGGCCGGCGTAGGCCGACACCAGCACCGCGATCACCCCGCCGGCGGCCAGCACGATCGCCGCGCCGGATACCGCCCAGGTGAACGAGCCGACCCGGACCAGGTGGGTGCCCACCGCCCCGGCGATGATCGGGCCGGCCGCGATGGTGGCGAGCAGGGTGAGCCGGACCGAGGACATGACGAACGCGAAAACGCGGCCCCGGAGAGCATCGGACACCTCGAGTCCGATCATGGTGAATCCGTTGATCCAGGCGATGCCGGCGAACAGACCCATCACCGCTGCGGCGATGGAGGCGCCCAGGAAGTCCTGCAGCAGGCTCATGGTGATCAGCACCAGGCCGGCCAGACCGATCGACGAGGTGAATACCATCCGACGAGGCACCGTAGGCAGCACCTTCGGGCCGATCAGCATGCCGACGGCCAGCCCGGTGAACACCGAACCGAACAGGATCCCGTAGCCCGCGTTACCCGCCCCCAAGCTGGAGACGTAGGCCTGCGCGACACCGGCGGTCAGCCCGCCGGCTCCGAACGCGCCGAGGATCCCGATGTAGATCGCCCGCATCACCCGACTGTTGCGGACGAACGACACGCCCTCCTTGATCAGCGAGAAGATCGATTTACCCACCGAACGTTCACCGACGAACGACGGGATCAGGTGCCGGGAGAGCAGCACCGTAGCGGCTACGAAGAAGTAGGTACCTGCGTCGATGACCAGGGCGATGTCGATGGCGAGCGAACTCGTCGGCCCGCTGATCAACGCGGACGTGTGGTCCGTGCCGTTCGCGGGCGGCGCCCCGAAGAACTGGGCGACGGTGGAGAGCAACGCGAAGATCGCCGCCGACACCGGCACCATGCCGTAGATGGACACATAGTTGAGCTGATTGGCCACCGCCAGCCGCTCCCGCGGGACGATGTTGACCATCATGGCCTGCTTGGCCGGGTTGGAGAACAGACCCACGGCCTCGACCAGGAACTGCGCGATCAGCAGCCAGGTCAGATTCCCCCCGACCACCATGGACAGATACAGCAGGCCCGCCACCGAGTCGCCGACGGCGGCCAGCATGCGCCGGTCCACCTTGTCGACCAGTGCGCCGGCGATCGGCCCGAGGATCAGGTCGGGCAGCAACCGGGTCAGCAGCACACCCGACACCGCTGCACCCTGCACCAGACCCGAGGAATGTTTGGTCAGGAAGGCGGCGAGCGCCGTGGTGGCCAGCAGACCGAGCCAGTCGCCGAAACTGGACACGGCGATGGCCGCCCACAGTCGGCGGAAGACCGGGATACGCAACAACACCCGGACCGAACTGGGCTCCTTGACCCTGCTCATTGGTTCGACACCGGGACGGCGCAGCGCGGACTCATCTGCGTTGCAGCAGGTCGGAGATCACCGAGACGATTTTTTGGGCACCGCCACTGGACAGCAGCAGGACCGCGAGAAAGACCAGAAAAGCCCAGATCCGGGCGGCGACAGCCGTCCGCTTCGCCCGCCCGGCGGCCCTGGACCTCCCGGATGCATTCTGTCGGGCCTGCTGGAGGGCCGCGCGCACCGGCGCCAGGGCCTGACGCTCCGGCAGGTACGCGGGAGGGCGGATGGGGGCGACGGGCACCGGCGGGCGGGCGGCTGCGTTGCGCGCGGGCGGGCGGGCGGGCGCGATGGGCACAGCCGGGCGGGCGGGTGCGATGCGTGCGGGAGGACCGGCGGGCGGTCGGCCGCCGCTCGGTGCGGGGGCCGGCGTCGGTCGCCGGGTCGCGGCCGCCACCAGCTGGGCCGAGGTCGGCACGTCGACGTACTGGGCGGGTGGCCGGCCGGGCGGGGCCCACTGCGACCAGGGGCGCTGGGGTGCGAGCGGAGGTGCAAGCGGAGCCGGTGGGCGGGCGGGGACCGGCCCGGGGAAGTTGGTCGGCGGCCGCGACCGGCCGGCGGGCGGCGCGGGCGGGATGACCGCCGGCGCGGCGGGCGGAGCGGACGGGCGCCGCGGCAGGGACGCCGGCCGGCGCGCGGCAGGAGCCAGTGGCGGGCGGAGTGGCGGGCTCGCCGGTGCCGGGACGAACCCGGGATCGACGGAAACCGACGCACCGGTCATGCTCAACTCGGACCAGGTCGACGTCGGGGCGAACAGGGCGTCGGGAAACACGTCCGTGACCAGGGCGCTGCCCAGCGTCGGCTCGATCGGGTCGGCCATGCCGGCGGACCCGGCGAGGGCGTCGCCGAGCGTCGGCTCCGGTTCCCATCGGGCAGTGGCGGCCATGTCTTTAGATGGTAGGCCGACGGCCGGTCATCGGTCGGCTGAAGGCGCGCGCCGGGGCGTTCTCAGGGGGCGCCCCCGCTCTTTTCGACCGCGGCCCGGGAGCGCGCCGCCGGTGTCTTGGTCGCGGTCTTCCCGGTGGTCCTGCTGGCCGTCCGGGCCGCACCAGGTGTCGCGGCGCCGGCCGCCTTCGTCCCGGTCGACTTGGCTGCGGGTTTCCTCGCCTTGGTTGCGGTCGAGGCGGGCTTCTTGACCGCGGCCGGCTTCTTGGGCGCCTTCTTCGGCGCCGGCCCGCGGGCCCGCCGCTCGGCGAGCAGTTCGCTGCTGCGTTCCACGTCGATGGATTCGACCTCGTCGCCTTTGCGCAGGGAGGCGTTGGTCTCACCGTCGGTGACGTACGGTCCGAACCGACCGTCCTTGATGACCATCGGGCGGCCGCTGACCGGATCTGTGCCCACCTCGCGCAGCGGCGCCGCGGCCGCCGCCTGCCGTCCGCGCGTCTTGGGCTGGGCGTAGAGCGCCAACGCCTCCTCCATGGTCACCGTGAAGAGCAGTTCCTCCGCGGCGATGGACCGTGAATCGGTGCCTCTGCGCAGGTAGGGACCATAACGACCGTTCTGGGCGGTGATCTCCTCACCGGTCGACGGGTCGTTGCCGATCACCCGGGGCAGGGTCAGCAACTGCAGGGCAGCGTCCAGGCTCATGGTGTCCAGGGACATCGACTTGAACAAGGATGCGGTCCGCGGTTTCGCGGCCTTGGCGCTCTTCTTCCCCGCCGGGGCCGCTTCATCGCTCGGCAACACCTCGGTGACGTACGGACCGTACCGGCCGTCCTTGGCCACGATCATGTTGCCGGAGACCGGGTCCGTCCCCAGTTCCAGGTCGCCGATCTCGGCCTGGTCGAACAGGGCGTCGGCGACCTCCGCCGTCACCTCGTCGGGGGCCAGGTCTTCGGGCAGGTTGGCTCGTTCCATCGGCTGGACCTCGGCCGAGCCGGTGTGGTCGCCCTCCGGGTCCGGCAGCGTCGGTCGCTCCAGATACGGGCCGTACCGACCGACCCGGACGGTGACCTGCCGGCCGGCCGAATCGACGAGCAGCGGCAACGAATTGACCTCGCGGGCGTCGATGTCCTCCAGTCGCTCCCCGACCAGCTTCTTCAGACCGCCCGACCGGCTCACCGAGCCCTCGGGACCGGAGTCGCCCCCGAAGTAGAACGTGGTCAGCCAGGCGGTACGGCCGAGCCGGCCCTCGGCGATGGCGTCGAGTTCGTCCTCCATGGCCGCCGTGAAGTCGTAGTCGACGAGTCGGGAGAAGTGCTGCTCGAGGAGTCCGACGACGGCGAACGCGATCCAGGAGGGAACCAGGGCCTGACCCTTGCGCCAGGCGTAGCCACGCTCGGTGATGGTCCGGATGATCGAGGTGTAGGTGGACGGACGGCCGATGCCGAGGTCCTCCAGGGCCTTGATCAGAGAGGGCTCGGTATACCGGGCCGGCGGTGTCGTGGAGTGTCCGCCTGGCGTCAGTTCGTTGATGTCCAGCTTCTCGCCGACCTCCAGGTTCGGCAGCCGGCGTTCCGCGTCGTCGGCCTCCCCACCGGCCTCGGCGTCCACCGTCTCGACGTAGGCCCGTAGGAATCCGGCGAAGGTGATGGTACGGCCGGATGCGGTGAACAGCGCCTCCGCACCGAATTCAGGGGCGCCGGACAGCGGCGCGGTGATTCGCAGCGAGAGCGTCAGCCCCCGCGCGTCGACCATCTGCGAGGCGATGGTGCGCTGCCAGATCAGCTCGTACAGCCGGAACTCGTCGGCCCCCATGCCCCCGGCCACCTGTCCGGGGGTACGGAAATTCTCCCCGGCCGGGCGGATGGCCTCGTGAGCCTCCTGGGCGTTCTTCACCCGCCGGGTGTACTCCCGCGGGTTCTCCGGTACGTATTCCGGCCCGTAGAGGTCCCGGGCCTGACTGCGGGCCGCGTCCAACGCGGTCTGACTCAGCGTGGTCGAGTCGGTGCGCATGTACGTGATGTATCCGGACTCGTACAGACGCTGAGCCGTCCGCATGGTTCGCTCCGAGGAAAAGCCCAGCTTGCGGCCCGCCTCCTGCTGAAGCGTCGAGGTCATGAAAGGCGCGTAGGGCTTGCGCGTGTACGGCTTCTCGTCCACCGCAGAAACCACCGCGACCGCGCCCTCCAGAGCGGCGGCGACCGTACGGGCGCCGTCCTCGTCGAACAGCAGCACCTCCGCAGCGACCGAATTGGCCTTCAATGCTCCGGTGTTCTCGTCGAAGTCGCGACCGGCGGCGAGCCTGCGGCCGCCGATGGCGTTGAGCGCGGCGGTGAATCTCGTTTTTCCCCCGGCGGGCGCGAGCAGGGCGTCGATGCCCCAGTAGGTGCCGGAGCGGAAGGCCATCCTGGCTCGTTCGCGTTGCACGACGATCCTGGTCGCGACCGACTGGACCCGGCCGGCGGACAGGTTGGAACCGACCTTCTTCCACAGCACCGGCGACACCTCGTAGCCGTAGAGCCGATCGAGGATGCGGCGCGTCTCCTGGGCGTCGACCAGGTTGTTGTCCAACTCGCGCGGGGTGTCGGCGGCGGCCCGGATGGCGGCCGGGGTGATCTCGTGGAAGACCATCCGCTTGACCGGCACCTTCGGCTTCAAGGTGTCCAGCAGGTGCCAGGCGATCGCCTCGCCCTCGCGATCCTCGTCCGTGGCCAGATACAGCTCGTCCGCCCCGGCCAGCAGCGACTTCAGTTTCGCGACCTGGGCCCTCTTCTCGGGCGAGACAACGTAGATGGGCTCGAAGTTGTTCTCCGTGTTCACGCCGAGACGGGCCCACGGTTCACCCTTGTATTTGGCCGGGACGTCGGCGGCATTGCGCGGGAGGTCACGGATGTGACCGACCGACGACTCGACGATGTACCCGTCGCCGAGATACTGCGAAATGGTCTTCGCCTTGGCCGGCGACTCGACGACGACCAGACGGACACCGGTATGGCTCGCAGCTTTACGTGTGGCCAACTCGTTCACGTTCTCCTCTATATAGCGGAGCGGCTCAGGCACTCAGCTCGCTTCGACCCTTGACGGGACACCGGATCCGCGATCGGTCGAGAACCCGGGCTCGGATTGCAGGATGCCATGGAACGTCATCGCGGTGATGTCCCGCTCCCTGGCACTGGGCCGAACGGAGTAGTCGGCTAGCCCCCACCGTCCGCACCCGGAAGGCCCGCGTCCCGGCCTTGAGTCTGCACTCCGAAGGCAAGTGTGCCCTATCCGTGCTCTGCAAGAAGGAAAGCTGCCGGTGGTCCTGCGCCGTGACAAGATTTTTACCGTCGGGTGTCCGTTGCGGCCACGTCTGTTCGTGGAGTCGATGAGAACCGCGGGACGGCAGCAACGGCCCGATCCACCCGCACCGAGAAGTCCACTACCGAGAAGTCCACCACTCCTGAGGAGTCCACCATGGCCCAGTATCTGCTTTCCGTGCACGGCAGCGACACAGATCCGGTTCCGGACAACGTCCAGGACCTCTACGCGGCCGTCGAGGAGTTCAACGCCGGCCTGAGGACCGCCGGCTCGTGGGTCTTCGCCGGGGGCCTCCACCCGGCCGGCACCGCCACCGTCGTCGACGCCGGCGGCGCAGGCGACCCGGTGGTGACCGACGGACCTTACTTGGAGTCCAAGGAGCATCTCGGCGGCTTCTGGGTCGTCGACGTCCCTGACCTGGACGCAGCGCTGGCACTGGCCGGCCAAGGGTCCAAAGCCTGCCGAGCACCCGTCGAGGTGCGCCCGTTCCAGGCCGAGCCGGAGGCCTGAACGATCCGTGTCGGTGCGGTCGCGGCCGTGGGGCGAACCCGTCGGGTCATCCCCCGGCGAGCGACTGCACCTTCGCGCACGCCGGTAGCGCTTCGATGGCCGCCTGCGTCTGCGGGGTCAGCTTGAGCGTTCCGAGCTCTTCCAGTGGTTGGACGGCCGTGGTCAGGGAATCGGTCAATCCGCCCATGGAGCTGGTCAGCGACGATGGATCAGCAGCTATCTTCTTGGCCTCGTTGGTGATCGCCGGTCCGGACGCTCCGAATGCCGTGATCACTTTGGTCGCAAATGCGGGTCCGCCGGTGAACGTCGGCGGCGGCAGGGACTTGAGGGTCGCCGCAGTCCTGGTTAGGGAGGAACCCAGCGTCCCGAACAGGGTGACGACCTTCTTCTGGGCGGCGGCCGACCCCGTCCCCGCCGAACCCACCGACTGGGAAAGCTCCAGGACGGGTGACATGCCGCCGCAGAAGGCGGTGAACCAGGCGGTGCTCTGCGCGTCCAGGGCCCGGGAGGTGCCCCCGACGGTGGTGGGAGCGGGTCTGGTCACGCTACTGGTCACCACGGGGCTGACCGTCGGGGCTTCGGCGACGGCCGGGGTACTGCCGGCGGTGCCGACCGAGGCAGCGGGGCTGCCCGGCGCGGCGCTGGAGGCGACGCCGGCGGCGGCCGGGCTGCTCGCCGGTGCGCTGGGCGTCCCCGGGGACGACGCCGGGGACGTCGCGGGCTGGGACGCGGCCACCGACGAGGACCCCACTGAGCTCACTGTGCCCGCTGTGGTCGCCGTCCCACTCGTCGAGCTGCATCCGACCAGGAGCACAGCGGCGCCTGCCACGGCCGCCATCAATGTGACTCGCTTCATTCCTCTTCCTTTCGCACACCCGACGGACGAGCGCACTATCAGTCCTGCAGGACGGACGCCCGACGCTTGGACACGACGACGGCGACGGCAATGATCGCGACTGCCACCAGGGCGATGACGATGCGCAGGCCGGTGTTCTGGCTGGAACCGAAGGTCAACGACACGATCGCCGGGGCGATCAGCACCGAGACCAGGTTCATCACCTTGATCAGCGGGTTGATCGACGGGCCGGCGGTGTCCTTGAAGGGGTCGCCGACCGTGTCACCGATGATGGTGGCCTCGTGGGCGGGCGAGCCCTTGCCACCGTAGTTGCCGTCCTCCACCAGCTTCTTGGCGTTGTCCCACGATCCGCCGGAGTTCGCCAGGAAGACGGCCATCAGGGTGCCGGTGGCGATGGTGCCCGCCAGATACCCGGCCAACGGGCCCACACCGAGACCGAACCCGACCGCGATAGGGGCGAACACGGCCAGCAGTCCCGGTGTCGCCAGCTCACGCAACGAATCCCGGGTGACGATGTCGACGACCTTGCCGTACTCGGGCTTGTTGATCCCCTCCATGATCCCGGGGATTTCCCGGAACTGGCGTCGAACCTCGCGCACCACGGCGCCGGCCGCCCTGGACACCGCGTTGATGGCCAGCCCGGAGAACATGAAGACCACCGCCGCACCGATCAGCATGCCGACCAGGGTGTTCGGTGACACCACGTTGGCCACGAAGTCGGTGGTGCTGTTCAGCGCCGTCTTGATCGCGTTCGAGTACGAGCCGAACAGTGCGGTGGCCGCGAGCACGGCGGTGGCGATCGCGATGCCCTTGGTGATGGCCTTGGTGGTGTTGCCGACCGCGTCGAGATCGGTCAGGATCTTCGCGCCCTCCTCGGAGACCTCGCCGCTCATCTCGGCGACCCCCTGCGCGTTGTCCGAGATCGGCCCGAAGGTGTCCATCGCCACGATGACGCCGACCGTGGTCAGCAGCCCGCACCCGGCGAGCGCGATGGCGAACAGGGCCACCGCCAGCGAGCCGGACAACAGGAACGCCCCGTAGACGGCGGCGGCGATGACCAGGGCGGTGTACACGGCCGATTCGAAGCCGACCGAGATGCCGGCCAGGATGACAGTGGCGGCGCCGGTCAGCGAGTTCCTGGCCACGTCCTGGGTCGGCTTCTTGTTGGTGTCGGTGAAGTATCCGGTCAGCCACAGGATGACCGTCGCGAGCACGATGCCGATGATGACCGCGACGATGGCGATGACAGCCGGGTTGCCGGGCAGCGCGGCGATGTCGGGCGACACGCCTGCCATCGAGGAGAACGTCTTGGGCAGGTAGACCAGGGCCGCGACGAGGCAGAGCACAGCGGAGATCCCGGCCGAGATGTAGAACGAGCGGTTGATCGTGGCCAGCCCGCTCTCGGTCGACCTGGCCCTGGTGATGTACACGCCGATGATCGCGGTCAGCACGCCGATGGCGGGCACGATCAGCGGAAACACCAGACCTTTGTTGCCGAACGCTGCGCTGCCCAGGATCAGCGAGGCAACCAGGGTGACGGCGTAGGACTCGAACAGGTCGGCGGCCATCCCGGCACAGTCGCCGACGTTGTCGCCGACGTTGTCCGCAATGGTGGCGGCGTTGCGCGGATCGTCCTCCGGGATGCCCTGTTCGACCTTGCCGACCAGGTCGGCCCCGACGTCGGCGGCCTTGGTGAAGATGCCGCCGCCCACCCTCATGAACATGGCCAGCATGGCGGCCCCGAACCCGAAACCCTCCAGTACCTTGGGCGCCTCGCCGACGTAGGAGAACACCACCACCGCCGCCCCCAGCAGCCCGAGGCCGGTGGTGGCCAGCCCGACCGAACCGCCGGTGCGGAAGGCGATCTGCATCGCCCGCTCCCGACTCTCCCCGTTGGCCGCGGCTGCCACCCGGACGTTGGCCCTGGTGGCCAGCCACATCCCCGTGTAGCCGATACCGGCCGAAAAACCGGCGCCGACCAGGAAGAAGGCGCTGCGGCCGACGCGTTCGCCGACCGAATCGGCCGGCAGGACGAAGAGCAGGGCGAAGACCACGACCACGAAAACACTGAGCGTCTTGAACTGCCGACCGAGGTACGCGGCCGCGCCCTCCTGGACCGCGGCGGAGATCTCCTGCATCTTCGGCGTGCCTTTGGCTGCAGCCAATACGCCGACCCGCAGTACGAAGGAAATGACCAGCGCGACGATCGCCACCACGCCCACCGCGATCACGATGGTGCGATCACTACCGCTCAAGGACAAGGACGAGCCGGTAGCCGCCAATGACAAGTCGTTCATCAAGCTCCTGATCCACTGCGCGATGCGCATTTGGCTCGGCACCGGCCATGGAAGGTGGACCGGCGCTGGTCGACGGACATCAAACGCATGGGAAACCCAGCGAGAGTGTGATCACTGTAGGGCAGGTGGTCCGACACTGATGACAACTGGCCAGCTCAGAGTGACCGCCTGACACGATTTAGGTGATGGTGATCACACCGGATCACCCGGCGGTGATGCCGCGCGGGTAGATCGTAAGCAGGGTAGCGCGCGACTCGACGCGGCCAGGCTGGCGGTACCGCATCGAGAATGACACCCTCGGGTGCGAGCAGAAGGGACCAGACCGGCGACATGCAGATTCCCGGGTACCGCGACCTCACCGTGCTGGGGCGAGGCGGCTTCTCGACGGTCTACCGCGCGAACCAGGAGTCGGTCCAGCGCGATGTCGCGCTCAAGGTTCTGGCGGTGCACATGGCCGGCGCGGATGCGAAGGCCCGGTTCCGTCGGGAGTGTGCCACCAACGGACGGGTCGGCACGCACCCTAACATCGTCACCCTGTTCGACTCCGGATTCGCCGACGACGGGTCGCCCTACCTGGCCATGCAACTCTGCTCAGCGGGGTCGCTGGCCGAGCGGGTGCGTGGCTCCGGCCCGTTACCGGTCCCGGAGCTGCTCCGGATCGGGGTGAAGATCTCAGCCGCCCTGCACTACGCACACAGCGCCGGGGTGCTGCATCGGGACATCAAGCCGGAGAACATTCTGGTCTCCGATTTCGGCGAGCCGGAGCTGGCCGATTTCGGCATCTCGTCCGTCGACGACCAGCGACTGTCCACCATCACGGCCTCGTCCTTCACCATCAATCACGCAGCTCCCGAGGTGCTGACCGGAAAGCCGTCATCGATCTCGTCCGACGTCTACAGCCTGAGTTCGACGCTGTACACGCTGGTGGCCGGGCACACGCCGTTCGCCGCGCCGAATTCGACAGCGGTGTTCGCCCTGGTCAATCTGGTGATGAACCAGCCGGCACCAACGACAGGCCGACCGGATGTGCCGCAGTCGTTGGAGCGACTGCTGGCCGCGGGCTTGTCGAAGACACCTGCCGGCCGGCCGCCGGACGCCAGGGCGGTCGGGTCGTCGCTCCAGCAGATCCAGCGGGAGCTTGGTCTGCCCGTCACCGAATTTCCGTCGGCTCCACCGCCCCTGGCGTTTTCCCCGACCCGGACCCTCGCGCCCCTGGATGCGGCAGACGCCGGGAGTGGTGCGGGAGGTGGTGCCGCAGCGGCTGGGGGTGCCGTAGCGGCGGGTGGTGCCGCAGCAGCCGGTCTGGTCGACACCGGCTCCCTTGCCCCGACCGGGGCCATGCCGGCCGGCCCGATCGACACCGGCTCCCTCCCCCCGACCGGGGCCATGCCGGCCGGCCCGATCGACACCGGCTCCCTCCCCCCGACCGGGGCCATGCCGGCCGCAGGCCCGTGGGGTACCTGGGCCGCGAGCGTCGGCGCCGGTCAGCCCGGAAGCGCTGGTCAGCCCGGAAGCGCTGGTCAGCCCGGAGGGGCCGGTCAGCCGGGAGGGCCTGGTCCGGCGGAGGGCGTCGTGCGGCCCCCTGCGTACGGGGGATTGCCATCGGCTCAGCCGTACGGCCCACCAGGGCCACCCGCCGCGGCGCCGACCGCATCGTCGTCCGGTCATCGGCCCTGGATCTGGGTCGGCCTGACCGCCGCGGTGCTGGTGCTGGCCGTGGGCATCTACCTCATCCTGTCCCGCAACACATCGGGTACCGCCTCTCCCGGCGCATCGTCGACGACCGGCCGGGCGGCCGCACCGACCACCAGCGCGTCGAAGCCGACCACCCCACCGCGAACCCGCACTTCCACGACGGCCGCGACCAACTCGAGCCGGGCCGGCACCACCCGGGCCGCGGCGGTTCCGGCGATCGCCTCGTTCGGATCAACCTCGGTAGAAGGGAACAGGGTGGCCTGCCCGTCGCCGAGCGAGCAGGTCGACATCCCGATGAGCTGGACGAGCACCGGCGCGACCAAGGCCTGGATCGCCGTCGACGCCACTTCCGGTGATGCCTCCCGACAGCCCTACGGGCCCGAACGCCCACCCTCAGTGGGGCCGGGAGGAAGTGTGTCCGTCCCGTTCGCCTGCTCGGCCCAGCAACACATCTTCACCCTGACCGTCGCCAACGCCGAGGGGGTGAAGAAGAGCCGGTCGGTGACCTTCACCGCGAGCCTGTCGACCACGAGCACACCGGCGACCTCCACCTCGCCGCCCAGTGCGTCTTCCGCGCCCACCTCGCCGTCGGACACGGCGAGTGGGCCCGAGTCCACCTCCCCGTCCACCACCGCGATCTCGAACTCCTCGCCGGCGTCCCGCGTCCCGACATCGGGGGCCGGCTGACGGGCGTGGCCAACCGCTTCCTGTCGGCCGGACGCGAGACAATACCGGGTGTGACGATCCCCGACCGGCGCAGTGACGATCTGCTCGCCGTGCTGCGGGGCGGCGGCGATCCGTCGGCGATCACCCACGTCGAGCGGCTGCCGCGCCGGCGGGGCAGCACCGCGCCGTGGCCGGCCTGGGTTCCCGACCAGCTCATCGGTGCAATGGCCGGCAAAGGCATCGATGCACCCTGGCGTCATCAGGTCGAGACGGCCGAGATCGCCCAGTCCGGGCGCCATGTGGTCGTGTCGACCGGTACCGCTTCGGGCAAGTCTCTCGGCTACCACCTGCCGGTGCTGTCCGCCCTGTTGCAGGATCCGCAGGCGCATGCGCTCTACCTGTCCCCCACCAAGGCGCTGGCCGTCGACCAACTCACCTCGGTCGATGCGCTCGGCCTGCCCGGCATCCGGCCGGCGCTGTTCGACGGCGACACGCCCATCGACGAGCGGGACTGGGTACGCGCGCACGCCCGGCTGGTGCTGACCAACCCGGACATGCTGCACCGCGGCCTGTTGCCTGCCCACCACCGGTGGGCCCGGATGTTGCGCAGGCTCGACTTCGTGGTCGTCGATGAATGCCACGCCTACCGCGGCGTGTTCGGATCGCACGTTGCGCTCGTCATTCGGCGCCTGCGGCGGCTGGCCCGGTTGTACGGTTCCGACCCGGTGTTCATCCTGGCCTCCGCCACCGTGGCCGACCCGGCCGGCGCTGCCCAGCGGTTGACCGGTTCGCCGGTCGTCGCGGTGAGCCGCGACTGTTCACCCCGGCCGGGAGCGGATTTCGTCCTGTGGGAGCCACCGGTCACGAGCAGTACCGACGGCGAGAACGGCGCGCCGGTGCGGCGTTCGGCACCGAACGAGGCCGCCGCGATGATGGCCGACCTGGTCAGCGCCGGGGCTCGTACCCTCACCTTCGTCCGGTCCCGGCAGGCTGCCGAGCAGACCGCGCTGACCGCCCGTCGACGGCTGGAAAGCACCGATCCCGCGCTCGCCGGCCGGGTCGCGGCCTATCGGGGCGGCTACCTGCCCGAGGAGCGTCGGGAATTGGAGAAGGCGCTCGGCTCCGGCGCGCTACTCGGAGTGGCCACCACCAACGCGCTGGAACTGGGTATCGACATCGCCGGCCTGGACGCCGCACTGCTGGCCGGTTACCCGGGCACGCTCGCCTCCGTCTGGCAGCAGGCCGGGCGGGCCGGGCGCGGTGACCAGCGGGCCCTGGTCGTGTTCGTGGCCCGAGACGACCCGCTGGATTCGTACCTGGTCCATCACCCGGAAACGGTCTTCGGCACGCCCGTGGAGGCGGCCGTGACCGACCCGGGAAACCCGTACATCCTCGGGCCGCACCTGGCCTGTGCGGCGGCGGAACATCGCTTGACCCCCGCCGATCTGGAGCTCTTCTCGGACCGAGCGCGTCCGGTGATCGACGATCTCGTGGCGCGAAAGGTGCTGCGGGCCAGGCCATCCGGTTGGTTCCACGTGCCCGGCAGCCTGGGGGAGAAGAATCACCCGGCTGACGCTGTCGACCTGCGCGGTTCCGGCGGAGGTCAGGTGGCCGTCGTCGAGATGGACACCGGGCGCCTGCTGGGTACTGTCGACGAGGCCCGGGCCCCCGCGGCGGTCCACCCGGGTGCCGTGCACCTGCACCGAGGCCAGACGTACTCGGTGCTCGACCTGGATCTGGATGCCGGTGTCGCCCTGGTGCGCGCTGAGTGCCCCAACTGGACGACCATGGCGCGTTCGGTGTCCACCGTCGAGATCATCGGATCGGAGGTGCAGCGGGCCTATCCGTCGCGCCGTGACCATCGCTGGGCGGGCGTTCAGGTGGGGCTGGGTGAGGTCAGGGTCACCGAACAAGTCGTCGGCTACCTGCGGCGTCGCCATGGCGGCGAACTGGTCGACATGGTGCCGTTGGACATGCCCGAGCACGTGCTGTATACGAGGGCCGTCTGGTACACGATCTCCACCGAGACTCTCGCTGAAAGCGGCATTCTCGATCGGGACATCCCCGGTGCGTTGCACGCTGCCGAACATGCCGCCATCGGCCTGCTGCCGCTGTTCGCAGGTTGTGACCGCTGGGACATCGGCGGCCTGTCCACCAATCTGCACCCGGACACCGGAGAACCAACGGTGATCGTTTACGACGGCTACCCGGGCGGGGCCGGTTTCGCCGATCGGGGACATGCCGTCCTGCCCCAATGGCTGACCGCGGTGCGTGAAACCGTACGGGACTGCCCCTGCGTAGGCGGCTGCCCGTCGTGCGTGCAGTCGCCCAAGTGCGGCAACGGAAATCAGCCACTGGACAAGAAGGGGGCGGTGACGGTGCTCGACGTGGTCGTCGCCGCCGTCACCTCGAGTCAGGTGGCCCTGACCGGGTAAAGGCACGCGGCCTTGACCGGGTAGAGGCAGTGTCCCTGACCGGGTAGAGGAGACGGGTACGGTGCGGTGATGATGCCACCGCCGGCTTTGGTCGGGCTCGCCCATGGCAGCCGGGATCCCAGCGCCGCCCGGGCAATCGGTGACGTGATGGCGGCGGTCGCGTCGGCCCGCCCGGACCTTCCGGTCGCGGCAGCGTTCCTGGATCTGTCCGAACCTGATCTGGTCACCGCCCTGCGGGCCGTGGGAGCAAGTCGGGCCGTCGCAGTTCCGCTGTTGTTCAGCCGGGCGTTCCACGCCCGGATCGACGCGCCGGAGGCGGCGGCGGCCGCGCAGCAGGACACCGGGGTCCAGATTCGACTGGGCGACATCCTCGGGATGGGCGACGGTGTGCTGGACGGCCTGGACAGCTCCGCAAACGAGGCCGGAATCGGTTCCACGCACGAAATCCTGCTGCTCGCCGTGGGTTCCAGTGACACGAGCGCGAACAGCGCCGTTGCCGCCCTTGCCGATCGGTGGGCAGCCCGGCGGAACGCCCCGGTGACCGCCGTCTTCGCCACCTGTGAGCCCAAGGCGACACCGGCTCTGGAATCGGCCGTGGCCGCCGGCCGCCAGGTCGCCGTGGTGCCACTGTTCCTGGCGCCGGGCCTGCTGCTGAACGTGGTTCGCAAGTCGGCCGACCGGCTCGGTGTACCTGTCGCCGCTCCGCTGGGCACCCTGTTGGCCGGGTTGGTCCTGGAGCGATATGACCAGGCCGTCGCCGACTGGGTCTGACCGGCGGTCGCAGCGCCCGAGGAAGATCGAGTGTCACAGTATCGAGTGTCACAGTATCGAGTGTCACAGTGTGGTGATGGGACCGGCCCGGGCGTGGGCGAACGCGGTCCCACCCCACGCCACGCCTACCTGCACCTCGATCAACAAGTCGAGGCCGGACGCCGTGCACGACATCATAACGGCCCGATTGGCCACGATCACTCGGCCCGCCACGGCGCACGCCGCGACCGGCCCCAGCAGGATCCGGCCGGCCCCGGCCAGCGCGCCGAGATCGGCGGCCGTTTCCGCCTGCTGACGCGACAGCATGGCGCCTCCCAGCCGAACGGCAATGACGGTGACGGCCATCAGCAATCCGACGGCCAGGCAGGCGAACACAGTGGAGACACCCTCGTCCGTCTCGGTTCGGAGGCGCCCGAGGCTGCGCCCCCTCGCCCCCGTTGACACTGCGCCAGTGCATGTGGCCCCACCGCTCTCAGCCATCCGCCGCCCCTTCCTCGTTTTGTGCGCTCGCCGCAGCCCGTATCGACACGCCCGGCAACAAGCCGCTCACCGCCCCCACGCTGACGGTCGCCGTGACCAGGTCACCCTGTGTCTGAATGGAGAGCACCGCGCCGGCCGGCGCGATCGAGGCAACCGCCGAGGCGGCGCCGGAACCGTCGCCGCGCCCGGCCAGACGGGCCGCTTCGCGGGCCGCGTCGGCACAGCGGAGTTGAGCGATGACGCACCCGATCCCGGCCAGGCAGGCCGCGACCACGACGACCAGGACAGCGAGTACCAGCGCGGCTTCGACGGTCACGCTCCCACGGTCGCCGTTGCCGTTGCCCCTGCTGTTGCGGTCGCGATCACCGCTTGCCGAACGGGATCGGGCCGTCATTACAGAGTGGTGTGCAACGCCGAATTGACCAGCGCGGTCAGCCCGGCAATCACCGAATCTCCGGTCACGATCTTGTACAGCACGGCCGCGAACGCCGCTGCCACGACCGTGCCCACCGCGTACTCCACAGTCGACATTCCTGCGTCGTTGTGAGTACCCTCGCCGGCGTCCATATTGTCGGCCAGCACCACCCAATTGCAGGAATCGACCGGCTCACCCCATTGATCGGCGAACCAGCGCCGAAATCTCTGCACCACAGCCATTCTCCTCTCGCACACCGACTCCCTGCCGGTGTAAGAGAGCGTGTCGAAAACGCACGTAGCGATCCAGCGTGAGTCCGACAATGTGGACAACTTCAGGCATGGGGACAACGAATGGGGGTCAATTGACCATCCCCACGGGTGTTCGCGATGTCGATGACGACCCGTGCCATCAGCCGCAGGTTCGTCTTGCCGCGAACACGCTTTCGTTCACGGTCGCTCTGCAGCTGGCGGGTCGGCGGCAACTCGGTCGGGGCGATCTTCATCGGAAACGCGTTGCATTGGATGGGCTGTCGGCGGCCATGAAAAAGCCCGTAGGCGGCCACGTTCGAAGCCGGCGCCGCGTTGCTCCGCCCCGGCGGTGCGCTCGCCGTCATCACCCAAGGTCCACCGATATGGTTGGGTCCGGCACCGTGGCAGGTGGCGGTGCGAACGACATTGGAGATGTTTTCGGGTCCGGTCACCGGCAATTGCCGTGCTGATCAGTCGGCGCTCGACGAGCGGATCGCCATCGCTGGCAGGCTCGATCTCGACGTACAGGTCGTGTCTCGGAAGGCAGAGCATGTCCTCGACGTCGAATGGGTGGTTGGCCATCTGGGGAGCGCCATGAGAGCCGACCATTGGTCGGCGGCCGCCGCCGACCTGACTGGCGCTCTGCAGGCCTTCGCCGGGCAACCAATGGTCGAGCGGGTGTCCACGACGGCACTGATCGCTCGTCGAAGGAGCTGAGCCCCGAATTCGCACAACGATGACAGTCGGCGGATGTCCGCTCCAGCACCGTTCAAATTTGGACGAGTCGGATATCAGGGTCGATCTGTCCCAGATCGACCGGGTCGGACGTGACGATCTGATGTGCGCGTTCTCGAGCGCACAAGTAGCCGCTGACGACGACACCCTCGCAATTCGAAGGCCGGGCTTGTTCAGCACGAAGCAACTGCAGCCGACCCACAGCAGTCTCCTGGTGGTCAGCGCCGCAGTACCCGCACCTCGTCACTGATGGATGCGAAGTCTGCCGGGTTGCGTGTGACCAGCGCTACGCCGAGGTGGTGGGCGGTGGCAGCGATCATCAGGTCGGCGACGCGAGTGCGAGAACGCTGCCCGGCCGCGTGGGCGATGCCGTAGAGGAATCCGAAGCTGGCCGCAGCCAGATCGTCGAACGGCACCCCTTGGCCGTACACGGCCGTGATCCGTTGCATTCTGGCCAGCCGGAGCGCACGGGCTTGATCGTTCTTCGCGACGGCAACGCCGAAGTTCAGCTCGCCGTAGGACACCGAACTCACCCTGCCTTCGATTCCCCGGAGGTCGGGCGGACCGGACGTGTCGTTTGCGATGAGCACCGACGTGTCCAGGATCGCTCTCACGGACGAACTCGTTCCCATGGGTCGTCCTGGACGGCGTTCTGGCGGGCGATGTCGACGTCCTCCCAATATGTCGGGTCGGTCGGCACGTCGTAGACGGCCATCATTCGTTCGGCGGTAATCCAGGAGTCGGGCTTCGTGGGGCTCAACGAAGCTACAGGTCTGCCTTGTACCGTGACAATGAATGATTCGCCCTGTTCGACTTGGCTGAGGACTTGACTGGCATTCTGTTTCAGCTCGCGAACTCCGACAGTCTGCATGACCTCATGGTACCGCAATGTAGTACATGGTCTACCTCTGCCGGTCAGAGCTGGGACGATGCCCTTCAAGGCGCTGAAAGTTCGACCTGTGCAGGCCGGTATGATTGCGGGGGATCTGGACCCGACCGTGGGACTGCCGATCCGGCCGCCTCTACCAGCACCGGACATGACGGGCGCGTCGCGTACCGACGACGGTCTGCTTCGGAGTGGAGGCGCCGGACGGACGGGCCTGCCGAGGGACCGCTATCACCGACACGTCTGTCACCGGCTCGATCGGCCCGAACGGCTAAGCCTGGATCCACCGGTCCGGGTCGCGTGCGTGGCGGGTCGTGACAGCGAGA
>CAXUHA010000029.1:54816-55530 GCA_964250735.1 uncultured Nakamurella sp. | reverse complement strand
GCCACAGAGGTGCCGCGCTGGCGTGACTCGGCGGTGTTCACGCCTTTGGAGCGTGAGGTGATGGGGTATGCCGAAGCGATGACCCAGACCCCGCCCACGGTGACCGACGACATGGTCGCCGAGCTGCTCCGGCAGCTCGGGGACGCCGCCATGGTGGAACTGACGGCGTTCATCGCGCTGGCCAACATGAATGCCCGGGGCAACGTCGCTCTCGGGATCGAATCCGAAGGCTACGCGGACGCCTGCCAGCTCAAACCCTTGGCCAGCCGCCCCGCCCTACCCTCGACGGCATGACCGACGACCCGTTCGTCACCTACCGCAGCCTGCTGTTCACCATCGCCTATGAACTGCTCGGTTCGGTGGCCGATGCCGAAGACACGGTGCAGGAGACCTGGCTGCGGTGGGACGGCATCGGCGCCGACGGGCGGGCTGGGGTGATCGATCCGCGGGCGTACCTGGTGCGGATCGTCAGCCGCCAGGCGCTCAACCAGCTCCGCACGCTGGCCCGCCGCAAAGAGGACTACGTCGGTGAATGGCTGCCCGAACCGTTGTTGACCACCCCGGATGTGGCCGATGACGTTGAGCTGGCCGAAAGCGTGTCGATCGCGATGCTGGCGGTGCTCGAGACGCTGACACCCACAGAGCGGGCCGTGTTCGTGCTCCGCGAGGTGTTCGACCTACCGTTCGACGAGATCGCGGGCGCGACCGGTAAAT
>CAXUHA010000029.1:36983-54806 GCA_964250735.1 uncultured Nakamurella sp. | reverse complement strand
CGGACCTCCCGGGCCGCGCCGGGCGGGTCACTCCGGCGTGTGCGGCCGGTCCATCAACACCCGGATCATGTCGATCGGTGCGAGATGCAGGTAGCAGACCTGGTAGACCGCCTCGGTGATCGGCATCTCTATTGCGTGCCGGTGCGCCAGATCGCGCACCGGGCGCGGTCGCACGTGGCCGCCCGACGGCCCCGGATCAAGGTCGACCGGGTCGAGCAGCAACGTGCGGTCGACCGGTTCCTCAGTGCCCTGCGGACCGGCGACCTGCAAGCGTTGATGGACACCCTGGCACCCGACGCGGTCCTCATCGCTGACGGCGGCGGCATCGCGGCCGCGGTGCTTCGGCCGGTCATGGGGGCGAAGAAGATCGCCAACCTGCTCGGCGGGTTCGCCCGGGTCCTCCCGAACGCCGTGATCGAGCCCCTCATTTTCAACGGTGCGCCAGGGGCCCGCATTCTGCTGGACGGCACCGTCGACACCGTCGTCGGCTTCGCGTTCCACGAGGGCCGCATCACCCGAGTCTTCGCCCTGCGCAACCCGAACAAGCTCCACCGGCTCGAGAAGGCAACCCCACTCAGCCGTTGAGTGTTCGGTGGTGTGGGTGACAGGGGAGCTGACCAGTGCCCGGTGCCGTAACTCCTGGATGCGATCCTGGTTCGCCCCAGGTGAGCATCTATGCGAGATCTTCCACCACCGACGCAGGTGGGCGTTCTGGGCCTTGATCATCCTGACCAGGTCGCGGGTCTGCGATTGCTACCACGGATGCTGTAGGTGGCTACCGCGATCAGCGGACGACATCTCCCTCCGCCCCGGCCAGAGTGGTTGATAGTTGCCCCCTCTGGAAGGTGTCGAAATGAAATCATTTGCCCTGTGGTGTGTCCGATGGCGGTTCGCCGTCGTTGGAGTGTGGATTCTGGCGTTGGCGGGCTTGGCGGTGGGCGCGTTCGGGGTCGGGTCGAAGTTCACCACCTCCACCGACCTACCTCATAGCGAGTCCTCTACGGCCTCCAGTTTGCTGATGCAGCAAAGCGACCCGGCCAAACCGCACGCCAAGGTCAACACCGGTACCATCGCGTGGCACTCCGACGGCGTGCCGATCGATTCGGCCGGCGTGAAACAGGCCGCCAGCGTGATGCTCGGGGAGGTCAAGGGTCTTCCCGGAGTCGCGTCGGTAGCGAGCCCGTACGAGAGCCCGGCGCAGCTGAATGTCAAGGCGAACACCGCCTATGCGACGGTGACGGTGACGGACGGTACGGATCCTGCCGTCATCATTCAAACCGCGGAGCACCTACGCGGCCCAACGATTGACGTACAGGTCGGGGGCACAGCCTTCGACGAGGTTCCGGCTCTGTCCCCGATCACGGAGGCCATCGGTATCCTGGCGGCCTTGCTGGTCCTGCTGCTGGTGTTCCGGTCGCTGTGGGCGGCGCTACTCCCGATCATCACCGGTGTGGCCGGCGTCGGAGTGTCGTTGATGTTGGCCATACTCGCTTCGCACGTCATGGATCTGGACACCAACAGCCTCACCATGGGTGCGCTGATCGGCCTTGGCGTCGGAATCGACTACGCCCTGTTCATCGTCAACCGGTTCCGCAAGGCGTTGATGACCGGTGCCAGCGTCCCGGAGTCGATCTCGCGGTCGCTGAACACTTCCGGAAGGGCAGTCATCTTTGCCGGTCTCACGGTGATGATCGCCCTGCTCGGGATGTTCGTCGTCAATCTGGGCATCCTCACCGGCATGTCCCGGGTGGCAGCCGCGACCGTTCTGGTCACGGTGCTGGCGGCCATCACGCTACTACCGGCCCTGCTGGGCATCCTCGGGCACAGGATCCTGTCCAAGAAGCAGCGGGCCGAACTGGCAAGCCATGCTCTGGGCGACCCGCCGCTGCCAGATCCTCATCCGCGGGCGGCCAGCTGGGTCAGTTTCATCCAGCGCAGACCTCGGCTCCTCGGCGGTGCCGGCCTGCTGTTGATCGTGGCGATGGCCTTCCCCGCTCTGAGCGTGCGGGTCGGGGATTCCGATGCCAGTAGCAGTCCGACCGGTTCGGCCACGCACGAGCACTACACGATGATGGCCGACGGGTTCGGGGCCGGTTACGACTCCACCCTGCAGCTCGTGGGCCGGACACCGGACGCAGAATCCCAGGCTGCGTTCAAAGCGCTGGCCGTCGAACTGCAGTCCGTGCCGGGCGTGGCCTCGGTGACGGCCACTACCCAGGCCGCGACCGGCCAGCCGATCTCCGTGGTGACCGTCGAACCGACTACCAGCGCACAAACCGAGCAGACCACCGACTTGGTGAAGACGCTCCGGGACCAGGTCATCCCACGAGCGGAATCGGGTACCGACCTGCAGGTCTACGTCGGCGGAAAGACCGCAATTGCCATCGATCTGGCTGCGGCGTTGACCAGCAAACTGCCGCTGTATCTGGGCCTCATCGCCCTCCTGGGCTTCCTGCTGCTGACCGTGGCATTCCGCAGTATCGTGCTGCCACTGATCGCCACGGTGAGCAACCTGGCGACCATCCTGGTCAGCCTCGGCGCCATCACGGTCTTCTTCCAATGGGGCTGGGCGACCAAACTGCTCGGGGTAGGAGGCGCCGCGCCGATTCAATACATCGCACCCACCCTGATAGTCGGCATTATGTTCGGCCTCTCGATGGACTACCAGGTCTTCCTGGGCAGCCGGGTGTCCGAGGAGTGGCACCACACCCGTGACAACACCCGCGCGGTCAAGGTCGGCGTCACCCAAACCGCCCTGGTGATTGCCGCAGCCGCGACCATCATGTTCGCCATCTTCGCCTCGTTCGGTTTCAGCGGGCAACGCATCATCGCGATGATCGGCATCGGCCTTACGGTCGGAGTGCTGGTTGATGCCTTCATCATTCGGATGACCATCATGCCGGCCTTGATGTTGCTGCTCGGCAAACGAATCTGGTATTTCCCGAAGTGGGCCGACCGCCTCACACCGAACATCTCCCTCGAAGGGCCGCCTACACCGGAACCGGCTGGGGCCGAACCCCAGCCCGAGAAGCTCCTGGTGGGTTCCCGACAACCCTAGGTCAGATGTGATGCGGCACTGCGTATGCCGTATCTGCCAGTGCTGGGGGTGCGGCATCCACAGCGCACCCCCAGTACAACCACCGCCACTTCTGTTGTCAGGTGAACGCGACCACCAGGCGAGGGACCGGCGTCAGGTACCGGATTTGAACACGTCCAGAAGGGCCCCGACAGCCATGCGGATCACACGAACACGCACTCAGATCTTCGATTGCCGGGCCGCTATGACCACGCCGAGATCACCGGCACATACCGGTTGCCCTCCCGGCCGGCGACCCCGTCGGACCGCGACAGGTAGCGCGACATGAACATCTACGTGTCCGCGGTCCTGGCCGTGTTCTCGGTGCTGGCCTACGCCGCCGGAGCCGTTCAGCAGCTAAGATTGGCCAGGAGGCAGCGGAGTTCCACCACTGCGTGGTGTTGGGCCCTCGGTCTCAATCTGACGGGAGCCGTACTGCATGTGATGGCGTTGCGTTACGGTCCGTTGTCAATAGTTCAACCCATCGGCGCGTTGACGCTGGTGGTGGCCCTGGCCGCCTCGGCCGGCGTCTTCCACCATCGCATTCGGGTCAGCCAGTGGTGGGGAACCATTCTGACCGTCGCCGCCGTGGCGGGACTCGCCGCGGTCAGTAGACCGGCCCACCATGCACGGCAACTCACCAACAACAACACAGCCGTCATCCTGGGTCTGGGCACCGTGGTCACGGCCGTCCTGCTCGTCATCGCGGCCCGTACTCGGCGCCCGCTCCTGCGCAGCCTGTCCTATTCAACGATTGCCGGCCTTTCCTTCGCCGTCGGGTCGGCGCTCGCGCAGACGCTGGCGTTGAAACTCACCCAGCTCGGCTGGGAACGAGTCGTGAGCGTTGCTACGATTCTCCAAGTCGCGGCTGTCATGGTGGCCGCTGGGGCCGGAATGGTTGCCGTTCAAGCCTCTTATCGGTTCGGTATGGCAGCCCAGTTGGGCACCAACACGTTTGTCGACGCGGCCGGCTCCTACATCATTGGCGTGACCCTTCTCGGCGAACAGCGCCTCGCCGGTGCGGTCGGAACCGTCATGGTCGTCGTCGCCGGGTTCACAGCCGCGGCCGGGCTCTTTCTCCTGGCCCGCGGCTCCCGGCCTACGCCCGGCCAGCAGACCCCAGGGATCGTCGAAGGTTCGCGAATTCCTCAAGCAGCAACTGAACGAGTGCCCGCAGTCAGGGCTGCATCGTGAGGGTTTTCAACACGTTCGCCGTCAACCGGCTCGGGACCGGCGTCCGATCGGTTCACTTCCGAGCGGTCCACCTGGCGTGGAGGGAATGGCTTTTTCTACTCGTCGTCCTGGGCGTGATGCTGGCGCCGTTCACGATCTGGCCGACGAAGCAACACCTCAGCCTGCTCATTTTCATCTTCACGATACTGGCCTGGTTGCCTCTTTTCCTCCGCACCAGATACCCGCTGACCGTCTTCGGGCTGGTGTTCAGTGTCGAGATCCTCGGGCTGTTTCTTATCCCTCGGGTGGCAGCGGACCGCGTCATCGACGGCGTGTCCCAGGCGCTACCGGTGCTACCGGTCACGAAATATACTCTCCTCACGGCCGTCGCGGTTGCCATCTGGACCGTCGCGACCCGCAGCCCACGAGGAGTCGGATGGACCACCGCGGCCGTGGCCGCGGTGTGGCTCACCGTTACGCTGACCGCTCGGCCGTTAGCCCCGGTCGCGAACGGCCTGCTCGTTGTCAACATCCTGATGTGCACTGCCGCAGCCGGAGTGATCGTCGCCTCCCGCCGCAACCGGGCCGAGCGTCTACTCCAGGAACGGCGCGATGAGACCCATCAGCAGATTCTGGCGGAACGACTGCGGATTGCCCGTGAACTCCACGATGTGCTGGCCCACCACCTCACCCTGGTCAACACCCAAGCAGCCGTAGCCGAATACCTCCTGCCGACCGACATCGCAGCGGCGACGGCCGCGCTGCGTGACATCAACCGCCACACCTTCCAGGCGGTGGAGGAGCTGCAGGTAACCGTCGGGCTGCTCCGCCAAGACCATGGTCCCACCGCAGATCACCGCTCGACCAGCACGGGCATTGCGGCGCCCGTGCCGGGCCTGCACCGTCTCGACCAGCTGCTCGACGGGTTCCGTACAGCCGGCGTGGACCTGCTTTTCCAAGTCATCGGTCAACCTGTCCCACTCAGCACCGCCGGTGACCTGGCCGCCTACCGCATCATCCAGGAGGCCCTGACCAACTCGCTGAAGCATGCCGCCGGTGAGCGGGCCGCTCTCACCCTCACCTGGTCGGCACAAGAACTCCGAATTACGGTTCGGAATGCGCCGAGCCGCCGACGTTCGGTCTTTGCTGACGCTGGCGGCGGTAACGGTGTGATCGGAATGCGTGAACGTGCTTACTCCTGCGGCGGATCCCTGCTCGCCGAGCGTACTGCGGACAAGGGCTTCATGGTGAGCGCCGTTATTCCGTCGGCCATCAACCGCAGCTCGATAGAAGGCACAGAACCAGAGTTGGTGGCCCAACGCCAGGATCTACCATGAGTATCCGAGTATTGATCGCCGACGATCAAGAGCTGCTACGCGCTACCTTTCGGCTACTCCTGGATTCGACGTCGGACATCGAAGTAGTCGGTGAGGCGGCCAACGGAGGTGAAGCCGTACTGAAGTCCAGCCGAGGCGTCGATGTCGTGTTGATGGATATCCGGATGCCCGATATGGACGGTATCGAGGCGACCCGGCGAATCACCTCCGACCCACGCCTGGCCGATGTGCACGTCTTGATCCTGACGACGTTCGAGGACGATGAACTCGTCGTGTCCGCGCTGCAGGCGGGGGCGAGCGGCTTTGTGGGGAAGGGCATCCGCCCCCCCGACCTTCTGCAAGCGATCCGTACGATCGCGGCCGGGGAAACACTCCTGTCATCTGCGGCCACCACCGCCTTGATCCAACGCGTCGTCGGGCGTCAGCAACGAGGCAAACAGAACGCCAAATTACTGGCCACACTCACCGGCCGTGAATTGGAGATCACCACCCTTGTCGCTCAGGGGCTCTCGAACACCTCGATCGCCCGGCAACTGTTCATCACCACCACGACGGCGAAGACCCACGTGAACCGAGCGATGGTCAAGATCGGTGCCCACGACCGAGCCCAACTGGTGATCTTCGCTTACGAGAACCACCTCGTGAGTTAGTGCGAAAAATGGTCATACCTCGATCATCTGCAGCACCGTCCTACCGCACCGTCAAATGTCGTGGTCGGGCTTATCTTGGGCTTCGACGCGCTTCTGGTCGTCCGGGTAGGGCCCCCACGCATCTTGGCGGCGGGTGGACGGCTTGCGGCCCAACTGACCAGTGCGCACCATGGTCGCCAGCGTGTCCAGCACCACCCGGGCCGAGATGAGCGAGGTCTGCTCGGCCCAATCGTAGGGCGGCGAGCACTCGACGATCTCCATTCCCGACAATCCACCCTCGGCGACCAGTTTCACCAGCCCCAATGCCTCCCGGGGCAGAAGTCCACCGGGTTCGGGCCAGCCGGTGCCCGGCACGAAACCGGAATCGATCACGTCGATGTCGAACGACAGGTAGACCGCTTTGGCGCCCTGCCAGGCCAACTCCAGCGCCATCTCGGCGACCTTCTCGATCCCGACCCGCTCCACGTCGCCGATCGTCACGACCGTTGTACCCCGGGCCCGACCGACCTTGACCCCGGCCCTGGGTGCCTGCCAGCCGCCGATACCGATCTGGACCAGATTCGTCGCCGGGGCGTTCTTGATGTTCGTCGCATGGAACCACGGCGTCGTGTGCATCCGCTCGTCCAGGTCCAACTCCTGGGTGTCAACGTGCCGGTCGAAGTGGATGATGCCGATGTTGCCGTCCATGTACGGGGCGAGCCCCCGGATGGTGGGATAGCCGATCGAGTGGTCGCCGCCCAACACGACCGGAAAGACCCCTTCGGACACCACGTGTCCCATCGCTTTGCTGATCTGGTCGAACGATTTCTCCAGATTGCCCGGGATGGTGCAGATGTCCCCGATGTCGACCATGTTCAGCTGTTCGCGCAGATCGACCCCCATCTCATAGTTGTAGGTGCCGAACAGACCGGTGACCCGACGGATTCCCTGCGGCCCGAACCTGGTGCCCGGCCGATAGGTGGTGCCCGCATCCAGCGGAGCCCCGAAAATGGCCACCTCGGCATCGCTCACCTGGTGCACGTCCTCGATATACGGGCATTTCATGAAGGTGCCGCGTTCACCGGCGAAGTGCGGGACCTCGCCGCGGGCAAACGTGGGGAGGCTTCGATCGGTGATCGAAGCCGCCGCCTCGAGCCCGTAGGCGATACCCCGATCGATCTCCTCCTGGTGGCGGCGGGTGGGCAGCGCCGCTTCGGCCTCCTGAGCAGCATGACCCTCCCTGTTCCACCGGTCGTCGTCGTCCGGCGGCCGAGGCGCCGTGACGTGCGGGTGGTGAGAGTGGGGGTGTGAATGAGAGTGGGTCACGGTGTCTTGCTCCTCGCGGTCATCTGATTCTCCGAAACTATGTCAGCTCGCTCCGGACACGGCGCACTCACCCTGTCGAGGCCGGCGTCGAACCAAGGCGGTGATTACTGCAAATAACTGATGGCGGCCAGCACATACATGGCTGCGCAGCGCAAGACCTCCTCTTCGTCGCTGTAGTCGTCCACGCCCGCGGAAAGGGTGGGTTGCGGGCCGTAGCACAGGGCTGGTCGGTGGGCTTGGCGCCACCTACTGGCGTCGCTCGCCGGCAACCGGATGGCATAGGCGGGGTCGCGGCCGGTGACGTCGATCGATGCGGCGGCCCAGGCTCGCGTCAGCGGCGAACTCGGGTCGGTCCAGTTGGCGTCCCAACCTTTCCGCCTGGTGACAGTCACGCCGTCGATGTCGGCAACCGCGTTGCGGACTGCGGCTTCCGCGTGATCTGTGGTGATGCCGGGGGGCAGCCGAAGATCGATCTCGGCATGGCCGGTCGTGGCGATCTGCCCGATGAACGTTCCTGCGGTGACGGTGCCGACGTTCGCGGTCAGGGTGAGCCCGGGGTCGGCCTCTCCCCCGCTGAGTCGAGCCAGCCCATCGGGCAGGGTCCCCTGCTGTCCGGTCAGGTCGTCGATGCTACTGACAGCGCGGGCGATGCGCGCAGCGGCAGAGGTTCCGGCCTGCACGGCCGAGGAGTGGCCCGGTTCTCCGGTGGCGTGGATGTCGAGCCAGAGGACACCCTTCTCGCCGATGGCCAGCCGGCGGAATCCTGGTCCTTCGCCGCAGATCAGTGCGTCGCCGTACAGGTCGGGGTGTTGGCGCAGCAGAAACGCGGCTCCGTTGTCGCCGAAGACGACTTCGTCGCTCACGGCGGCGAAGGTGATGCGGCCGGACCACTGCGCGGTGAGCTCGGCCAGCAGTGCGGTCGCGGTGATCATGGCCGCGACCGCACCTTTCATGTTGCCCATGCCCAGGCCGTAGAGCCTTCCGTCCTTTCGGGTGAGCTCCCAGACGGGGACGCTCCACCGGCTTTCGTCGCCGGGCGGCATGGTGTCCAGGTGGACGTTGAGGACCAGATGCGGCCCGGGGCGTCCGGAATCCAGGGTGGCCAGGAGGTTCGGCATGCTCGGGTCGGTGTGCTCGGTCCGAGTCGTGATCCCCCGCCCGGCCAGCGCAGCTCGTACGACGGCGGCGACTTCTCTGGTGTCGCCGATCGGGTTGACGCTGGGAGCTGCGACGAGGTCGGCGCAGAGCTGCACTATCTGCTCCCGCTGCCGCTGCACCTGGTCGATGAGTTCATCCTTATCGAAGGGCCCCATGGCTTGTCCTGTCCGGAGTGTCGAATGCTGGGCGGGTGGTGGCGGAATCTAGACGGCGGCTGAGCCGGCCCGGCGTCGCCAGTCGGCCGCGGCGAAGGGCTGTCCGCCGTTGATCCCCGCGGCGACGACGGCGCCGAACAGGTCATCGCCCGGCGGCCGGGTGGCCAGGTGGTGCCCCCGGCCTGCCAGGTCGGCCGCCCCCGGGTGGCCTTCTTCGATGGCCAGGTCACCGTTTTCGCTGCGCCAGCGCGGCGCGGCGATCGCCTCGGCCAAGGGCGTGCGGTTGTTCCGGAGTGCGATCAGGATCTGGAGCAAGGTCTGCACCTGCCCGTCGGCCCCCGGGGTGGCCAAGGCGAGCACGCTGCCGTCGGACCGTTGCAGCAGGGCGGGGGCCAGGGTATGGATGGGGCGTTTGCCCGGTGCGGCCGCGTTCGCACCGTCGGTAAAACCGGCGGCGCGGTTGTTCATGACGATGCCCAGCTCCGGAACGAACACTCCGGAGCCGAAATCGTCGAACACACTGATCAGCGACGACACCACCATCCCGGACACATCCGCAGCGGCCACGCCCGCGGTATGCAGGTAGGCGCGCGGACCTCCGCGGTGCGCGGCTCTGACGGGGTCGACGCTCACTTGCTGCGCAAGGACCATGGCCACGTCGGCGCAGTCGGACCGGAACGAAAAGGCTGCCTCGGTGATCTCCACCAGCAGGTGATCCACCGACCCCGCCGAACCGTTGTCCGTCGAACGGTTGCCGAGCAACGCTTCCGCGGTGGTGGCCGCGAGCGCGAGCAGAACGCCTTGCGACGACGGCGGTTGCACTGCGAGCCGGCCGCCGTCGAAATCAACGCTGACCGGCTCGCCGACCTGGGTGGTGTGCCGCTCGAAGTCGTTGATGGTCAACGACCCCCCGTGCCGGCCCACGGCGCCGGCCATGGCGGTGGCTGCGTCGCCCTGGTAGAAGGCGGCAGCGGCGCCGGCCGCGATGTGGGTCAACAGTTCAGCCAGTTCTGGCTGGCGCCAGAGCTCCCCGGTGTGAGCGCCGATCAGCGGCCAGGCGTCGGCACCGCCGGTCAGCAGCCGCGGGCGTTGTCGGTCCCGCGCCCGGGAAAGCGCCGCGTCCACCCTGATCCCCGATGTCGCCAGTTCGATGGCGTGGCCCAGCACCTGCGGGAGCTCGAGCCGACCCCAGCGGCGGTGAGCCTGCACCCAGCCCCCGACCAGACCGGGCACGGTGACCGACGCTCCACCGGTCGGCGAGAACGTCGTGGCGGTCCCGCTGCTGCGCCCTGTCCCGTTCACCGCCGTGACTTCTCCCGTTGGCTCTCGGACGAGCGCCAGCATGTCGCCGCCCAGACCGGCCGAATGCGGCATGGTCACGCAGATCACCGCCTGGGCGGCGATAGTGGCATCCATGGCGCTGCCCCCGGCCGCGAGCATCGCGATTCCCGCGCTGACCGCGAGCGGGTGGGCCGCCGCCACCGCTCCACGTCGACCAGGCACGGGACGACAATGCGACGCTGGTGCTGGGGTGCTGGTCATGACGCTCCTGTCCGGTTCTCCGGTCACGACGCTCCTTCTGGTGTCGTCGTGACGTCTGGTGCTGTCGCGACGTCTCGGTTGCCATCATGGGCCGAATCCTTTATAAATAATACGGCTAGCACTTCTTCTCGTCCAGTCGAGCACGATCCCCGTGTCGGCCGATGAGATGCGATGCCATCTGATGAAGGGGTGCAGGGTGGAACTACTCGTGGGTCCGGACATGTCGCTGGCTCTGGCGGAAGCATTGCTCGATGGCGTCAAGAAGGAGGCGACGGCCGCGGGGTATGCACTGTCGGCCGTCGTCGTCGACCGATCCGGCCACCCGGTGGCGTCGTGCCGGATGGACGGGGCCCAGTTGGGGGCGGCCTCGATCGCCTCCGACAAGGCCTACACGGCAGTGGCGTTCGGGCAGCCGACCGCCGCCTGGGCCCAGTCCTCCGCGCCGGCCGGACCGGACTGGGGCATGGCCGGTGCTCTCGGCGGTCGCTGCATCGTCTTCCCGGGCGGGCTGCCGGTGTTCGCCGGACAGCATCTGATCGGTGCCATCGGGGTCAGCGGCGCCGCCTCCAGCGTCGACCAGATGTGCGCGGAGAGTGCCATCACCTCCACCGGTCTCACCAGTTCGCGGGCATGAGCACGGTACTGGTGGCCGGCGGGTCCACCGGCATCGGGGCCGCCGCCGTTCGGGCGTTCCGCCGCCGCGGCGACCAGGTACTGCTGGCCGACATCAATCAGGATCGAGGGCGGGCCCTGGTCGCCGAACCGGAGCTGGGCCCGGCGAAATTCTTCCGCTGTGATCTGGCGGATCCTGCTGCCGTGGGCGATGCCGTACAGGCCGCTGTCGCATTCGGTGGGGGACTGGACGTAACCTTCTACAACGCCGCCGTGCTGCACGCCGCGCCGCTGGCCGACTGGAGCTTTCAAGACTGGAACCGCTCTCTGGCGATCAATCTGACCGCGCCGTTCTTCCTGGTGCAGGCGGCAGCGCCGCATCTGCGGGCCGCGCAGCACGGCCGGGTCATCCTGACCTCCTCGACCGGAGCGTTCCGCGGGCATGCCGGCATGGCTGCCTATCACGCCAGCAAAGCCGGCCTGCTGGGCCTGGTGCGGTCATTGGCCGATGAACTGGGACCTGACGGGATCACCGTCAACGCGCTGTGTCCCGGCTGGATCGACACACCCTTCAACGACGCCTTCTGGCAACACCAACCCGACACAGAAGCGGCCCTGAAGGCGCTCACCTCGCAGATACCGCTGCGACGGCAGGCCAAGGCCGACGAGGTCACCGATCTGCTGTTGTTCCTGGCCTCCCCCGGTTCGGCCTACATCACCGGCCAACCCCTTGTCATCGACGGCGGCTACACCGCCGTCTGAACGGAGATGCTTGATGTCCCCCCAGAGCCCCCCGCGGCAGGTGTTCCTCAATCCGGCGGCGGTCCCCGTCGTCCCGCTGGCCGGTTTCACACCCGAGTCCCGCCGGCCCATGTCGACGCACCAGGCGCTACCCGGTTACGCACCCACTCCGTTGCGGGACTGCCCGGACCTGGCCGGCGAATTGGGCGTGGCGAAGGTGTGGGTCAAGGACGAGTCCAGCCGTCTGGGGCTGCCGTCGTTCAAGATCCTCGGCGCTTCCTGGGCCACCCTGGACGCCATCTCGACCCACTGGATCCCGAGTCAGTCGCAGGCGCTGGATCTGGCCTCACTGCGAACGGCCTTGTCCGTGCGGCCGGGTCTGGGGTTGGCCGCAGCGACCGACGGGAATCACGGTCGCGGGGTGGCCCGGATGGCCGCCCTGCTCGGCGTCCGGTGTCAGATCCTGGTCCCGGCGGGTACCGCGTCGGCCCGGATCAGCGCCATCGCCGGTGAGGGGGCCCAGGTACGCGTCGTCGACGGCTCCTACGACGATGCGGTCGCTGCCGCTGCACGGCTGGCCGACGACCGCACACTGGTGGTCTCGGACACCTCATGGCCCGGCTATGAACAGACACCGCGCGCCGTGGTCGACGGATACTCGACCATGTTCTTCGAGATCGACGACCAGCTGGAGCGTATCGGGCAACCGCAGCCCACCCTGGTCGCCTTCCAGGCCGGCGTCGGTGCCTTCGCCGCCGCGGGCCTGCGGCACTACCGGTCCCGCCCGGCCGGGGGCCGGGCGGTGCGGACGGTGATCGTGGAACCCACCTCGGCGAACTGCCTGATGGCCTCCGCGCGGGCCGGCGCCCTGACATCGGTGCCCGGACCCCATCTGTCGAGCATGGCCGGACTCAATTGCGGTCTGCCGTCGGAGCTGGTGTGGCCGATCATCGCGGCCGGGACCGACACCTTCGTCGCAGTGGAGGACGCAGACGCAGAGCAGGCGATGCGTCTGTACGCCGGCAGCGGGATCGTGGCGGGCGAGTCGGGTGCGGCTTCACTGGCCGGGCTGCTGGCGTTGACCGCAGACCCGGCGACTGCCGCGGCGGCCGGCCTGTCCAGCCAGTCCCGGGTGCTGCTGATCAACACCGAAGGGGCTACCGACCCGGACAACTACCGCGCTGTCGTGGAAGCCGGTTCTGCCGTGTCAAGTGTCGGAGCGAAGCCGTGAACAGCACGTCCGGCCTGCTGGCCGGGCGCACCGCTGTGGTGACCGGGGCCGCCTCCGGGATCGGGTGGGCGATCGCCCAGCGGTACGCCGCGGCCGGTGCGTCGGTGGCGATGCTCGACATCGATCAGGCCCGCATCACTGCCGCGGCGGCCGCCATCACCGAGCAGACCGGTGCGCGCGTCGCGGCGATCGCCGCCGACGTCGCCGACGAAGGCAGCCTGCTGCAGGCCCGCACCGACATCGAGCAGCAGCTGGGCACCTGCGACATCGTGGTGCCCAACGCCGGGATTCTCGTCTTCAAAGAGGTGCTGGCACTGTCGGTCGGAGAGTTCGACCGGGTGCTGCAGGTCAACCTGACCGGGGCGTTCCTGACCGCCCGGATCTTCGGCCAGGCCATGGTCGATGCCCACCGGGGCGGGAGCATCATCTTCACCTCCTCCCTGTTCGGTAAACGGGGCGGCCGGGGCAACGGCGCGTACTCCGCGTCGAAGTTCGCTCTGATCGGGCTGGCCCAGAGCATGGCCGCCGAACTGGCCCCGACAGGCATCCGGGTCAACGTCGTCTGCCCCGGTCAGATCGACTCCGACATGCTCACCGCGTTGTTCCGGGAACGGGCCGCGGAGAACGACCGGACCCCGGCGCAGGAACGGCAACTGTTCACCAGTCGCATCCCGCTGGGCCGGCTCGGCGCCCCCGCCGAGGTGGCGGACACCTTCGTGTATCTGGCCAGCGATCTGAGCGGCTACGTCACCGGCCAGGACATCACCGTCGACGGCGGCTGGAGCGTCGGATGAGTAACCCGAAACCCACCTCCAGGGTGACCACGCCGGCCGCCCTGCACAGATCCAGCCGCGACGGCTCTGCGGCCAGGCCGTGGATCCGGCAGCTGCTGATCGTGCTGCTGGCGGTCAACAGTGGTGCCATCGACGCCATCGGGTTCGTCGCCCTCGGTGGCGCGTTCAGCAGCGTGATGACCGGCAACATGGTCCTGATCGGCATTTCCGCCGCGCACGCCGACGGCGCGCTGGCCCGCACTGTCGGGCTCTCGTTGGTCTGCTTCATCGCCGGGTGCGCCATCGGCGCCCGCATCGCCGGCAAAGCCCAGCCGAGCGACGGAATCTGGCCCGCCCCGATCCGCCGCGCCCTGACTGTGGAACTCCTGCTCATCATCGGGGTGCTGGTGGGGTGGGAAATGACGGTCGCTCACCGGTCGGGCGCCGCGCAACTGGCCATGCTCGGCGCCAACGCGTTGGCGCTGGGGCTGCAGAGCAGCGCAATGCAGCGTTTCGGCGTCTCGGGTCTGTCCACCACCTACCTGACCGGGACCCTGACCACGGTCGTGTCCCGGCTCGTCCTGCGAGAACCGGTGCGGGAGGTCGGCCACAGTGCCACCATCCTGGCCGGGCTGATCGCCGGAGCCGCACTGGGCGCCCTGCTCGCATTGCGCGCCAATGCATGGGCGCCGGTGCTCCCCCTGCTGCTGGTCACGGCCGCCGTGACGGTGCCACGCCTGATCTGGAAAGGCGTCCGGTGACCGGCCCCTCCCGAGAGGCGGATATCCGCCCGGAGAAGCCGTCAAACGTTGCCGACGTCACCGATGAGAGCTCGTCGGTGCGGGTGGCGATCATCGGTGGCGGCTTCGGCGGTATCGCGGCCGCCGTGAAACTCCGCCGCGCCGGGTTGGACGATTTCGTGGTATTCGAACGGTCCGCCGGCGTCGGTGGAACCTGGTTCGACAACCGCTACCCCGGGGCGCAGACCGACGCCGCGTCCCACATGTACTGCTACTCTTTCGCCCCCTTCGACTGGACCCGCACCCACGTCGGCCACCAGGAACTACGGGCCTACCTGGACCACGTCGTCGACCGCTTCGACCTGCGCAAGCATTTTCGTCTCAGGACGAGCGTGGTTTCCGTGACCTGGGACGAACGGGACAAACAGCACCGCGTCCGCACCGCAGACGGCCAGGAGCACCGGTTCGAGGCGGTGATCAGCGCGGTCGGCATGTTCAGCGCCCCCCGGCTCCCCGACCTGCCGGGACTGGAAACCTTCACCGGGGTCGCGGTGCACACCGCGACCTGGGACGAGACAGTGACCTTCCCGGGCCGTCGGGTGGCGGTGATGGGTACCGGATCCAGCGCCACCCAGGTGGTCGCCTCGCTCGCCGGGTCCGCCGACCAGGTATATGTGTTCCAGCGGCAACCCGGTTGGCTGCTCCCCAAGGGCGACCGCGACTTCACCGCGCTGGAACGCCGCATCTACCGGTGGCCGGCGCTGTGGCGGCTGAACCGTCTCCGGCTCTACCTCCGGCAGGAGAAGCGGGAGTTTCGCGGTGCGTTCTTCCGCCCCGGCACCCGGGCCAACCGCCGCGCCCGGCAAACGGCGCTGCGCAACATCGCCGACGTGTTCACCGACCGACCGGACCTCAAAGCCCTGGTCACCCCCAGCTACGCGTTCGGCGGTAAACGCGCGGTGTTGAGCAGCTCGTTCTACCAGAGCCTGCTGCGCCCCGACGTGGAACTGATCCCTTATCCCGTGACCGCCTGCACCGCAACCGGTGTCGTGGACTCCACCGGGCGGGAACGGCCGATCGACGTGCTGGTCATGGCGACCGGGTTTCACGCCGCCAGCTACCTCGACGGCTTGCAGGTCCGTGGCCGGGACGGCCTGGATCTGCACGAGTACTGGGCCGGGGAACCGTCGGCCTTCCTGGGGATCACCGTCCCGGGATTCCCGAATTTCTTCATGCTGTACGGGCCGAACACCAACGGCGGGTTCATCATCCCCAACCTGGAACGCCAAGCCGCCTATGCGGCGAAAGAGATCCGGCGGCTCCGCCGGCCCGGTGTGCGAGAGGTGGAAGTGCGCGCCGACATCGCCCGGCGCTACAACACCTGGCTGCAGCGCAAGATGGCCGGTACCGCGTTCACCGCCACCGACAATTACTTCCAGTCCGCATCCGGCAAAGTCGTCACCCAATGGCCGAGAACCGCGACCCTGTACGCGTTTCTCACCATTGTGCTGCGCCGGATCAGCACCCGCCGGCCCGGCCGCCGACCAGCGGTCGCCTGGCACCTCACCAAAGACCCGGCGGTGCCCCCGTCAGGTCGGTCGCCGCGAGCAGATGAACGGACCGCCTCATGACCGCCGCCCCGCAGCTGACCGCCGAGCAGTTGTCCACATTGCCGGACCCGGCGGCCGACCTGCTGGCCTTCGTGCAGGGAGCCGCCGCCTACGGCGATGCCGTCGGATTCGAGATGGGCGGCGTCAGCCGCACCTTGATCACCGACCCGGACGCGGCGTTCGAGTTCCTGCGGCAGGCCCCGGACGCCGCCCGGGACATCCCGATCAGCGCCGCCACCGCCGTCGTCGCCGGCGATGGGCTGTTGCTGACCTCGGGGGTCAACTGGCAACCGCGGCGTCTGGTCATCCAGAAGGAACTGTCCCACCGCCACGTCCGCGACCACACCCGACTGTTCCTGAGCAACATCGAATCCGCCTTCCGCGAGTGGGCCGCGGCCGGACAGGTCGATCTGCAGCAACGGGTCGGCGCCCTGACCCTGGAAAACCTGGGCGACACGGTGTTCGCCACCGATTTCCGGCCCGTCCGCGAACTGCTCCGCGGTATCACCGAACTGCTGCTGCAGACCGCCGAGGGCGCCAACAGCGGCCGCACGGACGACGCCGTCGACACCCGGCTGCGAGGGCTGGTCGGGCAGCTGGACGAGTTGATCCAGGTTCAGGTCGATGAACGCCGCCAGCGTTCCGAACCCGGCCATGACATTCTGAGTGTGCTCACTCAGGCCGCCGCCGCAGGCACCGCGGTGTTCAACGACCGCTGGGTCCGCGACGAGGCGGTCACGCTGATCATCGCCGGGCATGACACCACCGCATTCCTGACCACGATGGCGCTGGTCAACCTGGCCCGCCATCACCACGTCCGGGATCAGCTGCGCGAGGAGCTGCAGGCGGCCGTCGACCGCGGCGTCGACCGGGAACAACTGGTGGACGAGGTCCCACTGGTCCGCCTGGTGCTGGAGGAGACACTGCGGCTGTACCCGCCGGTCGCGATCCTGCACCGGCTGGTCACCGCACCGACCGCCATCGCCGGGGTCGACGTGCAGCCGGGCTCGCTGCTGGTGTTCAGCCCGTGGGTGCAGCATCACGACGGCCGTCACTTCTCCGAGCCACAGCTGTTCGACCCGCAGCGGTTCCAACGGGATCGGCGAGCCGAATTCGGGCACTCCTACATTCCGTTCGGCGTCGGCCGGCGGATCTGCGCCGGGAATCACTTCGCCATGCTCGAGGCGGCCATGATCGTCGCCATCGCGACCCTGGACTACGGGATCGACCTGGTCGACCAGGACGAGCCGCGCATCGTCTCCACCGTGTCCCTGCATGTGGCCGACGGTGTACCCGTTCAGATCACCAGAGTGGAAAGGCAACTGCCGTGACGTATTCGGTCGAGGTCGATGAGGGTCTGTGCATCGGTTCCGGGCAGTGCGAACTGTTCTGCCCGTCGGTGTTCAAGGTCACCGACGGGATGGCCTACGTACTGGACCGCCAACCCGCCGCCGAGTTGCGGGACGAAGTCTTCGACGCGGCGGATGCCTGCCCGGTGCAGGCCATCCTGATCCACGACGGCGTCCCCGACGATGGCAGCGATCCAGCGCGATGAGCATCGTCGTGGTGGGCGGCTCCCTGGCCGGCCTCCGCGCCGCGGAGGCCTTGATCAACCTCGGCGTCGGCGACGAGATCACCGTCGTCTCCGCCGAAGTGCACCCCCCGTACAACCGGCCGCCGCTGAGCAAGACCGCACTGACTGCAGCAGTTCTCCCGGCCG
>CAXUHA010000029.1:12081-36973 GCA_964250735.1 uncultured Nakamurella sp. | reverse complement strand
CCGGCCGCCGGCTACCCCTTGCGCAGCCGTTACGAGCACCACGAGCAGCTGCGCTGGCGCCGCGGCGCCAGCGTCGTCTCCGCCGATCTCGCCGCCCGTCTGGTCGAACTGGACACCGGTGAGATCGTCCACTGGCGCGGCCTGGTCGCCGCCACCGGATTGCGCCCGCGACGACTGTCCCTGCCGGGACCACTCGCGGGCCGGCACGCCATCCGCACCCTGGCGGACGCCCGACATCTGCGCGAACAGACCGCGGATGCCCGCTCGGCCGTGGTCATCGGGGCCGGGATCCTGGGCTGCGAGATCGCGATGACTCTGACCCACCTGGGGCTGGAGGTCACCGTGGTGGACCCCTTCGGACCGCCGCTGCAACGGGTGCTGGGAGTGACCGTCGCCGCAGACCTGCAGCAGCGCATGGAGGCCAGGGGCATCGAATTCCGGATCGGCTCGGCTCCGGTGGAGTTTCTCGGCTCGGACGCCGTCAGCGGCGTCCGACTCGACGACGGCACCTCTCTCACCGCCCAGATCGCGGTGGAATGTATCGGCAGCATCCCCAACGTCGAATGGCTTGCGAACAACGATCTCGACCTCACCGACGGCGTGCTCTGCGCCAACGACCTCTCGGTGACCGGAACCCGCCGCATCGTGGCCTGCGGTGACATCGCCCGATTCCCCCACCCATCAAGTCCCGGGCCCCGGCGCATCGAACACTGGACGATGGCGGTCGAAACAGCTCGCCGTGCTGCCGCCACCCTCGCGGCCCAACTCACCGGAACCCCGATAGACCCGGAGCCGTTCGCGCCGGTTCCGTACTTCTGGAGCGTCCTGGGTGATATCGACGTGCATTGCGTGGGCATGCCGTCTGCCGCAGATCGAAGCGTGGTCATCGACGGCGAAACCGCACGCGACGTGACCTACGCGCACCTGGCCGGGAACACCATCGTTGCGGTGTCGACAGTGGGATCGCATCGGGCGGGGCCGCACGCCGCGTCCCTGGGCACAACAATGACTCCCCTGGGGGGTTAACAACTGTGTAATAAATAATGTATACTCTTGTACCATGGACCAGGACCGCAGAAGCGGCAACGTGTCAGGATCGGGTGATTCCGGCAGCGCAGGTGCCGCGGCGTTGACCATCCAGAACTTGTCGGTCACCCTGCACCGACGAGCCCAGGCAAACCACGCACTCACCGATGTGTCCCTCCACATCGGTCGAGGCGAGATCGTCGCGTTGGTCGGCGAGAGCGGTTCGGGAAAGTCGACCCTGGGTCTGGCCGTGCAAGGCCTGTTGGCACCGGAGAGCCGACCCGCCATCCGCGGATCGATAGAAGTGGACGGCCGGCAGATCGTCGACGCCACCGCTGAACAGCTCAGACGCGTACGTCGGCATCAGGTCGGGGTCATTTTCCAGGACCCGATGACCTCGCTCAACCCGACGATGACCATCGGCCGACAACTGGCCGAAGCCATCGCCGACGAAGAATCCGCCGCCTCGTGGCTCGATCGTGTCGGCATCACGGACGCCCCCGGGAAACTGCGGGCCTTTCCGCACGAGTTGTCCGGCGGGCAACGTCAACGGGTGATGATCGCGATGGCCATGTGCCGTCGTCCGGCCCTGGTGATCGCAGACGAACCGACCACTGCTCTGGATGTCACGGTGCAAAAGCGGATCCTCGCCCTCATCCGAGATCTGCGCACTGACACCGGAACGGCCTTCCTGTTCGTCACCCACGACCTGTCGGTGGCCGCCGAGATCGCCGATCGCATTGCGGTCCTCTATGCCGGCCGACTGGCGGAGATCGGATCGGTGAGCGCCGTGCTGGCCGCGCCGGCTCACCCGTACACCGCGGCCCTCCTGCGCGCCCGCTTCACCCTGGATGCGAACAAGGACCACCAGCTGCCGACGCTGCCGACGCCGTCCGCGGTTGTCGACGCGCAGGCGTGCGCGTTCTCGCCCCGCTGCCTGCTGGCCACGCAGACCTGCCGGACGGTTCGGCCGGAACTGGAACCGGTCGCTCAACACGCGGGAGCAGCGGCCTGCTTCCAGAGCGATCAGGTCCGCCCTGATCTGTGGGAACGTACCGCGGCACCGTGGCAGGCGTACCGCAATCGACCGGACACCCCGCGGCAGGTGTTGACGATGACGGACGTGAGCAAGTTGTACGACCGCAGGGGTAAAGGGACCGCAGGTCCGCCCGCCCTGCTCGGAGCCACTGTAGAGGTGGCAGCGGGCGAATCGGTGGCGCTGGTCGGCGAGAGTGGGTCCGGCAAGTCGACACTGCTCCGCATCGTGGCCGGGCTGGTCACGGCCTCCTCGGGCACCGTCGCTCTGGAGGGCGACCGTCCGCAGATGATCTACCAGGACGCCTCGGCATCCCTGACACCGTGGCTGAGCATCGGAGAGATCGTCGGAGAGCGACTGCGCCGCACCCACCGGTCGCGCGGGCGTCGCACCGAGTTGGTGCAACAGGCGCTGGCCCGGGTCGGACTGGATCCGGAGATCCACACTTCGCGGCCCCACCAGCTCTCCGGCGGCCAGCGTCAGCGGGTGGCCATGGCTAGGGCGACCATCGTGCCCCCACGGCTGCTGCTGTGCGACGAGCCGATCAGCGCCATGGATGTCTCGTTGGCCGCAGCGATTCTCAACCTCCTGGAGTCATTGCGCCGAGAACTGGGGATGGCCATGTTGTTCGTCACCCACGATCTCGCCGCGGCCCGGTTCATCGCAGATCGGATCCTGGTCATGCGCGCCGGCGTCATCGTCGACCAGGGACCTGCCGATCAGGTCATCACCAATCCCGGAAGCGACTACACCCGGGAGCTACTGGCCAGCATGCCCAACGACGGAGCGAGGCGATGATGGCCGTCCCGCAGCTGATGAAGTTTCACCCCCCGAGCGGCAAACGAGCCAGGACGGCGAAGAAGTCGGGCGGTGGACGATTCCGGATCTCGGACCGCATCGCGCTCGCCCTGCTGGTGGTGTTGACCGTGGTCGCCGCCCTGGGCCGTCTCATCGCCCCGGACGATCCTTCCAAGCGCGTCGCCTCCGCCTACCAGCCACCCTCCTCGGCCCACCTGTTCGGCACCGATGACATCGGCCGCGACCTGTTGTCCCGAGTGATTGCCGGAGTGCAACTCACCTGGCTCCCGGGGCTCGCGATCATCCTGGTCGGCGTCGTCATCGGGGGGAGCATCGGGTTGGCCTCCGGGGCGTTCGGCGGGTGGGTCGACCGGATCCTGCAACGCCTCACCGATCTTTTCCTGGTGCTGCCCTCCACGCTGATCGCTGTTGCCGTGGTGGCCGCCCTGGGTCCGGGGTTGTTCAACACCGTGGTGGCCATCTCGGTCTTCTGGTGGCCCTGGTACTCCCGGATCATGCGCGGGGAGATCAAGACCCTCGCCGCCCGACCCCATGTGGAAGCGGCCAGGTTGGCGGGAGTGTCCCAGACCAGGCTGCTGTTGCGGTATCTCATTCCCGGTGCAGTTCCGGCGATGCTGGTCGCAGCCACGCTCGACGTGGCCAACGTGGTCCTCACGCTGGCCCTGTTCTCGTTTCTCGGTCTCGGCGCCCCGGCGCCGGCACCTGAGCTCGGGGCGATGACGGCGCGCAACCTGGACAGTCTGACCACCTCGTGGTGGTTACCGATCTTTCCCGCATTGGTCGTGTTTCTGCTGGCCTTCGCGGCCAACGTCGCCGGCGACGGTGTCCGTCGTCGCCTGGAATCGGTATAGGGGCACAGGGTGAAACGCTTTCTGATGTGGCGCACCGCCGGCCTGGTCGGCGTGCTCCTGGTGATGACCGTGGTGGTCTTCGTTCTGCGGCAACTGATTCCGTCGGACCCGGCCAGAGCAGCGGTGGGCCCTAACGCACCTGAGTCGGTGGTCGATGCGAAACGGGTCCAACTAGGTCTGGACCGGTCTCTGATCGTGCAGTACGGGCGTTACCTGGGTCAGCTGCTGCACGGCAATCTGGGCGACTCGGTCCGGACGTCGCAGCCGGTTCGATCCGACATCGCCCGGGCCCTGCCCGCCTCCCTGGAGTTGATCCTGACCGCCGTCGTGATGGCGGTGGTCATCGGGTTGGTCCTTGCCCTAGCCGAGATGTTCCTTCCGCACGCCGCGCCCATCCGATGGGTGCTGCTGGCCGGATCGTCGGCTCCGATCTTCCTGACCGGGTTACTTGGATTGTTCCTCCTGTGGTTCAAATGGCACCTGTTGCCCGGGGGCGGTCGCACGACCTTCGCTGATGCCCCTATCGGACCGACCGGGCTGCTCACCGTCGACGGGTTGTTGGCCGGTCGCCCCGCGGTGACCTGGGATGCGCTGCAGCATCTTTTCCTTCCGGCCCTCACCCTGGCGGTGCCGATGGGCGTGGCGATCGGACGTTCGCTGTGGTCCTCACTGCTGGGCACCATGCGCCAGGACTACGTCCGGACCGCGAGATCCAAAGGACTTCGGGAATGGACGGTGGTCCGCAAACATGCCATGCGCAACTCGGCTGCGGCACCGTTGGCCATGGCAGGCCTGCAGATCGGCCTCATCTTCGGGAACCTGATCATCGTCGAACAGATCTTCTCCTGGCCCGGATTAGGCCTTTACACCATCCAGTCGCTGGGCGCCGACGACCTGACCGCCGTGCTGGGCGTGTCCCTGGTCTTCGGTTGCGCCTACATCATCATCAATGCCCTGGTCGACCTGGCCCAGGTGATCGCCGACCCCCGCGTCAGCCTGGACTAGCACAGTCCCTTTTCCCGTTCATTCCAGTACTTGAAAGGCAACCGTGAAAATCCGAAAGTTCGCATTCACCGTTCTACTGACCGGATTGTTGGCCGCCTGCACCGCGGGCGGCACCAGCGCCACGAGCGGCACGGGCACCACCGGCGCCACCGGCGCCACCGCGCCCGCCTCGACCACCGCCACCAACACCGTTCTCAAGACCGCGCTGGCCAGCGACATCGCATCGTTCGACCCGGACAACAACTTCGAGGTCGCCGGCCTCGGAGCAATTCTGTCGGTCTATCAGGGGCTCGTCACCTACGCACCCGGTACGACCAAGATCCAGGGGCTACTGGCCAAGTCCTGGACCATTTCGCCCGATCAGCTCACCTATACGTTCACCTTGCGCGACAACGTCAAGTTCGCCAGCGGCAAGAAGATGACCTCAGCGGATGTGAAGGCGTCCTTCCAACGACGCATGCTGCCCAACCTGGAACTCAGCTATTTCCTGAGCGACGTGGCCTCCATGCAAACCCCGAGCCCGACCTCGTTCGTGCTCAAACTGAAGGCACCTGACCCTGGTCTACTCGACAGCTTCTGCAGCCCTTGGGGTCCCAAGGTGGTCGGCCCTGACGGGCTGGTCACGCACGCCGGCACGGATCATTCCGCCGCCTGGCTGACCGAGCACGCCGACGGCACCGGTCCATTCACTCTTGCCTCCTTCACCCGTGGCCGGAGCTATCAGCTGAACCGCAACCCCAATTACTGGGGACCTGCACCGTTCATGAGTTCGGTCCAGCTCAAGATCGTCCCGGACATCGGGCAACAAGTGCTCCAGCTGCGCAACGGAGATCTCGACCTGGTGCAGCACGGATACCCGTTCAACCAGCTCACCGCGTTGCCCGCCGGCCTCAAGGCTGAGGCCTACAACGACCTGGGCCTGGAGCTGGCGTTCGTGAATCCACACCGCAACCTCAAGACCGTCGCCCAACGAAGGGCGCTCGAGGCGGCACTGAATCCCGCCGGCTGGCTCCAGGACGCTTTCGGCAGCTTCGCAACGGCGCCGAAGAGCGTATTCCCGGCCAGCATGCTGACCCCGTCGAAGGAACTCCAGTGGCCGACCGCGGCCTCGGTGGCCGGCACCAAGGTGCCGGCGCTGGAAATCGTCTACGACGCCGGTGAATCCGGTGTTCAGCAACGAGTCGCCGACCTTCTGATCTCCCAGTTGAGCAACGCCGGCATCACGGCCACCGCCCGGGCCATTCCCGGATCCCAGATCGCCGTGTTCGCGAAGAACCCGGCCAGTGCGCCGGACATTCTGCTCGCTCAGAACAACCCCGATTCGGCCGATCCCGGCTCGCAGGCCAGCTTGTTCTACACCACCGGCGGCGGCCTGAACGTCTTCGCCTACAGCAACCCGGCGGCCGACAAGGACTTCGCCGCCGGTGCCGCCACTGCCGGCACCGCGGCGCGCAACGCACTGTTCGAAAAGGGCGGCCAGGCAATCTTCGACGACGGCGGCTTCATCCCACTGGCCGAAATCAAAGACGTCATGGTCTACAACGGATCGCTGTCCGGATTCGGCACCAAACCGGCCGTGCCGTGGAACCCCGACTACGGCACCATCACCAGATAGGGCTGTTGATCTCATGTCGGATGCGGCACGGCGGATGTACATCCTGCAGTTCGGCGCCGAACGGGTCGGCAAGTCCCTATCCGTCCGAGGAGAGGCTGACACACCCTTCTGGGCACCATTTCTCGGTGTCCTCGTGGAAAGCTCCGCCGGCCTCATCCTGTTCGACACCGGGATGAGCCGAGCGGCCCACCAGGCCGCTGACGTCGAGGCCATCTATCGTCCGGTGCCGCCGACAGACCCCGATCCCCGGTGGCACCTGTACCCGGCGCCACCGGTGGGGTCCGCACGGTCGACCTGGGGGCTGGACGGCGATCCGCTCGAAACCGCTTTGGGGGCACTGGGATTGGCCGTCGCGGATCTGCACCTGGCGGTGGTCAGTCACCTGCACTGGGACCACAGCGGCGGCATACCCACCCTGGCCGCCGCAGGCGTGCCCGTCGTGATCGGACGCGACGAACTCGACTTCGCTCGCAGCGGTGACGCCCGGTTCGAGGAGGGGTTCCGGCCCGAAGACTGGTCGGCCGCGGGCAGCCGATGGCAGGTGGTGACCGGTGACACCGAGATAGCGCCCGGAGTGACCGTGGTGGCCACGCCCGGGCACACGCCGGGCCATCTGTCCCTGAAAGTGGAACTGCCGCAGACCGGAACGTGGTGGTTCGCCGGTGATGCTGCTGATCTCGGCCAGAACTTGATCGACCGGATCGCCTGCGGCTATTGCGCCGGCGGCCGACCGGAAGACGAACGAAACGCAGATCGCTCGTTGGCCAAGCTGCTCATGTTGGCCGACACGCCCGATTCCCGCCTCATCCCCGGCCACGATCCGGTCATCACCAACGCCATCAAACACCCGCCGGGCGGCCATCGCTGATGACCCCGTGCGCCGGCATGGCCACCCGCATCACTCTGCTGGTCGCGCGACAACGGTCTGCCCTGGCATCGCTCTTCCTCGGTCAGAAGATGAGCTCACGCTCCATCGGCAGCACCGCCACGGCGTCGGTCGTCCACGCCCAGATGGAATGAGCCGTGCGCTCATCCCCGACGTAAGGACGTCGACCGTGCAGCACCCGATAGTTGTCGAAACATGCCAACTCTCCAGCGGCCAGGGTCGCTCCCGGTGCGGAGGCGGCGGCCTCGGCGCAACGCTCGGCCCACCGATCCACCAGTTCCGCATGGCGACTCGGGGCCCCCTGCAATGGAGCCTGGTAAGGATTACGGCGCACTTGAGTTCGTCCCGACGGCAGTCGACGAACCACCGGGGCGTGAACGATGTCGAACGCCGGCTCACTGTGGTCGATGGGCGTACTGATCAGAAACTCGTGCAGTTCGGCGTCAGCGGCGGCGATCTCGGCCAACAGGACTTGCGTGTCGATCAAGACGTTGGCACCCCCTTCGCGGGCTGGTTGCTGGCACAGCAGGAACAGCTGATCCGGTGCCATATCCCCGACCGCATAACCGTCGTTGTGCAGCCACAGATCCTCCCCTGCCGTGACGTGAAGCCGACGGTGAAACAGGTCATCCGCAGGCCGAAACGCAGCCCTCTCCTGCCCGCGCCGCCCAGAGGCAACGCTGGCCTCGAACTGCGGCACCACCTGGACTCCACCGGCCCCGAGGACCTTCCACGCCAGCCGCACGCCGTACTCCGTCCACGACTCGGCATCACTGCGTGTCTGCCCGGTCAAAATGACAGCACCCACAGATGCGACGACCCGGCCGGCCTCCGCCGGGTCGGATGTGCGCGAAACCGCAATTCCCGCCTTACTCATCGCAACTCCCTTTCTCCTCTGGCGGCGTGGCCGTGGCTCCCACGGTGCGCCGAACGGCCTCCACCGTCACGCCCGACACTGCCCTTTCAACGGGAGGAACGCTTCACGTCCAGGCCGACTCGCCTCTCGTTTTCGTGCATCATTGTCCGGGGTGCGCCATGACGCTTCCCACCCCGACGATCACGACTCCGGGCCCCTGCCGAATCATCGGCTTGAATGCCGACCAAGCCCCCGGCTGTGAAGACGCCGACCGCAGGCCGGGACCACGACCGGAACTCGCGCTACGTCTCGTCGTAGCCGGCCGGATGTCGATCGAGGTGGGTCATCGGCCACTGCAGCTCCGCGCCGCAACGCTGTGTTGGACCTTTCCGGATCAGCGGCCTTCGTTGATCTCGAGGTCCAAAGACCTCGACGGATGGCTCGTGCACGCCAACCGCGCAGTCCTGGCCCTGATCGAACAATCCCAACCTCCACCCCAATTCCACGCCTGGCATCACGCGCGGGAGACGGTCGTCGTGCGGGTGACTGCGAAGCATCAGCGGTGGCTCTACGACCGGCTCGCGGAGTTGTCCGAACTACCAGCCGAGGCCGCACAGGTCAGCGTCGGCCTGGCCTATGTTCTCCTGCGGGCATGGGAACTGACCACCGCAGCTCCCGATCCTGTTCAGGCCGGTTCCACCACCGTGCTTGCCGCGTCGAAGATGCTGAAGGATCCGAAGGGATCGGGCAATTGGTCGACGACCTCACTTGCCCAGGCCCTCGGGGTCAGCCCGGGCCATCTTGAGCGGAGATTCCGTGCGGAAACAGGAACGACAATCACTCAATTTCGACTTCGAGCGCAGATCGACAGGTATCTTGACCTGTGCGACGACGATCATCTTCTATCCATTACCGACGCCGCCTTCCAGGCAGGATTCGGCAGCTATGCACAGTTTTACCGGGTCTTCCAGCGATTGATGGGCACCAGCCCGTCCTCTCACCGAACAAATCGCAGGAAACACGACGCGTCGAATCGATCACTCGCATAATCGGCGGCACCCGCGAGCCGACGCTCACCCCGGAGATCCGGTCAGACGTGACGGTGACGACGTCAGGCGGAGGATGAGTTGCCGAACAATAGTTGGTGTACGGCGACGCCGGTGTCGCGGATGTGCTTACGGGTGAGCGACGCGGCCTTCGACCCGTTGCCCGCGACCACATATTCCAGCACTTGCTGTTCCAACTCGACCCAGTCGTCACCCAATTGGTCTTCAACGGTGGAGAAGTAGAAGCGTGCCCGTTTCTCCAGATTGGCCGAGGTCGAGGCCAGGACGCTGTTGTGCGCTGCTTGGCGGAGCGCCTCACGAAAGCCGATGAAACCGACGCCTTGGTCGTCGGCGTGTGCGGCCACGGCGACCCGCGTTCTCGCCACCGCCTCTTGCAGGTTGGTCAGATCGGCGGCGGTCCGCCGCCCAGCAGCCCACCGGGCGACGAGCGCCTCGACGTCGGCGCGGAAGTCGAACAGTTCGTTGAGTTCGGTGACGGTTCGTTCCCTGACGTGAACTCCGTGGCGCGGTTTGATCTCCACCCAGCCGGCCTGATCCAGCGAGCTGAGCGCCTCCCGGATGGGAATGCGACTGACTCCGAAGTGCGTAGCGAGGTCGTCGGCGTGCAGCCGTTCGCCAGGTTGTAGGGCGCCGGAGATGATCGCCTGTTCCAACTCTGCGTACAGACGATTGGGCAGGGTGGTCGCACCGGTGAGCGCTGGTAGCGCCAGCGGCAGCGGTCGTCTACCCGTGGTGTTGGTCGCCGTTGTCAACTTTCCCCCTGCCGATGTCAGACGTTCGTCCGTTTATGCAGAAAGTATACCGTATGCAATCATCTGGCGTGATCAGGATCCGCGGACTGGATCACGGTGCGACTTCGTGGGCCACCATGTTGAGGAAACGGCGCGTGCGGGCGTTCTGCGGATTGTCCAGCACTTGAGCGGGGGGACCCTGCTCGACGACGACCCCGTCGTCCATGAACACCACCTTGTCGGCGACGTCCCGGGCGAAGCGCACCTCGTGGGTGACGATGATCATCGTCATGCCGGCGTCGGCCAGTCGACGGATCACCGACAGCACCTCGCCGACGAGCTCGGGATCCAGCGCGGACGTGGGCTCGTCGAACAGCATCAGCTTGGGGGTGATCGCCAGTGCCCGGGCGATGGCGACACGTTGCTGTTGGCCGCCGGAGAGTCGGTGCGGCAGATGCTCGATGTGCCGTTGGAGACCGACATCAGTGAGCAGTCCGATCGCCCGTCGTTTGACGTCGGCGCTGTTCTCCTTGTACACGCGGATCGGCGCGATGGTCACGTTGTCCATCACCGGAAGGTGGTCGAACAAATTGAAGTGTTGGAACACCATACCGATGCGGGCGGCTGCGCGGGCCTTGGCCAGGTTGCTGGACGGTTTGAGTTCACCGTTGACCAGGCGGTAACCGACATGCTTGCCGTCGACGAGAATCTCGCCGCCGTCCATCGGTTCCAGATGGTTGATCAGGCGCAACAGGGTGCTTTTGCCCGATCCACTGGGACCCATGATGACGACCACTTCGCCCGGTTTGACGTCCAGGTCGACACTACGCAGAATCGGCCTCGAACCGTAGGACTTCGACACACCCCGGCAACTCACGAACTCCGCCCCACCGGCCACCGCCGTGGATGCCTTGCCCGTGTGGACCATTTCCGCGACGCCGGTCAACTGCGCAGGCGCCTTCGAGGTGAGCGGCGAGTCGGTATCGCCGGTCGGGTCGGACTGTGCTGCGGTACCACTGGGGATCTGCCCTTTCTCGGCGCCCGTTGCGGCACGCCCGGTGGGTCGCCGCCCACGCAGCATCGAACCGATCTGGCGTAGGCCGCCCCCGACCATCCGCTGCATCGGACCCGTGGTGTTGTCCCGATCGAGAGAGAAACGACGTTCCAGCAGTAGTTGGCCGCCGGACATCACGGTGGTGGCGGCCAGGTAGACGACGCCGGCCGCGGACAGTACCGGAATGTACTCGAAGTTCGCCGAGGTAATGGTCTGGGCCCGTAGCAGCACCTCGTTCAGCGCAATGACAGAAGCCAGGGACGTCGACTTCAACAGCGAGATGGCGTTGTTGGACAGCGACGGAACGATGGCCCGCAAGGCTTGCGGCAGAATCACCCGGATCAAGGTCAGCGGGGTCGACATGCCCAATGACTGGGCGGCGATGACCTGTGTGCGGTTCACCGAACGGATACCGCCGCGGATCACCTCACCGGAGAATGCCGCCTCGTTCAACGCGAACCCGACGACGGCGGCCTGGAACGTGCTCAACGTAATGCCGAGGACGGGGAGCACATCGTAGATGTAGATGAGCTGCAGCAGCAACGGAGTCCCCCGCATAATCCACACGTACACCGATGCGGGAAATCGGATCAAGCGGTGCCGTGACTCACGCATGACGGCCAGGCCCAACCCCAGAACCAGGGCCAGCACCATGGCCAGCACGGCCACCTCCAAGGCGGCCCACAACCCCTCCCACAGGTACGAGGAGGTCAGGTAGTGCCAGAACAGCGACATGGGAAGCTCCCGGGCCCGGCGGAGAGGTCAACGTGAGAAGGAGGAAAACCACTTGATGGCGGACGGCGCGACCGATCACCGTCCACCGTCAAGCGCGGTGGTTCAGGCCTTGATGGCGGGCGGGTAGACCTGCGAGGCGGCAAACCCCCACTTGGTGATCAGCTCTTTGAGCTTTCCCGACTTGTACAGCACGGTCAGCGAATCCTGCACGGCATTCAGCAATGTGGTGTCCGATTTGCCGATGCCGAACCCGAACACGAAATCGGAGACGATCGGAAACCCGACCTCCAGCTTGGGCATCTTGTTAGCCAGATATCCGGCCACACCGCTGTCGGTGAGAAAGATGTCGGCCCGACCCTGGGCGACCGCGGTGACAGGCTGATCATTGCCCTGGAAGACCAAGGTTTTGACCGCCGGCTTTCCGGCGGCCGTGCAGGCGGCGCTCGCCTTGTCGAAGATCGCGTTCTCCACGGTTCCGACGGCCTCTGCCGCGGTGACACCGCACACCGATTCCATAGAGGTCAGCTTCTTCGGATTTCCCTTGGCGACCAGGGCTGCCTCTCCTGCCTTCATGTACTGCACAAAACTGATCTGCTTGGCCCGCTGGTCGGAGGCGTACATGCCGGAGGCGATCAAACTGATGTGCTTGGCCTGCAATGCCGGGATCAGGCCATTGAAGTCCTGCTTCTGAATGGTGTAACTGAAACCGACGCACTTGCTGACCGCGTCATAGATGTCGGGCTCGATACCGATGATCTTGCTCGGATCAGCGGGATCCGGAGCGTCGTAGTTCCCCGCCCCCGGGGAACTCCCGATGACGATACTGGTGCCCTTGAGAGAAGGATACTTCGCCGCCACCGCCTCGCACGTTCCGGCCGCCGAGGAGCTGCTGACCGAACTGCCCGCAGCGACCGAGCTGGGCGCGACTGCAGCCGAGGAGCCCACCGCAGAGGAAACGACCGGTGCGGTGCTGGCCACGGGGCTGCTCACGGACGAAGTGCTGCTGCTCGGCCCGCCGGCCGGGCTACTACTACTGGTGGTGCTGCTGCAGCCGCTGACGGCCATCACCATGCCCATGCCGACGAGCAGAACCGACGTGCTCACGCGCTTCATCCACTACCCCGTTCGTTGGCGAATAATAACTTATACATTACATAGGGGTGGTGTGGCTGTAAACCCTGGGTCGACACTGAGCGATCGCACGGGTATATATTATATTAACGAAGAGGGCGCGATGCCCATGTCCGAACCGAAGGAGCGCGATGACCGTCACCGAGCCGTCGAAGGCGTCCGGGGCCGACTTGACGAACCTGATGCCCGCACTGACGGTGTCGGGATGAGACCCACCAATTCCGACGTTCGGCTGGGCGTCATCGGCTGCGGCGTCACCGGCCGCCGGCACCTCCAAGCCGCGGACACCGTCGAAGGCGTCCGCGTGGTGGCTGTGGCCGATACGGTCCCGGATGCAGCTCACGGAGCGGTGATGGATTTTCGGGTCCCTGCCGTCTACACGGACCCGCTGGCCCTGCTCGACGACGAAACCGTCGACGCCGTGGTGCTGGCCCTACCGACGAGTGCCCGGCAACAGCTGGCGCTGCGCTCCTTCGAGGCGGGCAAGCACGTACTGCTGGAGAAGCCGGCCGCGGCCGGGGTCGCCGACCTCCGCGCACTCATCGACGGCAGCAACGGGCTTGTCGTGGCCTGCGCCAGCGCCCGGTTCCGGACCACCGGCGCCGCTCGGGCCGCCACCGCCGTCATCGCCTCCGGCCAATTGGGCACCATTCGGGAAATCCGGATCCACGGGCACCAGGGCGCCCCCGCCCGGCCGGAAGTCCTTCCGCCGGCGTGGCGGCTGCAATCGGATATCAACGGCGGCGGTATCTTGTGGAACTGGGGACCCTATGATTTGGATTTCGCTCTGGGCATCTGCGGCTGGACCCTGCGCCCGCAGGCCGTCTTCGGTCAGAGCTGGCCGATCGCCCCGGAACTGACCTCCTGGGTGCCGGCCGGATCCGACGGCGAGACCCACGGCGTCGGTCTCATCAGGTTCACCGACGGAGCCGTGCTGACGATCGACCGAGGCGAGTACCTACCCACCCGGTCCACGGATACCGTGGAGATCCTGGGCACCCACGGGTCCATTACCGGCAATCCCCACCCGGGGCCGACGGCAGGACTTGTCCTGACCGAGATCGATCCGGCGTCCGGGGTTACCTTGACAAAAACCATGACGCTGCAAGAAGACTACGACGCCATCGGGCAGGGCCTGATCGCCGACTTCGCCGGCGCGATCCACACTGGCGGGCGTCCGCTCACCAGTGTCAACAACTATCTGGACATCGCGCGGATCACCGAATCCATCCGTGATTCCGCGCGCACCGGCCGGGCCGTCCATCTCGCCACAGGAGAACTCTGATGCGGTACCTGTTCAACACCTTTTCGCTTCCCGACCACGACCTGCCCGCTCTGCTGGGCGCCGCCCACCGGTACGGATACGCCGGTCTGGAAGTTCGCACCGACACAGGACACGCCCACAACATCGAGATCGACACCAGCGACGCCTTCCGAGCCGAGGCGCGAGACCAAATACAGGCCTCCGGCCTGAGCGTCGACTGCCTGTGTCTGTCCGCCGAGATCGGTGACCCTTCTCGAAAAGATGCCGTCCTACAGCAGGTCTCGAAACGGGTTGATCTGGCCTGCGACATCGGCGCCCCCCTTGTCCGGGTGTTCGGCGGGCGCTTTCCCGACACTGTCAGCCGGCAGGACGCCAGGAACAACCTGATCGGGACACTGCAACGACTCGCCGATCACGGGCAACGCCGGAACGTGACCATTTGCCTGGAAACACATGACGAGTGGACCGACCCGGCCGAACTGGCCGACATCATGACCGCCGTCGACCACCCCAGCGCCGGTCTGATCTGGGACATCCTGCACACCAGCAGAAGATCCGGCGCCACGCTGGCCGACACCTACCGCACCCTGAACCCCTGGATCCGCCACGTCCAGATGCACGATGCCCTCCTCCGCCAGGATCGCCTGGAGTTTCGCCCCATCGGCCACGGCGAGATCGATCACCTGGAACTGCTGGCCATACTGAGCGCAGGCGGCTACGACGGCGCGATCGCCGGAGAATGGATGAACTGGGAACCCGGTGACATCCACCTGCCTCGAGAGATCAGCCAGATGCACCGCTACGAGACCCTGCTGCACAACGTGGCCATCTCCGCGAGCGAGCGAACCCGCCCGGCGGGCACCGGAGCACCGAGATGAGCCTCGAACCGGAGAGCCCCAACCATGTCTTCACCCGCCACGACATGGTCGTCGGACCGTTCTGGACCCAGGCCTCCGAGCAGGAGCAGGCGGCGCAGCGGCAGTTGCAACAGCGGATCACGGCCCGCGGCAGCGTGAAACTCGGCCAACGCGTGTACATCTCACAGTACGCCGCTGTCTACGCCGACCAGCTGACCCTCGGCGATGACAGCCACGTCGCCGCGTATGCCTACCTCTGGGGCGAGCTGACCTTCGGGAAACACTGCACCGTCAACTCCTTCTCCGAGGTCCGCGGACACGTCCGCATCGGCGACGGCGTACGGATCGGAGCTCATACCTCATTGCTCGGGTTCAACCACGGCATGGACCCCCACCAACCCATCTACCAGCAACCCCTGACCATGGCCGGGATCACCATCGGCGACGACGTCTGGATCGGCACCCACGTCGTCATCCTCGACGGCGTCGCCGTCGGCTCCCACAGCATCATCGGCGCCGGCGCCATCGTCACCAAAGACGTCGCGCCGTGGAGCATCGTCGCCGGCAACCCCGCCCGCCACATCCGAGACCGACGCCCACAACCCCCGGCCCGCCCGGTCGAATCAGATCTCAGCGTTCAGCTGCACCAGTTCGGCCAGAAGGTCCGCGGACAGGCCGAGCAACTGATCAATCGTTACTGGCAAGAAGACACATCGCACGGCACCTTCGTCGACCGCCCCGGCGCGAAATCGACCGTCCGCGCCTGGTGCGACGCAGTAGAATTGTCCCACCTGCTACTGAACCGGCCACCAGCACAGGTGAGCGCCGACTACATCGTGCACACCCTGAAATCCCGCCAGGACCCGGCCACCGGCCTGATCCCGGAATTCGGCGACACCTGCACGGTAGCAGCGTCTTCGGACGGACGAGCGTCGGTCAACTACCACATTCTTGCGGCCGGCTATGCGCTGGAACTGCTGGGTGAACGGTTCGACCACCCCATCGCCGCGATGGCGCAGATGTCCTCGGCTGAGCTACGCAGATCGCTCGGCAGCCAGCCGTGGCGAGAACACGGCTGGCAATCCGGTGGCTGGGTCGATGCCGTCGGCACGGCCTTCTATCGCAACGGCGTCGACTTCCACCTCGACACCGAAATCGACACCCTGTTCGGATGGCTACTCACCCACTGCGACCCCGCCACCGGCCTGTGGTCCCCGCCCCACCCCACCACCGGCTGGATGGAAGCAGTCAACGGGTTCTACCGGCTCACCCGCGGAACCTTCGCCCAATTCGGCATCCCACTCCCCTACCCCGAACGCGCCATCGACAGCATCCTGACCCACACGAGGGACGGTGACTACTTCCGGCCGGACCGCGGCACCGCCTGCAATGTGCTGGATGTCATCCACCCACTCTGGCTCGCCGGACGACAAACCCCCCACCGCCGCAGCGACGGCCAGGCCTGGGCCCGAACGCAACTCGATCGCATCCTGCCGTCCTGGAGCGACGACGCCGGCTTCAGCTTCGCCCTGGGCACGGGCACCCGGCCGGATGAGACTCCTGGCCTCCAAGGAACGGAGATGTGGCTCAGCATCATCTGGCTGCTCGCCGATCACCTCGACCTCAGCGACACCCTGGGCTACCGGCCCAACGGTGTCCACCGCCCTGAACCCGGGATCGGGCTCGGGTTCAGGCCGGAACGGCACCGGGCATATGACGTTCGAGTTGAGCCAAACCCAGCTGGGCACGCCTGACACGTTCCCGTGAGAGTGACAGGACCGTCGATTGCAGGTGCTGTCCGCTGGGATACGTATGGGGAGCGTTCCGCACCGTGAATTTCAGGTACACGGGCGCGGTCACCCGAACGATGTCAGGGATCTCGTGGTACCGGACCACCCCGCCGAAGTCTTCCGGAGCTTCGATGTAGAGGTCGACCGGAACGTCGACCGCAGCGCGTATCGCGGCCAGGGCCGGTAACGACAGGTCGACCGGTAGGTTCAGCGATCCGGCACCGAGATCCTCCATGACGCGCGCCGTGGCCGGGTTCGCACAGGGCAGGGAAACACTGACCTTGAGCACGAAATCCGCTGGCAGGTGCCCGGCTTCCTTCAGTCGACCGAGCACCATCAGCTGACCGAGGTCGGCGACCAGCACGCTGCCGACGCCGACTTCAGCGGCACGCAGGACATCATCGGTGGCGTGGCGCAGCTGGTCGGCTCCGCGCAAGGCGCCCAGCGCCACGCGGCCGCTGCTACTGCTGACCTGGATTCCGGTGCCCCATCCTGCCCGCGGGCCGACGAAGAGACTGACTTCGACTCCGGCCTGCCGACCCAGGGTGGCGAATTCTTTCAGCTCCTCGTCGGTGAGCATGCTGATCCCGCTGCCTTGGCTGACCCGGTGCACCGGGACCTTTCGCTGTTTGGCCTCGTCGAGAACTGCCGTGAACGCGGCCGGTCCTTCCACGCTGGGAATCTCGATGCGCGCCGAGGTGCCGTCCGGGAAACGCTTCGTGCTGGTCGGGAGGTGGTACAGGTCGCCCCCAGGAATGCCCAGTGCATCGATGAGTGCGGCCGAATCTGCCGCGGAATCCCGCTGGTCGACAAGGGATGTGGCTTGGAGATCACATGTGGGCACGGTTGACACTCCTTGGGGTCAGACGGCGAATCGAGCGGACAGACCGCAGTCGACCGAATAGGTCGAACCTGTCACGGCTGTGGCGACACTGCTCGCCAGAAAACAGATGACGGCGGCTACTTCACCTGCCTGGGCGATACGGCCCAGCGGATGCGCGGACACGATCGCTTTCTCGGCGGCGGCCGGGTCCTCCTGCTCGGCGAACCATTTCTCCACCAGCGGCGTCCGCGTCCAGCCAGGGGCGACGGCGTTGACCCGAATCCCTTGCGGGGCAAGCTCGAGGGCCATGCTGCGGGTGAGTCCTTCGAGTCCCGCCTTGGCGGCCGCGTAGGGAAAATACCCCCGGCTGGTGTGCTGAGAATGGATCGACGAGACGTTGACGATCGCGGCATCGGACGGCGCCAGGGCGGGCAGGAATGTCTGCACCATGAGCCAGGCAGCCTTCAGATCGAGGGCGAAGACCGAATCCCACTGCTGGTCGGTCATCGTCGCCAGGTCGAAGTGCGCATTGGCTCCCGCATTGTTCACCAGGGCATGCACCGGCCCGACGGTGTCCAGAACCGCTTTCGATGTTGCCGAGACCTGCGCACGGATCGTCACGTCGCAGGCCAACCGCGCCACCTCGCCGGCCCGCAGCGTCGATGGCGGCGTGCCGGTGTCGAACTCCTTGTCCAACGCGATCACCCGCCACCCGGTCGCTGCCAGTGTGCTGACGGTTGCCGCACCGATACCCTGGGCGCCGCCGGTGACGACGGCGACACGATCCTGGCGATTGTCGGTCATCTCCTCACCAGTCCGCGACTGCGCCCACGGCGTCGAATGTCTCGAGCTGCGGCTCCGGCTGGTAGGGCCACCGGCGGGCGGCCGCCTCGTCGATGGTGAAACCCCACCCGGGGGCGGACGGCAGGGCCACGTGACCGCCGAGAATGGGCAACGTTCCCTGGATGATCTCGTCTCGCCAGGGAACGTCGGCTCGCATCACTTCCTGGATGAGGAAGTTGGGGATGCTGAAACCCAGGTGCTGGTTGACGATGGTGGCTACCGGCCCGAGAGGGTTGTGTGGGGCAAGCATGACCTGGTGGGACTCGGCCAGTGCGGCGATCTTCTTCACCGCGGTCGGCCCGCCGACGTGACAGACGTCGGGTTGCAGGACCGCACACGCACGGAGGTCGAGGTATCGACGGAAAGCCTGTGGCGTGATCAATCTTTCGCCGGTGGCAATGGGAATCGGCAGTTCGCGCGCGAGATCGGCCATTGCGGCGGGATTCCCGGGTGGGCAGGGCTCTTCGAAGAACCATGGGTCGAATTGCGCCAGGGCGTGGCCGTACTGTCGGGCGCCTGCTGATGTGGTGCGGCCGTGGAGGTCGACCATGATCGCCACGTCAGGACCGACGGCGTTCCGCACGGCGCCCATCAGTTGCTCCGCGCGACGGACGTCTGACCGGCCCGGCAAGCCGTTGCCGATCGGGACGGCCAGGATCTTGATGGCGTCGAAGCCCGCGGCCACGCTCGCCGCGGCCGCGTCGGCGAAGCCGGCCGTGGTGGCGGCTCCGTAGACGACGCCGCTGTCACCGCCGCCCAGGTGGTCGTACATCCGCACGCGGTCCCGGACACGCCCGCCGAGCAGTTGCCAGACCGGCACTCCGAGCTGTCTCGCCTTGATGTCCCACAGGGCCTGGTCTATGCCCGACAGGGCGGACATCCCGATCACGCCACCCTGGAAGAACTGGCCGCGCACCATCATCTGCCAGAGATGCTCGGTGCGGGTGGGATCCTGGCCGTACAGCAGGGGCGCCAGATCGTTGACCGCGCCCACGACGGCCCTGGTCTTCCACTCGAGCGTCGCCTCGCCCCAGCCGACGAGATCGGGTTCATCGGTGGTGACCTTCACGAACACCCAGTTGCGCAGCCCGGCCTGGACGACTGTCGTATCGACGGCTGTGATTTTCATCTGTCATTTCCGTTCCGGTCGGGTCTTTCGTCGAGGTGGACCTCGACCGACCATGAGAAAGGTTCTCCTACATGTACTTTCAAAGCTCCATTGGATGCCTGCGCCGCGCCGAGTTCGTCACTGTTGCCCATGCACGGTTCTATGCCGACGTGCCGTAGCGGTTGTCCGGAAGGCCAGCCGCCCTGATTGAGCCACAGTCCGAAGGTGACGACGTTGCGCGAGAGGACGACCGTCAAGCAGGCGTCGTCCCGGCGCACCACGACCCTTTGCAGGGCACCGGGAACGGTGAAGAGCTTGACGGCCCATCCGCCGCGGTCGGGTACCGCGTCGATCAATGTGCGCCATGTCAGCTGACCGCGTACCGGGTGATCCAGGCCGAAGGTCGACTCGACGACCACCGGGACGTCGTCAGGGATTTCGAGGTCCCGCGGGTCGGCGTCGATCAGCATGTGCATCGCCCACAGCGCGGTCAACGGCAGTTCCCCGGTGTTGGTCAGCCGGTACGTGACGTCGAGGTGTCCGGCCTCCAGGGTGAGTGTTCTCTCGAACCGGTAATCCATCGACCGACCGGTGGTCCAGGTCGTCAGGGTGGAGTCATCAGGCTGGCGCCAGTGCCACGGATGGTTCCAGAGTTCGCCGTGATCGGGCAGCTCGATGTCGCCGTGGATCGGGTGTCGACCCGGTGTGATGTTGGGAAAGCACTCGTCCCAGCCGGCGCAATCTCCGTCCTGCCAGGAAGAGGTGCCACCTGATGGTGTCGGGCGGGCTCGGGGGGCGAGCCATTGCCGACCGGTTCGCTCATCGGTCAGGGTGAGAGTCTTGGCGCCCACTTCGGGAAGTACCTCCAGCGCGATCGGGTTGCCGGTGCGCCGCACCGGTAGTACCAGCGGGCTCAACGACGACTCACTATGGCAACGGCGTCGTCCAGGTGACTGGCCATGGCCGCCTCGGCCAAGTTGCGGTCCCGTGCCGAGATCGCCAACAGGATGGCGTGATGGGACTCTATTGCCCGGCGGCGGGTCGCGGCGATCTTGGACGTCTCGGCGCGGGTGTCCCGCAGCAGTTGCTCGACGGGTCCGAACAGGGCGGCGATGATGCGGTTGTCCGCCGCTTCCATCACCGTCCGGTGGAATGCGAGATCCGCCTCGACGAAGTCACTTTCGTCGTCGACATGACGGCGCATCGCCTCCAGTGCAGCACCGAGATCGGCCAGGTGCTCGGTGGTTCGTCGCTCCGCCGCCATCCGGGCGGTTCCGACCTCGACCAGGCGACGCGTTTCCGTCAGCTCCCGCGCGGCCCGGTACCGCTCGTCCTCATCGCCGAACTTCGCGCGGGCGGCGAGCACGACAGGGTCCAACGGCGACCATTCGGAAGGGGGGGTGATGAAGGTGCCCCGACCCTGCTCGACGCTGACCAGCCCCTTCTGGGTCAGTGACCGCATGGCCTCCCGGACGGTGAGCCTGCTGACGCCGTTGGAGGCCGCCAACTCGCTTTCAGATGGCAGCCGGTCGCCGGACAAGTGCCGGCGGGCGGCAATCGCCTCGACGAGGTCGGTGACCAGCCGATCCGCGAGCCCGCCCGGAATCGTCTGCGCGGAGCCGACACCGGCCGTCCTGTCCATGAGAACTACCTCTCTGTCGCGGTTTCTTCGCCCTGGATCCTTACCTGCGCTCACGTGCGGTGCGCCCGCACCTGGGCGATCGTCGAGGAGTAGGCCCCGGCCACCGGGATGGCAACCCCACCCGCCAGGGCCTGTCCGGTCGCGGTGATCAAGAGGTCGGAACCGAGCTGCACATCGAACACCTGGGTCTCGTCGAGGCCCTCCAGTGGGACCTCGACCGACCCGGCGCCGGCGTCGAGTTGGAACACGAACGCATTCCCTCCGCTGCCGTCGCGGCTCGCATACCACACCGTCGAGGACCCCGTCCTGCCCTCGAGATCGCCGTCGTCGCCCAGTAGGTACTGGTCCGAAACGGGCAGCAACGGACGATGCCGGCTCTTGTACCAGGCCACCAGCTCCGCTGTCGCGTGCAGATCGCCGCCGGTCCACTCGTGCACCGGGGCGCTCACGCCGAAGCTGCCCAGCATCGCCACATGGGTCCGGAACGGAAGGTCGCCTCTCAGGTCTGCTGCGGTCCGGCGGTGGCCGTCGTGCGGCGGCCACTCGACGAGCCAGTCATTGCATTGTTCGGGCGGGTGGGCGAGCTGGCTTCCGAGGTGGATGGCCAGGTTCGCGACGGCTTGCGTCTTGTCGCTCATCCAGGTGACATCGGCGTTACGCATCACCGCCGCGTCGAAACGGCCGCCGCCGCCCGCGCACATCTCCAGGACCAGACCTGGCCGGGCCGCGAGGACCTCCCGTTGAAGCTGGTACAGCCCAGCGCAGTGGGCGATCAACGGATCGGTTCCCGACCCGTTCTCGGCCGGCCAACCGCCTTGCAGCAGATCGGTGTTGAAGTCCCACTTCATCCACTTCGCGTCGGTCGCCCCCAGGACCGCGAGCATCTGATCGCGGACCGCTTCACGGGCGGCCGGCACGCCGAGGTGGCGGATTCGCCGCCCGGCCGACCAGTGCGGCTCGTTGGGTAGGTCGTGCAACCAGGCGCCACCCTGGTCGTGCACGCTCGATGCCGGTCCGACGGCCTCCGGTTCGAACCAGATGCCGAAGTCCAGTCCCGCTTGTCGGACGTCGCAGACCAAGCCGTCCAGTCCATCGGGGAACAGGTGGTTCGCGACGAGCCAATCGCCGGTCCGCATCCACCAGTCTTCGCCGGCGGACCGGGTGTTGGCATACCACCCGGCGTCAAGGACGAACACCTCGCACCCGAGGCGGGCAGCTCCGGGAATCATGGCCCGCATGGTGGCCAGGTCGGGCTCTCCGGGCCGCGGGTACCAGCTGTTGAACTGCACGGGCACCGGGCGGCGCACGCCGGCGCTGTCTGCCCGGCGGACACGGTGCAGGAGTTGTGTTGCGCGGTTGAGATCCCCGTCGGCGCGGACGATGGTGACCTCGGGCAGGTCGAGCGGAGCATCGGATCGCATCTGGTGGCGTAGTCCCCAGGAGTTGAGACCTATCGTCACCGCGGTCCGGTCGTCCTGTAGTGGTCGGCTGCGGATGCACCAGTTGCCCGACCAGGCCAGGGCGATAATCCGCGTCACCCCTCGGCCGAGCAGCGCCAGATAGGGCTGGTACTCGAAGCCGGTCTTGCCGGTACGACTTTCCAGCAGCACACTTGTCGACGCAGGTGCCCGCCGCACCTGGCATTCCGCGGCCCAGGATCCGGCCAGGTGCACCGTTTCGTCGACCTGCGGGACGGTGACCGCAACCAGCGGCGCGGCGGTGATGGTGACCGGTGTCGCACCAGGATCGGAGCAGGTTACCCGGGCGCGCAACGTCACCACACCGGGCAGCGGGGCGGTCATCCGAAGGTTCGCGGCCAGCGGCGCGTTGTCGGCTCTGAGCTGCACGACCACCGACGTCGGGTCGACAACGGTGACGTCGCGGACATCCCAGAGCACCTGTCGGCCGTCCGTGCCCACGGCGAGTCCCAGCACGCTTTCGCTCCGCCACACGGAGTCTCCGAACGGGTCCCCGTTCGCCGGAGGGGCAAGGACACCGGGCTCGCCGACCTCGCCGTCGTGAAGGTAGAGCCGACCTTCGAACAATTCCAGGGTGAGCGAGAGGCTGCCGGTCTCCACGGTCCAACCGTGAGGGCCTGGAAACATCCGAAGACCGTTCATTTCTCGACTTCCACGGTGAGACCTTCTCGCAATTGCCGTTGCGCCGACCCGTAGACCAGCAGGACCGGCAGCGCTGGCACGGGCAGCGACGGCACGCCTTTCAACTTGCTGATCGACATGTTGAGCTCCCGATTCTGGGTCAGCGATCCCGTCGCCGCCCATGGCACAAGTCATCTGATGTGTACTACAGGGCCTCTCGACCGGTGATGTCAACAGTCGGTCTTGAAAGATCCTGTTGTAAAGGGTATCTGTGCTTCATGAGCCTGTTGACGCCCGGTACTGGCTTTGCCATGATGGCACAGACATCTGATGAATACCAGCTGATGACTAGAGGAGCCTTGGTGCGCGAAAGAGAGCCGCGGATCGATCCGCGAACAGCCGGTGCTCTTGCCGACGTGGTCGCCCCGAGCGAGTGGGGAGACGTCGACGAGGCGTGCGCAGCGGCAGCCGGTGCGAGCTCCTGGCTGGCCGGACTGACACCGCCCGAGCGAGCGTCGGTGCTGCGCCGGATCGCCGAGAGAATCGAACTCGATCGGGTCCGACTGGTCGCGGTCGCTGATCAGGAGACCGCACTGGGCAGCGCCCGGCTTGAAGGTGAGTTGACGCGCAGCACCGGACAGTTCAAATTCCTCGCGGACGTCGTCGAGGAAGGGAGCTGGTTGGTCGCGACGATCGACAGTGCGCAGAGCGGCGGTCAGTCAGCCGGAACACCGGACTTGCGCCGGATGATGACGCCGGTAGGACCCGTCGCGGTGTTTTCCGCCAGCAATTTTCCGTTCGCATTCTCGGTACTGGGCGGCGACGTCGCCAGCGCGCTGGCCGCCGGCTGCCCGGTCGTGGTGAAAGCGCACCCCGGTCATCCTGAGACCTCGCTCCTGAGCATCGAGATCATCAAGGAGGCTCTCACCGCAACCGGCGGAAACCCGAACGCAGTCAGCCTCGTCAGCGGCCGCGACGCAGGCATTGACCTGGTCAGCCATCCGCGGATCCGCGCCGTGGGATTCACGGGTTCGACCTCCGGCGGTCTCCACCTCGCTGCCATCGCGGCTGCCCGGCCGGAGCCGATCCCGTTCTACGGCGAACTTGGCAGCATCAACCCGCTCGTCGTCACGCCGCAGGCGGCGCGGGCCCGGCCGGACGAACTGGCTGCCGGAATTGTCGGCTCCTTCACCTTGGGCGTCGGCCAGTTCTGCACCAAACCTGGCATCGCCCTCATCCCGGAAGGTCCGGCAGGCGACCGCCTCCTCAGATCCGTGGCGGAACAGTCAGCACGCGTGACTCCTGGATACCTGCTCACCCCGCCCATCCATTCGGCCTACCACCAAGCGTCCGCAGCGCTGGGTCGCATCGCCGGCGTGCAGATCCTCACCGACGTGCCCGCCGGTACCGATGGGCTGTCGGCCGGGGCGCTGGTCAACACGGCTCCTGCAGCGGCGGTATTGAACGGTGACTCCGCGCTCCTGGCAGAACATTTCGGCCCCGCGATCGTTGTGCTCCGATACCGCGACATGGACGAGGTCATCGCGGTTCTGGACGCCATCGGGGGATCGCTGACCTGTTCTGTACACGCTGAGCTGCCGTCGGAGTTCCAGCTCGCGCAGGACCTGGTCAGTGCGGCGACAGCCCGTGCGGG
>CAXUHA010000029.1:2851-12071 GCA_964250735.1 uncultured Nakamurella sp. | reverse complement strand
AAATCGTATTCACGCCGTTCTTTCATGGGTCGGGAGCATACACCAGGGAATCCACGACAAAGACGTTGAAAAACGGGTCCTCCCGCACCGGCGACAGCCCGTGCGGGGCGAGTCGTTTTCAACGGGTTCCCGACCGGCGTCGCTGTTTCGTGGGCCATGCAGCATGGCGGCCCCTTCCCAGCCAGTACATCGGCAGCTCACACGTCCGTAGGAGCCGCCGCGATGAATAGGTTCCTGCGGCCGGTGAGTTTCCAGAACATGCCGGCCGAGCTTCTTCCCCCACCGGTTCAAGATCACAATCCGTGGCACATTCCTCAAAGAGTCGACGGTGGGCTCCAATGACACGAACGACTTGTTTCTATCGGGCCCAGGTGACCATCAACGGCGGGCGCCACCAGGGACGCCGCCCGCGACACTGTCGGGTGGACGGGTTGTTCTGAGCGCCGCACCGGTCGTTTCGATGGGTTGGACCAAGGTGCGGTACATGGCCAGCCAGCCGGGCGGTGCCGGCTCCACGGTGGGTGTGGCCGTGCTCAGCCGGCGCTGGATCTCCTCGTCGGGTACCGCCATGTCCAAGCGGCGACCGGGTAGGTCGACGGTGATGGAATCCCCTGGGTGGATGACCGACAACGGTCCGCCCAGGGCGGCCTCCGGGGACACCTGGCCGACGACGATGCCGCTGTTGAGGCCGGAGAGCTCGCCGTCGGTGATGACCGCGACCTTGCCGACCAGGGCCGCACCGACCAAGGCCGCGACGAATCCTGCGGCAAAGACGGTGCCGGGCCCGCCGAAGGGACCCATGCCACGCAGGACGACGACGTCGCCTCTCGCAATGGCGCCCCGACGGAGGGCGGCCATGGCGTCGTCCTCGTTCGTGAAGATCACGGCCCGCCCGGTGAATGTGCGGCTCATCCTCGATTCGATTCCTGCAACCTTGACGATCGCGCCGCCGGGGGCGATGTTCCCCCGCAGGATCATCAGACCTCCCCGCGGGGCTACGGGTGCTGACATCGGCTTCACCACGTCCTGTATGCGGTCGGGCCCGGTATCGATGACATCTCCGATCGCTCGGCCGGTGACAGTCATGGCGTCGGTCGCCAACAGGCTGTGGACGCTTCGCATGATGGCGCCGGACCCTCCGGCGCGATCGAGATCATCCATCCGGTGCGGGCCGTTAGGTCTGACCGCGATGACCAATGGGGTGCTGTCGGTGAGCTGTTCGAAGATTCCCACAACGTCAAGGTCCAGCTGCGCCTCGGCGGCGATCGCCGTCAGATGCCTGACCGCATTGACGGAGCCACCGGCGGCGAGAGTCACCGTGACCGCGTTTCGGATGGACTTCTCGGTGATGATGTCCCGGGCGGTCAGGCCGTTGTGGATCATGGTGACGATCTGGCGTCCGGCCTGCGTTGCCCGTTCGTTCATGCGGTCGCTGCCGGCTTGCACCGGGGCGGAATCGGGCATCGCCATGCCCAGTGCTTCGGCGATGATGTGCATGGTGTTCGCCGTGCCGAGGCCGGCGCACACTCCCGGTCCGCAGATGGCGTGGTCGGCCAGTTCCCCGAGTCGGTCGATGGTCATGGTGCCGGCGGCGACCGCGCCCACCGACTCGTAGACGTCGTCGATGTCGGTCGGGCGGCCATCGCAGGTGCCCCAGGGTTGGTAGCCCCCGATGACCAGGATGCTGGGAATATCCAGTCGAGCGGCGGCCATCAAGTGGGCCGGGGTTGTCTTGTCACAGGAGGAAAGGCAGACCATGCCGTCCAGCAGGGCGCCTTCGACGACGACCTCGATGTCGTTGACGATCAGGTCACGGGTGGGCATCAGGTACCGGGCGCCCCGCCCGGCGCTGGTGATGAAGTCACTGGGCGCGACGGTACGGATTTCGAAGGGCAGTCCGCCGGCGGCTCTGATCGCTTCCTGAACGGTGCGGGAGAGCTCGTCCAGATGTGTGTAGCAGCTGGACAGAGCGGACGAGGAATTGACCACTGCTATTTTCGGTTTGGTCAGGTCGCTATTGGTGAGGCCGAGCGATTTCCACTGTGCTCGTCTGACCGCCCACCGGGTGGTTCCGGGCTCGAAGTTGCTGCGCATAGTGGTGTTCTCCTAGAGCTGGGCACTGTCGAGCCGGTTGGTCGCGGCCAGCAGTGCCTCGAGGAAGAAGTAGTCGCCCCAGACCAACTCGTGTGCCGTGGCCAGGCCCAGCCGGTGGTTGTAGCAGGCGTCGATCAGGGCGCCCGGTGCACCGCCTCGTGGGTCGTCGGGCTGAATCTGGTGCAGCGTCAGGGCGTTCAGCATCGCGACCGCCTCCGAGCGGTAGCCCTGGGCTCGGTGGGGTAGATGGGTTGCAGCTTTCAACAAGGAGGCAGCGGCGATGGCTGTGGCCGAGGTGTCCCACTGCTGCGGTGCGCTGTCCTGCGGCGCATCGAAGTCCCATCGGCTGATGTGGTCTGTCGGCAGATGGTCGACCCACCAGTCGCAGACCTTCTGCAGGGCGGGCCGGAACTCGGTGGTGTAGTGCGAAGCCTGGGCCAGGCCCAGCATCGCCCAGGCCTGCGCTCGGGACCACGTGCTGTGGTCGGAGAAGCCTTTGTGCGTATAGGTTCTGGTGGCCATTCCAGTGGTCGGGTCCATGGTGGCCGATTGCACCACTGAACCGTCAGCCCGGATGCAGGCAGACACATGGGTCCGCACGTGCCGAAGGGCGTGTTCGGTCAGAGCGTTGTTCCCGGTGGCGGCTCCGACGGACAGCAGCAGCGGGGTACCTCCGGGTACGCCGTCGATGTTGGTCTCGAAGTCGCCGACGTCGTGGGCCTCTTCCCCTTCGGCGCCGAGCGGGATGATCCCGATCGCGGGGTTGAAGTCGGCGTTCAGGCTGATTGCCGCGGCCTGTGCCCGTTCGGCTGCCTCGGGATCAGCGGCCAGGATCTGGCCCAGGCTCGACCCGTACCAGAACAGAAAGCCGCGGAATATTGTCCTGGATGCGGCCCGTGGGGCGAGCTTGGCCGAGAAGTGCCGCGCCGGCGCGAGAAATTCCCCCCCGTCGGTGTTGGCCAGTAACCACAGCTGTCCGACCCAGAAACCTCCGGTCCAATCACCGGCCGGTGATCGAGTCCATTCTCCGGTTTTCGGATCGGCGAAATGAGGAAAACCTTCGCTGTCCTCGGCCAGGGTCTGTCGGACTCGTGCCGCGATCAGTTCAACGGCGGTGTCGAGTTGCGGCTGGGCCGCTTCCTTGGTCTTCATGCGCGGCCGGCGGTTGCGTGGTCACGGAGCGCGTGCCTCACGGCCGGGCGGACCTGGTCGGCCAACAGCCGCATGGAGTGCTCGACCGCTTCTTCTTCCACGCCGTGGCAGTGCAGCCGGGCGACCAGATGCGTGACGCCGAGGCGCTGCTGCAGGGACAGGATCTGCTCGGTGACCTGATCGGGATTGCCGAGGATGAAGCGGTCGGTGGCCGGGTCCGTGTCGGCTCGGACATTGTTGTGGCCCCAGGACTTGTAATCGGACTCGTACAGCGCGCGGATGTGCCGGACGCCGGCCTCGTAGTGCTCGGGGCTATCGGCCACCCACACCTCCCGGAAGATCGGCAGTTCCGTGCGGACCTTCCCGGCCTGCGCCAGAAAGTCGTCGTACTGCGCCAACGCGGCCTGCACGGTCGGAACGTCCGCGGTAGGCCCGGGAAACCACGCGTCGGCATACCGCGCGGCCCGAGCGAGCGCCGGCGTCTTCCAACCACCGACCAACAGCTGCGGCGGAACCGGGAGTCGCGGATAGATGGTGACGTCGTCCAACTGAAAGTGTTTGCCGTGGAAGTCGACGTTCGTCAAAGTCCAGAGCAGCCGAAGTATCTGCAAGGTCTCGGTGAAGATCCCGGCGCGCTGTCGGAACGGAACCCCCAACGCCGCGAACTCGTTCTCCCGATAGCCCAGGCCCGCCCCCAGTAGGATCCTCCCGCCGCTCATCTCGTGCAGTACTGCGACGTCTTCGGCCAGCCGAACGGGATGGTAGAAGGGCGCGACCACGACGTCGGTGCCGAGCTCGACAACGCTGGTGATCTCCACCAGACCGGCCAAGCCGATCAGCGGGGACGGGGCGTAGCCCGCCATGAGGTGGTGTTCGGGAAGCCAGACAGAGTCGTATCCGAGATCCTCGGCCAGCCTGGCCTGTGCCACGGTATCGTGCCACCGACCCACTTCTGGGCACAGTGAGAGCCCGAACTTCATCGGTGGAATCGTTGTGTTCCGGGGCGGGATCGACATGCGTGTCACCTCAATTCGGAAAGGTCGAGTGCTGCAAGGAGAGCTTTTCGTTCCGAGTCAGCCAACGGTAGGAGCGGCTCGCGGACCGCTGCGGACGGGAACACGCGCAGCGATCTGAGTGCTTCCTTGGTGCGGGCACGGTAGTCCCGGATCGGGGACTTGAAGATTTCCCTCATCAGCGGAAGGATCCGCCGGTTGATGGCGTCTGCCTCGCCGAATCTGCCTGCCCGTAATGCATCGAACATTTCGACCTGTTCGCGGGTCGCAATGGATCCGGCCCCCATCAGAGACCCGTCGGCGCCGAGCAGGAAACTTTCGTAGATGAAATTGTCGTTCCCGGATAAGACCGCGACATCCGGGGCCGCGGTGCGCACAACATCCAGGCAACTGCGGAATTTGTAGGCATCAAAAGTGGATTCCTTGATGGCCACGACGTAGGGCTCCTGGACGATCGCCTGCAGCGTTTCTCGCTGCCACTCGACGCCGCCGAGGGCGTCCTGCAGTTGGAACGCGACCACCGGGAGTCCACTTGCTTCGTAGACAGCTCGCATCATCCGCAACGGAACTTCCGGGTCGAGCGGCAATCCCCGGAAATGGACGTTCGGGAAGATGAGCAGCGCGTCCGCCCCGTCGGCTGCGGCCTCCTCCGCCAGTTTCACCGCTTGACCGGTGAAGCTGGCAAAGAGCCCGGACACCACAGGTACCCGGCCGGCGACCGTTTCCGCGGCGGCCTTCAACACCTGCCGGCGTTCCTCAGGCCACAGCGACATGCCTTCGCCGGAGTCGGCATTGATGACCACACCGCCGACCCCGGTTGCGATGATCGAGTCGACGAAGGAAGTGAAAGGGGCGATGTCGACCTGGTCGTCGTCGGTGAACGGCAGGACTAGGGCCGCCAGAATTCCTTGGAGACGCACGGCTTTGCTGACCTCGATGTCGTGTAGTGGGTGGGGTGAAGGTAGTGGGTGGGGCGAATGCGGCCCTCACGCCGGCCGATAGGAGTTCGGCCGCCTATGCGGGGCTCAACCGCAAATCTCCCGGTCGACGTGCCGCACCATTTGTTCAATGGCAGAATTCGTATCGCCGGCGAGCAGCGCTTCCAAGATCTTCGTGTGCTCGTCGTGCAGCACTTCTTTCCGATCCGGAGCGACGCCCAAGTCCGACCAGCCGGCCACCCAGAGCTCGTGGATCGCACGCTGTAGCGAGATAAGCATGGTGTTGCCGGCAATCACGCCCAACTGGGCCTCGAACAGCAGGTTCAGCGATCCAGTTTCAGCGGTTCGCTGAATCTCCAGCTTGTTGCGTCGCAGAAGCGCCTCAAGGGGGCGGAGGTCCTTCTTGGACGCTCGTCGTCCGGCGATCTCCACGATCTTCACCTCGATGGCCGCGCGGGTCTCGATCAGCTCGGCCATGTTCGACCGGTCGCCCGGCGTAGCCGGCTGCAGCAGGGCGGCTACCGGATCCTTTCCGGTGTACGCCACGAAAACGCCGGCCCCGTGCTTGATACGCACCCGGCCGGCCGACTCCAAGACCTTCAGCGCCTCCCGCACCGCAACCCTACTGACCTGCAGAGATGCGGCCAGATCACGTTCGGACGGCAGCCGGTCACCGGTCCGGTACCGACCGGACTCAAGCACCGCCATCAGCTGGTTGCGGATCGATGCGTAGACATCGACCTGCACGATGGGCACCAACGGAAAGATCCCTCGTTGATCTGACATACCACTCCGCTGACTGGGTTTACTCGGGCTGAATTGGACTGACCACTAACCTCTCACGCCGACTGGAATCCGTCAAGGGGCGGAGCCGCCAGATCCGGGACTAGCTCCTGTATAAGGGATCTCAGCGAGAGATGGCTGTGGCTGCAGAACAATTTGCACCTCATCCCAGCCGCAGTGGACGGCGCCGAGGCTCAGTTCCATAGCTGGCAGTGCTTTTCGACCGAGTCGGGGCCATCGCTAGGCCCCTTGGTGGGATTTCGGCTGAATCGTCCAGGCCCGCCGGGTTGCGGGGTGCAGACGTCGGAACTCGTCGGCGGGCGAGTACCGGAACGACAAACGCGAGGGTGAAAACCGGACCGTAGGCGAGGGGTATGGCAACCAAAGAATTCCAATGGCGACGACTCTCCAGGCCAGCACCGCCGAACGCTGCAAACCCGACCGCGGCAGCCAGGAGCACGTTCTGCCGCCAGCCCCGCCGTTGGGTGCTCGGGTATCCCCGGCCGAGGGGTTGCCGGCGGTACTTGCGTAGCCACAACACCGCGGAGCCGGAGGCGAGCAGCCAGCCGAGCCCGATCAGAACGAGTCCAGCATCACCCGATCAGCCTACGGGTGTAGGGCCGTCGGGCCGAGCGTAAGACCCGTAGTAGGAGTTTTCGGTACTTCAGTACGAGCTGCGGAATCAAGTGCGTGATCCGCTGTTCGTTGTGAACGATCTCCCGCAGCGCGGGCCGCCGAGCTGGACAGACTCAACGAGTCCATCAGGACACACCCGGGCATGGCGCCCCAGACCCGCTGGGGTGAGATTGAGCGCTCGCTCAACATCTTCGAGCGGAATGCGCTCGAACTCCTCCAGCTTCTTAGCGGGCTCGAGACCGACCAAGAGCTACAGGCAGTTCTTCTCGCCCAACCCGGGCCGGACGACGCGACCCGCAGGGATTACTACCAGCAGCTCGATCAGCGGATCAGCAACTTCATCGCCTCGTTCGCCGCCCTGATTGACCACATTCGCGGGGCCATCAGCTTCTACAAGGGAACCCCCTTGGCTCGGTCGTTCGACCAACGCAACAGTGCTGTGCGCGACATGCAAGAGGCGAGATTCCTTCGGCGCCTCCGAAACATGCTGCTAGACAGGGGATCAGCACCGCTCGGTGTGCGCTTTCGGTTCCCGAACGGGGAGGTCCCCAGGGATGCGACTTTGTCCATGACCGCAACTTTGAAGCCGCCGCTAGTCCCGCGACAGCCGGGGAGGCGGGGCGTGGTGGGGCCCCGATTCATTTGCTCAGGGCCCAGGAATAGATCCCGCCGGGATCGTCGCTGCCGCGGTCCCGGGCGTAGTAGAGGCGACCTTGAGTCACCACGATTGCCTGGGATCGACCGGTGGTGGCGGTACCGAGGGAGGAGGTTTTCCAGATTGGGGGGCAGGTAGGCGATCCGCAGCCTGACGTCGGCCAGGCCAGGAGGGTGTCTCCGACGTAATGCGTGATGGCGTAGATGACGGTCCCTGCCACGGTCAGGTTCAGTGCGTCGTCGGAGGTGGTGGCGGTCCAGCGTCGGTGGCCGGTGGCGGGATCGAGCACGATGAGCTGACCGACTCTGACTCCGACGCGAGGGCGCGCGGTGCTGGCGGCGATGATGCCGTTGCCGCCGGATACTGAGACAAGGTAGGGGATGGTGTCTGTCCAGGTTGGATCGCACCCGTCCGGGCATGGTCGCATCGGCCATGAGGAAACATAGGTGTCGGTGCTACCGCCGTCGACGAATGCGTCGACGATGTTGCCGTTCATCACGCCCAGATTCACCCCGCCGACGAAGTTCCCCTTCCAGATCACCCGGCCGGTGGCCGGGTCCAGTCCGATGGGAAGGAGGTGGCCCTGGGAGCTCTGGTGGGTGAGAACCCAACCGTCGGCGGCGATGATCGTGGCCATGTAAGGGGCGGCATGGGATTCCCAGAGGTGATGTCCGTCGGTTTCGGAGAACGCTTGCATGGTCGTGTCCAGGAAGGAAGCGAAGACCCGGCCGTTGGCGGCGGTGATCGAAGGCCCATACGACGGTTCCGCGCCGTACGGAGTGAACCAGAGCAGAGCTCCCGATCGCAGGTCGAAGGCGCCGACGACGTATCGCGGTCGCGCGTCGACCAGTGGGCCGTAGCTGCCCTGAAAAAACACCTTGTCGCCGTCCGCGGCCAGCCCGTCCGGGGTGATGTCCGGGTGGTTCCACACCAGCTTGCCGTTGGTCGCGTCGTACGCTGCGACGCCGATGTACTCGTAGGGGCTTTCGGTCGTCGCGATCACGAGGCCCGCCGCGACCACATAGGCGCTGTACAGCTGCGGACCCAGTCGGTTCCAGACGAACGCGAGGCGGTTGACGTTGCCGCGCGTGAGGTGGGTTTCGTACGGATTGGCATTGCCACCCAGTGGGCCGCTGTCGGTGGCCCAATCGCCTTGCTCGGTGGTGTCTGGGTTGCCGACCAGGTAGTAGCCGGTGATATCGGCGATTAGCTGGACGGTGCCGCTCGAGGTGCTGCTGAGTCTGATTTTGCCGTCCGCGCCGACCGGGACGACGGCGAGGTTGGCGACGGTCTGGCCCCTGACGAAGTCCAGCGCGGAAGCGTTCGGCCGGGCGGCGCCGTCGGCGTAGCTGGTGAGGTAGCCGCGGGCGGAGGGTTGGGTGACGGTCAGGTTGACCACCACCGCTGAGACCCCTGCGGCGGGGACGCCGCCCACTCCGCTGACCTTGACCGCGACGGAACTGTTCGCGCCGACCGCTGCCCTGGCCGCGCCGGTCCCGTAACGGGTGTCCAACACCCGGAACGGAGCGACCGAGCCGAACGCCCCCGACACCGACGGCCGACCCGAAGCGGCCACCGGGATCTGCTGGCCCGCGGACGCGGTCGCCGCTGACGACGACGGTTTCGGACTGACTGCCATCGATGAGACGGGGGCACTCACCATGCCGGCCAGCGCAGCCGTGATCAAAGCTAGTAGTCGCCAACGAACCCGAGCACTCACCAAGCCACTCCCCTCATTGATCACTCCCCGTAGTTCGGAATGGTCCGGATAGTACTACATCCACCCGTTCAGTCAATGCGAGATACACCCGTTCGGGCGAACAGTATCCGATATCCGCTCAACAGGTAGCCCAGTCGTTGTGGCAGCCCCTGACAACAACACCAGAGTTGGGCTCACCGTCCCGCAGAGGCAAGAACTCTGTCGCTTGAAGGGTGGCGGCCACCTCCCC
>CAXUHA010000029.1:0-2841 GCA_964250735.1 uncultured Nakamurella sp. | reverse complement strand
ACCCGTTCAGTCATAAGGGATACACCCTTTCGGGCGAATGGCCTCTGATATCTGCTCAACAGGCCGCGCAGTCGTGATAGCACCCCCTGACAACCAACACCAGAGTTGGGCTCACCGTCCCGCGCAGGCAGCAGCGCCGGCCTCGGCCCGCTGTTGCTCAAAGATGCGCCGCTCCTGGTCCGCCCTGGCCGCTCGTGCAGAAGCCTCCGCGATTCGTTGGTCCGCCTCGGTGGAGACGGTCCCGATCTGCGCTGCCGTCGCCTTCGGATCGCCGAGCGTGCGCAGCTCGTCGGCGATCTGACTCAAGGCTGTCGTCAGCGCGACGACATGCGATCCCACCTGCGAGGCGATCGTCTCATCGTCACCGGCCAGCCGAGATTTTTCTGTGCTGCTCGGCCAGCTCTCTCATCCTCGCCGGGCCACCACGCCAGGAACCAGCCGTCTTGCCCAGCCGCCACCACGTCCGAACCATTGGAGCGGTGCACGACGATGCCGGTGACGCCCCACCCTGTCCGGCCGAATAGCCGCTGGTAGCCGGGCACGACGGCGTGCTGTGCTGAATTGTCGGCGTTCCCCGTCCTGACCTCTCCGCCGCTGCCCGCACCGATGATGAGCACCTTGGTGGTCGACACGGGGATCTTGGCGGTCTGGGGATCCGACTGACCCCCTGATGCGAGATAGGACGGGATTCCGAGCTGAGGGACCGCGTATCGCGGACACTCGCTGTGTCGGCCAGCACTGTGACTTTGGCAGGTAGATGGCGGGTATGTGCTTCGGTTGTTGGCGGGTCGCTTTAAGCCTGGGGCGGTCTTGGCAGCTTTGATTGGAGGGCGCCCCACCAGCCAATACCTTCGCTGTCGGTTTGGAGCGCGTCGTTTGCGTTACCCAGGGGCTCATCGATGTCGAATCCGGCCACAATCTGGCCGAACCCAATTGGGTCCCATTCGCTGTCAGGTCCGACGTCGGCCCATATCGGGCTGAGGAACGCGGCGTAGTGGGCCCCAATGTTCGGCTCGTAGTCAGCGGGGTCGGTGTCATTGATCTGTCGCCGCAATCCCACTCGGTTGCCTGACTGGTACGGCGGGTTATAGACGATGCAAAATGCCATCGGTCCATCGGTCCAGGCCTGCTCGACTCGCACCTCCGAACCGGCGATGATTGCGGAGCGCAGCTGGTCCAGGCAAGACCACAATGCTCGGGAAGACCAGGGTGCGTCGGGGAGGGTGGCGAGAGTCCTCAGTAATTCTTCATGAGCCGCGGTGACGGTGCCTGGCTTTCGGGTGGTCAGGTGATCGGCCGCCGATCCAGGTGCGTCGTCAGCCGCCACCAACGTTTGGTAGGAGTCGTGCCACCGCCGCCATGGCCAGGGGTTTCGCATGCGATCAGGATGCCAGACGTTGGCGGCCCATATTTTGTTGCGACGCCGCGTCCGCGCTGTGATGACGGCGGCGTGCAACCGCGACCACGATCGCTCGCCCTTTGTCAAACGCCGATCCAATCTTGACCCCCTGTTGCTGCTTGGGTTCGAGTGTTCGTCGCAACACCTGCTCTGGTAGTTGAGAGGTGTGAAGATGGCGAGACGAGGACGCAAGCGGCGGTTGTCGTTGGAGGACGAGTACTGGCTGTTGTTGGCGGCCGGTGGTGGGCCGGGCCGGTGGGCTCTGGTGCGATAGGACTCGCCGTCCAGGGCGACGACGTGGGCGTGGTGGACGAGGCGGTCGATGGTGGCCGCGGCGACGACGTCATCGCCGAGGGTTTCACCCCCACCGAACACCAGGTTCGAGGTGAGCACGATCGATCCGGTCTCATATCGGGACGCGCCCATTTGGAAGAACAGCGACGCCGACGCCGCATCGAAAGGTAAGTATTCAACTTCGTCAACGACCAGGAGCCAGTAACGGTGCAGCCGTTTGAGTTCGGTTGCGAGCCGGTTGTGGGCGTGGGCGTCGGCCAGCCGGGTGATCCAGTTCGTCGCCGAATCGAACATCACCGGGTAGGTCGCCTCGGCCGCTTTTGATCGCCAACGCGACCCATCGAGCAGGTTCTGGGCTTGCTGCGATCCGTCTTGGCCCAGGCGGTCCATGATCGCCTGATCCCCCGCAACGCGGCTGACGGCGTTAAAGCACCAACACGAACGTACAACCAACTCGGTTACCTCACCCACGAGCAGGTTCGCGATCTGGCCACCGAGACCGTGCGACGAGTGTTCAAGGGCTCGGGCCACCGCGGGAGATCGTTGTCGATAAACCGTTGTACGAAACGCTCGTCTTTTCTTGGCTTACACGGGGCTGCGCTCGGGAGAAATGGCAGCGCTCAAGGTCGGCAGCTTCGACATGGGTCGACGGCGGATCTCGGTGACCAAGCCCTACGCCGAGGTGAGCGGCAGGCTGGTCCTGGACACCGCGAAAACCACGAGCGGCGGTCGGTGCCGTTTCCAGCCTTCCTCACCGGCCCGTTGACGGATGCCATGGCGGGCAAGGGCGTTGACGATCTGGTCTTCACCGGGCCGAAAGGGGCGACTCTGCGGGTAACAGACGGGAAGCGCGGATCATCACTGGCCATCAGCGTCGGGGCGAACGTCAGGTCGGTGCGAACCATGCTCGGCCACAAGTCGGCGGCGATGACCCTGGACGTCTACGCGGACCTGTTCCCAGACGACCTGGACGCCGTAGCCGTCGCCCTGGATCACGCAGTCTCACTATGAAGTGCGCCCAAAATGTTCCCCGGAGCGAAGAAGAGCCGGTCTCCTGACCTCGGATACCGGCTCTGACCAGGGAAAACGTGGTGGAGCTGCGGGCAATCGAACCCCGGACCTCTTCGATGCGAACGAAGCGCGCTACC